>QBZE01000001.1 GCA_003282445.1 OCS155 cluster bacterium AG-333-G23
ATATTAAACTTGTTAATTTCACTTCTAATTTAGTTTTGGATGAGATTCAATAATGTTTCTTAGTTCTCTATATTTAAGCTTTGTTGCCTTTTTTGTTCCAACAATATAAATATAAAAAATATTGTTTATCTCTAAACCTCTAACTACCTCTTTAATCTTTCTTCTAAACTTATTCCGCTTAACTGCGTTTGCTTCTGATTTTGGAAGGCTTATCGCCAGCCTTGATAGCCCTTCGTTACTATCTTGTATATAAACCTTTAAACCTTTTTCAGTTAAACAATTTTCTTCTTTTTTCAGGTCTAAAAAATGATTGCTATTTTTAAAAGTAGTAAAATTTACCAACTATTTATGCAGATAGAACCTTGCGTCCTTTGCTTCTTCTTCTTTTTAGGATTTGACGTCCTGCTCTGGTACGCATTCTTGCTCTAAAACCGTGTTTTCTGCTTCTTTTTCTATTGCTAGGTTGATAAGTTCTTTTCATTTTTTACCTGTTTAATCACAATAAAACAACTATTGAATTAAACAAAGTAATTAAATGTTTTATTTGTTAGTTCGCGAAAAACAAACTAGTTTCGCGAAAAGTATATTAACTAGTATTTGTAATCTATTTTTTTCTTATTGTTTTTATTGGTTTTTATTAAAAAAAGCTAATAAATTTAACCTTATTTTTTGATGTTTATTTTGTTGTAATTATTTAGTTTGTTTTTAACACTCTATGTTTTTTCGAAATAATAAATTAAATTACTATACACATGAATCAAAAACTTATAGATTTTAAACAGAAGATATTGGAAGAACCTCTGTCAAAAACAGAAAAATATTGGTTGGAACAAGTTGATTTTCGTACAAACCATGAAAATGAGCTCAATTTATTCGTAAATTCTGATTTTGTAAAGAGTTCTATTGAAAAAAGACTCTATAAGAAAATTAAAAGCGTTTACAAAGATGTTTCTGGTTCTGATGATTGTGTTTTTGTCTTAGATAAAAAGCTTAAGAAAGAAAACTACATTAATACTCCTCCTGTTGAGAGTAATCGAGAAAAAATTATTGAAGAAAAGCCTGTTGATGAAAAAGTTTCAGCTGATGTTTCTGTTTTTGAAAGTCTTTTGGTTGGTGTTTCTAACAACCTAGCTATAGCTGCTGCTAAAAATGTCGTATTAGATCCGGGTAAAAGGTTTAATCCTTTGTTTATTCATGGTGAACCCGGTGTTGGGAAGACCCACCTTTTAAAAACAATGGAACAATCTACTAGTTCTTCTTACTATATTGATTCCGAGTCTTTTTTAGAGTCTTATGTTAGTGGTATAAAGAATCAAGATATCGATTTGTTTAAAAATAAAATTAGGTCTGTAGATATTCTTTTAATTGATGATATACAGTTTTTTCTTGGAAAAAAGGGTGTGTCTGAAGAGCTTTTTCACACTATAAACTTTTTTTTAAATAATGAAAAAGCTGTTGTATTGGTTTCAGACCAAAGACCTCAAGACCTTTTGGGTTTTCCCGAAAGACTTGTTTCAAGAATCTTAAATGGTTTGGTTACAGACATAGGCAAACCAGATAAAGAAATGTTTGAAAAAATGTTAAAAATAAAAAACGAAGAGTTTGAAGGTGTTTTGTTGTCAAAGAAAGAGATTGATGAAATTTTAAACGTCGAGATAAATAGTTTTAGAGATATAAGCGGAATAGTTAACAACCTTGTAATCAACAAACAAACCGGTTCTGGTAATTCTGAATATATTAAAAACCTAGTTTTTGAGACTAAAAAAGATGTTGTTGCTTATTTAACCCCTGATTACATTTTGGATTATGTTTCAGACGTTTACCAGGTGGATAAAAAGCTTATTGTTTCAAAAAATAGGAGTTCAAACGTTGTTAGTGCAAGAAACCTTTGTGTTTCTTTAATTAGAAAGCATACTGATTTGTCTCTTTCTCAGATCGGTCTTTTTTTCGGTGGTAGGTCTCACTCAACAATTTTGTCTTGTATAAAGAAATCAGAAGCATCGAGCGTCTTGTTGAAAGAAATAAACATTTTCGACAATAAAATAAATAATTTGGTTGTTTCTTAGGGGGTTGTTTTTTATGTTTAAAGTTTTCAACACCCCCTCACCTTTAAAAACTTTGTTTTTTGATGTTTTAAACATTTTCAACAGCTTTATTATTATTAAATCTATAAGGAATTAAATTGAAATTCAAAATAAAAACAAGTGCTCTAAAAGAAGTTGTTTCTTCTGTTTCTAGAGTTGTAGATCCAAGGCCCGCAACCCCTTCTTTACAAGGTATATATCTAAAGACAAGAGAAGATCTGTTAGAAGTCGTTGGCTCAGACCTAGACATAGTTTTAAAAGCAAGAACAGGTGTAAAAACAGAGGTGGAGGGAGAAACACTAGTAAATGCAAGGGTTTTATCAGAGATAGTTAGAAAACTACCAACAGGAGAGGTTACGTTTTCAGACATAGGGACAGAACTTAAGGTCGAAACAAAAAAGATGGAATTCAAATTAAGAAAACTAGACGAAAAAACATATCCGGAAGCACTGTTGGAAGACAACACAAACGAAAACACAGAAGAAGTGGAAGTATCAGAACTTTTTGAATCAATAAAAAAAGTAGGTATAGCAAGCTCACCAGAAGGTGGAAGACCTGTTTTAACAGGTGTATATTTTAACAACAAAAATGACGCCACCGAACTGGTGGCCACAGACAGCTATAGACTCGCAACATATAGCCTGTCCGAAATACCAATAAAAGACATAGGGATTATTTCATACAGAGCCCTAAGCGAAACAATAAGGGTTTTTGAAAACACAGACGACCCGATAAAGATAAACTCAAACGAAAGAGAACTTTATTTTTATAATGAAAAAACATCAGCAGCAGTTAGAAAACTAGAAGGAAGCTTTCCAGAGTATGAAAATCTTTTTCCAAAAGAAACAATCTTTACAATAGAAGTTAAAAAATCTGAAATTTTAGAGTCCCTAGACAGAGCAACAGTTGTAGCTGAAGGGTTCATTCCGGTCAAGATCCTTTTATCAGACAACGAAACCTTAAACATCACAACAGTTAATAAAGACATAGGTGGTGGCAATGAGGAAGTATCAGTTAAAACTCTTGGAGTTGAGCTTGGTGACATCTCGGGTTTTGAAATGTCTTTTAACCCCAACTATTTCATGCAAGGCATAGAAGTTTTAGATGGTGAAACGGTTTATATTCGTTTTTCTGGAAACGAGAAACCAGTTGTTATCCAGGGGGAGGTAGAAAACTACAAATACCTTCTCATGCCCGTTAGAACCAACTAGTGAAAAATCAACAACCAGAAAAAATTGACGTAGAGAAAAACCCTTTAGGGATAAATTTTTTAAAATCAAAAAAAGTAAAAAAATATTTTGATGAAAACACATTTCTTTGGTCTAGCGAAACAACCCCCGGACCCGTTATTGGAAACAAAGCAACCCTTTATACAACATCTAAAAGAGCAATGGATTTAATCAAGCTAGAAGAACAAAAAATACTTATAGATATTGAAAAAAAAACAAAAATAAAGCTTAATTCGTTGGATGTTCAAATCGAAAATAACCAACAATAACAACGGATTTCGGCTAAAATAAGAGTTCAGCTAGGGCTGTATAAAAACAAAAAAAGAAGCGTATCTTAGGAGATCCGTGCCAAAAAAAGATTCAAAAAAATATGATTCTAAAGACATAAAGGTCTTAGAGGGTCTCGAAGCAGTTCGAAAAAGACCTGCTATGTACATAGGTTCAACAGGTCCTAATGGATTACACCACTTAGTCTGGGAAGTGGTTGATAACTCAGTTGACGAAGCAATGGCGGGACGATGTAATTCAATAGAAGTTCGTCTTGAGAAAAATGGATCAGTAACTGTTACAGATAACGGAAGCGGAATACCCGTAAAACCAAGACCAAAAACAAAAGAATCAGCACTAACAACCGTCTTAACAACCCTACATGCCGGTGGCAAGTTTGAATCAGAAGCATATAGTGTTAGTGGGGGTCTACACGGTGTTGGTATCTCTGTAGTTAATGCCCTTTCCGTCTTTGTAAAAGCGGAAGTACAAAGAGATGGTTTCTTTTGGAATCAAAATTTTGACTTTGGTAAGCCGGTATCAAAAATTAAAAAAGGAAAAGCCACAAAAAAAACGGGAACAAAAATAAATTTTTTAGCTGACCCAGAAATTTTTGAAGAAACACAGAGTTTTGAATACAACATTGTATCGGAGAGACTAAGACAAACAGCATTTTTAAATAAAGGATTGAAAATCACCCTTGTAGACAACAGAGTTAAACCAGCAACCAAGGATAAATTTTTATACAAAGGTGGCTTAGTTGACTTTGTCGACTATTTGAATGATGGATTTGAAGTTCTTCACGAAAAAACAATATCCTTTTCTGATCAAAGCAAGGATTCTGAAATAGAAGTTGCTCTTCAGTGGAAAAACGAAGATGATGTAAACATTAAGAGCTTTGCTAATAACATACACACACTTGAGGGAGGCACCCACGAAGAAGGCTTAAGAACAGCGATAACAAAAGCGATTAATGACTTTGCAAAATCAAGAAATCTTCACTCCGATATTTCATTAACTGGTGACGACATTAGAGAAGGAATCACCGGAGTGATTTCCGTTAGGGTAAAAGAGCCCCAATTTGAAGGCCAGACAAAAACAAAGCTTGGCAATACAGAAATGAAGTCAAAAGTACAGGTTTTAGTCAATAAAGAGCTGCCGAAATGGTTGTCCAAGAACACAAAAGAAGGAAGAGCAATTGTGGAAAGGTGCGCCGTTGCAGCAAAAGCAAGAATGAGCGCTAAAAAAGCAAGAGAACTTACAAAAAGAAAGAGTATCTTAGAAACAGCGGGGCTTCCAGGCAAGCTTGCAGACTGTTCGTCTACAGATCCAATTGAAAGTGAATTATTTATAGTTGAAGGAGACTCTGCTGCGGGACCAGCAAAACAGGCAAGGGAGTCAAAAACACAGGCAATATTACCAATAAGGGGAAAAATTATTAATGTACAAAAAGTCACAGAAAATAGAGCACTTCAGAATGAAGAAATAAGCTCGCTTATAAAAGCAATAGGTACAGGAATAAAAGACGAATATAAAGGAGAGGAATCAAGGTACGGTAAGATAATATTTTTAACAGACGCTGATGTTGACGGAGCCCACATAAGAACACTTTTATTAACGTTTTTCTTTAAATTCATGCCAGGACTAATAAAAGAAGGCAAGGTATGGATTGCTGAACCTCCACTTTATAGAGCAAAATCCTCTGGTTCAATAAACTACCTTAAAGACGACAAATCGTTAGAAGAATTTAAAAAAGAAAACAAAAATAAAAAATTCGACATAAGTAGATTCAAAGGTCTAGGGGAGATGAATGCAGGAGAACTATGGGATACCGCGATGAACCCAGATACGAGAAGTTTAATAAAAGTTAGTATTGCCGACGGAAAGGCAGCAGAAGCCAAAGCCGCAAACATGTTTGAAGTTCTTATGGGAAATGATGTTGCAAAGAGAAAAACATTCATTGAACAAAACGCAAAAGACGTAAGGTTTTTGGACGTATAATGCCAGCAAAGAAAACAACCACAAAGAAGCCAGCGGCAAAGAAAACAACCACAAAGAAGCCAGAGACTCAAAACGGGGCAATAGCGGTAGAAGATGAAATCTCTAAATCTTTCCTGGATTATGCAATGTCAGTTATTGTTTCAAGAGCACTCCCTGATGTTAAAGACGGTTTAAAACCAGTACAAAGAAGAATTCTTTATTCAATGTATGAAACAGGGATAAGGCCCACTGGTCCATTTAGAAAATGTTCCAAGGTTGTAGGTGATGTTATGGGTAATTATCACCCACATGGAAACGAAGCTATATACGGAACTCTTGTAAGGCTTGGACAGCACTTTAGTACAAGATATCCTCTTATCGAACCACAAGGTAACTTCGGGACCCCCGATGACCCACCAGCAGCGATGAGATATACAGAGTCTAGAATGTCGCTACTAGCATCGCAGCTTCTTGATGGCATTGATGAGGAAACTGTTGACTTTGAACCAAACTATTCAGGAGAAACAACCGAACCAAAAGTACTCCCAGGAAGGTTTCCAAATCTTCTTATAAACGGAGCAGAAGGAATAGCTGTCGCAATGGCTACAAACATGCCACCATATAATCTGCAAGAAATTACAGAAGCAGTTAAATTCACACTAAAAACCAAAGAACCTAAGCCAAGAGACTACTTGAAGATAATTAAAGGCCCAGACTTTCCAACCGGAGGCTTAATAGTCAAAACCCCAACAATAAAAGATGCAATATTAAAAGGAAGAGGGTCTATCAAACTTAGAGCTGTTGCTGACGTTGAAGAGCTTGGAAAAGGAAGATCAGCAATCGTTGTGAAAGAGTTACCTTATCAGGCATCAATAGATCGAATAATGGAAAAAATTGCTTCCTTAGTGCAGGATAAGAAACTTGCAGGAGTTTCAGATCTCAGGAATGAAAGTAGCGACAGAAACGGCACCAGGCTTGTTATTGAGTTAAAAAGAGATGCTGTTCCTCAGGTTGTTTTAAACCAACTTTTTAAACAAACCCAGCTTCAAGACTCATTTTCTGTAAATTCTGTTGCTCTTGTTGACGGGGTACCAAAAGTCCTTTCCGTTCCTGAGCTTATTGGGTATTACATAAAGCATCAAATAGACGTTATTCAAAGAAGAACAAAACATAGACTTGATAAAGCAAAAGATAGGTTGCATATTGTAGAAGGTCTTTTGCTTGCTCTAAATAAAATTGATCAAATTATTAAAACAATCAAGGCATCAAAAGATGTAGATATTGCAAGAAAGTCGTTAATGAAGAAATTTAAACTATCAAAAATACAAGCATCACACATATTAGATATGCCACTAAGAAGGCTAACAGCCCTCGAAAGAGAAAAATTAGACGAAGAAAAGAAAGACCTAAAAGAAACGATAAAAGAACTTACAGCAATTCTTAAAAGCAGGGCAAAACAAAACAAAATACTTGTCGAAGAACTTGAAGCCATAACAGAAAAGTTTGGAGACGAAAGAAGGTCTCGATTAGTAGATGACGTAGGAGAGGTAAAGATAGAAGATCTCATTGAAGACGAAGAAATAATAGTTTCAGTATCTTCAGGTGGATATGTAAAGTCAGTACCTTCTGATTCATACAAAAAGCAAGGCAGAGGAGGAAAGGGTGTCAAAGCTTCATCCTCGGATGAAGACGTAATAGAACACCTTTTATCGACATCTGTCCACTCTTATTTATTGTTTTTTACAGACAAAGGAAAAGTATATAGAGCAAAAGCTCATGAGCTTCCAAAAACGACAAGGACCGCAAAAGGATCTTTAATTCACAATGTTCTTTCAATGGGTCAGGACGAAAAAGTTCAGGCAATAATTGATACAAGAGATTATGAGACAGAGAAATTTCTTTTGATAATGACAGAAAAAGGAACAGTAAAAAAATCTGCTTTTAAAGACTTTGATTCAAACTATAAGTCTTTACAAGCGATAAAACTTAAAGAAGAAGACAGAGTTGTTTCTGTAAAGACAACCTCAGGAAAAGAAGATGTAATACTTGTATCGAAGAAAGGTCAAGCAATAAGATTTGATGAGAACAACCTTAAACCACAGGGTCGAACAGCAATGGGTGTCAGGGGCATCAAACTAAGAGAAGGAGACAAGGTTGTTGGAGCATCTACATCAAGAGAAGAAACTCTTTTATTTATTACGGCCAAGGGATACGGAAAGAGAACAAAGTTAGAAGAATTTAGAAGAGCAGGAAGAGGAGGAATGGGAGTTAAGGCCCTAAAAGTAACAGAAACAAAGGGAGATTTAGTTGGTGCTAGGTCTGTAGATGAAGATACAGAGGTTATGCTTATGAGTACCGGTGGAACAGCTATAAGATGTGCAGTAAAGCAAATAAAACAAATGAGCAGAGCAGCTCAAGGGGTAAAAGTTATGAAGCTTTCTAAAGAAGAAGAAATATCAGCTTTTATTCCAATAAAAACTGAAGATTAAAGTAAATGGTAAGAGTAAGCAGAGTAAGAAGAATAATAAGAAAGATAGATCCTTGGACTGTTCTGAAAGTCACCTTTGTGTTGAATTTTGTTGTTGCCCTTACTATTGTTTTAGGCTTTTCAATTCTTTGGGTTTTATTAATTAACGCAGGAGTACCACAGGGGTTAGAGGATATCGCAAAAAGATTAGCCTTGTTAGATGAAAACTCTACACTTGTAGGCAATATAGAAGCTCTTTTCTCGTCAGTTGTATTTTTAGCAACAGTTTATTTGCTTACTCAAACAGCTTTGGCAACAATAGGCGCTTTTTTCTACAATTTAGTTTCCGATCTTGTAGGAGGCATAGAGGTTGTTGTCTTAGAAGAGTCTTACGGAGAAGCCCCAGTAGTTAAAGAAAAGCAAAAGAGACCAAAAAAAGAAAAAGACAAAAACAAAGAGACCGTCTTGATGACTTTATCTAAAACCGTTAAAAAAATTAGGTCTGAGAGGAAACAAGAGGAAGAAATTGTTTATCCGGAAATGCCGAGACCAGACGTACCAAGAGACATAGAAGAACAAACGCTTTCAGACTCTTTTAAAAACATTCCAAACGAAGAAGACGAATACAAATAACTTGCTAAACTCTTTTAAACAAAGAAACTAAAAAGCGAAGTTAGTGAAAATCTAACACTGTCCCGCAACTGTGAATCGAAAGATAAGTCAGGTCGACTTTCTAGTTTTATTAAAACAACAATCCTCGAGAGAAGGAATGGAGTCTCAATCTTTTCTCGTGGTAAGAAAGGAAATTATGAAATATAAGATATTAGTTCTTGCCACCTTGATGACTATGTGTTCAGGCTCTGAGGGGTCAAACGCAGAACAAAGAGTGATTTCGCTATCAACAACACACACAGAAGTTATACAGGTTTTAGGAGCCGAAAACCTTTTAGTTGGAGTCGATTCCTTTTCGGAAACAGAGCTACCGATTGAAAAAATCGACGCATTTACTGTTACAGCAGAAGATTTGGTTAAATTAAACCCGGATCTTGTTGTAATAGCTTTTGATTTCAATGGAATTGTTAAAGGATTAGAAAATTTAGAAATGAACTATGCCCTACTTCCTCCTGCTAGAAATTTTGAAGATGTATATTCTCAAATTGAAGAAATTGGACAATTAATAGATAAAGAAGACGAATCATTAGACCTAGTTTCCTCAATGAAAAATGATGTTGAGAAGATTATCGAAAACTTTTCAGAAGAAAATATTAGAGTTTTTCATGAAATTGGTTTTACCTATGGGATATACACTATTAATGAGAACTCTTTTATTGGACAAATTTACAATCTTCTAGGGATTGAAAATGTTGCTAATTTAAAGGAGGATCCTTTTGGAAGTGGTTATCCTGAGTTTTCTGAAGAAGAAGTTATCAACTCAAATCCAAATTTGATTGTTGTGGGTCACTCTGACTATTTAAATAAAGATCTTTCAACCAGAGTTGGATGGAAACAAATTGCAGCTGTCCAAACCAGTAACGTCTTCTTTTTAGATGAAAACCTTGCAAATAACTGGGGAGCAAGTACGGTTGATTTGATAAACACTTTGTCTGAAATTGGAAAATCTCAAGAAGATCCAGGCTTAATTTATATAAACAAATACTCTGAAGAAATACAAAATCCTTCAGTGTTTGAAAATAATATACTTTATCTACTACTGTTTATCTTGATAGGTTTATTTCTGTACTCAAGAAGAAACCAACAAAAGGAAGCAGCTTAATAACAAGGATAAAAATGAAGGGTTATTCTCAAGATTTATACATACTAGCTTTTGATCATAGAGGCACTATAACCAAGGGACTTCTTGGAGTTGAAGACAGAGAACCAACTCAAGACGAAGCAAATAAAGTTAGCGAAATGAAAAAAATCATATTTGATGGTTTCCTCAAAGCTAATGAGTATGGAATAACAGGAGGAGACCCCGCAATCCTCGTTGATGAAACATTCGGGCTAGAGGTTCAACAAAAAGCAAAAGAAATGAATATTAAATTTGCGGCACCAGTTGAAAAATCAGGACAGAAAGTTTTTGACTTTGAATATGGTGATCAGTTTGGAGAAAAAATTAATGAGGTAGGCGCTGATTTTGTTAAAATCCTTGTTCGGTGGAACCCCGATGACGAAGAAGAGATTAGAGAAACTCAAGGAAACAGGATTAAAGAATTATCCGACTGGTTAACTGAAAACGACAAAAAATTTCTTTTAGAGTTTCTTGTACCAGCTACTGAAGAACAGCTTGCGTCTGTAGAAAATGACCAAGCACGCTACGATTCAGAAATTAGACCAAAACTAGCTGTTAAGGTAGTTGAAGAAATGAGAGAAAGAGGAGCAGATCCTGATATTTGGAAGATAGAGGGTCTGGACACATCTGAAGACTGTGAAAAAGTAGCACAGGCAATAAGAACCGGAGACAGAGAAGGCGTTATTGCAGTAGTTCTTGGTAGGGGTGCAAGTGATGAAAAAGTTAATGAGTGGCTAAAAGCCGGGTCTTCAGTTGAAGGATACAAGGGTTTTGCAATTGGAAGGTCTATATTTTGGGATGCGCTAAAAGGTTTTCACGAGGGTGAAAAATCTAGAGAAGAAGCAGTTGAAGAAATAGCTCAATCTTATCTTGGATTTCTTTCTGTATACCAAAACGGGGGTTAAAAAAGTGTCAGCAGGCAAAGCTGTTATAGGACAATCTGGTGGTCCCACTGCTGTTATTAACAGATCTTTAGTTGGCTTTATAAAAGAAGGCCTAAAAGATAATTTTGATGAAATATTAGGGGCAAGACATGGCCTAGAAGGCATGCTGTCTGAAGATTTTGTTGATCTAGCCTCACTTTCTGAATCACAACTGTACGGAATAGGAAAAACTCCTGCTGCAGCACTAGGTTCAGTAAGAAAAAAACCAACAGAAGGTGATATTGAAAAACTTATTTCAATATTTGAAAAACAAAATATAAGAAATTTTTACTACATAGGAGGTAACGATTCAGCAGAAACAGCTCATTTAATTAAAGAAGGAGCAGAGAGTGCAAATTACGACATGAAGGCATTCCACATACCAAAAACGGTAGACAACGATTTACTTGAAACAGACCATTGCCCAGGCTATGGTTCTGCTGCAAGATTTGTAGCCCATGGTTTTCAAGGAGATGATGCTGACACAAGGAGCTTAAAAGGTATAAAGATAAACATACTAATGGGTAGACATGCTGGATGGCTGACTGCTGCAAGCACATTGGGTAAGTCAACAGAGGAAGATGGACCACACCTAGTTTACGTACCAGAGAAAACATTTAATTTAGAAAGTTTTGTAAAAGAAGTTAAAGAAGTATATGAGTCCTTAGGAAGATGCTTAGTAGCTGTTTCAGAGGGAGTACATGATGATAAGGGTGAATATTTTCTTCAGACCTATGCTAATAATGCGGGATCTGGTCTTGCTGGTAAAAAAGATAGTCACGGAAACATCCAGCTTTCAGGATCAGGAGCTTTAGGAGACACTCTTGCAAACATTATTTCAGAAAATATTGAAAGCGCAAGAGTAAGGGCTGATACCTTTGGGTATCTTCAAAGATCTTTTTTGGCAGACATCTCGGAAGTTGATGCAGATGAAGCAGAAAGAGTGGGCCAACATGCAGTTGTTGCTTCAAAGACTGAAAATAGTGGGTCCATCATATTAAAAAGGCAGCTTTCTGATAAATATTATTGTGAAGTGGGTCTTGTTGAGCTTGAAAAGGTTGCAAAAAATACGAAAGTTATGCCGAAAGATTTTCTTGATGAAAATAAACCATATGTAACAAATGAATTTTTTGAATACGCAATGCCATTAACTGGAGGTATTGAGCCAAAAACTCAGATATTCGTTTAAAAATGTCAAAAATAGAATTAAATAAAGCAGATTTTGAAATTTTCTGGGAGACAAGAGTTAGGTATTATGAACTTGACCCTCAAGGAATAATGCATAATGCAAATTATCTTGCTTATTATGACCAAGCAGTTGTTGAATATTATAGAGCTCTAGATTTCGATTATGAGAAAGAATTAGAACAAACAAACAAAGACTGGCACACTGTTCAAGTTATAGTTCAGTACAACAAGCCCCTATATTTTGACGACGAAATAGAAGTTGGTTTAAAAATAAAAGAAGTAGGAAACACAAGCATGACATGGACAATGGGTTTGTTTATAAAGAAAACAGGGGAATTAGCGAACGCTTGTGAAGTCGTTCATGTTTACACAGATGTAAAAACAGGAAAACCCACAACAATAACAGAAGACCTTAAGAAAAAGCTTGGAATAATTTAAATTATGGAAAGAAGGAATTCTTTTCTATTAATTGTTTTAGTACTATTCTCTTCTTGCTCTTTTTTTGATAGCCAGAAAGAGGATGGAGTTGTTACTCTCGAAGGCTCAGAAACAACAACCAGTACAAGTAGAAACTCGGAAGAACTTTCTTGGGTGGATGCAGAACTGCTTCTAGCCCAATGTATTAGAGATAATGAATATGTCCTTGATGATCCTCAAAAACCGGGCGATCTAAGAAGAATATTGACACCAATATTTATTGAAATGAACCAAGAAGAGAGAGAGGAGCTTAGTTTAGTAATAGAAAAATGTGCCGAAGAAAATGATATCCCACTTGATGCAAGAGATGGAGCCACTCCGGAACAGCAGGCAGCAATTCTAGATGCAGAGTTAGAAATAGCACAGTGCTTGAGAGAAAAAGGTTTAGATGTACCAGACCCAACAAACGAAAACACTCTAAGAGATATTCTTCCACCTTATGTTTTAACAGGAGTTATATCTGCAAATGATTTAAGAGCCCTAGTAAGAGAATGTATAACAGAAAACGGCTACGAAGTTCCAGAAGACCTCAGAGAAGAAAATGATTAGAAGATTCTCTAAATGAGAAAGATAATATTTATTTTTATACTTTTTGTTTCATGTTCCTCAAATAAAGAAATAGGAGTAACAACATTAAGTGATGTAAATAAAGAATCCGAAGGAATTGAAACAATCAGTGAGGAAGATTACCCATTGATTCTTACTGAATGCTTAAACACCAAAGGATATGACATTCAAACACCATTTGATATTGAAGATTTAAAATCTATGTTGGCACAAATGACTGGAAATGAAAAAGGAAAAGATGAAAAAAATGAAATTATGGAGGATGTTGAGACATGCATTACAGAAAATGGATTATGGCCTGATAGAATGTCTATAAACCCTGAAGAGCAAGCAAAAAGATTTGATGAAAGCTTAGAATTGGCACACTGTTTAAGAGAAAAAGGCTTAGACATAGCAGATCCAACACAAGAAGATCCAAAACTTAATCTAAGTGAAGTAGATAAAAATAGAGAAACGATTAAAGAATATTTAGAAGAGTGCGACCTAGAAAGTAAGGCTTTTAAGGAAGGCAAGTAATATAGCCTATTAGTAGGACTAAAATTAAAAAATATGATTTCAAGAAAGAACATAGTTTTAGCGATAGCAGTAGTTCTCGTTGGGTCAGCTTCGTTTTATTTTGGTTCCCAAAATACGGGATCTTCAACTACTGAAAAAACTCTTGAGTTAACTACTGTAAAAATTTCTAAAGGAGATTTAGCAAAAAAAGAAGAATACAACGGAACCCTTAGTCAGGTTGACAAAGCAATATTAAATTCTTCAATCACCGGAGTAATAACTTATTTACCTGAAGAAGGAACAGTAATTAACTATGGTCAAGTTCTCTACGCTGTAGACAATAAACCAGTTATTCTTTTAGAAGGATCTATACCTTTTTATAGAACCCTTGACTTAACTTCTGATGATGGACCAGACATCAAACAAGTTGAAGAAGCACTAATTTCACTTGGATATGCAGAAGAAGGTTTTATAGCTGATGATAAATTTGATGAAGTTACCTCATCTATGCTAAACAAACTCTATATTGATTACAAAATTGAAACTAAATCTGAGATTACTCCTGCTGAACAAGTAACAATCAACGCTAAGAAAGATGCAATAGAAGTCATTGAAGACATAATATCTTCAGGTGGGACAACTATAACTCAGGTTAATGATAAAAAGAAAAAACTAGATGATGCCAAAGAAAGCGCTACAGAAGAGAGCACAGCATGGAAAGCTGCTGATACATCAATAAAATCTTCAGAAGAGTCCCTAACGTTATTAAGAGACGAAACCAATCCTGAGACTAAGGAAAAGAAAGCAGCAGGAACATTAGACAGTGCAATAGAAGACCTTGAACAATCTATTGAAAAGCAAAAAAGAATCAAAGACTTAGAAGCAGGAAAAGAATCAGGAATAGATGCAACAGAAGCACTGGCAATAGAAACTGCTCAAAAAGCCTACGATGATGCATTAAAAGCTTATAACGAAGGTATTGACCAAGAAGCGGAACTTGCTAAGGCAAAAGAAGAGCTTGAAGATTTAGAACTATCAGCAAAATCAGAAACATTTAGTCCAACTAACGCCTACGCATCTAAAACACCAATAATTGTTGGATCTTATATAAACAAGACTGGTGGAGCCGTAACAATAAACGGACAGATCTATAATTCCTCTTCTACTGGAATAGAAGTTATATTTTCACTTCCAGCAGCAGATCAGGACACAGTTACATTAGGTGAAGGCGTTGAAATAGAACTCCCAACAGATGAAAGAACAGAAACAACAATTAAATTTATAGACCAAGTAGTTACAGAGACACAAGCTGGAAGCTTTATTCAGGTTAAATTAGAAGTTTTAAATCCTGAAGAAATAGAAGTATATGACCAGGCACCAGTAAAAGTATTTGTAACAACAGAAGTATCTCAAGATGTTCTATATGTACCTGTAAATGCATTAATTGCTTTAGCCGAAGGTGGCTATGCTGTTGAGATTTACAATGGAGATTCAGAAAGCGATCTCTTTACTGGAGAATCTGGAGTAGATACAGCATATGTAGGGGTTGAGATAGGAGTATTTACAGACGGTTTTGTTGAGATAATTGGAAACATTAGTGAAGGACAACTGGTAGTCGTACCGAGATGAAGTCAAAAACGAAAACAGTAATATCGTTAAACAATATTTCAAAAATATACGAGGGGCCACCTCCAGTAAAAGCTGTAGATGAGATTTCTCTCGACATAAAAGAAGGTGACCTAGTCTCAATAGTTGGAGAATCAGGAAGTGGAAAATCAACCTTATTAAACATGATAGGCTTACTAGATTCCACAACAGAAGGACATATCGAAATAGAAGGTCAAGACACCTCAACTTTGTCAGATGATGAATTATCAAAATTCAGAGGAGAAAAAATTGGATTTATTTTTCAAAGCTTTTTTCTTTTACCCGGTTTAACAGCACAGGAGAACGTGGCGGAGGGGTTGCTTTATCAAGGAATAAAAAGAGAAGAAAGGTTAGAAAAAGCAGCCAAAGTATTAAAAGAAGTCGGTTTGGGAGATAGGTTGACTCATTTACCACAGGAATTGTCTGGTGGACAACAACAAAGAGTAGCCATAGCAAGGGCTTTGGTACAAAATCCGGCATTTATTCTTGCAGACGAACCAACAGGAAATCTTGACAAAGAATCGGGAGATAACATCTTAAAGATTCTTAAAGATTTGAATAAACAAGGTAAAACAGTAATCATGATTACTCATAATCAAAATCATGCAAAAAAGTTTAAGAAAGTAGTCAAGTTAGTTGATGGAAAGATAGTTGCATAGGTGAAGAAAAAACTTAAAATAAGGGATTTATTTATGGTTGCTTTTTATGGTGTTAAGGCAAGAAGAGGGAGAGCAGCTTTAACTTCTATAGGGATTGGCATTGGCATAGCAGCAATAGTCGCTGTTACCGGCATTTCTGCTTCTGGAAGAGCTGATTTATTAGCTACTTTAGAATCATTAGGAACAAATTTAATAAAAGCATCTCCACAAGCTGGCTTCTTTGGAACACAAGAAAAACTACCTGAAGGGGTTCTTGGAATGGTTGAAAGAATAGGGCCAGTACAAGAGGTGACATCAACAACACAAACAGATTTGTTGGTTAGAAGAACAGACTTTATATCTGAGTTTGAAGGAGGAGGTATTTCAACCGTTGTTACAAGTCCAGAATTATTAAATGTTGTAGGAGGAAAGCTTTCTGAAGGGCGCTTTATAAAAGATGGTCTTAAGGATATTCCTGTAACTGTTTTAGGTAGTGTTACAGCAACTAGGTTAGGAATAACAAATCTCTCAGCACCAACAAAAATCTTAATTGAAAATGAATGGTTTGGAGTTATTGGAATATTAGAAGAATTAAAAATACACCCAGATCTCGATAGGTCTGTATTTATTGGCTACGGTGTTGCAAAAACGTTGTTCAACGTTGATGAAGAGCCTACAACAATTTACGTAAGGTCTAACCCTACGTATATAGAAGATGTTGTTGAGGTTTTAGCCCCATCAATGAACCCTGAAAACCCTGATCAAGTAAGTGTGTCGAGACCTTCAGATGCTCTTGAAGCACAAGAGGCAGCAGAGGTGGCATTTACAAACTTACTATTAGGTCTTGGATCTGTTGCACTTCTTGTTGGAGGGGTTGCAATTGCAAATGTAATGGTTATGTCTGTGCTTGAAAGAAGAATGGAGATAGGAGTTAGAAGATCTATTGGAGCAACTAGAAAAGAAATAAGATACCAATTTCTACTTGAGAGTGTATTGTTATCAGGTGTTGGTGGGCTAGTTGGAGTTCTCTTAGGAGCGGGGATAACACTGGGTTACACTGAGTACTCAAATATTGTGTTTTCCATACCAATGCTTCAAGTTTTAGGAGCAATATTATTAGCTTTATTAATAGGAGCTCTGTCTGGAGTCTACCCTGCGATCAAAGCATCAAAGATACAACCAGCAGAGGCCGTTAGGAAATGAAAAGAATAATTTTTTTATTGTTTATTAGTTTTTGCACGATAGGAGGAGAAGAAAGCCAAGGTGTTGCAACAATTGAGTCAACAACACAAGTGAAAGCTGTTGAGGAAGAAATTACATTTGAAGAAGGTATCCTTGAATTTTCTCAATGCATGAGAGAAGAGGGAATAGATTTTCCAGACCCTACTTTTGATATAGACGGAAACCCAGAGTTTAATGAATTAAATATTGAGAACGAAGAAGCATTCGAAGAAGCTTTTACTAACTGTGAAGACATTTTAAGAAGAGCACTGCCTGAACAATTTGATCTAGACCCTGAAGTAGAAGCAGCTTTAATTGACGCATCTCTTGAATTTTCTCAATGCATGAGAGAAGAGGGAATAGATTTTCCAGATCCTACACCTGGCGAATTTGGATTTTTTGCTTTTAGAGATGCTGATGTAGATTGGTCATCAGAACAAGTTCAAGAAGCATTTGAAGTATGTCAGCCAGAAAATCCTCTTGAAAACTTAGATGATTAAATTGAGAAAATGTCTTACTTACCTGTTTTAATTTAAAGTATGGACAAAACAGAATTAGAAGGCTTAAAAGATGAAGAATTATTTGAGTTACAAAATTCAATTTCAGAAGTAATAAAACAACGAAATCTCGAAAAAGGGGATGTGGATGAAATTATTGATTCAGCTTTTAACGTCGGATTCCCAAAAATTGACGCTGTGGGCTTAAATCCATGGGTGGAAGGGTCTCTTATAGTTTGCCCAGGAGCAAGAATTGATAAATCTCAAACAAGACATATTTGTAAATTTGTTGTTGCTGACGACGATTGGTCATGGGAATCTCAACATATGATTAGTGATGTTATAAGAAGGGATCAGTCATCTAAGCATTTTAAACAACATTCAATAACGTTAATTTCTCCATTTGAAGGAATGGTTTTACAGGTTATTTCTCAAAAGTCTCAACAGGGAAAACACTTAGTTGACGGTATTGAATCGTTTATATTTAAAAATGGAAAACTAGAAAAAACAATGACAAAATCATCAAGATCTAGAGACCACTAAAGATTATTTTTTCAAGATTATAATTTAATTAAATGGCAAAAATTATAGTAATCGGAGGAGGCTTTGGAGGACTAAGCTTTCTTCAAAAAGCTCGAAAGAGCAAAAACGAGTTCATATTAATTGACAAAACTAATCATCATTTATTTCAACCACTTCTTTATCAAGTAGCAACAGCAGTACTTTCACCTGCAGATATAACAGTACCCCTTAGAAACCTATTCAAGAATGATAAAAATGTAAAAACAATTCTTTCAGAAGTAAAAGAAATTAATAAAGAAAAGAAAGAAGTCACTTTAGACAATGCCGAAGTTATTAATTATGACAAGTTAATAGTTAGTGCTGGTTCCAGCTATTCATTTTTTGGAAAAAACGAATGGTCCAAATTCGCTAAGGGGTTAAAAGTTATAAATGATGCCCTGGATATAAGAGAAAAAATACTAAAAGCTTTTGAAAAAGCTGAAAATGAAAAAGATGAAAAAATAAGAAAAAAATACCTTAATTTTGTAATTGTTGGAGGGGGACCAACAGGAGTTGAATTAGCAGGTTCAATTGCAGAAATTGCTTATAAAAACATGACTAAAGAATTTAGAAATTTTAGCAGTAAAGATGCCAATATATATTTACTTGAAGCAGGAGATAGAATACTCCCATCCTATAGTGAGAATCTTGCTAAAAAGTCTTATAAATACCTTATTGATTTAGGAGTAAAGGTAATGACAAAAGAGAGAGTAGAAAATATCGAAGAAATGAAGGTTACTACTAACAAACAGGTTATTGATGCAGACAATATTATTTGGGCAGCAGGGAATGAGGCAAGTCCGCTAATAAAATATCTAGACACAGAAACAGATAATGAAGGAAGAGCTTTAGTAAACCGGGATTGCTCTATAAAAGAAGATAACGAAGTCTATGTTATTGGTGATGCAGCAAACTTTATAACAGCAAGTGGAGAATCATTACCGGGAATAGCACCTGTTGCTATTCAACAAGGACGATATGTTGCTCATAATATTAAAAAAAATATTGAAAAAGAAAATAGAAAACCATTTAAATATTCTGATAAAGGAACGATGGCCACAATAGGAAGATTTAAAGCAATAGGAGTTGTAGGAAATTTTGAATTGGCAGGTTTTACTGCATGGCTTTTCTGGAGTTTAATTCACTTAGTTTATTTAATCGGTTACAGATCAAAGATACTTGTAGCTATAGAGTGGATTTTTGCTTACTTTTTTAACAAAAGAGGAACAAGGCTTATATACAGAGATATAGATAAAAATTAAATTAATAAAAAAGCAATTCCTAAAAAACCTGCGAAACCTACGATATCAGTAATTAAAGTCAAAAATATATTTGAAGCTAAGGCTGGATCGAATTTTAATTTTTTAAGAATTAAAGGAATAGAAGCTCCAAAAAGATTACCAATCAAAATATTTCCAAAAACAGCAATGCTTAGTGACAAAGCATAAGCAGAAAGACCAACAATATTTAAAATCGCGAAAGATACAATTCCTATAATTAAACCATTTATAGAACCAATTAAAGATTGTTTACCAATAACTTCAGCTACTCTTGCATCTGATACATCATTTCTTGCCAAAGCCCTAATAACTATTGCTAATGATTGAGCACCAGAGTTACCCCCAACCAAAGCAACCACTGGCATCAATGCTGCAAGTAAAGCATCTCTAGCTATAGCTTCCTCAAATTGTGAAATTAACACAGAGACAGTAAAAGCAAGAAGCAAATTAACAGCTATCCACGGAAGCCTTAGTTGAATTGATTTTTGTAGGGGTGTAAAAATTGTTTCTTCAGCTCCTGCACCAAAAGATTGAGAAAAGTCTTCTCCTATCTCAGATTCAATAATATCTAAAGCACTACTTACTGTTGTTTGGCCAATTAGTTTATTATTTTTATCAACCACAGGAAGAGCAAGCAACTCATATTGCTTTATTAGTCTTGCTGCCTCCTCTTGGTCTAATGATGGATTAATAAAAATTGGATTTTGAATCATAACATTATCAATAGTTTCATCTTCATCTGCAAAGACAATTTCTCTAAATGAAACCACACCAGACAACCTATTTTCATCATCTACTGAATAAACATATAATAAATCCTCAACATTTTCATGAAGAGATTTTAATTCGACAAGAGCTTCTTTTATTGTTAAACCAATTGAGATTTTTGCTACCTCTTCAGACATAAGTCTTCCAACAGAATCCTTTGGATAAGCAAGTCTGCGATTTATATCCAACTTAGTTGATTTGTCTAATATATCGAGTAAATCTTCAGCTTCATCAACAGTGCTTCTTTCAAAAACATCTACAACATCCTCTGTATCCATCTCTCTAAAGATTTTTTCAACAGTTGTTTCTTTGAGATTCTCTACAATTTCTATAATTGCTCTAGGCCTTAGCGATTCAAATATTTTAATGGACACGTCAATACCAAGATCCTCGATTAACTGACTTGCATCACTTGGTTCAAACTCTTCTAAAGTGTCAGCAGAGTCAAAAGGGTCTGCTATTGCTATTTCATTCCAAATATTTAAATTTTTCTTTAGAAAGAAAAGTGCATCCTCTGGACTTTTTCGTGCAAGTTCTCTTAGTTCTCCGCCATTTGTTGGCTTAATAATTTCTGAATTCATAGATACTTCGATATTACTTTAGTTAGAAAAGAATGAGGTTAAAAAGATTTCTAGGTTAGATGTTTTTTATGCCAATTAATTATTGCTTCAAATCTTTGCTTTCTATGAACAGGCTGCCCTGATCTTGAAAGTTCATGGCTCTCTGCAGGAAATCTCATCATTGCTGACTCAACCCCTCTTCTTTTAAGATTAGAAAAAAGTTGTTCACCTTGTTCAATAGGACACCGATAATCATTTTCAGAATGAATTATTAACGTTGGAGCAATTATATTATTTGCGTAAGTAATAGGACTTTTTTTTCTATATAGATTTATATTTTTATCGAATTCTTCTAATAAGTACATTTCTGGAAAAGTTATTCCAATATCTGAAGTTCCAACCATTGTTTCCCAATTTAAAAGGGCTCTTTCTACAACTGAAGACTTAAACATTTTTGGATAATGACTAATTACCCAAGCAGTCATAAAGCCACCGTAAGATCCTCCCATAATTCCGTAATTTTTATTAGAGATTTTCAATTCTTTTACCATTTCTTTAAATGTAGTAACCACATCATGAGTATCATTTACTCCCCATTTGTTTCCACAAACATCTCTTAAAAACTTATGACCACGACCTGAAGACCCTCTAGGGTTACATGCAACTACATTGAACCCAGCTTCAGCGTAGGTTTGGAATTCATCAAAATAGTTAAATCCATATTGAGCTGCCGGACCCCCATGAATGCTTAGTAATGTAGGGTTATTTTTACCAACAAAAATACCCCAAGCGTCAATTTTTGACTTGCCTGTGTCTATTCTTTTATAAACGCAATCATATGAATTAGTTTTTCTATGAAAGCTTGAATTTGCTTTAGAGGGTGTATTCTCCCAATCTTCTATTTTTCCATCTTTTAGTTCATATATTTCATCTTGTTTTGAAAAAGTATTCGCAATTACAGCAACTCTATCAGAACTTATTTCAAAATCAGAGATCGTCAGTTGGTCATTAATTAATATTTCAATATTTTTACCATCACCTTTTCCAAGAAGCTGTTTCCCAGAATCTTCATACAAAATATACATAAAAGAGTCTATACATTTAACATTTGTTATTGGTCTATCAAGATCTTGATAAAGCACACTTGTTTTACCCGTATCTTTTATCTGGTGAATGCTTATATTCGTTGGCCACTCAAATCTTTTATTTAATCCAATTCCATGAAGCTCATTATTAAAAATAAATAATTTTCCCCACATTCCTTCGGTATGGATGGTTTCCAGTTTGTTGCCAGTTTTTTTTATAATTTTTTCATCAAGCATTGAACCTGATTCGTTGTAAGAGGTTGCTGTAAAATAAAGCGAACTTTCCTTTTCAACAATTGACCCAATAGATATAAACCCTTCTTTGTCCCCATCAATAATTTTTGAACTCTTTTGATTTGAAACGTTTACTTTATAAATGTGGTTTCTCTTGTTAAAAATTATTCCACGAGTATCAAATCTGTAAGGTATATTTTCAAGATACAAAGGCTCCATCTCTTTATCATCGATACTTTTAAAAGACTTGTCCCACTCTTTAGTAACTATGTAAATAAAGTTATCTTTAGATGCCCAATAATAATTCTGAATGGTATCTTCTGTCTCAAATACAGTTGTTATTGAATTTCCACTCTGAATACAGAGAGAAGACATAGTTATTTTCTTACTTTTTTTTGTTGATTTTATATAGGAAATTACTTTTTTATTGTTTGAGTATTGCGGCATAGAAAAATTACTTGCCTTAGACCCTTTAAATTTTTTCCATGTATTTTTTGAATATCTCCAGAGCTCATTTTTATAGGTATTTTCATCAAAGTCCATTTTTGTGCTTTGTGCGACTATATTTTTATGATTAGATGTAATGTTTGATATTTTTCTATAATCTATTAAATTATTCGGTTTCAAAAACCCTCCTAAAACCTATAAAACAAGTTTATTTTGAAATTTTATCGTATGCAAGCGTGAGGACTATAGAAGTTAAGAACCCAACAAGAAAAGTATTTAAGTCAGCTAAACCGTAAAGATCAGTTGGAATAAAGATACCCCCAGGATTATTTGTTAAATCAATAAATACATATCTATAAATAAATACAGATAACAAAGAAAAAACAAAAGGAACCAAGAGGAAATGATCTTTAGATTTACTTTTTAATTTATAAAACGCAGGGAATACCAAACATGTTGCAAGAAGGTCTGCAACAAGAAAAACGGAAAATATATTTGTAACATATATTGCTGCAAATATTGCAAAATGAATAATTGCTAATGTTATGTACTGTGCTTCTTTTGCACCTTTCCCAATAAGGTCTAAAGAGATTGTTGATGAGATAGCATTTTCTAGAGTATCTATACTTGAAGCAACTAATAGCGTACAAAGAGAGACTAATAATACTGAAGAGAATAAATTTAAGTCAAGTTGACCAATAAAACTAAGAGTCGGGCTTTCAAGACCCTTACCTGCTCCAACATCACCAGCTACACCAATAAGTAAAATAGTTAAAAATGCACCAATCGCTGAAATGACAGATGCTTTTTTGATTGTCTTTTCATTTTTTGCAGAGAAAGTTCTCTGCCAGTACCCTTGGGAGAATATTTCTGCAGCTGTAACAGCTAATATAACTGCAAGTGCAGATTTTAAACTGAATGTTTCAAAAGTTCCTAGCCCTCCTAATTTTGAGTAATTCACTATTTCACTGAAAGAGTTCTGATTAAACCAAATACTAAATAAAACTATTAACAATAAAATTATTCCAATGCCTTGAAACTTATCGGTTATATAAGATGCCTTAAATCCAGATTTTTTTAGATAAGCATAAGTAAAGACACCTACAAGAATCATGATTCTTAAACCAGAAACATCGGCGATTGATGGAAAAAGAAAATTTATAGAAGCAAACTCTGCAACCAAAAAAGCACTCATGTAAATTATTGCAACTAATGAGACTACTATTTGAGCTTTTCTTCCATACCTGATATTTATGAACTGCGGTAAGGTTGCTCCGCCCGGTACTAAATTTGCAATTTTTGGACCTAGAAAATATAAAAGTAAAAAAGGTGTTGCAGCTGATATAGCATAACCAATAACGTCATAACCTAAACCCCACCAAGCAACTTCAGCAGGAGCTGTAAGAATCCATAAGCCCATTCCGCTTGCATAAAAGCTTAAAGAAACTCCAAATACATTTTCTGTTTTATTCAATACAAAATATTCTTGTGTAGAAGATTTAATTTTTGTAGTTCTAAAGTAGACCAGGAGTAGTATTAGCAAAATTATTACATAAGCTATAACTGAATTCATTTATAATTCTCCCTTAAAATACTGGGAACAAAGAACTTTCCCTTCGTTGGAATTACCCAACAGGTTCTTACGGTCGGTTTTTAACCCTCTCAGCCTTTGCTCCCGCATTTATATACTACCTATAATCATACTTCTTATTAGATAGTTTTCATAAATGTTAAGCTAGCAAAATGGTTAAAAGAGAGAATAAAAAACTAGAGAAACCATCAATTTTTGCAACGGTTATTTGTTTATTTGCGGCAGGTTTCATGTGGGGATCTAGCAATGTTATTGCAAGAAGTTTATTAATTGAAGGCGTCAACGAAATATTTCTTGTAACAACAAGAGTTACTATCATCGGATCTTTATTATTTACTTATTATTTTATTTTTAATAGAGAAAAATTTAACAAACAACTATTAAAAGAGGCCTCATTAACAAGTTTTTCATCTATATTCTTGGTTGGTTGGTCTTTTGTTTTTTCTCTCCAATACATTTCTTCTGGTTTAGTAACTTTAATGATTAGTTCAGCTCCAGTATTTACAGTTATGTGGTTAAAAATATTACTTAAAGAGGAAAAGGTTTCAATCTCTAAATACATCGCTATAGGAACAGGCTTCTCAGGAATTGCTTATCTTTTTATATCAAGAGAAACTGGCTTACTAGATCAAGGAAATATATTTTTAGGTGGGTCATTAGCATTTATAGGGGTCCAAGGAATAGCTTTTGCAACTGTATTAAATAGAAAATATGCTCCAAATTACAAAGTCAGTAGCTGGTTAACATATCAATATCCTTTAGTTTTGATACTTTCTTGGGCTGCATTTTTTATTTCAGGTGTTGGAATAGAGAGCCTTGAACCGAGTCAACAGTTAAGATTAGCAACATTAGTTGTGTTCAACCTTGGAGCCTTCATGTCGTTTACCTGGTTAATTCAAAGAGTAAGTGCATTGTTAGTTGCGACTGTAGATTATTTAGTGCCAGTGGTTGGGGTGACAGCCGGTGTAATTTTTCTTAACGAAGTTTTTAATATAAATATTGTTATCTCTGGAATATTTATATTTATATCACTAGTTATAAGCACACGAGAAGAGTTTTCAAATTAATTAAATTGAATTTAACTCTTTTTTAACTTTTTTCAAATCCTGCCAAGTTAGCCATTTAGGTTTCCCCTTATTTTTTGAAGGGTTTCTAAGTAAGTAAGAAGGATGGAATATAGGCATGTATTTAATATTATCTTTCTCAATCCATTGACCTCTTATTTTTGATATTGGTTCATCAATTCCTAAAAATGATTGAACAGCAGTTGATCCAGCGAGAATGATAATTTTAGGCTTCAGTAAATTAATCTGTTCATTTAACCAGGGCATGCATGCTTCTGACTCAACAGCGCTAGGTTTTCGATTATTAGGAGGCCTACATTTTACAATATTTGTTATGTAGCAATCTTCTAAAGGATCTATGTCAACTGACGAAAGAGCAGTATCAAGCATTTTTCCAGCTCTTCCAACGAATGGTAAACCAGTAATGTCTTCTTGTTCGCCAGGACCTTCACCTATTATTACAACTTGAGCAGACTCATTTCCTTTTCCAACAACTACATTTTTTCTAGTTTCAGAAAGACTACAAGAAGTACATTCAACACATTCAGAATTTAATTTTTTCAATGAAGAGTAATTTTTCATATATAGCTAAGTTTAATACCCCAAAAAATGAGAAAACCCTTGAATACTCCGCTTATTCAGTTTCCTGAATTAACTTGCTTCAAGGGTTATCTCTAACCCTTCTTGTAATGATCCTCTATAAAGATTTTCTTCACAAAAAGTTACTTTAAAGATATAGATAAAAATTCTTGAAATCAAAAAAAAATTAAATTTTTTTTCCCACTTTTTATACTTTTTTTCGATATTTTAAAACTATATTACTTACACCAATTACAACAACCACTCCAAGTACAGCACTGAGAGCTGTTGAAAGAAAGTCATTATTTAGTCCTGATATGCCATAGTCGTCTAATAATAAAACTATTCCACTACCTTCAGAAAAGCCAAAATCACTAGCAACTGACTCTAGTCCATCAGGAGACGAAGAAGCATAAGGTGTAATTAGAGTTAGACAAAGTAGTAAAAATATAAATAGTCCATAAAAAGAAGACATACTATTTTTTTTATCTGTATTAGTTTTTATATAAATTAAGTCAGACCTCACTCTTAATAATAAAGAAACTATTAATGCGGTTATAACTCCTTCTCCTAAACCGATTATAAGATGAGATGACACCATTGCAATCAATACACTACCTAATGGCACAGAAACGGTTCCACCAAGTGCATACTCAAATACAAAAGCAATTGATGAAAAGACAACAGATAAAATTCCTGCCACAATAGATCCTGAAATTATTGAAATATTAGCTTCTCCAAACAATTTCTTCCAGGAAGAAATTGTTACCCATCCGACAAGAGAAGTTATGATTGCCATATTTAGAACATTTACCCCCAAGGCACTTAACCCACCATCAGCAAACAGTAATGATTGGATAACAACAACAATTGATATACAAATAATTCCAAGATTAGGACCAAGCACAATAACAGCTAAAGCTCCTCCAAGTAAATGCCCACTGGTCCCAGCGGCTATTGGAAAGTTAATCATCTGTAGAACAAAGATTAAAGCAGACATCATACCTGTTAATGCTATTAATTTATCGGCTACCAAACTTTTAGCGCTTCTAACATAAGCCCATAGCGTAGCAAAACTAATGACTCCTGTTCCAATTGAAACTGGAGCATTTATAAATCCATCAGGTACATGCATAACTAGATTATAAAATAGTTAAGTCTTATTGCAAGCCCTTTGCAGAAAGCTCAACTTATTAAATTGAAATGTATTGCAAAAATTCCATGAATAGGAATCATCTCCTTGTATTCTTCAAAACTGTAAAGCATCTGAACACCTTCTGCAAGAGAAGAAACAATCCCTGAGAGCACCTCAAGGCCTTCTTTTTTTAAAAGATCTTCAGGGTTTTTATATTTAATCACCTTAAGAACTTCAATACTTAACGCATCTTTTTCCACTATTTCAAGACCTACAAAAGGTGGTCCATTAATTATTTGAAATTTAATAATGTCACCAGGTTCTAATTTTTTATAATCAATATTCTCATAACTATTATTAGTTCTTACTTCAACTTTTTTTCTACCTGAAATAATAGCTTCTAGTGGTTTCCTGTAAATCTCAAGAGAATATATTGACATTTTTTGGTTGTTAAATTATTTTATTCTCTTTTAACCATTGGTGAATTTCACTTAGAACAAAAGGTCGAGTGTCCTGGTTTAAAATTTCGTGTTTTGAATTGTCGATTTCAACAAATGTTACATTTTCTAATTTAGAAATATTTTTACAACCAGAAATAGGAACTATTGTATCTCCTTTTCCATGAAGAACAATGGTAGGTATATTTAAATTTCCTATATTTTCATTTACAAAGTCTTGAACTTGAGTAATTGCATATCCCAATCTGAAGGTAAGACTTCGGAATACTAAAGGGTCTTTAAAATAATCTTCACCAACACTTTTATCTGTAGAGATGTTCTTTTTTGTCACTGGAGAAAAAGATTTCAAATTCGGTGCAATTTTTGCTAATGGTCCAGATAGGTTTCTAATAAATTTTGGATAATTATCTTCAAAGAGTGGAGCTGTAAGTATTAAGTAGTCAGGTTTTACTATTTCTTTTAATACTGCATTTGTAGCAATGAGACCACCGTAAGAATGACCAAAAAGTATTTTTTTCCCAGCACTTTGAATATTTTCAAAACCATTTATGACAGCGTTGTCATTATCTTCCCAAGAATCTATATCGCCTTTCTTTTTTGCACTAGTTCCATGTCCAGGTAAATCAATTAAATGTGATTTCATTCCTAAATTATCGAACCAATCAGCATTTATTTTATGTCTTCCCTTATGTTCAAATAAACCGTGCAGTAACAAAACTTCAGTATTTCCCAATTTTTCTCTTTTCTCTATTAAATTAATATTAATGAATATTGATTATGTTAAAACTCCTTTTACAAATAACCCCTCAATGATAAGGCTTGAAGGATCAGCTTTTACCCAAAATCCGAATAAAAAATATTTGGACGAAAAACAAAGACAGATGGACCTGCTTGGTGGAAAATTATTAGGAGAAACAGAAATATCTAAAAAAGAAAATTTAATTGAAAAATTTATAAATTTTTGCAATTTAGATAACAATCTATCTTTAAGAGAACTAACAACAAAATTTGAAGAAGATTTTGCTCTTATGTATAAAGGAAAAATGGAGATAGTATCTGTTTGTTTTCCTAGTGGTTGGGTACCAAAAGAAAAGCTGGGGAAGAATTTATCGGATATTCACGAACCAATTGCTGATAGTGAACAATTAATTAAAGCAAGTGACAAGCTTACAGACTATATGACAAAACAAAGCATAAAAAGGTGGGTCTGGACAATTACAACAAGCAAACAACTTAGTAATTTTCCAGATTATGAAAAACCAGAATTATCAACGTTTGAAAAACTATATTTTAGAGTTGAGACACAAACAACAGCTCCAGTTGATGACCATACCAGTTTATTTTTTATCAAAGTTGATGTTTTACCCCTCTCTCAAGTTTGGGATAAGAGGATCTTAGAAAGTATTAATTCAATGACTGATAATGTTTTAAAATACAAAGGTCTTGAGCAAATTAAAGAATTATTGAATAGAGTATGAGTATGAAAAAAGTATATATAGCAGGTCCATTATTTGATGATCATGAGCGAAGCTATTTAGAAGAGATAGCAGAAATATTAGAAAACTACTCATATGAAACCTTCTTACCTCATAGAGACGCAGGACTTGTTACTGGCGAATTTACTTTCGAAAAGAAGTCAAAAGTTTTTGATGTAGACATGGAATATTTAGCTCCAGCAGATTTAGTTGTCGCTTTATTAACAGGAAGAGATGTTGACTCAGGAACAGCAGCAGAAATTGGTTACGCATATGGAGCAGGTAAGGAATTAGTAGGGATATCAGCCAGAACAATAAAACCCATTAATAATTTTGTTTGGGGTTTATTTGAGTATGGAAAAAACATTGTAGAAGACTTAGAAGGTTTCAAAGAATATTTAGATTTAAAAAAACAAAAATGAAAAAAGTAATTTTACTATTCTCATTACTTTTATTTACATATTGCTCTGGCAGCTCAGAGTCAACTACTAGCACAACTGAAACTGCGGAAAACAGTGAAAGAATAGAACAACAAAGTCAAGAAAATAGTCAAACAGAAGAAAATAATCAAAATACAGCTCAATCAGCTGAAGAGAGTAACGCAAAGAATAATGAAAAACAGGAATCAATAAATCTAAACAATCTGCCTGATGTGAAAGAGTTCATAGAGAATAAAAGTGATAGATTCATTGTTGATTTTGAGGACATAGTTGCTGCTCATCCTTATGTTGGTTCGAGATCTCCAAAACCTCACAATGATTTACAAGTCTATTTTTCAAATTCTGATCCAAGGTGGGTAAATGCTACTAAACCATCTGACTATCCACCTATCTATGCAGTTGCAGACGGAGTTATTCAGATGGCCCAGGGAAATTTTTCTCTATACAATGTAGTCGATCATTCCGATTCAGATCCACCATGGTGGCATTCTGCATATTTATTTAAACTTCAATTTGCACAAAACAATGGAAATATTGTTAGTTTTTTATACCAAATGGAAGGCTACGTAATCAAAGAAGATAGGAATTTTTTTGCTGATTACTTACTTGTAAAAGACGGACAATCGGTTAAAAAAGGCGACATTCTAGGATATATGTACGTTCCGACATTTGATGAAATGGTTGGATCCATGCAGGGCTCTAGCCATATTGCTTTTGCAATCATGGAGAAGATGGGACCTCAAGAAGAGCAAGAGAAAGTACCCTCAATGTTTACTTCTGAAATTATTGACGAATTCTCAAACCTTTCAAGAAACCCAACAGAAGGGTGGGAAAGCACCAGCTATGGAAACGATTGGTCAAGAGGAAGAGGATTACCTAATCTAATTGGCTGGATGATTGGACCAGAAGAACATATGTTTGGAGGAGAGTATTTAGATGCTGTTTATTATGGAGATGAAAGAGATGCAAGCCTAGATTCAGACAAAGTTATAGACTCAACGAAGCTAGGTTTTCAAACGGATACTTATATATTTAATTCACATGGAAAAGGTAACGCAGAACTTGATATGACATTTTCTAGAACCGAAAAAGTAGACTTTGTTGTTTTAACAAATGGTTCACCTGTAACAATGAAGTTTATTTTTAAACAAGACAACGGAGAAGAAAGAGAATCTAAATTTATGGATAAAAGGCCAGGCCAGGGTCATCAATTCCAGTATTATCAAAGTTTTGGTTTTAATAAAAATACAACACTAATTATTGAAGACCCTGAAGAATGGGGATGGTCAGTAGCTTTTGTACCTGAGGGGACTCCTGCTTTAATCCCTGGAGAGTCTAGAGACATTCAACCTTATTGTCCTCCTGGATGCCCTCCATCACCAAATCCTTATAAACTTCAACAAGGAAATAAATAAATTAGTTTCTAATTTCTATTTTTTAAAATAATAAACACAATTAAAAATGTGAACCCAGTTGTTAGAGTATTTGTTGCAACTAGTGGAACATCTTTACTATAAATTCCGTAGATAAACCAAAAAAGAGAGCCAAAGAACAGAAAGACGTAAGTCATTAGAGAAAGCCCATCCGTATTTTTTGTTTTTACTGTTTTAATAGCTTGAGGTAAAAAAGATATAGCTGTACATATTGCTGCTAAATACCCGAATATAGAGAGGTCCATAACAATACTCATAATAAACTACCTCTCATAGGTTCTAGATTGATCTGTAAAGTCCTTTATTAATTCTTTTTTAGTATTCAAGAAAACTTCAAGTTGGAGTAATTGTGTATCTATAAGCTCTAGCATTACATAACCTACTACATTTCCTAAGCCAATACTTAAAGTATCGCCCTCCTCATGAGGTTCTCTAAACCAATCTTTTCCTGGATTATTTTCTACGAACATTCTAAAAGTAACTAATTCGTATATTTGTTTCCCTGAACCTACTTTTACCTCAAGAGGAATAGGATTTCCTTGGATAATAAAAGTATTTTCATACACTTCAAGAAAACCTATACCTATTTGCCAATAATTAGGATCTATGTCATTTAATGATAGGGAGAAGTGACCATCCCAATACTTACTTCTATCTATGCCTTCATAAAAATTAGTTCCAACTTCAAACCAATTTCCAGATAATGTTCCGTCAACATCATAATTAATTCTTCCGATTCTTGGCTCCGACCCTCTCATCATTTTCTTTAATAAATTCTCTCTGACATCATCTGCAAAATAAAGGAAAGGATCATCGGTATATATTTTCCACGGTTCAACACTTTCATAAGCTTCTGGGTTAATAAAATTTAATGGGTTGCTATAGTTATAAACTCCAAAATCTAGACTTTGCTCTCCTACATATCCGATTACTTCTCCGGCTTTAACATAAGCTCCAGTAAAATCGCCATTTTGATTTCTATTTTCTTTCCATTTTTTTTCAAGTTCAGGACTTAATTTTGTTACTAAATCAAAATAACTTCCAAAAGTACAAGTATGTACCATATCTAATCTATAGTCAGCCTCTTGTTTCTGCTGTGATTCCACACCAATTTCTCTCGTTTCAATATTAAAAATAAAAGCATCTTGTATGGCAAGAACTTCGTAAGCCTCCCTTCCACCCGATCCCTTTAAAGAATAAAAATACATATGGTCAATTGGGGTTATGTGGCCTCCAACTATCTGCCCGTAAGGCATTAGGAAATTTATATCTTCAATTTTCATGGGTGAATTATTAAACATTACTGGGCCAGTGCCTTCGCACTTTCCTTCCCACATCCCTCTCCACTCTTCATCTCGACCCTGTTTCTCCATCTCAAAATTCTTGTCCCCTGAACTATCAAGACATTCATAGATAAGCCCCATTTCATTTTCTCCAGGAGTATGACCTCCTAAAACTGTTTCGACACCATTTGGCCATTTATCATTTATGCATTTTTTTGCTTCCTCTGAAGCTTCTTTTAGAGCTTTAACAACTTCATTGTCTTGTGAAACCTCTTGGAGATCTTTTTTTTCAGTATTTGTTTTTGTATCTTCCACAGTAGTTGTAGAGGTTTCTTCTTCTGTAGATTCCCTGACTTCTGATGTAGAGCCTTCACCACCACAAGTAATAAAAAGCAAAAGAAATATTAAGAATCGTTTCATATAGTCAAATTTTAGTATGATCCCATGAAATAAATTTTGTAGGGCCAACTACAACAGCAGATCTTTTCGGTGCTTGTAGCTTCATTCCCTCTAAGTATTGAGCAGTATCCTCACCTTTAATATATTTATTTCCGACAAGATTCATATACTTAATCACTTCTTCCGAATTCTCTTTACCATCTATAATTTCTGCGGTCCCATAAACGATAATTCCTTGCAAATCGGAGTACTGACTGCCAGTCTCTGTTAAAAGTGTAATTCTTGAATCTCTTTTTAAATTAATAATTTTTTGTGATTTTGTATAAGTATGAAAAATAAAGTTATCACCATCATAGACAAACCACATAGTTGTTAAATGAGGGCTCCCATCTTTGTTGATAGTTCCTATTTGTAAGGATATTTGTTTCTCAAGAAATCGCAGACGCTCTTCTTGAGACATTTTTATTTTTTCTCTTAAACTACTCACAGAATCTTATCCTATCAGGAATGAATACTGTTAGATATGAAGAAAGCTTAAATTAATTGTTTATAAAAGTAGACAAAACAAGATATGTATGCATTATGAATGCAAAAAATAAGAAAGTCCAAAAAAATATTTTATCTACTTTTGTCATTACAAACATCTAGCTTTTATTTGCGTTATCGTAAGCTTGCCCGTAAAGAATAAGGGTTGGAGCCCATAAGCCTATATAAATTGCTAAATGAGGTTCATTCATAAAAGCAAATATATAAACAGAAACCAATACGGAGACAATACTTGCATAAAGACTAATTCTCGTCATTATTTCCTTTCCTTAACAGTTATACACTAGGGTATTTCTTTAATAATAAGAAATTCTTAGTATTTTTTTTGTCTAATACAGGATGATATATAAAATTTTACGTATGTCTGAGTTACTACAAACTTTATTATCAAATCCTTATTTTCTTATACTCTTATTTCCTGTCACAACCCTTACTTTTTTTGTAGTAGGGTTAGTTTTAATGGATCTTAAATATCTAAAAAAACCGGACAGAAATTAGTTTTTTAAGTTTAAACAGGCAGCTATCGCTAGTCGCCTGTTTAAACGAGTTATACCGGGGGGGTATAACTTAGGAATTTATCTTTTCTCCTGACTTAATTCTTGCTAAGCCAAGTACCAAAACTCCGAGACCTACTTTATTAATTATGTCAGCAACGTTATACAACAGTTCTCTTAAAGCTCCTAAATCGGACCCTAAAACTGGTGAAATATAACCTAATGGATAAATTATCCAACCCACAAAAATTAAGTTCTTAATTTTGTTGAATTGAACTAATTCATCTCCTGACATACCTTCGCCTTCATTTTGTAGTTGAAGCATAAGATATACATATGCAGCCATCGCTATGACAAAACCAACCCAATAATTAGTTGATGATGCCTCAGAGATCTCTCCAAAATATCCAGCTCCTATCATTACAAGACCGGCAAAGCCCCAATCTCTAAATTTCTTTGTTGCAACTGCCCCCACTGAAGTAATTGCAATAATTTCGACAAACATTAACGGAACAGTTAATACCCAGTCAACATACCTTAATCCTGTATCAAACTCACCTGGATTAAGTGCATATGATGCAGTCATTTTGTTGTAGTGGTAATAAGCTATTCCCGTTACAAGAGCAGATATGTAAACACCTCTTCTGTATTTAGCATCAACTTCTCTTGAGGCCATTAATAGGTAAACAGTAGCTGCGAGCATTCCCACAGTACCTACCATAAAAAGCCTATATGTTAGATCTTCCATTTTTTCCCCTTTTCACATTCGTGTATACTTTGTGAAATAATTCACAATGTATAGTACAAATATAATATGTTTGTGAAATTATTCACAAAGTTTTTAAATTTTTTTATACTGGTTGTATAGATGGTAAAAGTAAATAAAAACAGAATAAACGTATTAAACGATACAGAACCAGATATTAAATCAGGAGAATATGTTTTGTACTGGGTGCTTATGTACCGAAGAACAAGATATAACCATGCTTTGCAAAGAGCAATTGAATGGGCAAATGAATTAGAAAAACCATTACTTGTATTTGAACCACTACAACTTAAATATGAGTGGGCTAGTGATAGATTTCAACAATTCATAATTGAAAGTATGAAAGATAGTTACGATGCGTACAGTAAATCAAAAGCAGGATATTTTCCATTTGTAGAAACTGCTGAAGGTGAACTAAATGGACTACTTGAAAGTCTTGCATCAAAGGCTTCTGTAGTTATTTCTGACGATTATCCAGCATATTTTATTCCACAAATGGCAGCGAAAGGAAAAGGAATTGTTACGTGTAAGTATGAAATAGTTGACTCCAATGGCTTAATGCCTATTCGATCAGCAGAGAAAGAATTTGTACGGGCACATGACTTTAGGAGAAATATGCATAAGAATATAGCAGAACATTTAGAATTCCCTCCTGAAGAAAACCCACTAACAAAACTCAAAACTACTTTTAATGAAGACGTAATAAAAGCAACTTTAAAAAAATGGAAACCAACAAACTTTACCGATATAAATATTCCCGAGCTTGTCAGTGAGTTGCCTGTAGATAAAAATGTCAAGGCATCAAATATTACTGGAGGCTATAAAGCTGCCAAAGAAAGGATGGATAATTTTCTTGAAAATAGTTTTAATGATTACTCAGAAAGAAGAAGCCACCCTTCAGAAGATGTAGGTAGTGGGCTATCCCCATATTTTCATTTTGGAAATCTTTCTTCTTATGAAGTATTTAAAAAGATTGTAGAAATGGAGGGCTGGAGTAAAGACAAAACAAATGAAAAAAAAGTTGGAAACAGAAGAGAGTGGTGGGGTATGTCTGAGAATGCAGAAGGGTTCTTAGACCAATTAATCACTTGGAGAGAAGTAGGTTTTCACACATGTGTGTACAAATCAAATTATGATCAGTACGAGTCTTTACCGGAATGGGCATTAGAGACATTAGAAGAACACTCGAAAGACGAAAGAGAGCATATCTATACCTTTGAAGAGCTAGAAAATTCAAAAACGCACGATGAAATTTGGAACGCCGCCCAAAAGCAACTTAAAGAAGAAGGCATAATTCAGAATTATTTACGAATGTTATGGGGTAAAAAAATCTTAGAATGGACTGAACATCCTAAAACAGCATTAAATTACATGATTCAACTAAACAATAAATATGCTTTAGATGGAAGAGATCCTAATTCCTATTCAGGAATATTTTGGACTCTAGGCAGATATGACAGAGCATGGGGCCCAGAAAGACCTATTTTTGGGAAAATAAGATATATGACATCTGACTCAACAGCTAAAAAATTTAATTTATCAGGCTATTTAGAAAAATGGTCTTAATTTAGATTAAAAAAACTATCTAAACTTGGGCAAAAGAATTCAATATTTGATTTAATCCATCTTTCGCATCAGAAAAGAGCATTTTAGTATTTTCATTAACAAATAAAGGATTTGCAATACCTGCATAACCTGGTGACATTGACCTCTTAATAACCACAACCTGTTTTGATTTATCTGCATCTAATATTGGCATTCCATATATAGGAGAGTCTGGATTATTACGGGCACTTGGATTTACTACATCATTTGCACCAACAATTAAACAAACATCTGAATCAGAGAAATCTTTATTGATTTCATCCATTTCAATCAAATCTTCATAATCAATATCAACTTCTGCTAATAGAACATTCATATGTCCTGGCATACGACCAGCTACTGGATGAATTGCAAATTTTACTTGGATTCCCATATTTTTTAGCATGTCAGTTAGATCTTTAACTGAAGATTGTGCTTGAGCTACAGCCATTCCATAACCTGGGACGATGATAACTTTTTCCGCATAACTTAGGCTAATGGCAACATCTTCAGGAGTTGTGGAAACAGGGTCCTTACTGTATTCGTTATCTGTATTTGAAACATTTCCAAAACCTCCTTTAAGAACATTAAGAATATTTCGATTCATAGACTCACACATTAATAGTGTCAGAATAATTCCTGATGCTCCAACCAAAGACCCACCAATAATCAAAATAACATTTGAAACTATAAACCCTGCGGACATTGCTGCTACTCCAGATAAAGAGTTAAGCAAAGCTACAACGACAGGCATATCAGCACCTCCAATAAGGACAACACGAAGGGCTCCTAAAAGAAGGGCAACAATTGCCAAGTATGTAAAAGATGCTTTGTCAAAGATATAAAATACCAGCAGTCCTAGAAACATTAAGCTGGTGATGTTAACCAACAATAGATAACCACTCTTAATATTTAATTTATTTCGAAGTTTTAATACTGCTATAAAGCTTCCACTAATAGTTATGCTTCCGAGTATCAAAGAAAAAATTGATATAGTACTTGATTCATTGAAATTTAAATCTACAAAAGCAATAAGTGCAGATGCTCCTCCACCAAGTCCATTAAAAAGAGCAACCAACTCTGGCATCTCAGTCATTTTAATCAACCTTGCTAAAATAGCCCCAACTAGGAACCCTCCTAAGATGACCGACCAAAACAATAAATTATTAAGTTCAATATTTGTATAAATTGTAAGAGCAACTCCTACCAGCATTCCAGTTGCTGCTAATATATTTGCATTTCTAGCTGTACTGGGTTTTGTAAATAATTTAAATGAAGATACAAAAAATAAAGCCGACAAAAGAATTAACACTTCAGTCATTTTTTTTCCTAAACATTTCAAGCATCCTATTCGTAACAAGGAACCCACCAACTATGTTTATAGTTGCAAAAGCAATAGCAATATAAACAAGAGTTATTAAAAATTCATTTGAGCCAAGCTTTTCCACAAATGTAAGAGCAGCGATAATTGTAATCCCTGAAATTGCATTGGATCCAGACATTAAAGGAGTGTGAAGAGTCTGAGGTATTTTTGATATAAGCTCGTAACCTAGAAAGCCAGCCAGAATGGTAGTTAATAAAAGGAAAAAAAACTCAGATTCCATAATCAACTCCTTTCTTTATTTTTTGGATACATTTTTGAGCCTTGGATTACTTCATCATTTTCATCTTCAATTAAAAGCTCTACAAAATGTCTAATATTCTCTGAATATAACTTTGAGGCATCTTCTTTTACAAGCTCTAAAATTTTTGTGTTTCCATCAATTAATATACCGTTTTTATTAACGACTTTATTTCTCACAGTTCCTTCACAATTACCGCCACTATTTGCAGAGGTATCAATTATTAAACAATCTTTCTTTAAATTCTTCATCATTTTATTCGTAATAAGAATTGGAGCTTTCTTTCCAGGAACATGAGCAAAAGTAAAAATTAAATCACTTCTTTCTAATTGAGAGAGGAGTTCTTTTTGTAATTCTTTCTCTTCTTTATTAGAAAGTTCTTTTGCATAAACTCCATCATGTGAACTAAAAGATGTTTTTATGAACTTTCCACCCAAACTTAGTACTTGTTCTTCTACTTCAGCACGAACATCATAAGCCCATACTTGAGCGCCAAGTCTTTTTGCAGTTGCTATCCCTTGAAGACCAGCAACACCTACACCCAATACAGTTACAACCACTGGCGGCAAGGTTCCCGCTGCGGTTGTCATCATTGGGAATACTTTTGGGTACTTATTTGCTGCATAAACTACAGATGCATATCCGACTAAATTTGCTTGGGACGATAAAGCATCCATATTCTGGGCTCTTGAGATCCTTGGCAAACTAAAAAAAGAATATATTTCAAGAAGTTCTTTATTATCTAACTTCTCAATTTTTTTAATATCTGAGGGGTTATAAATCCCTAAAATTTTAGTTGGCTTCTTTATCTTTTTTAAAAGTTTCTCTTCAATTGGATTAACTGAGCAAAGAATGTCTGCGTTTAATAAATCTTTTTCAGCTACAATATTTAAATTTTTACAATCTGATTTTTTAGTAGTTGTTTTAGATAAGAAATTTTTTGTTGTTAGAGTTTTTATTTTTTTTTGATTGTATCCATCTAGTGAATTTTGATGAATAGGCAATCGCGGATCATCCTTCTCAAGAATAAAAGCTACTTTTTTCATACTATTCAATACTAAAAGAGTAATAATGTTTAACAAAAATTTAATATATACAATTTATCCAAACAAATACATTCCCCTACAATTTTCAAATATTAAAAAAAGGATTAAAAATGAAACTAAAAATTGGAGACAAAATTGATGAAATGTCTTTACCCTCAATTGATGGAACCACATTTGATTTAGCTAATTTGAAGGGAAAGAAAGCATTAATCTCTTTCTATAGATACTCTTCATGTCCATTTTGTCATTTAAGAATCAATGAAACTATAAAAAATAAAAAAGAATTTGGAGATAATTTTGAAGCAGTTGCTATATTTGATTGCAAATTTGATGATTTAGTTAAATCTTCAAGAAAGCATGATGGCAAACTAACAATCCTTTGTGATGATGACCGACAGTACTTTGACAAATTTAGTGTTCAGAACAGCATATTAAAAGTGACTTTTGGAATACTTTTTAGAGTTGATAGGATGGTTGTTGCTTTGAGTAAAGGATTTAGCCCCCTTTCCAGTATGAGTGGTGCTTTTTTTGGCGTACCAGCAGATATTTTAATTAATGAAGAAGGAATTGTAGAAAGAGTAATGTACGGTTCTCACACAGCTGACCATATACCTATGAAAGAAGTGATTGAATTTTCAAATGCCTGATAAAGTAGTAGGAATATCTTATTAATTATCAGCTTTGTTTCGTTCACTTATAATTAAAAATAAAATTATACTTTGAAAAAATGTAGTTAAAAAATTAGTAGCCATTAAAGGAATATCATTCAACACAACACCATAGGTAAACCAAGACAGCGAAGCTAAAAACAAACAAATATAAGTTAAAAGCGATAAACCGCTTACATCACGAGTTTTAATTGTTTTAATAGCTTGTGGTAAAAATGAAACAGCTGAAAAAAAAGTTGCAAAATAACCAAATATAATTAAATCCATTTTGTGGGCCTAGTTAGATTTGAACTAACGACCTCATCCTTATCAGGGATGCGCTCTAACCAGGCTGAGCTATAGGCCCTTATGTCATATATACATTAGTAAGGAAAATAAAATATTTCTAAAATTTTTTCATTTACACTTAAATAGAGGGCATAATATAAAAAGCGAGGGGATGTAGCTCAGTTGGAAGAGCACCTGCTTTGCAAGCAGGGGGTCGTGGGTTCAAGTCCCATCATCTCCACAATAAGGTAATCTAAATATATGGAAAATAAAAATTTTGATAACCTAAATGATGAAGAGCTCTCGGAACTAAAAGACTCTTTAGAAGAGACAATTCAGGACAGAAAAAGAAAACGTCAAGCTGCTTCTAAGAAAGCAATGGGAACAAAAGGAATTGCTACTGCTTGGATAATTATTGCAATACTCATCTCCATCTATAGGTATATCTCTCTTTAAATGGAAATTTTAATTGCTTTATTCATTGGTTTTATTATCTTCAGGTTTCTTAAGAACTCAATTGGTTCTTTAGCAAGTATTCCTCCTGAAATTGACCCAACAGATGTTTTAGAGACATCACAAGAGTTTATTTGCAATGCTTGTGGAACAGAACTTACGGTTAATCTTCAATCAGTAGTAGTAAATGAGCCGCCTAAACACTGCAAAGAAGAAATGACTCCAATAGAGGAATAAGAACTAGTATTTATCGATACTCAGTTGTCATTATGAAGCCAACACCAATAAGGCCAAGTCCGCTCCATAAATACCATCTTGATACCGATCCAGGAAGTAGAGTCAGATAGTTTAATACAATAAGCAATACTCCAAGAACCATTAATGCAGTCATAATTATTACATATGTTTTTGAAGACGGCCCTTTGTCACCAAAGGTCTGGGAAGATAGTTTTTTAGATTGAGTTGCTTGAGAGTTTTTAACTCTTTTTTTTGAAACAGGCATAAGGAGATTGTAAACTAATTACTTTTAATTTCAATATATTTATTCTTAGAAATATTTAAAATCCCGTCTCTTTCAAGATCTTTGATTAATTTATTTAAAGTAGTTTCTTTAATATTTAATTTTTTAGCCAGCTCAGAAGAGCGGACTTTTTTTGTATTGATTAATATATTTACAATTTGCCCCCTTTTTTGTCTATTTGAATTGTGAAAAGGTTCTTGTTGTTTTTTAGTTATCTTAATATATTTCATGCATTCTTGTTCTAAGGGGCAAATATTACATTTAGGATTAGTACTAGTACATATATAAGAACCTAAATCCATAAGAGCTTGATTAAAGTCTCTTGAATTGAAATGTTTTAGTAAGTCTTTTTCATTTTCTTCTATAAATTTATCAACATTATCTTTTTTAAAATATCTTTGTACCACTCTTTTAACGTTTGTATCAACTGTTATTACCTTTTCTCCATAAGCAAAGGAAAGTAAAGCAGAGTTTGTATACTTACCAACTCCCGGAAGCTCCATAAAGTTCGGATATAAATCATTAAATGATTTCTTACTTAATATTTTTGCTGATTCGTGAAGCCTTATTGCTCTATTGTTATAACCTAAACCTGACCAAAGTTTTAATATTTTCTTTTTTGAAGCTACTGCCATTTTTTCTGGATTTGGATATTCTGATATGAATTTTTTGTAGTATTTATTAGCTCTATCTAGCTGAGTCTGTTGAGATAAAATCTCAATTAAATATATCTTCCAAGGATCATTAGTTTTTCTCCATGAGAAATTTCTAGCATTATTTTTGTACCAAGATCTAATATTATCTTTAAAATGAGAAACTTCAGTCTTCAAAAGTCAATTCTATTGGAGACTCTGGATCAGTTAACTCTCCACCTCTTGGAATCTGCTTAACTATTCTTCCATTTGTATCACCAGAAACGGAAGCTACTAGTCCAGCTTCTTCTAATAGATTTAATGCTTCTTGATAATTCAATCCTTCAACTTCAGGAACTTCTATTTTTATTCCAAGAGAGACAATAACACTAATTATTTGATCCGGAGTTACTATTTCACCTGCTTCAGGCAGGGTATGTGAAACAAGACCTACTGAAACGTCTTCAGAGTATTCTTCAACAAACTCATACTCTAGCCCTAAAGTTTCAAGTATTTGAATAGCATCAACAAGAGACTTTCTTGATAAATCACTAATTTCAATTAGGCTAGGTCCATTTGATACAACTAAGTCAACACTTGAGCCAGGACTCATTTTAGTTCCAGCGACTGGATTTTGAGAAATAATAAAACCTCTAGGGATATCATCATTGTTTACTTCAATTGTCTGACCTAAAGTAAAACCATTCTGTTCGATAATGTAAATAGCTCTAGCTGTTTCTAAGTCAATGATATAGGGAATTGGAAAGGCCTCAGGTCCTACTGAGACAATAATAGTTACTAAAGTATCAGGATTTGTTATTGTATTTGCTAATGGCTGCGTACGAATGACAGCTCCCGATGGAACGTTTGGATCAGCAGAATTTTCTATACCAACTTTAAACCCCAAAGCTTGAAGGTCATTGAGAGCCTCTGCTTGATCACTGCCAGTTAGGTCTGGTATTTCTATTAAGGTAGGAGCACCACCATCTACAGGAAGTCCATCAAATATTTGAGATAGAGTCCAAAAAGTTCCTAGTACTAATCCTATTGAAACAATTAAAGCAGGAAGAGTAAATTTATATTTAATTTTAGGGTTTGTAAGATCAACCAAACTTTCTTGAGTTTGCACCATTTCCAATTGGTTTCTTTGCTGCAGCAAAACAGCTCTTAAATCCTCTGCAGTTTTAAATCTGTCCCTTGGTGTTTTATGAAGTAGTTTCAATATTGCATTTTCAATTCCTCTTGGTAGGTCTTGTCTATATTTAGATGGCTTTTCTGGCTTTTCTGTTAAATGTTTTGTTGCTGTGGCTATTGGAGTATCAGCTTCAAAAGGAGGGCTTCCTGTAATCAACTCATAAAGAACAGTACCTAAGGAGTAAAGATCTGATCCAACAGATACAGCTTTTCCTTGAGCTTGTTCAGGCGATATATAACTTGCTGTTCCTAATATTGAACCAGTTTTAGTAATGTCACTTTCTTCATCTTGAATGGAAACTATACCGAAATCAGTTACCTTTACTTTACCGCTTGGGGTAATCATTATATTTCCTGGTTTTATATCTCTGTGAACAAGACCTTGTGAGTGGGCTGCTTGGAGTCCATTTGCAACTTGCGCACCTATAAATAAAACATCGCTTAAACTTATAGTTTTTCTATTTGAAATAATTGACGTCAAAGTATTTCCTTCAATGTATTCCATTACAAAGTAAGGCTCTTCTTCAATACCCCAGTCAAAAATTTGTACAATATTTGGATGATTTAAATTTGCTGCTGTTTGAGCCTCTCTTTTAAATCTTTCAACAAATGTAGTTTGTTCTACATAATTAGGTTTAAGTGTTTTTATTGCAACCATTCTCTCTAACTGCATATCCTTTGCTTTATAAACAAAAGCCATTCCACCCTCACCGAGCAATTCAACTATTTCATATCTATCTTTAATTAATTGACCAATTTTCATTTTGACACCACGTTTATAACAATTCCTGAAACATTATCCTTTGGTTTCTGTAATAAAGCTTCACCCACCAAAGTGTCCGCACTAACTCCTTCTTGTAGTCGTTTTTTTAGATATTCTTCACCAAGTTCATTGTAAAGACCATCAGTACATAAAAAGACAACATCACCCTCACTAAGTTGAAAATCAATTTTCTGTATATCGAGTTTTTCTTTTGTCCCAAGTGCTTGTTTTAAAACATTTTGATAGCCTGGAACATTTTGATCCTCAGTAAGCTTTACTAAGTTTCTGTCTGTAAGGATGTAGCACCTACTATCTCCAACATGACCTATTTCCATTAATCCATTTTCATCAATTATAATTCCAGTCATCGTTGTTCCCATACCTTTGGAATCTAAGTTCGTGTCTTGATATTCAGTAATTTTAATGTTTGCATCTTGAATAATTTTTTTAATATTATTTTCAGCACTTTTCATAGTTGAGGTAGCAATTTTACTAGCTACTTCCCCCTTAGCGTGACCACCTAATCCATCACAGACAGCAGCCTTAAACGGTAGCGTATTATTACCACCAATTTCAGGATAAACAGCATCTTCATTTTTTTCCCTTTCGGGACCACATTCCGACCTAACAGACCATATAATCTTTAAATTTTTCATTCATTAATAATCTTAGTTGTGAAATACATTTGTTTTCTTAGACTATATAAAGTAGAAAAAAATAGAAAAATTATTTTATTATGAATGTTTTTAATAAGTTTATTAGAAGAGGTTTTACAGTAATAATAAGTGTTGCCTTAGCTGTTTTTGGCATGCAGTTTTATGAAAACTATGTATATTCTGCAAATTTAAATTCCTTTCTTGAAGATGCGGCAGTAGTTTCAACTTTGCATAAAGAGTCATCAGAAGAGTTTTCTTTGTTATTAGATTTTGATGAAATAAACAGAGAACAATTTGAGAGTACATTAAATAAAATTGTTGGCAATGCTCAAGAAGCTTATAACTTATTAGCGAATATAAACGAAGACTTCTCAAGCAAAGAAAAAGATTTGTTAGAAATTTCAGTTACCTCATGGTTAAAAGGTTTAGAAACATTTCAAGTTTCAATGATCACATTAATCGATAGTCAATACTCACAAGAAATTGAAGAATCTATAGCAGATAGTATTGTTGATTTGTCTATTGGTGATAAGGCATACAAGGAATTCCTAGGTCTCATTTCACAAAAAGGAGAACTTGAAAATATATTTTTACCAGAACTTTACTCTATTGAATACACAGAGTTGGAATCTAGTGCGTACAGGTTTGCAGACACAATAGTAAGCAGAGCAAGACAAAGCTCTACGGGTTTATTTTTAAGAAAAGATTTAGCTATAACTGGTATAGATTTTCTTCCAAACCCAATCACTTTAACTGAAGAAGGACACAGTGTTCTGTTAAACGAACCAGTTGCTATTCAAATAGTTGTTGCAAATGAAGGAAATATTGAAGAATTTGAAGTCGTTATTTTAATTTTAGTTTCTGACGAATATGGAGAAACAATATATGAGAAAAGAGCTAAAATTAATTCAATTAAATCATTAGAAAGTAGAAGCTATTTTACCGATCCAATAGATATTGAACCCGGTGTTTTACACGAATGGTTTATTAAAATTGAAGAGATAGAAAATGAAGAAGAACTTGATGATAATTTATACACTACAACCGGCTTTATTCCGCCAGAAGGCTAATTAAATGTTAGATTCACAAATATTAAAGAATAACATCGAAGAATTTAATGAGAATCTAAAAAAAAGAGATATTGATGTCGACACGAATCTTTTAATAAAACTTGACGAAAACAGGAGAAAAGCAAAATTTGAAGCTGAGCAAATAAGAGCTGAGCAAAATAAATTAGGTAAAGAGATTGCAAAAGCTGAAAATGAAGAAAAAGAAAATCTCTTGAAAAAAGCAGCAGATTTAAGTGAAAGCTTTAAGAGTTTATCCGAAAAGGCAGAAAAACAGGAAAAACTATTTTTAGACTTATGGATAAAAATTCCAAATATTGTCGACCCTTCTTCTCCAGTTGGCAAAACAGATCAAGACAACAAAGAAATTAAAAAAGTTGGAGAAATAAAAGAGTATAAAAATGTTAGAGATCATTTAGAGATTGGGGAATCTCTAGGTTTAATAAATGTAGAGAAAGCATCTGAAGTCTCTGGTTCACGGTTTTCATATATTTTTGGTGATTTGGTAAAGATTGAATTTAATTTAGTTTCTTATGTGCTTGATAAGCTTTCAAATAATGGATTTCTTCCGACAGTTCCACCCGTGTTAGTTAGAGAAAATGCTTTATTTGGTACAGGATTTTTTCCTGATGATGCAGAGCAAGTTTATGAGATACCAAATGATGAACTTTACCTAGTTGGTACATCTGAAGTTTCTTTAGCAGCATTACATGGAGAAGAAATACTTGAACATAAATCACTACCTATAAGATATGCTGGATTCTCAACATGTTTTCGAAGAGAAGCAGGGACATATGGAAAAGATACGACGGGAATATTTAGAGTACATCAGTTTGATAAAGTTGAAATGTTTTCTTTTTGTGATTCTGAAAACTCAAAAGAAGAACATAAGTATCTTTTATCACTAGAGGAAGAGATACTTCAAGATTTAGAAATACCATACAGAGTCGTTGACGTATGTTCAGGGGACTTAGGTGCTTCTGCTTCTAAAAAATTTGATATAGAAGCATGGATACCAAGTCAAAATAATTATAGAGAAGTTACATCATGTTCAAATACAACTGATTATCAGGCAAGAAGATTAAATATTAGAACAAAAAAAGAAAAAGAAACAGCATTAATTCATACTTTGAATGGAACAGCGTTAGCTGTTGGAAGAATATTAATAGCTCTAATCGAAAACAATCAACAAGAAGATGGATCTGTTATATTTTCTGATAGCCTATCTAAAATAATTGGAGTTCAAAGTTTAAGCTAACAATAAGCTTGCTACCATACTTAGTCCTAAAATAATATAAACAATTCTTTCAAAAGTTGAGTTTTTCTGTAACCATCCTTGCATTGCCTCTCCAAGAATTAGCCATATGCCTACGCAAAAAGGCAGTACAGAAAAATATATCAGCGCTCCTTGTGTGCTCGTTATGTTAAAAGCAGTTAATCCTGAAATTGCCATAACAAGACCTTTTGGATTTACCCATTGAAACAAACAGCCTTGTATAAAAGTAAGGGGCTTCTGAAGACCAGCTTCATTTGTTGAAGACGTTTTTGTAGTAGCAACTTTATAAGCGATGTATGTTATTACTGCATATCCAAAATATTGTAAATAATTAAAAATAATGTCTGGGATAAAGGACAATATAAAACCACCGATTAAAAATAAAAAAGTAAAACCAAGCCAGATTCCTAAAAAGTGGGGAACAGATGCCTTTCTACCAAATTTTATTCCCGATGCCATTAACATTGAATTATTAGGACCAGGAGTTATTGCAGTAACAAATGCGAAAACAAAGAATTCAAACACTATGCAAGTTTAATATTCAAAATGGAGTTATATGAAGTACGAATCTGATATAGCAAAAATGGAGGTTGCTTTAGAGCAAGCAAAGCTGGCATACAAGAATGATGAAATCCCTGTAGGCGCTGCATTGTTTAATAAAAATGATGAACTTGTAGTTTCAGATCATAATAGACGGGAGCTAGATCAAGACCCCACTAGCCATGCAGAAATTCTAGTTTTAAAAGCTGCATCAAAAATATATAAAACATGGAGACTTGAAGGGTCTACTTTAGTTGTTACTTTAGAGCCTGACCCAATGTGTGCTGGTGCAATTGTAAATGCAAGGGTAAAAAGATTAATTTATGGAGCTCCTAATGAAAAAGCTGGAGCGGCATGGACTTTATATAACATACCCCAAGATAAAAGGCTGAATCATTACACTGAGATTACCGATGGAATACTTAGGAAGGAGTCAGAAGAATTATTAACTTCTTTCTTTGAGAACAAGAGGTAACTAAAATAACATACTGAAATTTTTTTTTCGGAGGGATCGCATAGTCTGGCCTAGTGCGCACGCTTGGAAAGCGTGTAAGGGTTTATCCCCTTCGAGGGTTCGAATCCCTCTCCCTCCGCAAAAAAATAATACCTTTTAGGAGGGATGGCCGAGCGGACGAAGGCGATAGTCTTGAAAACTATTGTATGTATTCCATACCGTGGGTTCGAATCCCACTCCCTCCGCAAGCTTGGAGAGGTGGCTGAGTGGTCTAAAGCGCTCGCCTGCTAAGCGAGTGGGGGATGAAAATCCCCTCGAGGGTTCAAATCCCTCCCTCTCCGCCAAGCGCCTGTAGCTTAACTGGATAGAGCATCTGATTACGGATCAGAAGGTTGGGGGTTCGACTCCCTCCGGGCGCGCTTATCTTATTAGTAGCTCCAAAGAGGCTCTTCTAGATTCCAGTTCGGTGAATTTCCCCATTTGTTCAAATAAGTAACTTCATCTACAGGGTTTCTTTCAGCAACACCCCACTTACCTAATGGATAGCCTGCAGTTATAACTGCATTAAGAGTCCAGCCCTTATCATCAGGAACACCTAATATCTCAAAAGCTTCTTTTTGTTTAAAAGACATAACTGTTGTTAAACAAGTTCCTATACCATGTGCTCTTCCAGCTAACATTAAACTCCAAATAGCAGGAAATATTGAAGAGCCAGTTGGATCATTCCTTGAAAAAACAAGAAAATGTGCAGGAACTTTATGAAAATTTTCTGCCAACCACCCTGCAGATTTGCTTATTTTTATAACTTGATTCGCTTTTTTATCATCTCCAACTTCTGAGGCACCAAGATCGGGTTTTCCTCCGTAGAATTCTTTCATGTAATAATCCCAGGTCTCTCTATATACTTCACCTAATTGTCTTCTGGTCTCTTCATCAGTTACAACAAGAAATTTCCATCCTTGACGATTAGAGCCACTAGGTGCCCTTATCGCAGCATCGACCATAGTTTTTATAATTTCTTCAGATATAGGGTCTTCTTTAACCCTTCGCATAGATCTTGTGGTATAAAGAGCTTCAAATACATCCATTTTGTTATTTTAGTAAGATAGAATTTAGGTAAGCATGGATAAAAAAATATTTTCAGAAATAAAAGACAACATAGGAATAGTTTGGCTAAACCGTCCAGAGAAAAAAAATGCATTAAATGATGAATTATGGTTTGGCTTGCCAGAATTAGTAAAAGAACTAGACGAAAACGAAGAAGTTCTAGTGATTATTTTGGCAGCAAAGGGGGATACTTTTTCAGCAGGTATAGATATAAATTTACTTGTAGAAGCTTTTGATCTAAATGAAGACCTAAGAACCAATGCGGAAGAAAGAATAGAAATAATGGAAATAACAAAAAAATTTCAAGATGCATTTACCACAGTTGCAAAAACTAAAAAACCTACAATTGCAGCTATTCAGGGTTTTAGTATAGGGGGTGCAACGAATTTGGTTGCATCATGTGATATTAGGCTCTCAACAAAAGATGCAAAATTTTCAATTGGTGAATCGAAACTAGGTTTAGTTGCAGATGTAGGGGCTTTACAAAGGATGCCAAAAATTATATCTAAAGGTTTACTGAGAGAACTTGCTTATACTGGAAAAACTTTTGGAGCAGAATATGCAAAAGAAATTGGTTTTGTTAATCATATTTATGAAACACATGAAGAATTAATAAACGGAGCAATGGATCTTGCTAAAGACATAGCTTCGAACTCACCACTAGTTATAAAAGGGGTGAAAATGATGCTTGATAAAGGAGAAGAATTAACTGCAGATCAGTCTTTAGACTTAGTAAGAATGTGGAGCACTTCTTTCCTAACATCTGAAGACTTAAAAGAAGGAATTTTTGCCATGATGGAGAAAAGAGATCCTAAATTTAAGGGCAAGTAATTATAATTTACTAAATTCATTTAGAGCAAATCTATCAGTCATGCCTGCCACATAATCAACAGCATTTTCCAAGTCTGTTTGATCAGCTTTATACTGCTCAGGAAGCAATTTTGGATTCTCAGTAAAATTTATAACAAGCTTTTCAACAACTTCTCTAGCTTCCTTTCTTTCTTCCATTGTTTCTTTTCTTAAATAAACATTTTCAAACATAAAATCTCGCAATACATTCATGCATTCTAAAATTTCAGCATCCATATTTATTCCTTTTGTATTTGATGCTTTAAAAACTCCAGATATTAAGTTGTTAATCCACTGTTTTCCTGGCGAGCCTAAAAGTTTTGTTATTTTTTTTGGGATATCATTTTCATCTAAAATGTTAGCCCTAATTGCATCTTCTACATCATGTGTTAAATAGGCTATTCTGTCTGCAAAACGACAAATCATAGCCTCAGGTGTTTCTGGAGTTTCTTCATATTTCCAGGGGTGAAATTTGATCCCATTTATTGTTTCATAAGAAAGATTCAAAGGTTCTATTTGTTTAAATATTTTTACAGAATTTTCAGAATGACTCCATCCAGCATCTAACATCTCATCTAATACATCCTCTCCGGTATGGCCGAAAGGAGAGTGTCCAACATCATGACCTAAGCAAATTGCTTCAGTTAGATCAGGATTAAGACCTAGAGTTTTAGCTATAGATCTTCCGATTTGAGTAACTTGTAACGTATGAGTCATTCTTGTAATAAAATGATCACCATCTGGGTTCATAAAAACTTGAGTCTTATGCTTTAGTCTTCGGAATGCTTTTGAATGAATAATTCTATCTCTATCTCTTTCAAAAATAGTTCTAAAAAGATCAGGTTCCTCTTCTACTTCTCTACCTTTTGAATTATTTGAAAAAGTTGCATTAGAAGATAAAGTAACTCTTTCGTTAGCTTCTCTCCAGTTACGATCTCTTAATATAAAAGAATCATTCACATTTTAACCTTAAACACTAAAAGCTATTTAATAAAGGGATTAATTGGTTCCAATTATGAATATCAAAAACACCATCAATCGGCTTGTTGTAGCTTCTAACAAATCTAATTATTTTTTTATCAACAGTATTTTCTTTATAATTTTCTAATTGATATGGTGCATCATCTAGATATACTTCACAATCAATAGTCCATTTGTCTTCAATAAAGTGAATTTCTTTAGTTGGAATTTTATTCTCTCCAAGCCACATTAAAGTATCATGAATAGACCACCAAGGCTTAGATGAAATAATAACTATATCATGCCCAGATTTAGAAAGCTCATTAAGCGTTTCAACAGAATTTTCATAAACTTCTAAGTTTCTAAAAATTGATGAGCCATTAATATCTTTTGCCCATTTCCAAAAATCTAAATCTTCTTTAAAGTGAGTTAAGGGTTCTGATAACCCCCAGCTTTTTATTTCATCTTCTAGTATTTTTTTACCAAACTCTTCTTCATAATGTTTTGTCCAGCCTTTAGTGAAGTTTGCAACAACTCCATCTAAATCTACTCCTATTCTCATTTGACTAAGTTTAATTCTTAGGTGCACTATAGAGAAGGAACCTATTACCATTTAAGAAGATGAAACAAGCACTTTATAGAAAATATAGACCAACAAAATTATCAGAATTGGTTGGGCAAGAAGAGGCTGTTTCATTGATTAATAACCAAATCGAGAATGAAAATCTTGGGCATGCATATCTTTTCTTAGGACCTAGAGGAGTTGGTAAAACATCGTTGGCAAGAATTATTGCTTTACAGCTAGGTTGTGATCCAATTTTTGACATATCAGAAATTGATGCAGCATCACATAATAAAGTTGATGATATAAGAGAAATGAACGAAAGCGTAAACTTTATTGCAAGCAGCCCAGGAAAGAAAAGAGTTTTTATTTTAGATGAAGTTCACATGCTCTCTAACGCCGCTTCAAACGCTTTTCTTAAGACCTTAGAAGAACCACCAGAACATATAATTTTTATACTTGCAACTACAGAACCAGAAAGGGTTTTAGAAACAATTAAAAGCAGGACCACTCAGATCGTTTTTAAAAAGATAACGGAAGATGAAATCATTAAAACTTTAAAAAAGATAGGTAAAAAAGAAAAGATAGATTTAGATGTTGAAATTATAAAAATGATTGCAAATTCTTCTGATGGATCACTTAGAGATGCAATAAATCTTTTTGAACAAACCCACAACACATTTGGGCCAAAAGCTTCTATTGATGACTTGTTTAGTTTACTTGGCAAATTAAGCAGTAAAGACTTTGAAATAATAATTAATTCTGTAGAAACACAAGACACTGGTGCGGTTCTTACTGTAATAAGAGGAGCTTATGCAAAAGGGTTGCAACCCAATGATATCGTTGATTCTGTATCAGAATTTTTTAGAAATCTTTTTTATCTCAAATACTTACCTGATGACAAGAAGCTAAGTTCACTTACACCAAATTTAAAAAAACTCCTTGAGGAAGCCAATAAGAAAATACCTGCAAAGCAATTAGTTAGGATACTTGATTTAATAGATGAAATTAATACTGTTATTTCAACAACATCTTCTGCTCATTTAAAGTTGGAATTATTTATGATGAAAATAATAAAACCAGAGTTTGGTTCAGATGTAAAATCTATAGGATACAGAGTAGATCTTCTTGAAGGAAAATTAATTGCAGATGTAAAACCTAAAAAAGAGGAGAAGCCTGAACTTAAGGCTGAAGAAGAAAAAGTAGAAGCACCTAAACCAAAAAAAAATATAAAGAAGAAAAATAAAGAATCATTAGAAAATTTTGACGTATATTGGCCAAAGATATTAGAAGAACTTAGAGAAAAGCTATCTTCAAGAAAATTTTCCTATCTAACAGCTATAAGTCCAGAAGTTGAAAGTAATGGTACCTTAAACTTATTTGTAGATAAAGATAACGAATTTCTGTTAAAGGAGCTTGAAAAGTCACAAGAAGTAATTGACTTATTAATATCAGAAGTTGCAGAAAAAATGGGAATAGACGTAAATATAAAAATATTTTTAAGTGAAAAATCTAAATCAGGAGATTCAAAAGGTTTAGATGCTGCTCAAGAAGTATTCGAAGTAGAAGATTTAAACTAATTATCTTTTAGATTTAATTCGCTTAAAGCCATAGTAATTCTTCTAGAACCCTGGTTTTGTGCACTTTTACAAAGTTCTATGAAACTTCTTAATTCACCAGTTCTAAATTTTTTAAGTTCATCACCGGTAGCAATAGAACCATTTCTTTCTCTTTCAAGCAGCTTAATTTCTATTTCTTTAGCTCTTGCTAAGTAAGTACTGCTAACTTCAAATAGTGTATCAACTCCATCAGAAATAGGAGGATTTATATGACCCATAAGAACATTTATATATTCATCTATTTCTTGATGAAGGTCTTTAGCATCAGACAATCCTTTTTTAAGTGGAAATTTCTGCACTATTTTCTCCTTTTAAATTCGACATAGTTCATTCTAATGATACTGGTAGACACTAAAAATGAAATAACCACAATAATTGAATTGATAATTAAGTTAAAAATAGTATTTTCAAAATCAAGATCTAGATTAATTAATAATACATAAATAATTATTGAGAGCAATAGAGATAGCAATATATCATAAACCAGATCTTTATTGAGTATTGATTCACCTTCTATTTTGAGTGAAAACAACATAAAAGCTGAATAAGCCCACAAAAAAGAAATAATGATTATTGAATAATTAATTTCACTGGCGTTATTACTTCCTAGTAGCGCAAGAGTTGTTGCCAGAGTTCCCAAAGTTCCAATACTTACTGGAAACCAGTAACGCTTTTGTATGTAGTAAGATCTATTGACAATTTGATTAATTGACCAAGGAACTACTCCTAAGGCTACGATTTGCATTATTGAAGAAACTCTTACTACATCATTTCTGGAAAACCTTCCTCTTTCATAAACAATGCTGATTATTTCTTGTGAATTAATTACGAGAATCAAAGCCATGACAGCATTAAATAAAAACAATGAAGAGAGGTGTATTCTGATAATTTTTTTAAGTTCATCAAACTTTTTATCTACAAATAATTTTGATAAAGTTGGGTAACTTGCAACACCAACAGCTTGAGCAACTATGCCTACTGGAAGTAAAACAATTCTTCTTGCATACCTGAAAGAAGCAACAGTACCAGCACCCAAAAATGATCCAAATATTCTAAATAGTTGCTCATCCATTACCGCTATTGACTGTCCAAGAATTAAAGGCAGAGAAACAGTTAGGTATTCTTTAATGTATTTAATTTTTGGTGTTACAAATTTAAATGTTAAGCCGCTCTTCTTAACTCCAATTAATTGAATAAAAAAATGCCCAATAACTGATCCTATAAAACCACCCACTGCAAAGCCATAAACTGTTGACTCAGGAGTTGAAGAATTTAACCATCCAAAAAGAATTATTGAAAAATTATAGACAACAGGGGCTAAAGCAGGATATTTAAAATCATTATGAAAATACTGATAAGACATAAGAATTGCACCAATAAAAAAGAAAGCTTGGCTAAATACTATTGGAGAAAAAAGTTTTGAAAAAAGAGCTTGGTTTTGGACTTCTAAAATTAAACTTATTTCATTTTTGAAGAGAAAAAAGACAGTTGATATAAAAATAAAAATAATAGACAGACCAAAGAGCAGAGATAAAAAGTAGTCATTTAAACTTTCACTATCCTTTTTTTTAATATCTGAAAGGATAGGAATTAAAGTTATTGCTAAGTATCCACCTGCAGATAAATAAAATAAGAAATCTGGAATTATAAATGCTAAGTCTAGAGTATCTGAAGCTGAAGATACACCGGTCCACTTTGCAAGCAGAACCTCTCTTAAGAAGCCCAATATTCTACTGCTTAAGTAAGCAATGGAGATTATAGAAATGGGTCCAATAAGTTTTTTATATTCCTGCATGCTTTTCTTTCATTTTAAGTAAGAATTCATAAGGAGTTTTTAAGGGTTTATTTTCGTACCCAAATCCAATATTAATGTTTGGTTTATTTTCACCATGATAATCACTTCCACCTGACTCTAGAAGATTAAACTTTTTTGCAATATTAGATAAGTTTGATGTAGTTTCTGAATTATAACTAGAATAATGTGTTTCCAATCCATCAATTCCTAATTCAGCAAGGCTTTCTATGTACGAGAGAAAATCATTGTTTATCCATTTTTTATTACTTGAATAATTTTTATTACTCATCAAAGTATGTGGATGTGCTAAAAAAATTAAGCATTTTGATTCTTTAGATAATTTAATCAATTTTTCTATAGGTTCTTGATGAATTCTAGAATCACCTACTTTTCCATTTCCTAAGTATTTTACAAAAGCCTCGTTTATAGAATTAACATATCCCTTTTTATACATTATTTTTGCAATGTGAGGCCTACCAGGAACTTTTGTAGGAAACTTATCAAGCTCCGATTCTTCTATTTTTATGTTTTCTTTATTTAGTTTTCTTATTATTTCTTTATTTCTTTCAATCTTAAGATTTCGAATATTCTCCAAGTGTTTTGTAATAGGACTTAGTTCTTCTAAAAAATAAATTAGTAAATGTATGCCTGCAAATACATTCGAACCTTCAACTGCATCCCAATTAGCGCTAACTTCAATTCCTTTAATTATTTCAATCCCATCTCTTTTTTTTGGAATTGTTAGATATTCATGATCAGTAATAGAAATAGCTTCTAGCTCCATTTCTAAAGCTTTTTCTACTATTTGATCAACAGTATCTGTACCGTCAGAGTTTATTGAATGTATATGTAAATCAATAGCCATTACAAACTAGAGTACTAGGTCTGTTAAATCTTTAATAAGTTCATTAGAATGTTTCAGATGAGTTTAATAGTACAAAAATTTGGAGGAACAAGCGTTTCAAATCCTGAATCACTTAAAACTGTCGCGAATAAAATTATTGCATGCAAAGAGAATGGAAACGAAGTAGTAGTGGTAGTTTCAGCAATGGGTTCAAGTACCGATGAATTAATTGACTTAGCGGGAGAGCTTTCTGAAACCCCATCCCCTAGAGAAATGGATATGCTTTTATCTGCTGGAGAAAGAATCACAATGTCTCTTTTAGCAATTCATCTGAATAATTTAGGATATGAATCTTTTTCATTAACAGGCTCACAAGCTGGTATTACAACTACATCGAGACATGGAATGGCAGAAATTGAAAATATAAGCGGAGAAAGAGTAAAAGAAGGAATAGAGAGAGGAAACATTGTTATTGTTGCAGGCTTTCAAGGAGTCAATAAAGAGACTAAAGAAATAACAACCTTAGGTAGAGGAGGGTCAGATGCAACAGCAGTTGCTTTAGCAGCATCATTAAATGCTGAAAGGTGTGAGATTTATACAGATGTTGAAGGTGTTTTTACAGCGGATCCGAGAATAATTAAAAATGCACAACTTATAGATGAAATAACTTATGACGAAATGCTAGAGATGGCTTCGTCAGGAGCCCGAGTATTAATGGCTAGGTCAGTAGAATTTGGTAGAAGGTATAATGTACCAATAATTGTAAAGTCAACATTTAATAACGGCGAGGGTACGTTAGTAAAGGAAAAAGTAATGGAAGAAGCAATAGTTAGAGGAGTTACTCATAACGACAAAGAAATGAAGTTCACACTTTTTGGAGTTCCTGATCAACCTGGTATAGCAGGAAAGGTTTTTGGTCCTTTATCTGAAGGTGGAATAATTGTTGATATGATAGTGCAAAATGTTTCAAAGGATTCAAAAACTGATATAAGCTTTACGGCCCCTACTGATCAAAGAGAAGATGTAGTAGGAATTCTCTCAAGCCTTTCTAGCGACTTGGATGCTGAAGGAACCGATTCAGATGAAAATGTAGCAAGAGTTTCAATTATTGGCGCAGGAATGAAAGCAGAATCTGGCATAGCTTCAAAGATGTTTTCTATATTAGGTAAAAATGAGATAAATATAGGAATGATTTCTACATCTCCTATAAGAATTTCATGCGTAATTCCAAAAAATGACATGAATAAAGCTATAGAAGCCCTTCATGAAGAATTTATTTCTCAGTAAATGAATATCGCAATTGTTGGTGCAACAGGATTAGTCGGCAGAGAGATTATCAATCTTTGTGAAGAGTTTCTTCCAAAAGATACAATTTATACATTATTTGCCTCAAGCAAATCAGCAGGTAAAAAATTAAAGGTCAAAGGTAAAGACTATGAAGTTAAAGAGCTTGCTGAGGACAATATAGAGTCATATGATATATCTTTATTTTCAGCAGGAGGTGAAAGATCAAAAAATTTTGCTGAAATTTTTACTTCCAAAGGATCTTACGTTATTGACAACTCTTCAGCTTTTAGAATGGAAAAAGAAGTTCCACTAGTTGTTTTTGGAATAAATGAAAATACAATATCTCAAGAAACAAAATTAATATCAAATCCTAATTGCACAACTATGGGATTAGTAATGGCATTGAAACCTCTACATGATAAATATAATTTATTAAACATTGTTCCAGTAGCTTATCAAGCTGTTTCGGGGTCAGGAAGTGAAGCCGTCAGTTCACTTATTGAAGAGGAGAGCTTAGGAGAAAAACTAGATTCAGATTATGAAAAAGGATTTTATGACAGGCCTATAGCAAGAAACGTAATACCTTTAGCTGGTAATTTAACTGAAAATGGTTATTCAGATGAAGAGATGAAGTTTGTAAATGAATCAAGAAAAATATTAAATATACCTGAACTGATTGTAGAACCTTCAAATGCAAGAGTAGGAGTTAAAACTGGCCATGGAATATTTTGCTCAGCTACTTTTGAAGAAGCAACAGATGTTCAAGAAGCAATAGGATTAATTGATAGTTTTGATGGTGTTGAATACTGGAAAGATAAGTTACCAACACCTTTAGACGCTGAGGGAAATAAGAAAGTTTTAGTTGGGCGAATGAGAAATGGATTATCTGACAATAGAATTCTTAATTTTTGGGCTGTTTCAGACAATCTTTTAAAGGGTGCTGCTTTTAATGCTGTTCAGATTGCTAGGTATATAGTAGATAATGATTGATGTTCCTGAGAATATTCCTCAGAGGAAAAGAATAATTTTAGGCCCTTTAGCAAGGTTGTTATTAAAACTATTTAAATGGGACATAACAGGAACTATTCCCAACTTAAAGAAAATGATTTTAATTGGAGCACCACATTCAGCAATGAGAGATGCTTGGTATGGTTTATTAGCTGTTTTAGCTCTAGATTTAAAAGTTACTTTTTTTGGAGCAAGTTGGATATTTACTAGACTTCCAAGTCTTATAACATTTTCAAAGAATTTAGACAGACTAGGTATTCCTTGGCCACTGGGGTGGCTTCAAAAAATAATACTAATAAGGCTTGGAGGTGTTCCTGTATACAGAGTTAACTCAAGAGGTACGATTAGGGGAGCCATTGAAGAATTTGGGAAAATTGATAACTATATTTTATTAATAGCTCCAGAAGCAGGCACAGAAGTTACCGAAAAATTTAGAAGCGGGTTTTATTATTTAGCAAAAGAATTAGATATACCATATGTTCCGGTTGAGATAGATTTTAAAAATAGGGCATTTAATCTTAGAAATCCAGAAAAAGTAACTTCTAATTTTGAAGATGAATCACAGAAGGTAATAAAGATATTTGAAGGGGTAAAGGGCGCAACTAGAACATTTACAATGTCAAAATAAATGGCACAAAAAGACTAAGCATGTAATTTCCAACAGGAATTTTTTTTAGTCCCAAAAGATTTATCCCAACACCAATTAACAAAACTCCACCAATACCTGCAATTGAATCAGACACTACCTGATCAATATTTGTATTTATTAATAACGCGCATAATGTAAAAAAACCTTGATAAATTAATATTGAAACTCCTGAATAAACAGCCCCCTTTCCTCCACTTGATGTTATAAACATAACTAAAAAACAGTCAAGCGCAGTTTTAATTAGAAGTAATTCTAAGTTTGATTCAACAACATCAAAAAATGGACCAATAATTGCTAAAGGTCCAGTAATAACTATTAAAGTTGTAGTTAGGTAACTTTCGATAAACTTACTTTGATCAGGATCAGATTTTTCAAATTTACTATAAAGATAATCACCAAAATTTTTAATTTTTTCTTCTATTTTTAAGAAGTTTCCAATTACAGCTCCAATAATTACAGCAAAAAGAGTAAAAATAAAACCTGAGATCTCAAAATTTATTAAACGAACATAGTCCGGACTTTTAAGAGATTCTCTTAAACCTAAAGCTAGAACTAACAAGCCAAGAGGAAGTAAATTATCTTCAAAATCTTTCAGCTCTTTTTTAAAAATTACTCTAGATAAAATTCCAACAACTAATACACCCACACCATTAACAATTGTTCCAATTCCGGGAATCATTACTTTTTAAAATCTGAATGGCTTTTACTTGGGGTAGGTCCTTCTTGTCCTTGATATTTGCTTCCGTAGGCTTCAGACCCATATTCAGATTCTGAAGGAGAATTTAAATAATAGAAAGAGATTTGACCTATTTTCATTTCTGGATAAATTTTTATTGGTAGATTTGCAACATTAGACAGCTCTAAAGTTAAATAACCGGCAAAGCCTGGATCGACAAATCCAGCAGTAGAATGTATTAACAAGCCAATTCTTCCTAGAGAAGATTTTCCCTCAAGTCTTGCAACAACCTTATTTGATAACGTCACTCTTTCAAAAGTAGTACCAAGAACAAATTCACCAGGATGTAAAACAAAGGGCTCCTCAATTGTTGCCGTAACTAAAGTGGTTAAGTCATCTTGGTCTGCTTTGGGGTCTATATGACTATATTTATGATTTTCAAAAACTCTAAATTCAGACCCAACTCTTAAATCTATACTTGAGGGCTGGATGTAAGCTTCATCTAATGGACTAACCTCAATTAATTTTTCATCAAGAGCTCTTTTTATGTCTACGTCTGAAAGCATAATTCCTTCTGTCCTTTGAATATAATAGTCAACATTCTCATTTTTTTTATCCATTTAGAATAGAGAGAACAGCCCATAAAGTTATCACAAAACCAATAATTCCAAGAAAAATAGTTCTTGCTAAGTAGATTTCTTTACCTTCTTTATTTTTATTTAGATAAGCAAAAAGGTTTCCAAAAAACATGGCTGAACCAACTCCTAGAAGGAGTAAATTGATTGTTAAATTTAAGGCAAATGGGTCATTCATAGCTTCATGTGTTATGTTAATAAGATGACAAACACAAAAGAAGTTGTAGATATATTTTTAAATTCTAAAATAACTAATATTTCTGATCCAGAAAATTATTCAATATCAGAATTAGGAGGAATAACAAATAATAGTTTTAAAGTAGGGGTGGATGATAAATTTTTTGTACTAAGGCTTCCTGGTAAAAACCCAGATTTGATTAACAGAAAAGCAGAGAAAAACAACCAAGCTGTAGCGGCAGAAGCAGGACTAACATTACCTTTCTTATATTTTGATGAAAACACGGGAATAAAAATTTCAAATTTTGAAAATAATTTAATTGCTCTTGAACCTGACGAATTAAAAAGTATAGAATATCTTAGCAAAGCTTTAAATACGCTTAAAGGACTGCATCAAAGCGATATTACGTTCGAACAATGTTTTGATCACAATAAATTCTTTAATGAAATTCATAAAGAAGAAGAACAAAAAGAAATGGCAAAAATAGGTCATTATTTACTAGAACAAATAAAACAAGTTAATCAGAAATTAGTGCCATGTCATAAAGATATTTATGGTCCGAACTTTGTTCTTTTAGATGGCGATATGTATTTAATTGATTGGGAATATTCAGGAATGGAAAGTAAATTTTTTGATTTTGGAGACTTATGTTTACAACAAAATATTGAAGAAAATGAAAGAAAAGAGCTTTTTTCTAAACTAGAACTTAAGGACGGCGGAGATGACCAAGTTTTATGGAATCTGTACAGACATTTAAGCTCTCTAACATGGGGTTTATGGGCGACACGAAAAGGAGTTTTAGATAAGGAAACTGATAAAGATTATTTAAATCTTGGAAAAAACAAGATTAAATCGGTATATGAAGCTGTAAATACTGAAAATTTTGAAAAACAACTTTCACTTAAATATTAAAAATCGACTACACTTCTTCAGTCCGGAAAAAAAGGAATAAAAAACAATTTATGGGATCTTTGATAAAAAAACGACGTAAGAAAATGTCGAAACATAAGTACAGAAAACGTCGTAAGTCAAATAGGCATAAGAAGAAGAGTTCTTAAGTATCTTTACCTTCGTTATTTAAAAAATCTTCAATTTGTTCAACTAAATTATCTTCTGAAAAATTGTCTTCTATGTTTACTTCTGCTTCTTCTAATTTAGAAACATATTCTGCAAGATCTCTTGAATTTTCCATGGCCTTGTTGATTCGCAATTCAAACTGTTGACCTTCACTTTGTATTCCGGTGTCATCAACATCTATATCTAATATTTCAGCTGTTTTATTTAACAGAGCACTGATCCCTTTAGGGTATCCACCAGAACTTAAGTAATGAGGAACAGCAGCCCACAATCCAGAAGTCTCAATACCATTTTTTCTCAAATCATGACCAACAACACTTGTTATACCCGTTGGACCTGAATAGTTTGTTGATAAAACGTTATATCTTGCATGAAAAGTTGGATCATCACTCACACCAAAGATAGGAACAGGAAGTGTATGAGCAACTTGACCAAAAAATGCACCTAATGTAACAGCTCTCTTAACACCTAGGTCTAATAAAGTATTTGAAATATTTTCAGAATAGGTTTTCCACTTCATTGAAGGCTCTTCACCAAACACTAAAATTAAATCATTTTTTAATTTGTAATCTTCAATTGAATAGAACGAAGTTTGTGGCCAATGAAATTCTCTTTGTCCCACATCTTTTACTTCAACTAAGGGTCTCCTCATTTGGTAGTTATAAAATCCCTCAGAGTTTAATTCAGCAAATGGTTCAATATCAAAAGTCCCAGATAAATTTTCTACGCATCCACTAGCTGTATTACCCGCATCACTCCAGCCTTCAAAAGCTAAAACAGCTACTGGTTCTGATAGTAAAGGTTTTCTATACCAAAGTACATCTTCCATATTCAAAGATTAACCTTTGTAAGAATTTAGTAAGAAAAAATATTATAGATTTCTAGAAGAGTTAAGAACAACTGAAATACTAGATGCAGCCATTGCTAATGCAGCCATATTAGGGGATATATTTCCAGTTATGGCGATAGGTATCATTAATGTGTTGTAAATGAAGGCCAAAAAAAGATTTTGATTTATTCTACTTTGAGATTTCTTAGCTAGTTCAATTATCTCAACAATCTTTGATATCCCTCCTTTATGTATAACTATATCTCCTGCGCTTTGAGCTATTTGGGTACTATGTGCGCTTGCTATTCCTACATCAGCTTGTTTTAAAGCGGGTGAATCATTAATTCCATCACCAACAAATGCAACAATATTATTTTTTTGAGTATTTTTTATGTATGATAGTTTATCTTCAGGAGTCTGGTTGCCAAGAGATTCGGAAACCCCAAGAGCCTTTCCAAAATCCTGAACTTTTCTATTATTGTCTCCTGACAATATAGATATGTTGTAATTATCAGAAAGATGGTTTATAAATCCTGAATCAATACTTATTTCCTCATGGAGTTCTACTAAAAATAATTCTTCACCTATCTTTACATCTAAGAAAGTTAGGGAACCATCTTCTTTTGAAGACTTTTCTACAGATACCTTCTTATTATTTACCTCACCTTCAACACCCACACCTTTTTTTTCTTTGAAGCTTTCTACATCAAATAGTGATATATTTTTACTTTCTGCTTCAAGCAAGATGCTTTTTGCAATTGGGTGATTAGATTTTTGCTCTAAGCTAGCCATGTATTGAAGAACAGAATCAATCTCCACCTTACTTTCTGAGGTTATGCTTTTGATTTTAAAAATACCAGTTGTAATAGTTCCAGTTTTATCAAAGATAATTGAAGTTATCTTTGTAAGTTTTTGTAAGTAATCAAAATTTTTAAAAATGAAGCCTTTTTGATTTGATATTGAAGCTGATCTAAAAAGCACTATTGGAATTGCCAGGCCTAATGCACAAGGACAAGCAATAACCAAAATTGATATAGCTATTTTTAATGCCAGAAAAGCTTCTTGATTAAAAATAATTAATCTAATCAAAAAAGTAATCAAACTAATAATTAGAACAGTCGGTACAAAAAATTGAGTTATTTTATCTATACTTTTTTGAACAGATGGTTTAGTTGTTTGGGCTTTAAATATCATATCTTCAATTACATTGAAAGTTGTTTCCCCACTAATTTTTGAAACTTTAATTCTTATTTCTCCAGTGAGATTAACTGTTCCTGCTATAACCTGGCTTTCAACATCTTTATCTACCGGTATTGATTCACCTGTAATAATACTTTCATCAACAGTTGATACTCCAGACTGAACATGTCCATCAAGTGGAATTACTTCTCCTGGTAAAACAACAATTTCTTCATCTATCGAGATATCTTCTATATTTTTCATTATATAATTTTCTTTGTAGACTCTTACATCTTTTGGTATTAGCTCTAACAAGGCATCAGATATTTCTACAGAGGATTTAATAGAGGCTTCTTCAATAGTTTTTCCAATAAGGATAAATGAAATAATATATCCTCCAGTTTCAAGAAACATCAATGGTTGTTTTGTTGACAATACGGCAAAAATAAAAGAAGAGAGGCTTCCAATTGAAATTAATGTATCCATATTAAAGTTGAATTCAATTAAATTTTTTATAGCTGATACATGAAATTTATAACCAAATACAAAAACTATAAGAAAACCAATACCAATTGCTTGTAGGGTAAATCCATTCTCAATAAAAAATGGTTTTAAAAGAATTGTTAATAATAGAGAGATGATTGGTGTAATAAATTTTGTTTTCTTTGTTTTACTTACAACATTTTCCTCAAAGACAACTGCTGAATAACCAATTGATTTAATTTTTTCAATAATTTTATCTGTATCAATAGATTCGTTGAATTCTACAATAGCTTTTTTAAGAGGAAAATTAACAACCGCATTTTTTATTGAGTCTTCTTTTTCTAAAACCCTTTCAATTCTTGCTGCACAAGCAGCACAGGTCATTCCCTCTACTGAGAGAGTTAAAGGTTTTTGTTCATTCGACAACGGTGTAACCATGATCATCAAGCAACGCCCCTAGATCACCGATTGAGACTTTAGTATCTGAACTTATCGAAACTTCTTTTTTTTCTATGTCTACAGAAGCTGAATTTATATTCTCTTCACCATTAAGAATTCCTTCAATTGTTTCCTTACAATGATTACAACTTATTTCAGGTACTGTAAATTTTATTTCCATATTCGAATCATAATAATTAAAGACTTATATAGATAATCTTTATTTAGTTAGGTAGTTTAGGTTTCTTAGGCAGTTTCCTGAAGAATTCTTCCTCTAACTCTTGGATATTTAACTGGAGCATGGTTAAAACAATGATCTCTCTTGTTGTAAATGCTTAGTTTTGTTTCGCAAGACTCATCATTGCAAACACGACCCTGTTCAAAACTTTTTGATGGCCTAATGCCACCTTTTATTTGACTAGCTTTTAGTCCGTCAGTCATTTTTTTCCTCTACTTTGTGAATATATTCACAAGATTAACAACTTTATTATAAGCATGCAAGTATTTAGATAACTTTCTATTTTCTGACCTTGTGATAGTATTCCTTTATGGAAATCAAACTAGAATTCTGCGTAGTCTGAAATTACACTCCCCGTGCAGTTAGTACGGTTGAAGACATTTTAGAAAAATACGGTCAAGAAGTTGAATCTATAGACTTAATACCTACATCAGGTGGAAAATTTGAGTTTTACTTAAATGGTGAATTACTCTATTCAAAAATAGAAACTGATAGACATACTGAAGATGGAGAAATACTAGGTTTAATAGAAAAAGCTCTTAGTTGAACACACCATTCGACTTAACAATCTATGAATTAGTTTTTATTGGACTCCTATTATTTGTTGCAGCATCCATTCAAGGACTTCTTGGATACGGTTTTGCTGTCATCTCTTCCCCGATTCTTGTTCAAATAGATCCAGCTCTTGTACCAGCTTTACTTAGCTTGTTAGCGCTCCCATTAACAATAAGAATATTTGTAAGAGAAAGACTAGAGATTACTTGGTCTCCAATGAAATATCTATTAATTGGAAGGGTTGTAGGAGGACCTTTAGGATTGCTTTGCTTAATATACTTAGAACAAAGAATTCTATCAACAACTATTGGTTCGATAGTATTATTTGCAGGTCTTGCTTCATATTTTGGATGGACTCTAGAAAGAAATTCCAGTAATTCATTTAATGCGGGAATGTTTTCTGGAATTTTTGCAATGATCGCTGGCGTTGGTGGACCACCTGTGGCAATTCTATATAGAGACACAAAAGGAAAAGAATTTAGACCATCTCTTAATGCAGTCTTTACATTCGGAATACTTATTACACTAACTCTTTTGTTAATTGATGGACGAATAGTTCAAGACCACTTGTATATGTTTCTATATATGATTATTCCCTCACTGCTAGGAATAAGTCTTTCTTCTAAATTATTTACTAAGGTTTCGGATAAGGTAATTTCGAATGGAGTTATTTGGTTCTCAATTATTTCGGGACTAGTTGTTATATCTAGGAATATTTATTAATTTATTTCATCTTTTGTAATTACTAAGATATAAGCATATGTTACTTTCATCCTTATTGTCTGGAGTATTGTACTTCTTGAGCTTTCCTCCTTTTGGTTTATGGTTTTTAATATTTCCGTCTTCAGCTATTTTTTATATATCAATTTTGCCATTGGAAAAGGTAAAAAATTTGAATAACCGTGTTAGTCCCGAAATCCATGGATTTATATTCGGAAGTGTTGCTTATGGGGTTATATTGTTTGGAATTCAGTCAATTGGTCTAGAAGCATGGATCCCATTGACAATACTAATGGGATTAATGTACAGTTTTTTTGCAAAAGTATTTTCATATTTTGGAGCCAAGACCAAGAATAATTTTTTTGTATTAATTGGATTAATTAGCATATTTGATTTATTAAGAGCATATTTCCCATTTGGTGGGTTTCCATGGGGGTACCCTTCAACAGTCTTAGTAGATAGCTTTACAAAAAATTTTTATAGAGCTTACGGTCCAATAGGGTTTTCGTTAGTTGTTGAGTCCCTAATCTTACTTTTAGTCCTGTTTTTATTTACTAAAAGTAAAGACACTAATTCCTTTAACTCTTCTTACTTGAGATATTTTTTAGTTTTCTTTATAGTCTTTGGCTTTACATTTTTCCAAGAAATTCCAGTTAAAGAAATTAATAGAGATATAGAAATTTCAATAATTCAAGGCAACAGTCCTTGTCCTGGAGCAAAGAATAGATGTGAAAATGAGAGACAAAGAATTTATGAAAGCCATTTAAATTTAACTAAGTCATTAAGTAGAGACTCAATATCTCAGGAAGAATTAACACCCCGAATAATTGTATGGCCAGAAAGTTCAAGCGGTTTTGGCAATGATCCGGGTATAAATCAAAAAACACTTGAAGAGATATCTTATGAAGCCAAAAGACTTAATTCTTCTTTTTTAATTGGGGGAGACAGACCTGTAGATTTAAACTATTTTGAAAATTATGGAATTTTTATTAATGAAAGTGGAGAAATTACAGGAGAGTACTTAAAACAGCATCCGGTTCCATTTGGAGAATATATTCCTTTTAGGAGATATTTAGATTGGATACCACCACTATCTTTAGTGCCAAGGGATATGATCCGCGGAGAAGGACAGGAAATATTTCAACTAGGCCAAAAGAATATTAAAATTTCATCAGTAATTTCTTTTGAAGGCTCTTTTGAAAGATACATTAGAAGAAGTGTTCAGGGTGGTGCAGAACTTATTTTTATCTTAACTAATCAAGCAAGTTATGGAGAAAGCGGCATGTCTGACCAATTTATACTTATGTCAAGAGCAAACGCTGTCTCAAACCATAGAGATGTTGTCCACGCAGCAATAACCGGTAAGTCTGCATTTATTAGTGGCGTTGATGGTAAAGTTCATTCTTCTACCGAATTATTTACAGAGGATATATCTACCAGGCTCTTAACTCCTTATAGTGCTAAAACGACTTATTCAGAGTTAGGTAATTATTTCAATTATTTGATAATTATTTTAGGATTATTTTCTTTTTTATATTTCAGGTTCGTTAATAGATAAACCCCTTGAAGCAGCTGCTTCCACAGTACCGCCTTGGAAAGCCCTAAGTCCAAATTTAGGTAAAACAGCAAAAATATGGTCAAAAATATCAGATTGAATTCCCTCATATTCAACCCAATCAATAGTGTTTGTAAAAGTATATATTTCCAAAGGAACTCCTTCTGAAGTTGGTGAAAGCTGACGCACGATTAAAGTCATGCTTTCAGTATTAAGATCATTATGATTTTTAAGATAATTTACAAGATATGCTCTTAAAGTTCCTAAATTAGTAAGTTTCCTTTTTTCTTTTGCCTCGTCGACTGAATTATTATATTTCTCAATATCATTTATTTTTTCAGTCAGGTATTTATTTATTGATGGAATCTGTTTTAATTTTTCAATATCTTTTTCTTCCATAAACCTAACGCTAGATATATCAATTAAAATAGATCTTTTTATCCTTCTACCTCCGTAATCTGACATGCCTCTCCAGTTCTTTACAGAGCTAGTCACTATTTTTGAAGTAGGAATAGTTGTTATTGTTTTATCCCAATTTTGAACCTTTACAGTATGGAGTGATATATCTATCACATCGCCATCAGCTCCATATTCAGGAACTTCAATCCAATCATCTAAATTTATAATGTCATTTTGTCCAATTTGAACTGAGGCAACAAATGAAAGTATTGTATCTTGAAAAACCAGTAAAAGTATCGCAGTTATAGCTCCAAGCCCACTTATATAATAACCTACTGACTGACCCGTCCCGATAGCAAATATTATTATCACTATAAAAGCGTTGAGGACAATCTTAACTATTTGTATGTAGCCTTTAATTGGTTTATCTTTTAACGCTTCATAGTGCATAGAAATCTTGGTTATTAAAGTTAGAAATTCCGAGATACTAAGACCTATAAAAATAGCCAAAAGTATATTAATTATTCTGTCTGAAAAACTATCGAAATATGGCAAGCCAACACTTGTCTCCATATACACTTTTAATGAAGAAAATACTATTACAAGAGAAAATCTATTCAAAAACTTTTTGTCTAAAAGAATATCATCGAGAATAGTGGTTGTTTTTTTTGCTAAAAACTTTATACCTGGGAAGAATGCATATCTGCAGAGAACGTATACTCCGAAACCTACCCCAAAAAAATATAATGTTGATATTAGTTCTTCATTCATAGTTTTAATTTTACTACTTTTAGAATCCTGATTGTTGGCTTGACCAAGGAGGAGGCGTTTTATTTAAGAACTCATCTACGCTAGGACCACCAAGTTTTAGCAACCTTCTCTGTCCATATATATATGTCATAACAAGAAGAAATATAGTTGTTTGATTAGATGTTGCTAATTTAATAACTGCAAGTATTTCAGGCGAATTAAAGAAATATAGCTGCAATAAACCTTTAATACCTAGAAAAACAACCCATATAATAGCAACCTCTCTATACGCCGGTTTTACATTTTTGTGTAAAAACCAATCTAAAGGCCAACCTCTTATTGATTTTGATGTGTATATTGTAAAAGGTCTTCCAAACAAAATAGAGAGAAAACCAATTGCTGCAACGCTTAAGTCTCTAATTATTCCTGGAAGAAAAAATCCCGACGCAGAGCCTTGAATTTGAGCAATCAAAAGCGCAATAGATGTACCAGCGACACCAATTAAAGAGTTCTTTAGTGATTCTTTTCTAAAGATTCTATATGAGAATGTAATCACTATCAGCGCTACGGTTAGCAAAATTGAAGTTTGTAGGTCTTGAAATCTTGAAATTGTTACAAAAAAAACAGGTGCAAGAATAGCATCAATAAAATTTTCATTTGCTATGGGCAAGTCTTGATAGTCTTTTTTTATTGTCTCAAATTTTTTTTTGAAAGAGTTAAACAATTTAAAGTTCTTTAAGCTTCTTTTCAATTATTTTTGAATCTATATTCGTTGTTAAGTTAAAGCAGTTTTCAATTTCATCTTTTGATATATCATCAAATTCTGACAAAGTAGATTCAATAATTGCGTCTATCGAAAAATTATTTTGTGTAATATTTTGTACAAACTTATAACCTTCATCACGTGAATTACCTTTACTCACAATTAATGAAAGAAGTTTTTGAGATCCAAGTTTTGTTTTTGCGGAATTTAAGTTTGATTCAATATTTTCATGATTAATAACAAGGTCATTAATAATATTAATCAAGTCTCTTGTCATAAAATCAATCAATTTAAATGTATCCGGAAGAATAATTCTTTCAACTGATGAATTAGATATATCTCTTTCATGCCAAAGTGCCATAGTCTCGTAACTTGCTTGTGTATTTCCCCTAACCACTCTTGCTAATCCACAGATTCTTTCAGAACCAATTGGATTTTTTTTATGAGGCATTGCAGATGAACCTTTCTGACCTTGTTTAAACGCTTCATACATTTCACCAACTTCTGATCTTTGGTAGTGTCTGATATTTGTTGCAATTCTTTCATAAGTTCCAGCAATTATTGCAAAGCTAGAAAATAAATCTGCGTATCTGTCTCTACTAACTATTTGTGAAGCAAGAGGTTCTGGTTTTAAGGAAAGTTGTTCAAGGATTTTATTTTCTATTTCTTCAGAAATTAAAGAATGGTTACCAACAGCACCACTTATTTTTCCATAACTTATTATTTCTAAGCTAGAACTTAACCTATCTAGACCTCTAGATACTTCAAGACACCAATTTCCAAATATACTCCCCAATGTTGTTGGTTCAGCATAGACTCCATGAGTTCTTCCTATAATTAATGTATCAGATTCACTTATTGCTTTATTTTTTAGTGAATTTACGAGTTCAGCTATTTTTTCAACAACAATATTTAATGACTCTTTAATTAAAAGCGCATTTGCTGTATCAACAACATCAGAACTTGTTAATCCGTAATGTATCCAATTAGAGTCTTTCTGTATTTTGCTTTGTAAAACATCAACAAAAGCAGCTAAATCATGATTTGTAACAGCTTCTCTTTCTAATACTTCATTGTGAGTAATCGAAACTTCTTTAAGTTGTTTTGACAGTCCTTTAGGTGTAATTTCCTCTTTTTCAAGAATTTCAATTACTGCTCTTTCAACATCTAGCCATTTAGCTACTTTATTATCTTCACTCCAAATTGAAGACATTTCATCTGAGGAGTATCTTTCTATCATTGTTCTATTATTATATTTTGGTTTCGTTCTGGTCCAACAGATATAAATGTAATCGGTACTTGTATAAAATCTTCAATAAACTTTATATATTCTTTAGCTTCATTTGGAAGATTGTCAAAAGAAGTTATATTAGATATGTCTTCACTCCAACCTTTGAAAGTTTTATAAATAGGCGTTGCAGTTTCAAGAACTCTCTGTTCTCTTGGAAAATCTACTACTTCAGAACCATCTACTTCATACGCTATGTTCAGATCTAATTCATCTAAACCTGAAAGAACATCAAGTTTGGTAATAAATAATTCAGTTAGGGAGTTCACTCTTACAGAATATTTAAGTGAGACAAGATCCAACCAACCGCATCGTCTTCTTCTGCCAGTAACCACTCCATACTCAGCTCCTTTATCAATTAAATAATCACCAATTTCGTTTTCTTGTTCAGTCAAGAAAGGCCCTGTTCCAACTCTTGAGATATATGCTTTAGTAACTCCTACAACTTTTTCAATATCACGAGGACCTATTCCAGACCCAATTGCCGCATTGCCCGAGGTTGTGTTTGAACTTGTTACAAAAGGGTATGTTCCATGATCAATATCTAGCAATGTTCCCTGTGCTCCTTCAAAGAGAATATTTTTACCTTCTTTAACCGCATTAGAAATCAATAAAGAAGTATCCGTCATGATTTTTTTAACGGTTTCTCTATGTTCATTAAACTCATCTAATACTTGTTCAAGATCAAAAGGCTCTCCATCATATATTTTTGTAATCATTTCATTTTTATCTTCTAAAATAACGGAGACTTTTTCTCTAAAAATATTTTCATCATACAAATCTTGAACTCTTACACCTTGTCTTTGAATTTTATCTCCATAGCAAGGACCAATACCTTTTTTTGTTGTTCCAATCATGTTTTTACCAAGCTTGTTTTCTATTAGTTCATCTAGAAGCTTGTGATAAGGCATAATGAGATGAGCATTTGATGAAAGTTTTAATTTTGAAGTATCAATATTACTTTCTTCTAACATCTTGAGCTCATCAATTAGAAATCCAATATCTACAACACACCCAGAAGCAATAACAGGTATACAGTTTGGATATAAGACACCAGATGGTGTTAGAGAAAGCTTTACTGTTTTATCTTTGACGACAATAGTATGACCTGCATTATTGCCACCTTGAAATCGGACTACCATATCGGCATTTGAAGCAAAAAAGTCTGTGACTTTACCCTTGCCCTCATCACCCCACTGGGCTCCTAAAACAACGGTAGTAGACACGTTTCTCCTTGGATTACAACATTGGATAATACATGGTTTTATGGGGTATTTGCAATAAATTTAAAAAGAATACGTCATTTAATGTTGAACTATGCTCAAATATCATTAAATTATACATATGACGGTTCAAGCCGACTTAACAGGGCGGTATGCTGAGCTTGTCAACTTTTATATAAAAGGAGAAAACATTGAGTAAAAAAGCAATCATCTTTTTGCTAATGCTTTCAATGATCGCTGTTGCCTGTGGAGGTTCAACAGAAGAGGTCGTTGAAGAAGTAGCTGTTGAAGATGAGCACGATCACGAATCCACTCTTGAACAAGTTCAAGAAAGAGGATTCTTAAAGTGCGGCGTTAGTACCGGTGCGACTGGATTTACAGAAGTAGCTGACGACGGATCCTACTCAGGATTTGACGTTGACTATTGTTATGCAGTTGCTGCTGCTGTTTTCGGCGATTACAGTAAAGTTGAATTTAAGCAACTTACTGCTGCTGAAAGATTTACAGCACTTAGCGCTGGTGAGATCGACGTATTGATTAGAAACACAACTTGGACTCAAAGCCGTGACACAGAATTAGGTAACGACTTCGGTCCGACCACTTACTATGATGGTCAACAATTAATGGGTAGAAAAGCTGACGGATTGTCAGAAAGCTCTACTCTTGCTGACATTGATGGTTTAAGAGTATGTACTAATGCTGGTACCACAACTGAAAAGAATATTACAGAAGGTGCTGGACTTGTAGGTGCAACAATTGAACTTGTAACTGTTGAAGCTTTCTCAGAAGCTATCGATAAGTTCATCGCAGGTGAGTGCGACATTGTAACAACTGACGGTTCCGGATTAGTTGGTAGAAGAGCAGTTAATGATGCTCTTAATGACTGGGCAATTTTCCCAGCATCACCAATTTCCAAAGAGCCTTTAGGTCCAACATATAGATCAAATGACAGCCAATGGGCTGACATTGTTAACTGGACTGTTTACGCTACAATCATCGCTGATGAGTATGGTGTAACAAGAGCTAACATTGATTCATTTGATTATGAAGCTGCTCCAGAAATGGGTAGATTGTTCGGTAAGAACGATGGTGAGCTTCAAACAAAGATGGGTCTAAGCGCAGATGCTTACTACAACGTTGTGAAGCAAATAGGAAACTATGACGAAATTTTCTCAAGAAACCTAAACCCATTAGGTCTTTACAGAGAAGGTAGTTATAACGACTATTGGAACAACGGAGGATTGGTTTACGCACCTCCAGCAAGGTAATTAATTACCTTAAATAATTTTGTAAAAGGGGCTGAAAAGCCCCTTTTACTTTAGGACCTCTTATATATACGGCTTCTTCGAGGCATAACTTAAATAATTCTGATAAAATTTATTTATGAAAAACGCTACTAAATATTTACTTTTCTTCAGAAATGTAGTTTTTCTTAAGTGGGCTTTTCAGATCTTATTTTTATTCGGTATATTGTCAATAATTTGGAACTATATTCAAAATGCGATTGTTAATTTAGCTAATACAAATATTGCTTTTTCTTGGGGATGGTTAGGAGAAACCCCAGGTGTTTCAATAGCAGAAGGACTGTATACTTTACCGATTTCAGGCTTACAAATGATTCAAACTGGAATGATTAATATGTTCAGAATTACAGTAACAGGGATTTTTGCAGCAACTGTATTTGGTACTTTTTTAGGAATTGCTAGATTATCTAGCAACTACATAGTTGAAAAGAGTTCAACTGGTTTGTTAGAAGTTGTAAGAAACGTACCTCTTTTAGTTCAAATATATTTCTTTCAAGCTTTTGTTCTTTCATTTCCTAGACTTGAAGTTTTTGAGACAGGCGAATATTTATTTCATGTAAGTGCAAAAGGAATTGCTTTCCCATGGTTTAATAGGGGACCAAATTCATATTTACTTATGGTGTATGCATTATTTGTTTTATACGTTGCTAATAAAATTTACAAATGGAGAGTTGATTTATTAGAAAGAGAAGGAAGAGATACAAAACCATTTCTCTGGTCTATAGGTATTTTGGTAGCCCTATTAGTTCTTGGTTGGTACGGAGGATTTAGAGCAGCAGGTGTGGTTGGATTTTTAGCAGCATATATTTCTATTGGTCTAGAGCTTGTTCCAGCAATTGTTTATCAGGTATTGATCTCATCTGTTGCTATTTATATTGGTTTTAAAACAACAAAAAGATTTATAGATAGTAAAAAATCGGAGGAAGCGCAAGGAATATATAGTGATGATGATTACTTCAAGATTATATTAAATGTTGTCGTTGTTCTTTTAGTTGTGCTTATTATGTTTTCTTCTATTGGTGCCGGTTTCGCAGGATTCCTAGTAGGTGACGAGATAACATTTAAGGCTGACTGGGGTTTACCTCAATTATTTCATGGTATTGATAATAAATTAAACTGGTATCCATCTATAGACGTTGAAGTAGTTGCTGAAATAGAAGGGATGAAAAAAGCAGAAATTATAAATTGGGAGATCGAACCAGGTGACAAAATTACAAAAGGAGATGTAATTGCGACAGCATATGCAACTGGAACAAAAATTGACAAACAAGAAGTAGAGTTGATAGCCCTTGAAACAGGCAATGTAGAATCTCTTCTTGTTGAAGAAAAAAGCAATGCAATAAAATTAGGAACACCTATTTATGAATTAGAAGTTACTGAAGGAGATCCGTTTATATTTTCAAGACCGAAAGTTGAACAGGTTGGGACAACAAAGTTTCAAAGATATGCAGACGGTCACGGCAAAAGTCTTTCAGTTGGATATTTCGCTATATGGTTAGGGGTCGTTTTATATACTGCAATATTTATTTCTGAAGTAGTTAGAGCAGGAATAATGGCTGTTTCTAAAGGTCAATCAGAAGCTGGTCTTTCGCTTGGGTTAAGAAGAGGAGCTTTATTAAGGCTAGTAGTTCTTCCACAAGCCATTAGAGTTATGTTGCCACCAATGGGTAATCAGTATTTAAATTTAGCTAAAAATACATCATTAGGTATTGCTGTTGCATACCCAGAGATAGTGGCTGTAGGTCAAACTTTATATAACCAAGAAGGCCAGACCTTGCCTGTTTTCTTAATCTGGATGATGTTCTACAGCTCTGTTAGCTTAACAATTTCATCAATAATTAATTATTACAATAGAAAAATGAAAATTGTGGAGAGATAATGGTTGACGTAATTAAAAAGAATATTAAATCAGTACAAGAAAGCCTATTTTCTTCAGTTGGATCTTCTGTACTAACAATTGCAACAAGCTATTTAGTACTAAATTTCTTTAGAGGTATGTTCGGATTTATTATGTCTTCTGACAAAGACTGGTTAGCAGTTTTAAATAACATGCAGCTATATATGGTCCAAGCCTATCCAGAAAGTGACTTTATACGAGTTTGGATTTCTGTTGGGCTTACTTTTGTATTTTCAGGAATATCAATTGGGCTATGGAGAAGCGAAGATCGATCAAATATAAGCGTAATATTTGATAGGTTTTTTAAAGTAGGACTGGGACTTCTATTCTTCACAATTGTTGCACCAACTTTTACAAGTTATATGGGCAATGATGGAAGCGTAATAACTGAAGAAGTATTTTCTAGAAGTACAAGATTAGGAATTTTAATTCCAACTCTAATTGGAACAGTTGGTTTTCTTGTATTAAAAAATGTAAAAATTAATTTTTCTTATAATAATTCGGATGTAGTTTTTCTATATTTGTTCATTCCAGTCGTATTAATTTGGTTTGTTAAGTTGCCAGTAATTCAACTAGATGAAAACAGAGATAGAATAATGCCTGATCCATTAATGCCTATTGCGAATACAACAAAAATTCCTTGGTCTGTAATCTTTGTTCTTTTTCTTTTGTCCTACTTTATTGGAATCTATTTTAAAGATGTAAAAAGATTAAAAAATATTATGTCAATTTCTTGGTTTTTACTTCCATTGCTTATATTTTCATGGATATTTAAAAAGCCAGTAATTGAAATGAATGAAGTTTTAACCGGAGATATTCCAATATTCGTTATATTTTTTGTTGTTGGTTTATTAGTTGTATTGTTTATAAATAATCCTATTGTTAAAAAATATTATTCAATTTATTTAGGAGTAGTTTTAGTTGGGACTTTAGCTGGAGTATTTATAAGTATTCCAATGCTAGCAAAAGCTTGTCTACTATTGCTTTCTTTATTTTCAATGGTGGTTCCGGCTGTATCAACTTCGACCCAAGGCAAGAGAAGCCTGATTATAATATGGCTTGTAGCCTTAGTAACTTTGACATTCTTACTAAGAGGTGGAGCATCTGAAACAGGAATTATAGTTCCAGGATCAAGTATTTTTGGTGGTTTCTCCCTTACATGGTTGCTAGCAATTTTTGGAACCTACGTTTCATTCCCTCTAGGAGTAATGCTAGCTCTTGGTAGAAACTCAAAACTTCCAATTGTCAGGATAATCTGTACTGGAATTATTGAATTAGTAAGATCAGTACCATACATAACTTGGCTTTTCTTTGCCAGCGTTACATTAGCTGTATTCTTACCAGCGGGTGTAGAGTTCAACCTTATAGTAAGAGTCTTAATGGTTACAGCGTTCTTTAGTGGAGCATATTTTGCAGAAAACATAAGAGGAGGTCTACAGTCCATACCTAAGGGACAATATGAAGCAGCAGATGCTATTGGAATGAGTCCATTTCAAAAAACGGGATTAATAGTTCTTCCACAGGCACTTAGAGCTGTCATCCCAACACTTGTTAGCAGCGCAATCACGGCATTTAAAGATTCGAGCCTTGTTACTATTATTGGATTATTTGATTTCCTAACAATAGGTAAAACTGTAATTGATAATCAATCTGTACCGGTTAACTTCGTAGGACATCAAAGAGAAAATTTAATATTTGTCGCTGCTGTGTATTGGATATTTACATTTACGCTATCTAGACGAAGCATGAAAGTTGAAAAAAGATTAGGATTAGGAGAAAGGTAATTAAATTATGAGCATAATTCAAGCTAAAGATGTGAAGAAATGGTTTGGGGACTTCCAAGCTCTCAAGGGTATATCCATGGAAGTTGCTGAAGGAGAGGTGTTAGTTATTTGTGGCCCTTCTGGTTCAGGTAAGTCAACTTTCATCAGATGCATTAACAGATTAGAACAACATCAAGAGGGAGAAATAATTGTTGACGGCATAGAACTAACTAATGACTTGAAAAATATTGAAGCCATTAGATCAGAAGTTGGAATGGTTTTTCAAAGTTTTAATTTATTCCCACACATAACTGTTATGCAAAATGTTACTTTAGCTCCTATTTGGGTTAGAAAAAAAAGCAGGAGTGAATCTGAAGAAAAGGCAATGGAGCTTCTTGAAAGAATGGGAATACCTGAACAAGCAAATAAATATCCAGGACAACTATCAGGTGGGCAACAACAGAGGGTGGCAATTGCAAGAGCATTAGCAATGGAACCAAAAATAATGTTATTCGACGAACCCACTTCCGCTCTAGACCCTGAAATGATTAAAGAGGTTCTAGATGCAATGAAGGTTTTAGCTGAAGATGGAATGACTATGATAGTTGTTACTCACGAAATGGGGTTTGCTAAAGAAGTTGCTGATAGGGTTATGCTATTTGATGATGGTCAAATGGTTGAGGAAAATACTCCAGAATTGTTTTTTGATAAACCTAAACACGACAGGACTAAACTTTTCTTAAGTCAAATACTTTAAAGTTTATCCCACAGATTCTTTTCAGCTAAATCAATTATTGTTGCGCCCATTCCGTAAGCTCCATCAAATATTGCTTTGTGACCACCAGGTTTAATAGTTGCTGCAGCATATTCTGGTTGATGGTTCACAGCATCACCTGCATCGATGTCCAACATGGGGTGAATTGAAGGCATTGCAAGTGAAATATTTCCCATATCTGTTGATCCCAATCCAGGCCTTAGAGGGTCTTCAAGTGGCATATCTCTTCCAATGTTTTCAGAATTCTGCATGAACAACTCATACATAGTTTTATTATTTAATATTTCACGATACATATAGTCAGGAGATGTTATTTTTACCTCACATTTTGTTGCTAAAGCAGCTGCATTTACACAATTTAAAAAATCTTTCTCAAGGATATTTAAGCCATCTTCATTCAGAGATCTTAAATACCATTCAGAACTTGTATATGAAGGTATTATATTTGGTTTAAAACCTCCATCCTTAATAACCCCATGCATTCTATTTGATTGAACCATCTGTTGTCTATAAGTCGAAGCATTAACAAATAATTGTATTTGAGCATCTAATGCATTACGTCCTTTCTCAGGAGCACCAGCAGCATGAGCATCTTTCCCAAAAAATTCGACTTTATATTGTTGAATAGTAGTAAAAGTAGGGTTTGCAACATTCAATGGTCCCGGATGAATCATCATTGAACATTTTGCATCTTCGAAAGCACCTTTGTCTAATAATATAATTTTTCCACCCCCACCCTCTTCGGCTGGAGTTCCAAGCAATTTTACCCTTACTCCAAGTTCATCAACTAAATTTCTTAATGCGATACCTGCACCAATTGAAGCTGTAGCAATAACATTGTGTCCACAAGCATGACCGATTTCTGGAAGAGCATCGTATTCAACACAAAGAACTACAAGAGGACCCTCTTTACCGAAAGTTATTTCAAAAGCAGTTTCGAGATCTCCTGTCGGGAATATAACGTTATCTTGAAAAGATTTTATAAAATTAACTAAATATTCTGATGTTTTGTATTCTTCAAAACCAAGTTCAGGATTTTCATACATCCAATCACTTACTTCAATTAAACTTTTATGTATTGATTCAAGCTCTTCTTTAAACTTGTTTTTAATGCTCATGATTCGAGTTTAGTAAAATAATCTAATTCATACGTACTTAAAATATTCCAAATTAACCAATCAAGATTCTTGTCTTCAGCAGCTTCAATGTTTTCTTTAACATCGGCTATTGAATGCCAAAATCCCTGCAGAAAGGGTCTTAATTGTGTCTCTGGGACACCTCTTTCTAAACCATCATTTAAAGCTGCTGAAACAACTTCATAAGGGTGACTATTTGGATATTGGTAACCAAAAGAACCATTAGAGTAATGAGATGGATAAACCATTGGCGAAATAAAATCTACACTCTCAATAATTGTTTCAAGATTCTGACCAATTCCACCATCTTCAGTATTAGTTAAAATAAATCCAAAAATATCGGCAGAGACCAAGCAGCCTTCTTTGTGGAGTATATCTTTTGCTTCTCCCAGAAAACTATTTATGTTATTGGTTCTATTTAGATAATTATTTTTTTCTTTAAAAACCATATATTGATACGTGGAATCTGGATATCTAATATAATCAAATTGAATTTCATTAAACCCCAATTGGCATGCTTCAACTGCAAGACTGAGAGTGTAATCTCTTGCTCGCTGACTACTTGGGTCTAAAAAATATTGCTCATTTTGGGAATAAATTCTATTATTTTTTGAATCAAAAATAGCCTCTTCTTTAAAAGTCTTTGCGAATAGAGGATCTTGAAAGACAACAATTCTTGCAATTAAATATAAATCTTTTATTTTTCTTAATTCTTGTAATGATGCTGCGTCATATTTGATTCTTTCATTTTTTAATATATCAGTTTCAGAGGATTGACTATCAAACAATACATGTCCATTGTCTGTTTTCGCATCAATTACTAAAGTGTTAACATTTGTTTTGGTAAGGATTTCTTTTATGCTGTTCATTTTTGTTTCTTTATTCATGTAGTAACCATTTACATAAATGCCTTTTAGGCCATTATTAGACTCTTTAAATTTGGTGAAATTATGAAAAAGAAGATTAATATTTATTTCACTTATTAACACTTCAATAGATTTTGAATAATCTTCTATTAAATTCCCATCATTCCGGGTTATAGCTTTATCTAAAGAATCAAAATCTGCTTCTTTAAGCTGTTTCACTATTTTGTAATAATGATCAATATCTTTGTTATATATTGTTGTATTCGTAACTGAAATCTGACTTGTTGGTTTGTAATAACTTACCTCATCAACAATATTTCCTGGATATAAGAATAAAAGTTCAAATACATATGTGGATATAAGTAAAACTGTAAGCCAAAAAACCCTCTTCATATTCTTAATTTAAATAGAATGTTTTTTAAAATTAAAGTCCTAAATATTTATTTATAATGCTTTTATGTCCAATTCTAGATATTTAAAAGCTCAAAAATTTTATGAGATACCAGTTTTCATTGCTGTAATTCTCTTAATTCCTGTAATTATTATTGAATATAGAAATTCAGAATTTATTGAATATGCTAATTACGCTAACTGGGGAATTTGGATAGTATTTCTACTTGAATACACTCATCTATTCTTTCTCTCTGAAAATAAAAAAGAGTACATTCTAAATCACAAGTTGGAATTATTTATTGTTGTCGTATCTATACCTTTTGTACCACAAGGCTTTGAATCATCTAGATTCTTAAGGTTTATCAGGCTACCTAGGCTTCTAAGGCTTTTTCAATTGTTTAGATTAGCCGCTGTTCTTGCAAAATTTGGTACAGCAATAAAGACAATCTTTAATAGCAAAGGTTTAAGATTTATTGTTTATGCAACAATCTTTCTAATTATATTTTTTGGTTTTCTTTTTTATGTTTCAGAACCAGAGGTTGAAACTTATGGTGATGGAATTTGGTGGGCATTAGTTACAATAACAACGGTTGGTTATGGAGATATAACTCCTTATACAACATTAGGAAGGATTGTTGCGAGTACATTAATGATTCTGGGTATTGGATTTATTGCAACACTTACTGCGGCTGTTTCTGCTTACTTTTTATCTAATTTTGGAGATAAAGAAACTACACTAGAAGATGTATTAGACAAACTAGAAAAAATTGATAAAGAATTAGACGAACTTAGGGAGTCAAAGAATGAGTAGTAAGCCATTAGCAAAACTAGCAGAAGAGTTTTTTCAAGCATCTCTTGATTCCTCTCCAACTTCAGCAATTATGCGTGGTCATAAAAAATATTTTGATCAAATAGAAGAATTAACTGATGAAAAATTTGAAGAAGAAATGGAGAATGTTCAAAATTTTAAAAACTCACTTATTAATATAGACTTAAATTCTTTAAGCGACAAAGAAAAAGTTACTTACGGAATGTTGGAGTTTGCTCTCGACTCAAATTATGATTCACTAGTTGATAGAGGTTGGGAATTTTCCGCAGGTGTTGCCGGTTTTGAGGGTTTTCTGATTGATTACAATCAACAAATGTTTATTCCCGATAAAGAGTCCGGAGACATGTTACTAAAAAGATTAGAGCTTTATGAAAAATTTTATAGTCAAATTTCTGATGTTCAAAAAAGAGGACTCGAGAACAATAGGGTCGCTACACAAAGAAACCTAAAAAGAAGCATTGACCAACTAGAAAGCTACTTAAAAACTTCACTTGACAGTGACCCATTGTTACTTGTTAACTTTGCTCCAACTGTTGATAAAAAAGAAATTTCAGAATGGAAAGAAAAGGCAAAAAAAGTAGTAGAAAAATATGTTAGACCAAATGTATTGAGCTATTTAGAACAGTTACAAGTTGAACACTTACCAAAAGGAAGAACTGATGAAAATCCAGGAATTATGTGGATTGAGGGTGGGGAAGAAGTTTATCTAAGAAGTCTGAGAAAATATACGGGTCACAAGGAAACTACAGTAAAAGAGGTCCATGAGATAGGTTTATCAGAAATCGAAAGGTTAAAAAAAGAATTCTTTGAAATAGGGAAAGATGTTTTTGATGGTGTTAATAGTCCTGAAGAAGTGCTTTATAAGATGCAAACAGAACCTTCTATGAGATATGAAAGTAAGGAGCAAATGCTGCAATTAGCAGAAGATACTATTGAGAGGGCGTATAAACCTCTAGCAGAGTGGTTTACTGTATTTCCTAAAGCTCCTTGCAAAGTTTTGCCAGTACCGACTCAATCAGAAAAACACGCACCTCCAGCTTATTATTTTCCACCTTTGCCAGATGGATCTAGAGATGGTACTTATTTTTTAAATACATATAAAGCTGAGACTAAAAGTATATTTGAAGCCGAAAGTGTAGCTTTTCATGAAGCTATACCTGGGCACCATCTTGATAGAACAATTGCTGTTGAATTACAAAATGTCCCTGACTTTCAACGATATACAGCCTCAACAGCATTTGTTGAAGGCTGGGGTCTTTATTCTGAGCAATTAGCTAATGAGATGGGACTCTATTCAAACGATGTTCAGCAACTAGGACGTCTTGGAAATGATGCTTGGAGGGGTTGTCGTTTAGTCCTTGATACTGGGATGCACGGTATGGGTTGGTCTAGAGACCAAGCAATTGATTTTTTTAGAGCGAATTCTCCTATTGAAGAGATTAATGCAAATATTGAGACTGATAGATATATTGCATGGCCTGGCCAAGCTTGTGCTTATAAAATGGGACAATTAAAAATTGAAGAACTTAGAAGAAAAGCAGAAGATGATCTTGGTGAGAAGTTTGATATCCGACATTTTCACGATGAAGTTTTATGCGATGGGGGAATAACTTTACCGATTCTAGAGAACAAAATAGAAGCTTTTATTGGGAAACATAAAAACTAAATAAAGAAGATTAAAGTTTTTTACGCAAATCTTTATTTGATTTTTTTACGAGCTCATTTTTATAACTTTTATGTATTTCATTCTCTTTCCTAACCCTGTCTGATTTCTCGCTACTAATTTCTTCCTGAAGAGATTCTATTTTTTCTTGCATCTCTTCTATCTTGTCCCTCATTTCATAAATAATCTTTACACCGTCTAAATTTATACCTCTTTGAGAAAGATTTGCAATTTGTATTAATTTATCAACATCTTCTTGTGAGTATCTTCTTGTTCCACCTTTTGTTCTATATGGCTTAATTAAACCTTTTTCTTCATATGTTCTTATTGTCTGGGGGTGGATTCCAGATAAAGTTGATGCTACTGAAATAAAGTATAAAGAAACAGTTTTTTTATCATTCATATAAATATCCTCTATATTCCTCAGGAGCTCCCTCATACCCTTCATCTCTAAATTCTTCCAACTTCTTTTTTCCGGTTCTTGATAATTTTGAAGGAGGTTTTATAGCAACTCTCACATATAAATCTCCAGATCTCCTGCCTTGTGGAGAAATCCCTTCCCCTTTTACTTTGAAAGATTTACCACTTGGTGTTCCTTGGGGTATTTTTAAATTTACTGTTTTATCAAGTGTTGGAATTTTAATTGTGGCGCCAAGTGCAGCTTCAGAAAAAAGTAAAGGAACTTCTAATATCAAATCACTACCATTTCTTTTAAAAAATTTATGAGGTTCTACACCTACCTGGACTAATAAATCACCATCTGGAGCACCGGCATCTCCAGGGCCTCCGTACCCTCTTAATCTAATTACAGTCCCATTATCAACACCAGCTGGGACCTTAACTTTTATAGTTTCATTTTTTATTACAGATCCTTGTGCTCTACAAGCCTTACATTCTTTATCTATTACATTTCCCTGACCTTTACATGCGGAACAAGGCTGAGCAAAAGAAAAGAAACCTTGGTTAGAGGCTGTTTGTCCGCTCCCATTACAAATATTACATGTGTGGAATGCTTTTCCATCTTCAGAACCATTTCCTCTACATTCTTCACAAACAACCTCTTTTCTTAGAGGTACGTTAGTTTCTATACCCGATGCTGCATCTGTGAATGAGATTGTAAGGTTTGTTTGATACGTTTGCCCTTTTCTTCTACCAGATCCACCAAATCCAAAAATATCTCCAAAAATATCTCCAATATCAACATTGAAACCTTGGCTACCAGAAAACCCAGAAAACCCAGAAGCCCCCATTGCTCTGACTTGATCATATTCCTGACGCTTTCCTTCATCAGATAAAATAGCACTAGCTTCTGATATTTCTTTAAATCTTTTCTCTGCCTCTGTATCTCCAGGGTTTAAGTCAGGGTGATTTTCTCTTGCTAATTTTTTGTAAGCTTTTTTAATTTCTTCATTGTTTGCATCTTTTGAAACACCAAGAATGGCGTAAAAGTCTTTTTCTAGCCAGTCTCTATTCACTTTGAACTTTGACCATTGCTGGTCTTATCAATTTATCTTCTAATTTATAACCTTTTCGCAACACTTCTCCAACTATTTGGTTATCTCCTTCTCCTGAGTGTTCTATTGCTTCATGATATGAAGGATCAAATTCCTCCCCAACTCCTGGTACTTCAGTTATATTTAAATTTTCAAGAAAAGTGAGTACTAATTTATACAAAGCCTCTAACTCTTTAGGAGCCTCTTCTTGGCTCATTGCTATTTCAAAGTTATCTATAAGTGGAAAAAGGCCAGCTAATATAATTGATAACGATCCTACCAATTGATTTTCTTTATCTTTTTCTGTTCTTTTTTTAAAATTATCAAAATCAGCAGCAAGTCTTAAGTAGTCATCTTTTATTTTTTCGTAATCTTCTAAAGGTATAGAAGCTGATTCTTTCTCTTCAGAACTATCTATATTTTTTTCATCATCTTTTTTATTAGTTGATGATTTTTTACTCATCTTCTTCTACGACTTCACCATCAACAACATCATCATTAGATTCATCGTTTTCTGCAGATTCATTGTTTTGCTGTGCTTCAGCATAAAGCTTTTCTGCAAATGATTGGCTAGCTTTAGTCAGCTCTTCTATAGAATTTTTCATCTCATCCAGAGTTGCTTCTTGGTTCTCAAGGACTTTTGATAGGCTATCTTTAGCCTCATTAATAGCTTTAATTTCATCATCAGTCGCTTTGTCTTTATTTTCTTCAAGCATCTTTTCTGTAGATGTAACCATACTTTCAGCTAAGTTCCTTGTCTCTACAAGCTCTTTCTTTTTAGCATCTTCATTTGCATGCACTTCAGCATCTTTAACCATTCTCTCGATTTCATCCTCTTCAAGTGCAGTACCCCCAGTTATTGTTATAGCTTGTTCTTTACCTGTACCAAGGTCTTTAGCATTAACATTAACGATACCGTTCGCATCAATATCAAAAGTGACCTCAATTTGCGGGGTACCAGCTTTAGCTGAAGGAATGTCAGTTAAGTTAAACTTACCTAATGATTTATTGCCTGAAGCCATTTCCCTTTCTCCTTGCAGTACATGAATTTCCACCTGGGTCTGTCCATCATCAGCGGTTGAAAATGTTTCTGATCTTTTTGTAGGTATAGTTGTATTTCTTTCAATCATTTTTGTCATAATTCCACCCTTTGTTTCAACACCAAGAGTTAAAGGTGTAACATCAAGTAGTAATACATCTTTTACATCACCTTTTAATACTCCAGCTTGAATAGCAGCACCTGAAGCTACAACTTCATCAGGGTTTACACCTTTTGACGGATCTTTACCTGTCATAGATTTAACCAAGGCTTGAACAGCCGGAATCCTTGTTGATCCACCAACTAGAATTATGTGTTGAATGTCTGAAAAAGATAATCCAGCATCTTTAACAGCTTTATTTACTGGGTCTTTTGTCCTATCAACAAGATCAGATGTTATTTTTTCAAACTCACTTCTTGATAATTTTTCAAGTAAATGCTGTGGTCCCGAATCATTAGCTGTAATAAAAGGTAAGTTGACTTCTGTCTCAGTTGTAGAAGAAAGTTCTATTTTTGCTTTTTCAGCACCTTCTTTTATTCTTTGCATAGCCATTTTGTCCTCAGAAATGTCAATACCTGTTGAAGATTTAAACTTATCAACCAACCATTCCATTACTCTTTCATCCCAGTCATCTCCACCTAATTTAGAATCACCAGATGTTGATTTAACTTCAAAAACACCTTCTGAAATTTCTAGTACTGAGACATCAAATGTTCCACCACCTAAGTCATAAACTAAAATTTTCTGATCTTCATTATTTTCTAGTCCATAAGCCAATGCGGCAGCAGTAGGCTCATTAATTATTCTTAATACATTTAATCCAGCAATTTGGCCAGCTTCTTTAGTAGCTTGTCTCTCTGCATCATTGAAATAAGCGGGTACAGTTACAACTGCATCTGTTACATCTTCTCCTATGTAACTTTCAGCATCTCTTTTTAGTTTTTGAAGAATTCTTGCCGAAACCTCTTGTGGTGTATAATCTTTATTTTCAAACTTTTCTTTCCAATTTGTTCCAATTTGTCTTTTGATAGACCTAACAGTATTATCTGGATTTGTAATTGCCTGTCTTTTAGCTAGCTCCCCAACTAATACTTCTTCACCTTTGAATGCAACAATAGAAGGAGTTGTTCTATTTCCCTCAGCATTAGCTATAACAGTTGGTTCTCCGCCTTCTAAAACGGCAACCACACTATTCGTAGTACCTAAATCAATACCTACTGCTTTTCCCATTGATGATTTCCTTTCGTAATAAAAATTTTAAATTATTGTTCTCTTGGTAAATGTCCACGAACTCTTGGATAAGAGACAGGAGAGTGAAGAAAACAGAGTTTCTTTTTGTTGTATATGCTTATTACAGTTTCACATCCGGAAAAATCACAGACACGACCTGATGTATAGCTTTTAGATCTTCTAACTCCGGGCTTAACCGAAGAAGCCGTTAATGTTGAGCTCATAATATTTCCTTTCTTATCTAACCTTGATTAGTAATAAAATCTAAGTAATTTTACTTAGATTTAATATAAATATACTACAACGGGAAATTAATACAAACTTTTTTTATTTTTTTAAGTAAAAATACCTATTCTTTGATTACTTTTAATGCTGATATTATTGAATAATGAATAATTTGGATATACATATAGTTGGTCTTGGAAATCTTGGTTCGGCATTATTAAAAGGATTAAAAAATCTTGATAACAACTTAACATTTCATCTTTATGAAAAAGAACCAAAAATAATAGATTTTATTAATAGTGAATTTGGAATTAAGTCAAAGACAGAACTTGAAGCTATAGAAAGCGGTGTCCTTATTCTTTGCATCAAACCAAAAGATCTGAATAATTTTATTGAAATGAATAAAAAAAAGATATCAGAAAATGTTTTAATATGTACTGTATTAGCTGGTGTTGAAACTTCATATATATCAAAATTCGTAAATAACAAAATTATTCGCCTCATGCCAAATCTATCTATAAAAGACAACAATGGTTTTATTCCATACACAAAGACTTATGAAGAAGATTATTTATCTTTCGAGACAATTTTAAATGGGCTTGGAATAATTTCAGAGTATGAAGAAGAGCTTTTTCATATAATTACTGCAATATACGGAAGCGGTCCTGCATGGTATCTAGAGCTTTCATCAAAAATTGCAGAAGCTGCTACAAATCTAGGGTTATCTAAAGATGATTCAAACAAAATAATTAATGAACTTCTAAAATCATTGCCAGCATTTGCTAATGATGAAGAGTTTGGTGATATGGTAAAAAAAATAAAATCGCCTAATGGTACAACGGAAGCAGGCCTCAATTCGCTAATGGCTGATTCTTTTGATAAAATTATCTTCAACGCAATTAATTCTGCAACAGAAAGATCAATTCAGATATCAAAAGAAATAAATAATGAATAATCAAAAAAAAGAAAGACAAGTAAATGATTATGTTCTGTTGTTTTCCGCAGGAGCTGCACTTGGAACAATATTCTTATGGGGAGCAAGCTATATCTTTCCAGAAGGAGAAATAGTTGAAGGTAGAAGGGTCTTTGAAAATATTCCAAAATACCTTCAGTATCTTTTCTATTTACTAAGTGCTTCTTCAATTTTCATATCTGGTTACCTCTTTTCTTTAAGAGCAAAAAATTGGTCAAGAGGCACTGAAGAAAAAAGGAAAGTAAAAATAAGTCAAAGAATTGTAAGTTTGTTTGACGGACTTTTAATGAGAACATTATTGAGATTTAAAGCTGCTGGGCTGATGCACTCAATGATTTATATAGGTTTTCTAGGACTATTTGCAGGAACTATAACTCTTGAAATCCATCATTTAATGCCTCCATCATTAAAATTTTTACAAGGCACAACTTATTTAATTTATTCTTTTACTTTAGAACTTGCATCGTTAGTTTATCTTGGCGGTATAGCTTGGGCTTTGTATAGAAGAATATTTGGTACTGAAGAAAGATTAAAAACAAAGACTAAGATGGACGATTATTTAACCCTTGCTTTATTAGGGTTTATGGGAGTTTCGGGTTTAACAACTGAAGCTGGCCGAATAATAGTTGAAGGTTTCCCAGATTATGAAAAATGGAGTTTCGTAGGTTATTTTATTGCAGAGTTGTTACCTATTGAAAATGGAGTTACTTTTCATAGAATTTCTTGGATTCTTCATGTAATTTCCTTTTTCATATTTTTGATAGTTCTTCCTCAGTCGAAGCTTCGTCACATAGTGACTTCTCCTGTAAATATGTATTTAAGTCCAAAAGAACGACCAAAAGGAGCCATGAAAGACATTGGCAATCTTATGGAATTAGATGATATTGACAGCGTTGGAGTTGAGCTTATTGAAAATTTTACTTGGAAACAACTTGTTGATTTAGATGCCTGTACAGTATGTGGAAGATGTACCTCTGTATGTCCTGCAAATTTAACTGGTAAACCATTAGACCCAAGAGAAATTATTCTTAAAGTTGGTCAAGTTATGTCAGATACAGGAGAGCCACCTGTACCGGCTACAGTCACAACACCTATAGATCTTAAAGTAAAAACTTCTAGTGTGTTTGAAAGGGTAACACCAGAAGAGTTGTGGGCTTGTACTTCATGTAAAGCTTGTGATGAAATTTGTCCTGTGAATATTGAAATTTTAGACAAAATATTGGACATGAGAAGACACCTTGCATTGATGGAGTCAGACTTTCCTACTGAGCTTGGTAAAGCTTATGTTGCAATGGAGAACTCATCAAACCCATGGGGTGCTTCCCAAAACGATAGGATGAAATGGTCTGAAGGTTTAGACTTTGATATTCCATTATTGGAAGAGAATAATAAAGAAGAAATTGAATACCTTTATTGGGTCGGTTGTGCTGGGGCATTTGATGATAGAAATATTCCTGTTACAAAAGCAGTAGCAACTTTACTTAAAAGAGCGAATGTTTCATATGCAGTCCTAGGTCCAAAAGAAATTTGTACAGGTGACTCAGCAAGAAGAACAGGAAATGAATTTGTTTTTCAACAGCTTGCAATTCAAAACATTGAAAATATGAATAATTTAAATGTTAAAAAAGTTATAACACAATGCCCCCATTGTTTTAATACCATTGCTAATGAGTATCCTCAACTAGGTGGAGATTATGAAGTAATTCATCACAGTCAACTATTAACAGAGCTTGTTCAATCAAAAAAAATTGAAGTTGGATCAACAGACAAGCCTTACTCAATTACATATCACGATTCATGTTACTTAGGAAGGCATAATGATATATATACTGCTCCAAGAGAAATCGTCGGTTCAATTGGTGGTATAGAAATAAGGGAAATGAAGCGCCAAGGAACAAAAAGCTTTTGTTGTGGTGCTGGTGGGGGAAGAATGTGGATGGAAGAAAACACTGGTAAAAAAGTGAATATAGAGAGATCTCAAGAAGCCATAGACACCGGTGCAGATGAAGTAGCTGTAGCCTGTCCTTTTTGTTACATCATGATGGATGATGGAGTGAAAGAGCTAGGAGAAGGAGACAACGTTAAGGTTAGAGACGTTTCTTTAATTTTGTTAGACAACTTAAAGAAAGACTAAATATTTTTACCTAAAAAGAATTTCTCAATGTCATTTTTTGAATTATTTATACAATAAATTACGTAAACAGCTGTAGTTAGATTTCCTAATATCATTAAAAAGAAGACCCAAACAACAGAAGTAGTATTTTTTTCTCTATATATCATCCAGATTGCGATAAGTATAAAGCCCGAATATAAGTCAACCAGTGAGACAATACCCCAAGGTAGTGTCGGAATAATAGAATCAAATAAACTAGTTTGATTTTGTGCCCATAAAATTACACTAATCATTGCTAAAGAAATAAAATAAGATATTACTTTTGTTATAGTCATACACTAGATTTTAAATAAGAGAATATATATATGCGAAACAATAATATTTTTTATAGAATTTTGAAATTAGACAATAGTGTCTATAACGAATTAGTTACTGACTCATCATCTGCTCAAAGAGCAGGAGCAATATGGGTAGTTAGTTATTTGATAACTATTCTTGCTTCATTTACTTTGATTAGAAATTTTGGAGATTTTCTTAAAACTAATTTACCTCTTCTAACAAGTGGGCTTCCGGAAGAATCTTTAATAGAAATAACAAAGGCTATTTCTGAACTTGAGACCCTATTTGATTCAGCAGGTCTGACTACTGAGTTAACTATTGCATTAGGAACAGGGTTAGCTTCAGCACTTTTTGGCATAAGTTTTATATATCTATTAACTAAATATTTATTGAGAAAAGATCCAAGTTTTTTCCAAATTTTAATAATTTATGGTTTCTCATCTTTACCACTCTTTTTAAATACTCCAATATTATTTATTGATTCAATTGGTTTCCAAGGCATGATACTTTTCTTTTCCAGTATTTATTCTATTGTTTGTTTAGGATCCGGGTTGAAACAAGTTTATTATTTAAGAAATATTGAAACAATTTTATTAGTAGTAGGTTCTACTGTTGCAAGTTCAATATTTCTTCCAGGAGCCTAAGTGATAGCTGGGGTAATTCTTGCTGCTGGAGATTCGTCTCGAATGGGCTTTCCAAAACAATTAGCAGAATATAAAGGCAAGACTATATTAGAGACAGTAGTGGACACAGTAACTTCTAATCTTGAAGAAACGGTTGTTGTGCTAGGTCATGAAAATGACACAATTACTGAAAAACTAGATTTTAAAGAAAGCACAATACTAATAAATGAAAATTGGGAGGAAGGGATTGTTTCATCTATTAGGACAGCATTGTTTTACTTAAGTGAAAATAATGAAATAGATAGTGCGATGATTTTTATGGCTGATCAGCCTTCTGTAAATAATAAAATTATTGATAAATTAATAAAAACGAAAAAAAAAGAAGACGAAGTTGTGATTTCAAAATATCGTTATAAGTTAAATTATCCAATTATTGTACCAAAGTATTTTTGGAGTAAGCTTGAGCTCCTTACTTATGATAATCTTCTTGGTGAAGACGACTCTTTATTCAAAAATTTTGATTTAGTCGACTTTTTCGATTCATCAGAGTACAAATCAAAGATAGTAAATTTTAATTTTTTAGAACCAACTGATTACGACGAGCAGAAAGATTTTTGAGAGTGGGAAAATCTCTTTAAAAAATTTGTTAACTTACAAAAATATTTTTGTACAATTTAATAATGACTTCAATAAATTCGATAAACGGTATGACTCACATTGAGGCTACAAAATTAAGAAGAGCAAGAGTTCGTACAACTGTAACATTCTTACAAATCGCATCATCAAGATCAGGAAGAGCATTATTAACTAAGGAAACGGGAATTAGTTCTCCAAAATTACTTCATTGGGCAAAAAGAGCTGAGTTGATGAAAATAAGAGACCTTGGAAGAGATTATTCTGACTTATTAGAGGCTGTAGGTGTAGAAAGTGTCTCAGAACTTAAAAGAAGAAACCCGGAGTTACTTCATGAATCAATGTCATTAATAAACAATAAACAAGAAATTGTTGATAGAATGCCTTCACTTAAAAGAGTTACTAAATGGATAGAGGAATCAAAAGATATAGACATTAAGGTCTCTTCTTAGTTAACCAACAATCTATCATTAAATTGTGGAAACAAAAAAAATAAGAATAACTGGTGCACAATTGTCTTTTACAGTTGGAGCAATTCAAGAAAATAAGTCAAAAATCTTAAATACTTTAGAAGAAGCAGAAAAAATTAATTCAGATATAGTTGTTTTTCCAGAGCTCTGCGTTACTGGTTACCCTCCAGAAGATTTGCTCTTAAGAGAAAGTTTTGTAGGAAAAAATTTCGCAGTATTAGAAGAGATTGCAGAATTTTCTGGAAGAACAAGTGGAGTTATAGGTTTTGTTGATAGAAGCTTGGAAGAGCAAACTATGGATAATGTTGATAGAAATATAACTAATGCTGCAGCAATAGTACAAAATGGAGATGTAAAAGGTATTTATCACAAATGTTATCTTCCTAATTATTCAGTTTTTGATGAAGCTAGATATTTTGCAAAAGGAACAAAGCCAGAAGAAATATTTTGGTATGAAGATATCGCAGTTGGAATTAATATCTGTGAAGATATTTGGATTAATAATGGGCCTGCTGAAGAGCAGGTTAAAAAAGGAGCGTCACTAATAATTAATATAAATGCTTCCCCATTTGATATTAATAAGACAGAGTCAAGAAAAGTGAATGTAAGAGATAAAGCAAAAAAATTAAACGTACCAATTCTTTATTTAAACATGGTCGGAGGGCAAGATGAGTTAGTTTTTGATGGAGGTTCTTTTCTAGTTGATGCTGATGGAAATATAATATATGAGGCAGGACAATTTTCAGAAGAAATTTTTAGCTTTGATTTAGAACTAGAAATTAAAAATGTTAAATCAGAAAACAAGTTAATAGTAAATGAAAAAAAATCTGATTTACCACCTTTAAAAACATCAGATTCTTTAAGTGAGCTTGAGTCAATGTATGCAGCTTTAAAAATGGGTTTATCTGATTATGTAGAAAAAAACAACTTTAAAAAAGTTTTGGTTGGTCTTTCTGGGGGGATAGATTCAGCCTTAACAGCGACAATTGCTGTGGATGCCTTAACTTCCGATAATGTTATTGGAGTTGCAATGCCATCAAAATTTAATCCAAAAAGCTCTTTAGAGGACGCCAAAGAGCTAGCAGATAATTTAAATATAGAATTAAAGACTGTAAACATTGAAGAAACTGCTGAAAAATTTAGAAATTTATTAAAAGATAATATTGATGATGATTTAAAAAGTGTTGTTGATGAGAATATACAATCCAGAATTAGAGGCAATATATTAATGGGTTTATCGAATCAATTAGGAGCGATGGTTGTTTCTACTGGAAATAAATCAGAAATGGCAGTTGGTTATTCAACACTTTATGGAGATTTAGTTGGTGGTTTTGCCTTACTTAAGGATGTGTATAAAACTGAAGTATACAAATTATCGGATTATCGAAACTCTATATCGAAAGTTATTCCACAAAATATAATAGAAAAAAAACCAAGCGCCGAACTAAGTGAAGATCAATATGATTCTGATTCCCTCCCTGAGTACGATCTTTTAGATAAAATATTAAAAATGTACATTGAGCTTGACTATTCTTCAGAAAAAATAATAAATTCCGATATTGATAAAGAAGTTGTATTTGATATTCTCGAAAAAATAGATAGAAATGAGTATAAACGTAAACAGGTTGCACCTGGTGTAAAATTAACTAGTAGGGCTTTTGGTAAAGACAGGAGAATGCCAATTACAAATACTTACATAAGAGACAGGTCATAAATTGTATTTAATTAACGGTAAGGAAGTCACTAAAGAAGAGTTTCAAATACCAGTTGAAGATTTAGTTATATGGAGAGGTGACGGTATTTTTGAAGCCATAGGGATCCATCAGGGCTTTTTATTTGCCCTTGAAGAACATATTGAAAGGTTCAAGAAATCTGCTCAAAAAATGCATTTTGACAATATTGATTTTGATAAAATTGAAAAAGACTTAGTAAGAGTAGCTTCTAATTATGACTCCGGTTATATGAGAGTCATAATTGGGAGAGGAGCTTCGAAAGAAGAATCAAAAGTTTATATGTTTTATCAAGATCCAATTCCTGTTCCCGACTACTACTCCCTACAGTCACACAAAGCTCACTGGATGTCAGGTGGTGATTTTCAAATCGACGAAGTAAGTAACATAGCAGCAAAATCTACATCATATGCAATGAATATGAGCCATACAAGACTTGCAGAAAAAGAAGGATTTACCGATTCCTTGCTTCTTAATAAAGACAATATTGTTCTCGAGGGTCCTTCGTTTTCTGTTGCATGGATAAAAGCTGGAAAAGTTTTTATTCCTGATTTAGACCTAGGAATTTTAGACTCAGTAACTCGTCGCTCTCTTATTGAAATTGGAAATAATTACGATATCAATGTTTCAATTGAAAGAATTTCTATTGAAGAATTATATGAAGTCGAATCTGTTTTTGTTCTCTCCACTGCGAAACATGCAAGATTTGTTAACAAAATAGACAATAAAGAATATTCAGAAGATAAATTATTACCTGTAATTAGAACCTATTTTAAAGAACAAGTAGAAAGAGAAAAGAGTAGAAAGCTTTCAAATTAGGAGGTGCAATGAGATTAACACAATATTCTCACGGCTCTGGTTGAGCTTGTAAACTCGCACCAAGCGAGCTTGCTCAAGTTTTGAAGCAATTTGAACAACATAAAGCTCTTAAATCTGAAAATTTAATTGTTGGTTTAGAAAACCCTGATGATGGTGGGGTAATCAATTTTGGGGAAACAAAAATAATACAAACTGTAGATTTTTTCACACCGATTCTTGACAGCCCTTACGACTGGGGAAGAGTTGCAGCAGCGAATGCTTTATCAGACATTTATGCAATGGGAGGAGAGCCTTTATCTGCTCTTCAATTAGTTTGCTGGCCAAGAGAAGAGATAGGTTTTGATGTTTTAGCTGAAGTAATAAATGGAGGTTTAGACATAATGGGTGAGGCGGGCTGCACCGTAATTGGTGGTCACAGTATTGACGATAAAGAACCAAAGTACGGCTTTTCTGTAACAGGAATTATTAAGGACAACCCTTTACTTAACAACAGTATTGAGGATAAAGACAAACTATACATCACAAAACCATTAGGTATAGGAATCATAGCAACAGCAATTAAAAAAGACATTGCTTCAAAGGATGAGATTTTAGAAGCTACAAATACTATGGTTGCACTAAATAAAGATGCACTTAGATTTGCAAAAGATAATGATGCAAACGCCCTAACTGATATAACAGGTTTTGGCTTGCTCGGTCACTTGACAGAAATGATAAGAGAAACAAAACTATCAGCAGAAATAAAATCAGAAAAGGTTCCTGTAATTAATGGAGTGAAAGAACTTCTTGAAAAAGGGATATATCCCTCAGGAAGTGAGCGAAACTTTGCTTCTGTAAAAGATAAACTAATTTACGAAATCGAGGAGGACAAAATTAAATTATTTTGTGATGCTCAAACAAGTGGAGGATTATTGATTTCTATTCCCAGTCAGTCAACTATAAACAGTAAAGAAGTAAAGGAAAAATATGGAATTGATATTTGGGAAATAGGCGAAATAAATAGTGAATATAATGAAAAGATAAATATTATTTAAATAATGATTAAAACACTCACCAAAATATTTGCTTTCAGTGCTATTTTAAAAAATTTAGTCGAGACAAAAAAAAGCAAAACAGAAGGGATAACACAACTCCATCCTTCAAAAATTTCTGGAAGAACAGTTTACATCCGCGAAAAAGAGTATTTTATTAGGGAATCTTATGTCGACGGTACAACACCAATAGTTTTTTTACATAGTTGGGGTTCCGATTCTTTGGGAAGTTGGTTTAAAGTTTTACCAAAATATGAAACAAAAAACTCTTTTGTAGCAGTTGATCTTAAGAATCATGGAAAATCAGATGCAAGTTGGGAGAGATGGGACATTGATGAAAATGCTGATACTGTAATTAGTATTTTAAATAACTTGAATATAAAAAAATGCTATTTAGTTGGTTGGTCAATGGGTAGCGCTGTTGCATTAAGCATTACAAGAAAAAATCCAAACTTAATAAAAAAATTAGTATTAATAACTCCATTCAGTTGGCAAGGCTTTAGTGCTGAATCACCTTTATTTAAATTGTTTGTAGCAGCAGTAAGAATTAGAGAGAGGCTGTTTCCTAATTCAAATCCACAATCAAAATATTCATTTTTGAGAAAGTCAAAAGCTGTTAAGAACGAATACTCTGAATGGGCTTGGAATAACTTACATAAATCAAAAGATAATTTTATTTATGCTGACGGAGGAAGGTTTGTAGTACCTTTTGATGCAAGACCCTGGTTAGGTCAAATAGACACACAAACACTAGTCTTAACCGGAGGTAAAGACAGCTTGGTTCCTGAACACATTTCATCTGAAATAATAGATGGCTTAGAGAATGTAGAATCTAAAATATTTACTGACGCGACACACGGCATTCCATGGACACATGACCATGAACTTGTAGAAGAGCTAGATAGATTTCTAGAGTTATGAAAAATGTTCTTTTTGTAGCCCCAACGACGTATGAAGTACCTCTAACTGAAAATATAGAAAAAAAATTTAAATATTTAAATGAAATTTGCAATTTACATATTTTTGCTTTTGCAGATAAAAAAACATATCAAACATCTGGAAATACAAAACTTTATTTATATAAAAAGGTTAAAAATAGAATTTTAAATTATATAAAAATATTTTTTTTGTCAGTCTTTACTCTTCCAACAGTTGTTAAAAAAAACAAAATAGAGATAATTTCATATCAAGATCCAGTTTCAAGCTTTTTCTCCATCCTCGGTCTAAGAATAAGGAATATAAAGACAAAAATAATTATTGAAACTCATGGAGACTTTATTGAAACACTAAGCCTTGAGAAGAATTTATTATTTCCAAATCTATATAAAAAAGTATTTAGAAGGATGGCTCAATACACACTAGATAAAGCCGATAAACTAAGAGCTGTTTCCTCTTCTACAGAAGCACAAGTAAGAGAAATAAATCAAAATAAAGAAATAACTAGATTTCCAGCTTGGGTTGATTTTGATAATTTTAAAGATATTAATCCAGTCAGACAGGCCAATAAAGAATTTAAAATTTTATTCATAGGAAGCGTCACAGATAGAAAGAAGCCACACTTAATTATTGAAGCTATCAATGAAATTAAAAGTAAAGACATACAATTATATATTGTTGGCCCAACACCAAATGAAAACTATCTGTCTCAATTGAAAGCACTTGTTCAGAAATATGAGTTAGAAGATCAAGTTATATTTACTGGTTCTGTAAACCGAGAATCAGTGATGGAGCATTACTCAGAGACAAACTTGATGATTTTACCTTCAGTTTCTGAAGGTTTAGCAAGGGTAATATTTGAATCGCAGGTTACTGCATGCCCTGTTCTTGTAACCGACGCACCAGGAATGGGAGATATTGTAATAGATGGACAAACTGGATATATATTTGAGAGCAATAATCTTGAAAGCCTTACTAATAAAATTCAAGAAATTAAAAATAATTATGAAGATGCAATCCATGTTGGCAACAATGCAAAAGATTTTATATTAAGCAATTACTCAGCAGATAATTTTAAGTTTAGTTTTAAAAAGCTTTTTGATACAGTCTAGATATTTTTGATGTTAAGAGTCTTAATTGTTCCACTAATATCAATAATTTTTATCCTAGGAATTATATGGTTAATTAAAAACTCTAATAAAAGAATTAACGAAGCATTAATTAAAGTATCTGAGGATTTAGATTTTCTTTACAGTCCTCCAAAAAATATTTTCAAGAAAAAAATTACTACTGGAATAATAGATGGTTATAAGTGTGAAATAATTGTATATACCCAAAGCCACGGAAAGTCATCAACAACTTATATTTCTTTTTTTACTTACTTTCCAGATAGCTTAAATATGGGAATAAAGATTAATTGGAGGGGAGAGTTTGAAGGAGATGATGATTATTTAGCAAATCTATTCATAGAGAGAAATAGAGATCTTGTTGAAAGCCAGAAGAAGAAACTTAGACGATTAAAAATAACTGACACATATGTAAATTCTAGAAAAATACTATTTAAAAAATATTTTAATCCAGTAGAGATTTTAAAAACTATGCATGAAGTCGTTGATTTGACAAAAAAAATAAAATAAAAAAGAGTCCAGTTTCCTGAACTCTTTTTTGAGGTAACAGGCTTATTACCTAAATTTTATAATACTATGTAGATGGGCTTTCAACCAAAATTAAAACAATTTGTCTACAACATAATTGCTATTAACATCCCATAAGACTATCTATTTTGAGGAATTTAAATAGTCTATTTATGATAAGGGGTTTCTCCAGGATGGGAACCCTCTTATCTATCAAATTGTCCGTACTAATTGCTATTCTGAAACTATGGAAATTGTATTTTATATATTAATTATTTTGCTTCTTGGAGCGAATCTTTATTTCTCATTAAAAAAAGACGATGAAAAAGATAATGATGATGAATATCTGATTAAGGGAATAGTTAGTGAGATCATTGAGAATGAAGAGTCACAAATCTATAAACTTTTAGACAAATCAGACCAAACAGTCAAAGAGTTTTTGGAGAAAACTGGAGAAATTAAAAGCTCTATAAGCGGTGTTGACCAACAAACAAGAAATTTAATTTCTGTTTTAAATAACAATCAAAGTAGAGGGCAGTGGGCGGAGCTTCAGGTTGAAGATCTTTTAGGGATTATGGAATATAAAGATGGTGTCCACTATGAAACACAGAAGATTATGGAGAAGGGAACAAAGCCAGACTTTACTTTTTACCTTCCAGATAATAAAACAATAAACATGGATTCAAAATTCCCTTTGACCACATATATGGAGATTGCAAAATTAAACAGAGATCTTGAAGATGAGAGTCTTGATGAAGCATCAAGAAAGCAAATAACAGAATCAATAAAATCAAAGAATAGAGATTTTATAGATAAAGCAATAAAAACAAAAATTGATGAAACAGCTGGTAGGGAAGGATATATATCATCTGAAGAAGGAACTGTAGACTTTGTACTTATGTATGTTCCACTTGAAAACCTTTATCATTTCTTACTTACATCAGAAATAGGAGCAAATAAAATTCCTGTTATTCAATATGCCTTTACTAAAAAAGTAATATTAGTTAGTCCCCAAACTCTGATGGCTTATTTAGAAACCATACGACATTCAATGAAGCTCTTTAGTTTACAAACAGACACTAAGAATATTCTTGCCACCCATGAAAAAGTTAAGAATGAAATAAGAAAATTTATAGAATCATTTGATGATGTTACTAAAAGATTAGATCAAACAGTTGAATCTTTTGAAAAACTGAAAAGTACTCGAGTTAATAAATTAGAAAAGTCTTTTGAAGAATTAGATGAAGTAAATAAAAATACTGAAGATCAATAGCTACTATTTTGCGACAACCATAATGCACTGATCGTCAATATAGTTTTTACCATTCTCTTTTAAATAATCTGAAATTTCTTTGCTTTCAGCTCCTGGTTGATACCAAAAGTTATCGTACCCTTTTTCAACAAGATCTTTTGTAATTTCAATACCTATATTTGGAGGAACGACAAAGTTTATTATTGAAGGGCAATCTTTTATATCAGAAACATTCTTAAAAGAAGGTGAACCATCTATTTCTTCGTCTTTATTATTTATTGGAATTACATTAAAACCTTTAGATTTAAGGTTTAATAAGATTTTATTTCCATACTTCGTTGGGTCATTACTTGCTCCAACTAAAGCAATTGTTTTATTTTTATCTTTAAGTGATTCTATCAATTAAAAATTTTCTGCTTTCATTGCAAAAAGGTCATCTTTACCAGCAGTTATTGAAGAGGCATAACCGGAAGCAAGTGGAAGTAGTTGTTCCATATAAAAATTACAAAGAGTCAGTTTATCTGCATAAAAATCATCACTTGTTTCTTTATGTTTTTTGTTGGCAAGAATAGCTGCTTTGCCCATATAATATCCACCTAATACCTGTCCAAACATTTTTAAATAGGGTGTTGCGCCAGCACTAGCATCAACCAATTCGCCTTCAAGCATTTTTGAACCTAGCCACATTGTTATTTCTGACAGTTTTGCAACTTCAGTTTCTAGCTTTTCTGCCATAGAGGCTACAACATCATCCTCGCCTTTCATTTCTTCAACAACTTTATTTACATCATCAAGAAGCCTTTGCATTGCTTGACCATTGTCTAAAGGCAGTTTTCTAAACATTAAATCTAAAGCTTGAATCCCATTTGTTCCTTCATAGATAGGAGCTATTCTTGAATCTCTTAAATATTGAGCTACCCCTGTTTCTTCCACATATCCCATACCTCCGTACACCTGAATAGCTACTGAAGAGAGTTCTACACCTAGATCTGAAACCCACGCTTTTGTAACTGGCGTCAGTATTCCACACCTCTCTTCACCAAAAGCTTTTGTTTCTTCATCTTCGGCAAAATATTCTAGATCCATCATTAGTTGGTTGTCATACATAAGATATCTCATCGCATCTACATAAGCTTTTATTGTCATAAGCATTCTTCTAACATCAGCGTGGTCAATAATTGTTGAATTTTTAGCATCTTCTTTTGACATTCCAACAGGCCTTCCTTGGACTCTATCTCTTGCATATTGTGCTGCACCTTGTAACGCACCGTTTGCACATGCTAATCCTTGTCCTCCAACCCAGACTCGCGCTTCATTCATCATCGTAAACATGTAATTTAAGCCTCTATTTTCTTCACCAATTAAATAACCAACAGATCCGTCATACTCCATAACACATGTTGGGCTTGCATGAATACCTAATTTCTCCTCTATAGAGATACAGTTCACATTATTATTCTCACCTAATGAGCCATCATCATTAATTTTTATTTTAGGGACAATAAACATAGAGATTCCCTTAGTTCCTTCTGGAGAACCAGGCACTTTTGCAAGAACAAGATGAATTATATTTTCAGTCATGTCATGCTCTCCAAAGGTAATCCACACTTTAGTTCCTGTGATCTTATATGATCCATCACCTTGATCTTCTGCTTTAGTAGTTATCGTTCCTAAATCAGAACCGGACTGAGGCTCACTAAGATTCATAGTTCCGGTCCACTCACCAGATACTAATTTAGGTAGAAATTTTTCTTTTTGTTCTTCATTTCCGTGAAAATTGATAGCAGAAATTGCACCAGCGCTAAGTCCTGGAGCAAGACCAAATGCTAAGTTTGCAGTACTTAGAATTTCAAGAGTTCCTCCAGAAAGTGTTATCGGCATACCACCGCCACCTATTTCTGAAGGAAGAGAGATTGAAGCCCATCCTGATTCAGAAAAACTATTATAAGCTTCTTTAAAGCCATCTGGCATAGTAACTACCCCATTTTCAATTGTTGCCCCCTTTTGGTCTCCGATCGCATTGATAGGAGCTAAAACTTCTTCGGCAAATTTTGCACATTCTTCCATTGTTGGGATAACGATGTCTTCTGAAAAATCACTAAAAGCTGAAATTTTACTGAGAACGTTATACGAGTCGATTACTTCATAGCCAAAAACTATATCTTTTACAGGAGCTTTATATGTAACAGCCATAGATTTTATTCTAATATATTTTTAATATTTTATGAAAAAGGTTAACGAGGATTTATTTCAACTAATTCTGAAATTTCTTTAATTTTTGTTAAAGAAGGGAATGCAGAAGTCCCCGCTAATAATGCCCCTGCCGCGCAAGCATTTTTTGTTGTTTCAATTACATCTTCTATACCAAAAGCTCCAATATAAGCTGCTGTAATATCTCCAGCACCCGTTGAGTTTATTGTTTTAAAATCCGGGGGCGCAATTTCTATAACGCCATCTTTACTTAATAAACGGGCTGGGAGATTAGAGGAAGTAAGAAGAATCCAGTTTACAAAATCTTCATTTAAAAGTCTGTTTGCTTCGACTACATCTATCTCATCTTTACTTACTACCAAAAAATCAATTTTGTAATCTATTTCTTCATCGTATCCTGCTTGTGTCACAAAGACCTTGCTAAGATCTTTTTTCTTAAGCTCTTCTTTTATATATTTAATTGAATATCTATCAATAATGAGAGAATCAAAATTTTCAATTTCGGTTAAAGAGTTCCAATCACAATTTTCATAACCAGAGGATATTATCGTTCTTTCTCCATCACCATCTATATAAATTGAGCATGTAGGAGTAAGTTGATCATTCAAAATAATATCTTCATGTCCGATTTTATTGTTTTTTAGATAAGTTAATAAATAATCTCCTAATGGGTCCTTGCCAATACTGTTTCCCATTATTGAAGTTTCTATATTCCAATTGTTTATATTTTCAGCACAATTAATAGCTGTTCCTCCTGCTCTAATTTTGTAATCTTTACTTCTGATGTCTCCTCCAATTTCAGGAATTCGATCAATAAAGTACATTAAATCAGGGTTAATTGTTCCATAACACAAAACTTTTTTGTAGCTCATATAAATATTTCTAGATTAATAAGTTTATTAGTAATTAAACTAAACCACTAATTACGGCACCAGCTACAAGTATTACTATATAGCTAATCAGACCTCCACCTATTGCTGCAACCTTTGTACTTCTTGATATCGCGCTAGGTCCTGCGAGGTGGTATATTAAAACACCAAAAAATGGAACAAGATAAACTATTGCTAGCCACATATACTTTCCACTTCCCTCAACTTTCTCATTCGAATCAATATCTTTGATTGCTAATGCAGCCCAAGCTGCATATAAAACAAAAGGCATTAGATATCCGTAAAGTTGAAATAACAATTGCCAAACGTTTGGACTCGTAATTGGTACTCCACTCATAATTATCTCCTTTTCTGCTCCAATTAAATCCTCAATACTATCTCCACCTAATAGATGGAATGGAAGATCTAATGAATTCATATCTGGTACGTAAAATAAATTTATTGCTGGTGATGGTTTATTTATGTCTGCAAATGTCATATTCTCTTGTGGTTCTGGCCATGGATAATCTTTATATCTCGCTTTAGGCGCTTCTTGGCTTGCCGCATCTGCGAAAAGACCAGCAAGCATCATTAAACCTGAAACGTCTCCTTGGAGCGGAAACCTTGAGAAGTAAGAGCCATTCCCCACTGATTCACAATCATGTAATTGTTCAAGCAATGGAGGTGTTGATGTTTGATAAACATTACCTTCATAACAATTACCGGGACCCCATGGTCCAGCTAAAGCCAAGTCTGTATAACCAGAATCCATAATGACATTATCTCTTACCTTTACATGCTGGGAGAAATAAAGGTTTACATCTAACATTGGGCTTGCTACGAGTCCATATTTATCATGATTAATAACTATATTTTTTTCAACAATATCACCAACTCTCCCAGGCATAACAATGCCCATTCCTTGAGCGACCAATCCAAAACGATTTGCGGGAGCTTCATAGTTATTGTTGTCCACAACTAAATTTCCCACAATAGTTGTTTCTCTTCCTGGAGGATTCAATTCTGAATCAAGAGTATTAGGTATAATCCCAGACATATTGTCTCTCCATATATTGTTGTAAATATATAAATGACCTCCTGCATTTGTCCCTGAGTAACCAAGTGCATTTCCCTCAACGACACTGTCATAAATTAAAGCATTGCATGGATAGCATTGCCCAATATAAATCCCACTATCTGGATGCCCCGAAGCGTATATTTTTTCAAAAACTCCATCTGTTGAGTCGAATGCATAAACACCATAATCTCCATTGTTATACACAGTTAGATGGGAGGCTTTATAGCCTTTACTACCATTCCAATAAACTGCATTTAGTGAAAAGTTCCTTACTGAGAGATTCTCAACACTTACTCCATCAGTCTCATAAATTTGGATTCCATTCTCTCTCATGAACTCTCCATCTATGATTACCCCATTTCTATCTTTTCCTCTAATTGTTAAATAAGGGGTAGTTATTGTGACACTTTCGTTATACACTCCTGAATTAATCAAAATTAAATCTCCAGCTTGAGCTGCATCTACTGCACTTTGTATAGTTTCATACTGTAAACTTTTTCCTACTTCTAAAATATCTGTGCTTAAAGCAGTGTTTACCTCTTCAGGAGGTGGAACATAATCCACATCTCCAACAATTATGATTCCAACCATACCCTTATTATTTGTTCCATGAAAAGGGCAATAATATTCATAAACACCAGCTTCATTAAAGGTGTGTTCAAACTGATCTCCTTTTGTTATTATTCCATATTCAAAATAATCAGAGGAAACAGCTTGCCAGGAACCATCGCTCGCTATTACATTGTGATCGTTTGCACCTCCAGATTCCCAAATAACGGTACTCCCTACAGGGACTCTTAATAATTTTGGAGAGAATTCATCATCAACAACTCTTACAATTTGTGCCTCAGGCCCAGAAGCTTCTCCAGAACCACATGCAGAAATAATTAAAGACAAACAAGCAAAGAAAAGAATTTTACTGTAAGTTATTTTATCAGATTTCCCCATATGTAAATACTACAATATTGTCATGGAGAAAAAAACTTGGTATTGCTCTAAGTGCAACAGCATGAAGTATGATGAGGATAGAGTAACCATGACAGGCACTGGTTTCTCAAGATTTCTTAATGTTCAAAATAGAAAATTTTTAACAGTTACTTGTACAAACTGCAAATATACAGAGCTTTTTAAAGGTGAAATGAAAGCTTGGGAAAACGTTTTAGACTTCTTCGGAAATTAATTTTCTTTTTTTCTCAAAATAAAATCTTTTAAAACTGTTGTTTCTGTCTCTTTTTCAACTACATTCGCAATTGTATAGCCTTCTTCGTTCCAAGTATGAATTTCCAAAGTATTCCCAGGGGTTACAGGCCCACTAAATCTTGCAGATATTTCAGAAACTTTTAGAGGGTTATTTTCAAAATCACTTTCCATTATTTTCTTACATGTGATTCCATAAGTACATAGGCCGTGAAGAATTGGTTTTTCAAATCCTGCCATTTTTGCAAAGTCAGGATCTACATGTAGAGGATTATTGTCACCAGAAGGAATTCTGTAAAGGATTGCTTGATTATCAAGAGTTTTATGCTCGAGAACTTTATCAGGCTCTCTCTTCGGAGGAGTAATTCTTTCTTTCTTTTCAGGCTTAATTCCAAAACCACCTTCTCCAATAAATAACATAACTGATTCAGCAGTAGTTATTTTTTCATTTTCCATATAAGAATCCGATGTAATAGTTACTGATGCAAATTTTTTGTAATCTTCAACAGCTGTAATTGTTGCTTTTGTTATAGCTGTACCACTCGATGGGATATCTTTATGGATTGTAATTTTTTGTTCACCATGGAGTAGAGATGTTAGAGAAACTTCGAGACCCTCACTTCCTATGATTGAAAAAACAGATTCCATTGGGTATATACATGCTGCAAAAGAAGGTATTACTTTAGGATTAGATCCAACTGTAAACTCTAAGTCACTTTTATTCAGTGGATCTTGACTACTTCCAACTGCAATATTATAAAGTATGACTCTTTCTTCTGTCCATGAACCCTCTACCTCATCAAGCTCTTTCTTTAATAATATTTCTGGATCTATTGGCATAATCTTATTCTATTGAGAGAGTCCCATTTTTCTCAAGTTCTTCTATAAAGTTTTTATTTATATTTAGTTCTTCAAATATCTCATTAATATTTTTTATAATTTGTTGGTCACTCTTTTCTTTAATCATATTATTTCCTCTTGGAAAGTTATCTAAATAAGAGTCTCTAGAAACTGCATGGGGATGTTTTCTTGCTTCATCAAGAGTTAGAACAGGTGTAACACAGCAATCAGTATTTAAAAAAATATCAGACCATTCATCTCGAGACTTACTTAGAAACACTTTTGAAAAAGTTTCAACATGGGCGGACCACTTATCAAACATCATTTGTTCTTCTATCATTTCAATAGGTAAATCGAGTGTTTCGATTAATTCTTTAAAAAATTTACTTTCTAAAGCCCCTATTGCAATGTATTTAGAATCTTTTGTTTCATAACATCTATAAAATGGAGCACCACCGTCAAGTAAGTTGGTACCTCTTTTGTCTCCCCACATTCCAGCATCTTTAAGGCCAAACATTAAAGATCCAAGATACGAGACTCCTTCAAACATCGCAACATCATAAACTAGATTTTCTTTTTGATTATTCTTTACTTCGTATATGCCTAAAATTCCAGAAATTACTGCAAACATGGTTCCAGATCCATAATCAGCTAAAAGGTTAATAGGTGGTTCTGGTGGTGAACCTTCTTTCCCTAAAAGACTTAACATTCCTGATAATGCTAGATAATTTATATCATGACCTGCATCATTTTCTAGACCACCTTCCTGACCCCAGCCAGTTAATCTTATGTAAACTGTTTTAGAATTAATATTATGAACATCTTTTGGGCCCAGGCCTATTTTCTCCATCACATTTGGTCGATTACCCTCTAAAAATATATCTATCCCAGGTAGCAATTCCTTTATTAGATTTATTCCCTCTTTTGATTTTAAATCTATGGTTATATTTGTTCGGTTCCTCAAAGAGGGGTCAGTATTTGCAGGGAGCAGGTCAACAGCATTTGGGTTGTTTACTCTAATTACTTCAGCACCTAATTCAAAAAACATATTTGCAGCCAAAGGTCCAGGACCAATTGAAGCTATTTCTAATACACGAACCCCATCAAGTGGTTTCATTTTCTAAACCAATTCGACAATTGTTGCGTTGGCAGTACCCCCGCCCTCACATATTGCTTGTAAGCCATATCTAAAATTATTTCTTTTCATTTCATGCACAAGATTCGTCATTAGTCTTGCTCCTGTAGCTCCAAGCGGATGTCCAATTGCTATTGAACCTCCATTAGCATTTACGCTTTCATAATCAATCTCTGGAAATTCTTTTCTCCAAGCACCTACAACTGATGAAAATGCTTCGTTAACTTCCACAAGATTTATATCCTCTGGTTTTAACTTTGCTTGTTCAAGAGCTTTTTTTGTTGCTGGAATTGGTCCGCTTAACATTAAAACAGGATCTGTCCCAACAACTGACATGCTAACAATTTTAGCTAATGGTTCTAGATTGTATTTATTGATAATTTCTTCAGAGACCACCAATAGTGCTGCTGCACCATCAGAGATTTGAGAGGAATTTCCGGCAGTAATAACTCCATCCGGTTTAAAAGCAGGATCTAGCCCTAAAAGAATCTCCTTAGTTGTTTCAGGCCTTACGCCTTCGTCTTTATCTAATGTTTCACTAATTTTTAGAATTTGTTTATCAAGATATCCGTTGTCGTGAGCATTAATAGCTCTTTGGTGCGAAGAGTATGATATTTCATCTAACTCTTCTCTCCCTAGATCCCATTTTTCTGCCATCATTTCTGCAGAAAGTCCTTGAGGAACTAACCCAGGGTACCGATCGTACATTTTTGGACCAAATGCTGTAGAAATACCTTCTGGCCCTTCGTAACTAAATGTTGAACCCATTGGGACCCTTGACATCATCTCAACACCACATGCAATTGCAACATCATAAGATCCAGCCATTATTCCCTGAGCTGCGAAGTGCAGAGCTTGCTGAGATGATCCACATTGTCTGTCAACAGTTGTTCCAGGAACGGTTTCCGGTAGTCCGGCAGCTAATGCAGCATTTCTTCCAACATTTCCTGTTTGTTCTCCAAGTTGAGAAACACATCCTGCAATTACATCATCAACATCTATAGGATCTATACCATTTCTGCTTACAAGATTTTCGATTACTAATCCTAGTAAATCTATTGCGTGGATTCCCTTCAGGGACCCACCCCTTCTTCCAATTGGTGTTCTTAAACCGTCTACTATAAAAGCACTTCTCATAATATTTATGCTAAAGTTGCATCCAATCTTCTGGATTGTCATCAACAAAAAAATCTGATACTAGTTGTTGTCCAGGTTCAATCGCATATTGTTCAAAATCGGTAACACCTTCTTCTTCTAGAACGTCTTGATCTAGAAAGAAGTTACCTGTGCAATCTGAGGAGTCTCTTTTTAAAACCGCATATGCAGCATCAGCGTATATTGATGGCTTTCTAGAACCTTTAACTAATTCTGCACCAATTACATTTTGCACTGCTGCAGTATCTAAAGCAGTTCTAGGCCATAAACAATTAGAAGCTATACCAAATTCTCCAAGTTCTTCTGCAAGCCCATGAGCAATAAGTGACATTCCATATTTAGCAGTAGTATAAGCAAGAGTTATTCCGAACCACTTCCTTGCTATATCTAATGGAGGCCCAAGCGTTAAAATATGTGGATTGTTTCCTTTCTTGAGGTGAGGTATGCATGTTTGGCTTAATAAAAATGTTCCTCGGACATTTATGTTATGCATTAAATCATACCTTTTCATTGGTGTGTTAAGCGTGTCGCTTAGATGTATAGCACTTGCGTTATTAATACAAATATCTATACCACCAAATTTTTCAACAACTTGAGCAATTGAATCTTGAACTTGCTCTTCAAATCTTATATCACAGACTAATGGAAGTGCGTTACCACCAACTTTTTCAATATCCTCTGCGGCTGTATATAAGGTGCCAGGAAGCTTTGGATGAGGCTCAGTAGTTTTTGCTAAAATTGCTACATTTGCTCCATCTTTCCCAAGTGCTTTAGCTATTTCAAGACCAACACCTCTAGACCCACCGCTCATAACTATTGTTTTATCTTTAAAGAAACTCATAGAATTATTTTATTAAAATTGTGTATTTTCTGTCGAGTCTTTTTCAGAAAGTAATTCAGAATCTTGACCTAAGATTATCTCACCGACCTGCTCATAATAATTTGAACCTACTTCTTGTTGATGCTTGGTTCCTGTATACCCTCTTTTTTCCAACTCAATCTCTTTCTCTTGAAGTTCAACAAAAGCTCTCATATCTCCACCTTTATAATTTATTGCAAGTTCATACATCGCACTAGCCATAGAATGAAATCCTGCAAGAGATACAAATTGCAATTTATATCCATAATCTGAAAGTTGGCTTTGAAACTTAGAAAGTTCATCATCAGAAAATTTCTCAGTCCAATTAAATGATGGAGAACAATTATATGCTAAAAGTTTTTTTGGAAATTTAGATTTAATTTCATCTGCAAATTCTTTTGCAAATCCTAAGTCTGGTTCATTTGTTTCACACCAAATTACATCTGCAAACTCTGCATAAGAAAGGGATTTTGCAATTGCCAATTCTTTATTATTTTTTAGTTCAAAGTACCCATCCTGAGTTCTTTTTCCAGTTAAATATGGTTTATCAACATCATCAAAATCAGATGTTATAAGCTTTGCATTTAATGCATCAGTCCTTGCTATAAGTATTATTGGAGTCTCTAGGACGTCAGAAGCCAATCTTGAGGCATTTAGTTTATTTATAAATTCACGGGTAGGGATCACTACCTTACCTCCCATATGTCCACATTTTTTTTCTGATGCCAATTGATCTTCAAAATGTAAACCAGAAATCCCTGAGTTAATGAATTGAGCAGTTAAATTAAATACACTATAAATACCTCCAAAGCCAGATTCAGCGTCTGCAACAATAGGTGGAAGAGAATCCATTTCTTTTTCAGAAATTACTCTTAGTAGTGTATTGTTCATTTTTTTTATAAAGTTAGGGCCACTATTTGATGGATAAAGAGATAAATCTGGATAAGTATTATCTCCAATATTACTTTCTGATGCTATTTGCCATCCACTAACATAGATAATTTCAAGTCCAGCTTTTAGCATCTGAACTCCTTGTTGAATAGTTGCTGCTCCTAATCCTGAAACCCATGCACTCTCTCTATTTAATAGTTCCCATAAAGACAGAGAGCCCTTTTCAGATATAGTATTACTAACTTTGAAAGGAGAACGTAAAGAAGACACATCTTTTGATGTATAGTTTCTTTTTATTCCACTCCACCTATCTTGAGCTAGATAATCTTGGACTAATTTTTCTTCTTTAAAATTAACTTCTTTCACCTCGAATTAATGTTGGCTAGCAGCAACGCTTGCGATTATTACTATTAAAGTTAATATTCCTGCTCCAGCAATCAAGACTTCATTTCTAGTTATTTTAATTTTTGGTGCTGAACTCATGATTGAAGCAAATAATAAAATAGTTGCTGAAATTATCAACGCAAAAAGTACAGCATAATCATGAAAGTTTATAAATACTTGTGAAATAAAGACAGACACAATTCCCCCTGAAATAATGGCACCTAAGGGTACAACGATTGATCCCGTTATTCTTTTTCTAACAATATCTGCTTGTTCTTGTTCGTAAACATCAAGCCCTTTTGGAACACCTAATATCATTGTTGTTAAGGCTATAAGACTTTGAGAAAATATACCAAATAAAACAACCCTCCAAAAAGAACCAAAGACTGGAATCAAATAAGTTGTTGGATCTTCTGGCAAGATCCCTTCAATCACTTGCCCAATACTAGAAGTTATTAAAAATCCAGTTGATGAACCAAAGATTAAACCTAAGCCTAAACCAAGAAAAACAGACTCTCTATCAGAAGTATGAATCCCAAATCCTTCAAAGTTGGTATCTAGGATTTTTTTTATGTTTAAGGCATTAACTATTGCAAAGAAAGTTGTACTTAATGCTAAATTTAAAATATATCTACTTTGCTCATAGTTAGCAATTAATTTAAGGGTTTCAGATTCAAGCACAAGACCATCGTATAAATTAGAACTAATAATAAAAGCTTGAATAAATCCAGCCACTACTCCAAAAAGGGAACCATATTGAAGTGTTTTTATAATTTTTGTGAACAGCGTTACAGGAGGTGCAACTTCTTCCATTGTGGCTACAACAGTCTCAGCAACTACTGGTTCTTCTTCAACAGTCTCAGCAACTACTGGTTCTTGATTATCAACTTGTGGACTAGGAGCAACAACTTCTCCAGAAGACCAACTGGATAAAATATTATTGATATCAACACCGTTTGCTTCAGCTCTTGCTTGAGCTGATCTAGATACTAATTCTTGCGGTACCCCTGTTGAGCTGCTAATTTCTTCTACTAATTTTTCATCCATTTTGATTCTCTTTGAATTTTAGTCATTTGAAGAGTTTCTAACTACATCATCAAACGTTTTTTCTGTTTTATACCACTGCATCCAAATTGTTAATATTGAAGCCCATAATATAAGCCCTCCACCAAGCTTTAATATCACACCTGCAAGGGTTTGGTCATCTATAGTTGAAATGTTAAATACTTGATCAATACCTACATATGCAGAGTAAAGTGGCTCATTACCAAAAGCCAAAAAGCTTGCTGGAATTGTTGGAAATAATGACTGTAAGAATAGATATGCTATTTTTCCAGGTGAGCCAAGTTGTTTTATTTTATCTGTAAAGCCAATTACCGGTACCCACATATTTAACGAAACTAAAAGCATTAATGAATGTATAAAAAAGTGAAATAATTTATTTGTCACCATTAAATTAACAATCAAACTCCAGTGCATACCAACCATTAATGTATTAAAAAGAATAAAAGCTACTAGTGGGTGACTAGTTATTTTTAGAAGATTGATGAATGGTTTTACTGATATTATTTTTTTTTGAGCACTATGCATTCCTAGTAATAATAAAGGAGGGGATACTAATGCAAGAACTAAATGTTCTAGAGAATGGACCCAAAATAAATACTGTTCACCAATATCATGTATTGGCCAATCAGTGAAAAGCCACAGAATAAAAAGGCCCGAATACCAAAATTTTCGTTTATCTTTTTTTAGATAGTTGTTATCAGTCGTATATTCAAAAAATATTATTAAAGAAAAAATTAGTGCCCATACATCAAAATGAGGATGCCATGTAATTGAAATCATTAATTAAGGTAATCTCCTGCTGCTCTTTCGATCATTACAATTGCAAAAAGTATTACTGCTAATATCATGCCTCCTGCAAAGAATCTGTTAACCATTTTATTTTCAAACCGTAAATGCATAAACCAACCAACAACAACAATATATTTTCCTATTGCTAAGAAAATTAATAAAGGATCTGTAAAAACTCCTACGATATCTTCTGTGTAGTAGAGTGCTACTTCGATTGCTGTTAAAACTCCTAGAAATATAGCAATTTGAACATATTTTTTTGGAGTAGGGTGTTCTCTGTGATTATCAGACATTAGATTAAATACACCACAGTAAATAAAACAATCCATACAATATCAACAAAGTGCCAATATAGTGCAATGAATTCAAGATTAAATCCACTATCTAAAGACAACCCTTTTTGTCTTTGACCAATTATCCAAAGTCCAATTAGAAAAACTACACCAATAAAAACATGTAGTCCGTGAAACCCTGTTAAAACATAAAATGTTGAACTAAAAATATTTGTAGAAAGCTCAAATCCCTTATGGTAAAACTCAGTAAATTCATAAATTTGTCCAGCAAGAAACACAGAGCCAAGCATTGCTGTTGCTAGAAGCCAAACCCTTGTTTTTTCTTGATCCTCATTTTCTAATGCATTGTGAGCAAGCACCATAGTTAATGAGCTCATTAATAAAACAAACGAGCTTACAGATGTAAAAGGAATGTCATAAACATCAGTTAATTTCATTCCAGGAAAATCACGACCTTTAAAGATCATGAATGTAGTTATTAAAGTACCAAAAAATAATATTTCAGTTGAAAGAAAAACCCACATTCCAAGTTTTCTGGTCTCAACACCAGTAGATTCATGCGGATAGTCGTGACCTCCACTCATTCTTCTTCTTCTGACCTAAACTCTTCTTCAAGTGGCTCTGTAGCCCAACCAAAAGATCCTACCAATATAAGAACGACTCCAATTAAGGCTAAAGGAATTGATTTGTAAATTACAGCATATCCTAAAAATGGCAGACCTGATGATAGAACAAAGGGGTAATAAGAAGGATTAGGCAATTCTATTTCTTCTTCTGGGTTCAAACCTTCTTCTTCAAGCTGAGCTAGTAAGGCGTCAGCAGAATCTCTTCTTACTGCTCTTCCTTCTTCATCCTCGTCATATTTTGCATGCCAGAAATCATCTAATGCCTTAACATGAGGTGCTTTTGAAAAATTCCACACTGGTGTAGGAGAAGGAATAGTCCATTCAATTGTTCTGGCATCCCAAGGATCAAAAGGAGCTTTTTCTCCTTTTCTTTTTGAGTACATCCAGTTAGCCATAAATATAAGTATTGATAATGCGATAATAAAGGCTCCAATTGACACTATAAGATTCCAAAATCCTAAATTTGTCTCCTCTGCATATACCCATGTTCTTCTAACCTGTCCTTGAAGACCAAGCCAATGCATTGGTCCAAATGTTAAATTAAACCCAATGAGCATTGTCCAAAAGTGTATTTGGCCAAGAGTTTCGTTATACATTTTTCCCCAGACTTTTGGAAACCAATAATATAAACCAGCAAAAATGCCAAACATTGCACCACCGAACAGAACATAATGAAAGTGGGCAACAATATAATACGTATCAGTTTGTTGTGTATCAGCTGGAACAACCGAGTGGGTTACTCCACTTAAACCACCAATAACAAACATTCCTATAAAACCAAGAGCAAATAACATAGGAGTTTTTAGATTTAACTTACCTCCCCATATTGTTCCTAGCCAATTAAATATTTTTACCCCTGTGGGAACAGCAATAATCATAGTTGAGATACCAAACCCAGCTTGCGCAACAGGGCTGATTGCGGAAGCAAACATATGGTGCGCCCAGACTCCGAATCCGATAAACGCAATACCAAAACCTGCAAAAACTATCGCTGGATAACCGAAGAGAGGTTTCCTTGAAAATGTAGGTAGTATTTCAGAAACAATTCCAAAAGCAGGAAGAATAAGAATATATACTTCCGGGTGACCAAATAGCCAGAATAAATGCTGCCATAAAACAGGATCTCCTCCACCTTCAGTCAAAAAGAAAGTAGTACCAAATTGTCTATCAAAAGTTACGTAAAAGAGAGCAATTGCAATTATTGGTAATGAAAAGGCAAGAAGAAAAGCCACAGCAAAAGTCATCCAGGTAAAGACAGGCATTCTCATCAATCTCATTCCTTGAGTCCTCATATTTAATATTGTTACGATGAAATTAAATGCTGATACAAGAGAAGAAATTCCTAGTATTTGTAAGCCGATTGCCCAATAGTCCATTGCAGTTCCTGGTGAATATTTAAAACCTGCATTAGGTTGATATCCAAACCAACCACCATTTGGAGCATTGCCAAGCCATCCAACTTCCTCAGCTAGGTACCCTCCTTCAGGTGCTCCTGCTGTTCCAAATACGAATGTTGAGTATAAGAAAAGTCCTCCAAAAACCCAAATCCAGAAACTAAGAGCATTCAATCTTGGGAAAGCAACATCCCTAGCTCCTATTTGAAGAGGGAGGAGATAATTGAAGAACGCTGCACTAATTGGCATTATTGCCAGGAAAACCATTGTGGTCCCATGCATGGTGAACATTGCATTGTATTCAGCCGCACTTAAAAAATTATTATCTGGTTGGGCAAGCTGTATTCTAAGAACTAAAGCTTCTAATCCTCCAATTAATAAAAAGAAAAATGCAGCATACCCATACATTATCCCAATTTTTTTATGATCTACTGTAGTTATCCAACTCCAGATTCCATACTCTGAAGAAGGCCTTCTGAATATATTGGTTTGTTTATCTGGCTCAATAATTTTTGTCATTTTAAAGTCCCTAAGTAAGCAATTAAAGCTTCTATTTCTTTCTCAGTTAATTCTAGATTAGGCATAAAAGTACCAGGTTTTATCTCAGCAGGATTTGCTAGCCATTTTGTAAGATTTTCTTTGTTATTTTTTAGTGCAGCTCCAGCAAATACATTTCTATTTGCAAAATGAGTCAAGTTAGGTGCAATACGATCACCTTGAACATCCCAAACTCCATCAATTACGTGACATTGAGTACAACCTGCATTTAGATAAACTTGCTGTCCTTCTGCTGCCAATGTCCCTTCAGGTAATTCTTTATTTGCGTTTAATTTCTGATTATTTACCCAATTTTCAAAATCTTCTTGATTTAGGGATAAAACCCTTCCCCTCATTTTTGAGTGACTAAGTCCACAATATTCACCACATTGTGCCCAAAATTCATCTGGGGAGTCAGCATGTAAGTTTAAGTATGTTTTTTGTCCAGGCACCAGGTATCTTTTACCATTTAATTTTGGAACCCAATAATTATGAAGAACATCATTAGACCACATTTCTAATCTAACTGGAGTATCGGCAGGTATGACCAATACGTTGGCTGTTGTGATACCATAATCAGGATATTTATACTCAAACCACCACTGATGACCTATAACTTCAATTTTTAAAGCCCCCTCAGGTTCTCTAGCTAGGTCGAATATAGTTCTCACTGTTGGTACTGCTATAGCTGCCAATATAAGAATAGGAATAATTGTCCACATAAGTTCTAAAACATTGTTGCCATGAATTTGCTTTGGTTCGGGCTTACCAGGCATGTCACGAAAATAAAAAACTGAAAAAATCAAAGCTCCTTGGACAATAAAAAATACTCCGACAGCTATCCAAAAAGTTAGCCAAAAGAGGTCATCAATTTGTCTCGCATAGGGACCAGCAGGACTTAAAGAGTCCATCGGTGCATTTTCAATACAAGCGGTTAGAAATAGTAAACTGAAAACCGGTAAATTTTTATATTTAAAAAATCTTTTTTTATTCATAAATTAACAAAATTGCAGTCAATCCTTAAGGATAGCGTCCTACATGTATATAGTGTAATCATAAGTACTATGTCTTTATGGTTACAAATATGAATCAAATATTTAGTAGTTATGTCAAACTTTCTAAATTAAGAGTTATTGAATTACTTCTAGTCACAACTGTGCCATCAATGATTATTGCAATATATGGGATGCCACCTATAGATTTAGTTTTATTCACACTAACAGGAGGAACCTTACTTGCTATTAGCGCTAATGTTATGAATCAAGTTTTTGAAGTTGGTAGAGATAGCTTAATGGAAAGAACTTCAAGCAGGCCTTTAGTTACTGGAGAGCTAACTAAAAAAAATGCAATTTTTTACTCAATTTTTTGTGGTACAGCAGGGTTTTTAATTCTTTTTATTTTTACAACTCAGCTAGCTGCTTTGATTGGATTGATAGCAAACTTATTTTATACATTTATATATACCTTATTACTAAAACCAAGAACTAATCAAAATATTGTTATTGGTGGAGCGTCAGGTGCTGCCCCAGTATTGATTGGCTGGACAGCTACAGGTAGTTCACTTGAAATCGGTGCTTGGATTTTATTTTTATTAGTTTTTACTTGGACACCTGCCCATTTCTGGGCTCTTGCTATTGAAAACAAATCAGACTACGAAGAAGCAGATTTTCCAATGCTTTCAACACAAGAAACATATGAAAGAACATCAATTTTTATTGCATTGTATTCATGTGCAACGGTAATAGTCTCAATTATTGCTGCACCAATATTACAACTAGGAATAATCTATTTATTTGTATCAATTTTTTTTGGATCCAATCTAATGTTTAAATCTTATAATTTGTTTAGAAGAAAGATTCAACCAATACAATACTTTGTGTTTTCAAATACATATTTGGCTGTTATATTCATAGGTATTGTGGCAGATGTTCTATGGACTTTAAAAGAAATTTGATTTATGCTTGATTCATTTTTTTCTATAACCTACCCTCCAATACCCATAACACAAATAGGCCCTGTCTCATTTTCTCTACATGGAGTCTTTGCTGCGTTGGGATTTTATTTTGGGGCAAATCATGCAATTAAATTAGCTGAAAAAGACAAACAAGACACCGTACTTTTTGAGCAAGGTTTAACTTGGGCAATTTTTGGAGCAATAATTGGTGCAAGATTTTTTACTATTCCGGCACATATAGGGGATCCAGGATATGGCTTAGATGATGTATTTTCCCCAACAGGTAGCTATTCAATAATGGGTGGAATGTCGGGAGGAATTATTGCCGCTTATATAAGAATACAGTTAATTGGAAAGGGTGATTTTAAACAATATTCAGATTACGCCTCAACAGGGCTCATTCTAGGAACTGTAATAGGAAGAATTGGAGACCTTGCAATAGTTGAACATCTTGGAAGATCAACAAGCTTTATTTTGGGGTATGAAATAAAGCCAGGGTATGATGTAGCACCTCAGCATGATGCCTTAGAATGTTCAGAACCATTGGTAACATGTGGTACGTTTCATCATGTTCCGATGTACGATCTTTTCTTTGCTCTTATAGTTTTCTTTATATTTAAATCATTAAGAAATAACTTTACCTTTGGCAAGGGTTCGTGGATTGGTTTATGGGCTATTTGGTATGGCACACAAAGAGCAATCTTAGATACTTTAAGGTTTGGAATGGGAGATTCAACTATAGGAGATTTCACATGGAATCAAATAGGTGGATCGATCCTTGCTTTAATAGGTCTTATTATTTTCCTTAGGAATAAAAACTTAAAATAAAGTATATATAAAAACCGAATAGGAAATTAACGCAGTCAATCCTATTAAATAACTTTTTTTAACGGTTGTTTTTGAAAGCAATATAACTACTAATGAGGCAATTAACATTATTATCATTTCAGCGGTTACATCACTCTCAATTATGCCTGGCGCAATTGAAACAGAGACACCTCCCACCAATGCAATATTAAATAGGTTTGAACCAAAGATATTTCCAAAAACTATATCAGGGTTTTTCATTTTTGCGGCGGCTATAGTCCCTGCAACTTCTGGCAGGCTAGTTCCCAAAGCAACAACAGTGACCCCAATAATAATGGATGATATATTGAAGTATTCCGCCAAACTAACAGCATTATTTACTACTAAGGTGCTTCCAAAAATTGTTGCTGTCAGCGAGGCAACAGCCCTTAATCCTATATAATCTTTTTCTTCAATTAATAAGTCTTCTTGATCAACAGCCTCTTCTGTAACAAGTTTGTATGTAACAAAAATAACTAATCCCAATAAACCAATTCCAAGGAAAAGTGGGAACTCTTTAAGCATTAAATAGAAACTAACAAATATGATTGTTGCAAACACCATCCATATTGATGAGGTATTGTTAAGTTTCAATTTTTTGTTGAAATCTTTATTTAATGCAAGATACAAAACAGAGATTGCAACTAAGGAGTTTGCAATGTTCGATCCAATAATATTTCCTATACCCAACGAGAGGTTTCCATTTAATGCCGCCCCTGAGCTTGCAAATAGTTCTGGAGCGGATGTTCCAAAACCTATAAAAGTTGCTCCAATTACTGAATTTGGCATATTAAATTTCATTGCAATTTGGATAGCAGTCCGCACCATTTCTTCAGCACCTTTAACTAGAAGAAAAAATCCTAAGATTAATCCAATAATTGTAATGTAAAGGTCCATTAGTTTTTAACCTTTAGAGTCTCTCCAGGAAATCCATTCTTTCACAGGCGCCAAGTCGTAACCTGGACCATTTACAGCTAATGTTACTTCAGTTGCTCCAGCTTCAAGTAAATCGTCTGCTTTATCTATTCTTTTGATATCAATCCCGATGGATCTTTCAATTTCTTTAGGGTTTCTTCCTATTTCTTTACACCAATTATTTAATACATTATTTTTGTGAGCTACAGTTTCAATACCAGATCTTTCTTCAGTCCTAGTTGCGAAACCATGCCAAATGTCTGCATATTTGGCTGTTATTCTAAGTGTTACTTTTTCACCACCACCACCAATAAGTATTGGGATTTTTCTGGTAGGTTGAGGATCTAGCTTCTTCATTCTCTCAACAATTCTCTCCAATGATTTTTCAAGCTCCTTAAGTCTCCATATTGCAGAACCAAATTCATAACCGTATTCGTCATAATCTTGCTCAAACCACCCTGAACCTATTCCTAGAATCACTCTTCCTCCTGATATATGATCAACAGTTCTTGCCATGTCTGCTAGTAGTTCTGGATTTCTATATGAGTTACAAGTAACAAGAGGTCCTATATCTACTGTACTAGTTGCTTCAGCCCAACTAGCAAGCATAGTCCAACATTCAAAATGTTTTCCTTCTCTTCTTTCTCCTTCAGCCCATTGAGTTCCATCTTCTTTATATAAAGGATAGAAATGATCCCAATTATAAATAACGTCAGCACCCATCTCCTCAGCCTCTAGTGCTGCTTGTCTTATTTGATCATATTCAGCATGTTGAGGTTGTAAAAAAACTGCAATTCTTGGCTTCATTTTTAATTCTCCTTTAGTACTTTTTCAATGGCTTCTTCATTGAAATTATTCTTAATATTTAATACAAACTCTATATTAGCTTCTAATCTCTCTAATTTTTGGGCTGCTATTTTCTCTGAAGAGGGTAGAGGGTTTTTTATAATATAATCTTTAATGTTGTTTCCAAGCTCTTCATCATAAATTGATGAAAGTGAATCAAGCATTCGTGAAGCAGTCCATGCTGGCATTACTTTAAGTAACTCATCAAAATTTTCTTTTATAACTAACCATGACTCTTTACCTATATACTTATTCATAATCATAGAGGCCAATATGTAAGGACAATCTGCACCTCTGATTTTTCCATCAATCATGTATTGCACTATTTCTTGTGGTGCATTTTTATCTTTAATTACACCCAATACAGATCTATATCTTCCCTGTAGTTGAGGAGAGGGTGCCTTCATAAATTTATCCAAAAATTTTTCTACTTTATTTTCCTCATCTAAAGCTGCAATATATAAAACAGTATTAAATAAACTTCCTTCTGTGATTGATTCAAAATTTTCATCCTTAAAAATTTCACTAAAGTGATTAATAAATTGTGTGTCTTCTAAATATTTAGCTCTCATCTTGTTAATAACTCCTCTAAGTTCTTTTATCTCAGGATCATCATGTGAATGGACTTCAACCCCTAGTTCGTTACTTAAAGGAATTGTTAATTTATCAACAAACTCTTTAAAAATATCTGCATTATTTTGATTAGCAATATATGAAAGAGTGGCAATTATTGACCCAATATAATTCCATATATCCTCATCTTTTTCATCTTTATAAAAAAGAAGAAATTTTAGAAAATTTATCACCTCTTCAGCAGATAGTTCAAGGCTATGCTTTTTGAATTGCATCCACCTATCTTCCAGGAGTCTGTATTTTTCAAGCTGATCTAATTTTTCAAAATTATTTAAGATTTTATTGAATACTTTTTCGTCATAGAAAACGTGATAAAAGCCCCAACCTCCACTATTTACAAGGGGTACTTTTCCTTTTTCTTCTATATCTATTTTTTCATTAGTTTGATCTAAAATTAAGTTAAATTTTTCATCTGTATCTAAAAATTTAATACTTATAGGTATTGGTTTATTTGAATTTTCTATTTTGATATCTTTTAGTAAAAATCTTTTTTGTTCTAGTAGCAAGGAAGAATCATCAATTGAAATATTTACACTAGGGTAGCCTTTTTCTTTTATCCAATAAGGGAGCATTTCATTTAATGGTTGCCCACTGGCTTTACTTAAACTGTCCCAAAGGTCTGAAGAATTTGTATTGTCGTATTTGAATTTATTCAAGTATTCTTGGACACCTTTTTGAAATACTTCTTCCCCTATAAAAACTTCAAACATTCTTAAAACAGTAGAACCTTTTTCGTAAGTCAGAACATCAAACATTTCCTCAGCTTCTTCTGGTGTTTCAACCTCAAACTCTATAGGTCTTGAATTTTCTAATGAATCAATAGCAAAACCTGCACTTCGTGATAAGTTCATTTCATTCCATAGTTTAAATTCTGGGTACTTATTATCGGCTGCTATAACTTCCATTAAGCTTGCGAAAGCTTCATTAAGCCAAATTCCATCCCACCATTTCATAGTTACTAAATCACCAAACCACATATGAGCAAGTTCATGAGCTATAACAGTTACAGATCTATTTAGCTCAGGCCTAGTTGCTTTTTCTTCATCTATTAAAAGTAAATTTTCTCTGAAAGTAACAGCTCCTACATTTTCCATTGCACCCATCGCAAAATCTGGAATTGCAATTAAATCTAGTTTGGATCCTGGGTAGGGGATTTTATAATAATCTTCAAAAAAATTAAGCAGTTTAATTCCCGCTGTTCCAGCATAATTTGTTTGATCAGCAAAACCGGGGCGATGAACTATACGGACTTTGGTATTTCCTGCATCTCCAATTTCAGTAGCTTCTAGCTCTCCAATTACAAAAGCAACAAGGTATGTTGACATTTTCATGGAATCAACAAATGTGGTTTCTACTTTATTATCACCAACTTCTTTTTCAGAAAGTATCTTTTCATTGCTAACTCGTAAGTATTTCTTATCAGCAACGATACTAATTGAAAAAACTGCTTTGTACTCCGGTTCATCCCAGCAAGGGAAAGCATTTCTTGCAGCAGTTGGTTCAAATTGAGTAGTTGCAATCCATTTTTCTTCATTTTCTTCAGTCAAAAATTTACTTCTATAAAACCCTTTTAGATCATTTGTAATTTCTGAATTGAATTCTAAGTAAAGTTTGTAATCACCCTTTTTAATTTCATTTTTAGAAGAAAGGCAAATTCTTTCATCACTTTCAAAATACTCAACAGAGAGGTTGTTATTTTCTTTATCACTAGTTGTTAATGATGCGTGACTTATTTTTATTCCTATGCTGTTTAAGAAAATTGACTTTGTATTTTCTAAGATCTCTATTTCTACAGTCTGCATTCCAGAATATGAAAAATTTTCTAGATCAATATCTAGCTTTATTTCGTATCGCTTCGGAGAAGAAGTTTTTGGAAGTATATTTTTATTCATTAATATAACTTAATCCCAATCTATATTTACGTCCTCTTCAGAGTTAACTAATTGAACCTTATGTCTTCCAAAAAAGTCTCTCTGAGCCTGTATTAAATTTGAGGGATTACTTGAAGAACTTAAATTTAGATACCAATTCAGTGATGCTGACAAAACGGGAGTAGATATGTCGTTCAGCATTGCATCAGAAATAATCTTTTTTGATGATTCTAAATTATCTTTAAATATCTTATTTATTTTTAAATCATTAACGAATTCTCTTGAGCTTGAACTTATATCATTTAACTCTTTTAATAAGTTAGATCTAATAATACAACCGCCCATCCAGTTATTTAAAACAATAGATAAATTGATTTCTTCTATGTGTTTACCTATTAGCTCTAACCCTTGGATCATTGAAGCAACTCTCCCAAAATACAAACAGTTGCTTAAATCTTTTTCAGAGCTTAAATCAGATTTATTACTGATTTCTCCCCAACCATTTTTATTATTACTTTGGACCCTTGCGTCATAAGCTGCAAAAATTGAGGGAGTGGATACTTTAAGATTTAAAGAAGTTTCGACAGTGAGTTTCCCAGTACCTTTGTTGCTTGCAAAAGGCTTTATTTCATCAAGGATATAAATTTCATCTTTTTTTTGTCTCAATATTTTTGATGTTATTTCGACAAGATATGATGATCTACTTTCTTCCTTTAAATTATCAAAAAAACTAGCTATTTCTTCATTTGTTTTTTTAGCTCTTCTTAATATTTCATAAATTTCTGCTATCAATTGCATTTCAGCATATTCAATACCATTATGTACCATTTTTACAAAATGACCAGACCCATACCCTTCATAAAAACCTATACATTCTTGGTCAGTTTTTGCAGATATCGCACTTAAAGTATTTTTTAAATCTTCACTAATTTTATTTTTGTAACCAACCATTATTGCTGGTCCGTTTCTCGCGCCTTCTTCACCACCAGAGACACCCATTCCAATAAATTTTATTTTTTTCTGTTCTAAAGCTAAACCATTTTCTTCACTATCAAGATAAAAAGAATTCCCACCATCAATAACTAGGTCATCTTCATCAAGTAAATCTTTAATTTTTTCAATAACATCTTTTGTTGCTTTACCCGATGGGACCATCAATAAAATTGTTCTAGGTTTTTCAAGGCTGTTGACTAGGTCACCTATATCTGTAAACCCTTCGAAAGTGCCTGAAAATTCTTTTTTAATATCTTCTAGTTTTTCTTTCGAATCATTAAAGGCTTTGATAATTAAACCATTATCTGAAAGGTTTAAAGCAATATTTTTTCCCATTACACCAAGACCTATAAGTCCTATTTCTTTAAGCATTTTCATAGTTTTCCATTAATTTATTTGAGCAAAGTTTATTTGCTAGTTTTTCTCTAATCTCCAATTCTATTACTAAATAATCAGATTCATTTTCTACATTTAAAATTTTTCCAAACCTACTTATTTTTTCTAAGTTATTCGGCTTCACTACATAATTTTCAATTAAAATTTCACCATAAATTTCTTCTGCGATACTTTCTATAAGTTCTGGCATTCCTTTATTTTTCAATGAAGATATAAATATTGCGTTAGGATATTGATCAATAAGTTGATTGTAAGAAGCTTTATCAATTTTATCTATTTTATTAAATACTAGAATTTCATTTGCCGTTGTTCCTATCTGTTCTAATATTTTTGAAACTGTGTTCATGTGTAGTTCGGGAACAGCAGTGGCAGCATCCACTACGTGTATTAACAAATCTGCTTCTGTAGCAACTAAAAGTGTTGATTTAAAAGACTCTATTAAAGTTGTTGGGAGATTTTGTATGAAGCCAACAGTATCAGAAATAATTAATGGATCTTGAATATTATTAATTTTTAGTTCACGTTGTAGGGAGTCTACAGTTGCGAACAGTTCATCAGCAGCATAAGCATCAGCATTTGTTAGTTTTTTAAGAAGAGTAGATTTTCCAGCATTTGTATAACCAACTATAGAAACAAGAGGGGTATTATTTTTTTCTCGAGAATTAGATTGAAGCATTCTTTGTTTTTCAATTTTTTTTAGCTCTCTCCTCAGTTTGTTAATTCTATTATCTATTAAACGGCTATCCGTTTCTAATTTTGTCTCTCCAGGACCACGAGTTCCAATTCCTCCTCCTTGCTGATTCAGTGTTGAACCAAGGCCAGCAAGCCTTGGTTTTAAATAAACAGACATAGCTAACTCAACTTGAAGGCTGGATTCTTTAGATTGAGCATGGAGTGCGAAAATATCTAAAATTAAACCAGTCCTATCGACTACGTCACATTGGAATATAGCACGAAGTTCTTTCTGCTGATTAGGTGTTAGTTCACAGTCAAAAATTACAACATCAATATCGTTTGATTTTGATATTTCTTCGAGTTCAATTATTGAACCTTTTCCGATAAAAGTCTTCGGATTAATTTTATCTACTCTTTTTGTCTGAATTATTAAAGGATCGGACCCAGCAGTTTTTACTAAGCTGGTCAATTCCTTTAAAGACTCTTCCTTATCAGCCCTTGTTTCGTTAGAAAGAATAATTCCTACTAGTAATGCATTTTGTACTGTAACAAAAATATCTCTATCAGAAACTGTAAGTAATCTTCTGTCTGTCTGATTTGGGTTATTTCTCTGGTTCAATTATTCCTAAACTTATATCACTAATAATAGTAAACAATTATATATTAATTAGCGGAGGTGGACGGGAATCGAACCCGCCAAAGATTATTAAACCTTTCACCGGTTTTGAAGACCGGGGAGCCCACCAGGCGCTCATTCACCTCCATTATTAAGACTAATTGTATAAAAATATATATATTGAATACAATTAGACTTAATGGAAAATTTTTCAACAGTATTTGCAAGATTAAAAGACGAAAGAGGCTTGTCTAATAAACAGATAGCGTCTTTTACTGGAGCTTCTTTAAAAGACATTAAAAAATGGGATTCAGGTGCAGGAGTTCCAACTGATAAAAGAATAATTGCAGCATTAGAGGGAATTCTAGGAAATGAAATATCATCAGCAATTGGAAGCATACCTGAGCCGGAAACATTTAAAAAACAAGTATTTAATGTTGAGAATGCAATTTTTGAAGTTGATAAAAGACAAGAACATAATATTAGTTCAGGATTTTTAAATAGATTTAGATCAAGTGTAGAAAAAAAAGGTCGAAACACACAAACCGAGATGTTTACTTATGAAGATATGTCACAAATTGAGGAAGAAGAAGTTGGTGATTTAGAATTATCAGAAAATATTTACGAAAGCGCTCTTGAAGAAAGTCCATATATAAATGACCCAAATCAGCTATCTTTCTATTTTTCTAGAAACTTAAAGAGTGTTGTCGGAACTTTATTTTTTATTTATCTCGCATATGAGGGCATGCAACTTTTTTGGGATTCGTTTAAGTTATTAATTGATAATTTGTTGTGACAATTAATAGGCTATCTTTCTACGGTCTTGTTATTTCTATTGCTTCTATTATTGCAGGAGCAATAGTCAGAGCTACTGGTTCTGGTGATGGTTGTGGTGCATCATGGCCAACTTGTAATGGCAAGATTGTTCCTGAACTTAAAACCTCATCAGAACTTATTGAATTTTCACACAGATCTATCAGTGGGATACTTTTAATAATTACACTTATTATCTTTCTAAAATCTTTTAATAATAGTGTTCCTGTTTTACAAAAAAAAGTTATTCAAGCTCTAACTTTTTTTGTTTTGCTCGAAGCTTTAATTGGCGCAGTAATTGTTATCTATGAATGGGTTGGCCTTAATTCATCAACACCAAGAATTATGGCTGTTCCGTTACATTTAGTAAATACATTTGGACTACTGGGTGCTTATACTTTATTATTTCATTTAACAAAAAATTCAAAAACAAACTTAAATAATTTTTTTGATAAAGGTTTTAAAATTGGATTAATTTTGTTTTTACTCTCTGGAGCAACGGGTTCAATTGCTGCACTGGCAGACGTAATATTTCCAAGCGAATCATTCATAACGGGACTTGCTGAAGATTTTGATTCAAATAGCGAAATATTAACAAGGTTGAGAATCCTCCATCCCATAGTGGCCTCATTTTTATCTATATATCTTTATTTTGAAGCAAATAGGCTTCAAAGAGAATACAAAGTTATAACAAAAAATATCAAATTATTAGTTCTGATAGGTGTTTCTCTTGGGGTATTAAATGTAGTTTCAAACATAATTTTGCCTTTAAGTATTTTACACTTACTTATTGCAGACCTTCTTTGGGTGCTTTACGTTTATAAAAGTGCTGAAAAAATAAATTAATTTTAAAAAATTGAAATAAACCTATCAATAATTAGATATATACCCCAAATTGTTCTATCCTTACATTTCGGTAACTTGAACTAAATAAAAAAGGTCAAAATATTAATGGTAACGAAAACTATACCTTCAAAACCTAAGGCTTCAAAAAAGGAAGCAGAGCTTGCTGCTGAGCAAGATTCTTTAACTCCAGAACAAGAAGCTGCTGCACAAGAAAAAGCAAAATCGCTCATTAAAAAATTAGCTGATGATAGAGGGAAATTAACCACAGATTTAGTAAGCCAGTACTTAACAGCAATTGGAAATTTCGATCTATTAACTGCAGAACAAGAAGTTGAGTTAGCACAAAAGATAGAGTCTGGTGAGAAAGCAACTGTAAAGCTTGAAAAAAAGAAATTTAAAGATAAAAAAGGCGAGATCAGATTAAAACGAGACAGAAAAAAGGGAGCTGAAGCCAAAGATGCATTTTTAACAGCTAACTTAAGACTTGTTGTTGCAAATGCAAGAAGATATGCAAACACTTCAGGAATTGACTTTCTAGACTTAATTCAAGAAGGAAATCTTGGATTGATTAGAGCAGTTGAAAAATTTGACTGGAGAAAAGGATTTAAATTTTCAACATATGCTACATGGTGGATTAGACAAGCGATAACAAGAGCAATTGCTGATAAGTCTAGGACTGTTCGAATTCCAGTTCACCTTCATGACACAATGGCTGCTGTTAGAGCAGCTCAAGCTCAATTAAAGGCAGAACTAGGAAGAGATCCTAAACCACAAGAAATAGCAAAGGAAGCTGGAGTGGGAGTTGACAAAGTAGAACTTGCCTTAAGTGTTGCCGATACTGTATCACTAGAACAGCCAGTAGGAGAAGATGGAGCTCAATTAGGAGATTTTATACAGGATGAAGATGCTAGTGACCCATCATTAATAGTCCAAGATCTTGATGTTGCAGAAAGCTTAAGAGAAAGCATTAGTAGACTTCCAGAAAGAGAAGGAAGAATTCTTGCTTTAAGATATGGTTTTTATGATGGAGTTCCAAGAACTCTTGAAGAAATAGGTGAAGAGTTTGACCTTACAAGAGAGAGAATAAGACAATTAGAAAAGCTTGCTCTATGTCGACTAAGACATCCATCATTCGGAATTAGAGAACAAGATTTAGTTTAAATTCACATACTATCTGTTCGTTTAAAACATAAAAATAATCTAACATTGAATGTATGTTTGATTTACTTCAACAAGCAGTTGATTCTGCAATAGCTTCTGGGGCAAAGTATTCAGATGCTAGAATATTAAGTTCTAAATCTAGATCAATCCAAGCAAGAAACGGAGATATTGAAGATTTTAATGAATCTGAAAGCGTTGGAATTGGAATTCGTGCATTAGTTGGCTCTTCATGGGGTTTTTATTCAACTTACGACTTAAGTAATAAATCATTAATAAATTCGGGGATAAAAGCATATAATATTGCAAAAGCATCGGCAAAAGTCCCAGGAAAAGAGTTCCCTTTAGCAGATGTTCCTATTGTCCAAGACCAATACACAACGCCACATGAGAAAAATCCATTTGAAATTTCATCAAGTGACCAAATTAACCTAATTACCAAATCAACAGAAGAGATGAAAAAACACGGCAGTTCCCATGCTTCCGGGAGGTTGGATTTTTGGGATACAGAGAAATGGTTCTTTTCAAGCCAAGGACATGAAATATATCAAAACATAGTTGAGTCAGGTGGTGGTATTTCATCCCTATCTATTGGTGATGGTGAAACACAAATTCGTTCTTATCCTCAATCATTCGGAGAATATAGAACGGGTGGTTGGGAAGTAATTGAAAGTTTTAAATTTGAAAATGAACTTGAAAGACTAGTTGAAGAGTCTAACAGGCTTCTAACTGCTCCACAATGCCCTGAAGGAACTAGAGATTTAATATTAGAGGGAAGCCAATTAGCTTTACAAATACATGAATCTGTTGGACATGCTATTGAGCTTGACAGAATTCTTGGCTGGGAAGCAGCTTATGCTGGGGCTTCACATCTAGATTTAAAAAATTTAAACAAACACAAGTATGGCTCAGAACTAATGAACATTATTGCTGACGCAACCTTGCCAGGTGCATTAGCAACTTTCAAATATGATGATGAAGGAACCCCAGCACAAAGAGTAAATATTGTTGAAGAAGGAATATGGAAAGGTGTTTTGACTGGTAGAGACAGTGCAGCAATAGCTGATGTTGCTCCTGGCGGGATGGTTAGAGCAGATGGTTATGGCAGAATCCCTATGGTAAGAATGACAAACGTAGGTTTATTACCTGGAGATTCTTCTTTAGATGAAATCATAGAAGCAACAGATGATGGAGTTTACATGGAAACGAATAGGTCTTGGTCAATTGATGATATAAGATTAAATTTCCAATTTGGATGTGAGGCAGGTTGGTTGGTAAAGAATGGAAAGATAACTGATATGGTAAAAAACCCTACATATACAGGCATCACTCCAAATTTCTGGGGGAGCATGGATATGTTAGCTGGTGAAGATGAGTGGATTTTTTGGGGAACACCAAATTGTGGAAAAGGACAGCCTGGACAGGTTGGCCATACAGGCCACCCTGCATCACCTGCAAGATTTAAAAATGTAAGGATAGGTGTAAAAGGGTGAAAGATTGGAAGGAGTTTTTAGAAGAAGCAAAAAAACACATTCCAGAAAATATTGAATGTGAAATTAAAATGATTTCCTCAATTAATTCTTTAACTCGTTTTGCCAATTCACACATTCATCAAAATGTTGAAGAAGAGGTTGGCGAAATCTATTTAACCATTCATAAAAATGCTAAAACTATTAGCTTAAATTCAAACATAACAAGTATTGATTCACCAAAAAGCTTCATAGAAAAGGCACTAACTGAGGTTGATAGCAGTCCCGATGACGAAGGTTGGGCTGGAATTCCAGAGAAAGAGCTCTCTTATAATGGGTATCAAGAATTTGAATCTAAAAATCCTGAACAAAGGGCAGATAAAGTAAAAGAGTTTATAGAAGCTGGTAAAGATCTAAATGCAGCTGGGTATTGTTCAACAAGTGTGGATAATTATTTTGTTTGGAACACAAACGGCTTAGAGTCATCAGATTCTACAACAAGTGCTTTTATTGATGGTATTTTTAGAACGGATACCTCTTCAGGGTCATCACACAGAGGCGCAAGCTCACTTGAAGATATAGAGTCAGGGGAAGTAGGGCTTGAAGCATTCGAACTATCAAAAAATTCACAAAATCCAGAAGACATAGATCCTGGAAAATATGAAGTAGTTCTTGGTCCAGAAGCTGTAAGCACTATTCTCGTTTTTCTTGCTGTATATGGTTTTAATGCAAAAAGTAAAATTGAAGGGACATCTCCAATTCAACTTAATACCCAGCAATTTGATGAGAAAATTACCTTAGTTGATGACCCTTATAGAGACAAAGCTTTAGGTTTTAAAATAGATGCGTCAGGTGCACCAAAAAAAACATTGGAAGTAGTCAAGAACGGAGTGTCAAAATCTTTATTTCACACAAGAAGAACAGCAAAAGAACTCAAAGAAGATAATACTTTTCATGAACTTTTTGGATGGGGAGATAGTTTTGGTGGAATTGGAACAAATTTATATTTGGATTCTGGAAACTCAACCAAGAAAGAGATGATTTCAGAAGTAAAGAAAGGAATTTATATCAATGAGTTTTGGTATTGCAGAGTTCTTGACCCAATAACCCAAGTAGTCACTGGACTAAATAGAAATGGATCTTTCTTAATTGAAAATGGAGAAATAATAAAACCTGTTGGAAGGCTAAGATTCACCCAAAGTTTTATTGCTTCATTAGGGGTAGGTAATGTAAAGTCAGTTGGAACTGACTCAAGGTTTGCAGATTCAGAATTTGGAGAAGGAATTCTTAATGTTCCAATGCTTCATTTAAATGAGTTTAATTTCACAGGAGGCGTCTCTGGTTAAGGCATTATATTTTGAGGGCAAGAAACCATTAATCATCCCTCATAGAGGGGGAAGAAATATAGTTCCAGAAAATACCCTCCACGCTTTAGAAAATACTTTTGTTGAAAAATTTAGTCATTTTGAAACAGATTTGAGAATGTCTAAAGACGGTGTAATTTTTTTACATCATGATAAAAGCTTTGATAGAACAACAGATGTAAGTGGAAATGTTAAAGATTTTAACTGGGAAGAAATAAAAAAAATAAATGCTGGAGCAAAATTTTATAAAAAAAATGGAGATCATTATTCTACAACAAAATTCGTAACCTTAGAAGATGCTCTGATTACATATAAAAATATGAAATTTAATCTTGATTTAAAACAAAGTGGAATGGCTGAAAAGTTAGTAAAAATAATAAAATTAACAAAATCTGTTGATAGAGTTTTAGTTTCATCTTTTAGTTATAAAAGGCTGGATGAGTTTTTAAATATTAGTAAGGGCAAAGTATTAACTTCTGGGTCTTTTCGCGAGAATGCTGTTGCTAAGTTTTTGCCAAATAAAAAAAGAAACTTCAAGGTGCAAGCTTTGCAAGCACCATATTATTGGAAGGGGCTAAAAATTTATTCAAAAAAATTAAGAGAATTTACTAATTTAAATAATTTACAGTTGCATATTTGGACTGTTAACAAAATTAACCATTTCAAAGAATGTATTGAAATTGGTTGTGATGGGGTTATTACAGATGAACCAGTTAAGTTTAGAGATTATTTAAATAGTAAATAATTCTTAGCCAAATTTAGAAAACTTAGTTTACCATTACTTAAAGAAGAGTGTTTGTAAAGGGAGAATATGAACAGGAATTTACTTGAGAAAGGTTTTATACCTCAAGAGATATGCACTCATATACCAAATGGCTTTGAAGATGTAGAAGAGATTTCATCCTCATTACACAAGATTCTTGCAAATAACCAGATAAGTAGTGTTGTTAATGAGATCGATCAAGAAAAAGATATTTCATCTTTATCAGCCTCTCAGTTAGAAAGAGCTATGTTACTTTATTCCTACATTGGACATGCATACATGTGGGGAAAAGAAGACATTGATGACATAATTCCAAAAAATATTGCTATTACTTGGTATAAAATTTCTGAAAAACTTCAAAGACCTCCAATTTTGTCTTATGCATCATATGCACTAAACAACTGGTCTTTGCTAGACGAATCAAAGCCACTAACAGTTGAAAATATAAAGATCTTACAAAACTTTTTATCTGGAGTTGATGAAGATTGGTTCATTATGATTCATGTCGCTATCGAGCATGAAGCAAAAAATATACTTGGATCACTAAAAAAATATTTCCTTGATGAAGATACCGAAAAAGGAAATCTTGAAGACGCATTAGTAAGCATTAAAGAAATAAATAAAATTATGAACAGAATGCCTGAAAAATGCGATCCCTACATTTACTACAATAGAGTTAGGCCATATATATTTGGATGGAAGAACAACCCAGCAACCCCTCAGGGCGTAATCTATGAAGGCGTTGAAGAATATAAAGGAAAACCTCAACTTTTTAGAGGAGAAACAGGCGCTCAAAGCTCAATTGTTCCTGCTTTAGATGCTCTTCTTGGAGTGACCCATTCTAACGATCCACTAAGAGAGTATTTAGATGAGATGAGACTTTATATGCCTAAAGATCACAGAGAATTACTAAACAATTTAGATGAGTGGTCAGAAAAAAATAGAAATAATTTAGATATACACAAAGATTCAGTCATGATAATAAATGATTTAATTGACGAAGTCCATGCCTTTAGAGATAAGCATTTAGAGTATGCAAGAGTGTATATTTTTGAACAGTCATTAACTAATAACTCAAACTCAAACATTGTTGGGACTGGCGGAACCCCGTTTATGAAATATTTAGATAAACATCTTCAGGAAACAGTACCAAAAAATGATTAAAAAAATTGGGATACCTAAGGAAGTAAAGAAAGATGAAGGAAGGGTTAGCTTAATCCCGGAACATATAGCGCAATTTACTGGACTAGCTGATATTTTTATAGAATCAGGAGCAGGGCTTGGGTCTGGATTCTCAGATAAAGATTACACAAAAGCAGGTGCAAAAATAGTAGACAGTCCAACAGAATTATATGGAAATTCTGACATAATTTGTAAAGTTAAAGAACCTCAAGAACAAGAGTTTGAATTATTAGATTCTTCGCATGTATTATTTGGATATTTACACCTTGCCTCAAATTTAGATCTAACAAAAAAATTATTAGAAAAAAAATTAACAGGAATTGCAACCGAAATGATTATGGATGACAATATATACCCACTATTAATTCCTATGTCAAAAATTGCAGGAAATTTAGCAATACAGAAAGGAATGCAATTTCTTGAATATTCATCAGGAGGCAAGGGAGTTTTGCTATCTTCTATTTCTGAGAAAAAAAACGCAAAGGTTACAGTAATTGGTTGCGGTGAAGTCGGAAAAAGCTCAATAAGCAAAGCAATAAGTATTGGTGCAAATGTTACGGCGATAGATTTAAATGAAAAAGTACTTGAAGATTTAAAAAAAGTTTATGGAGATTCAATAAATACATTAAAAGGAGACACAAAAGAATCTACAAATGCAATTAGGTCTGCCGATTTAATTATTGGAGCAGTTTTGATTCCGGGCAAGAAACCGCCTGTGGTTATTAAAAATGAAGACATATCAAAAATGGAAAAAGGTACAGTGATTATTGATGTTGCCATAGATCAAGGAGGATGTGTTGAGAAAGTAAAAGCAAATACTCACTCGGAGCCTTTCACAGTAAGAGATGGCGTGTTGATTTCTGCAATTGCAAACCTCCCAGGGGCAGTACCAAAAACTTCATCCATAGAACTTTCAACAGCATTGCAAAAATATGTCTATTTTTTATTGCAAGAAGACTGGTTTGAAAACTATAAAAACGATAAGAACCTTAGTCCGTCATTACAAATACATAATGGACTTTTGCTTTCAGAAGAAGTTGCGGACAGTTTAAGTTTAAGTGTTTCTAAGTTAGTTTAGGTGACCACTTATTTCTGTTTTGCATAAATTCATCTATTTTGTTTTCATACTCTAAAGATATATCGATTTTATCAATGCCGTTTAAGATTCTATTTTGAGAGAAATCATCTAAAAAGAAATTAAATTCAACTTCTTCACAAATTACTGATTTTGTTTCAACAGATACTTGAACTTTTGTTTTTGGATTTTCTGTTACTTTTTGAAAAAGTTTATCAACTATATCTTCACTAGCTTCAATTGGAAGAAGTCCGATATTTATTGAATTCAATTTAAAAATATCTGCAAACTTCGTTGAAATTATTGCATCGAAACCCCAATCCTGCAGCCCCCATGGAGCATGTTCTCTTGAGGAGCCAGTTCCAAAATTAGTTCCAGCTATTAAAACTTTTGAATCTTTGTAATCTTCATTGTTTAAAGGAAAGTCTTCATCCTTCTTCCAATCATAAAATAAAAATTCTCCATATCCAGATCTCTCAACTCTTTTTAGAAATTGTTTAGGCATGATTTGATCAGTATCAATATTTGACATAGGAATTGGTAACATAGTGCTTTCAATATGACTAAGTTTTTTCATTATTAATTACTTTCTCTAACATCAATAAAGAAGCCATTAATTGCTGCAGCTGCAGCCATTTGGGGACTTACTAGATGTGTTCGCCCTCCGACACCTTGTCTTCCTTCATAATTTCTGTTTGAAGTAGAAGCACATCTCTCACCTGGGGCTAATATATCAGGATTCATACCTAAGCACATTGAGCAACCAGCTTCCCTCCAGTCAAAACCAGCATTTATGAAAACTTTATCTAAGCCCTCATCTTCTGCTTGTTTTTTAACCAATGTTGAGCCAGGGACAACCATTGCATTAATATTTTCATGAACTTTTCCTCCATTGATTATTTTTGCTGCAGCTCTTAAGTCTTCGATTCTTCCATTTGTGCAGCTACCTATAAAAACTCTATCTAATGGAATTTCATTAATTTTTTGCCCCGGCTTTAAATCCATATATTCTAATGCTCTTTGCGCAGCCTCTTTGTCTGCATCGTTCTTAAAACTATCTGGGCTTGGAATTTCTTCATCAATAAAAATTACTTGAGATGGGTTTGTTCCCCATGAGATAGAGGGTTTTAGTTTATCTACATTAATTTGAACAACTTTATCAAATTTAGCATCATCATCTGAATAAAGATCTTTCCATTCAGCAAGAGCATTTTCCCATTCCCCATCTTTTGGAGCATAATTTTTATTTTTCAGATATTCATATGTTGTTTCATCAGGGGCTATCATCCCTGCCCTTGCACCTCCCTCTATAGACATATTGCATATAGTCATTCTGTTCTCCATACTCATTTTTTTTATTACTTCTCCGGAATATTCAATGACATGGCCTGCTCCACCACCAGTTCCTATTTCTCTGATGATTCCTAGTATTAAATCTTTTGGAGTTATTCTTCCATTCATTTCTCCAATAACTTCAACCTTCATTGTCTTTGGCTTACTCATTGCCAAAGTTTGAGTAGCTAATACATGTTCAACTTCAGAAGTTCCAATCCCAAAAGCTAGTGCACCAAAAGCTCCGTGAGTAGCAGTGTGGCTATCCCCACATACAATTGTCATACCAGGTTGAGTAATGCCTTGTTCAGGACCTATTACATGTACAATTCCTTGTCGTGGATCATTTACGCCAAAAATAGTTATTCCAAACTCATTACAGTTATTTTCTAATGCATCTATTTGTTTCTTCGATAAAGGGTCTTTTATTCCCAATGCTCTATCTGAGGTTGGTACACCGTGGTCAACGGTTGCTAAAGTTAATTCAGGATATTTAACCTTTCTTTTACTTATCCTTAAACTATCAAAAGCTTGGGGAGAAGTGACTTCATGAACTAGATGCATATCAACAAACAATAGGTTTGTGTCTTCATCAATTGAAGCTATTAAATGCTTGTCCCATATTTTCTCAAATAATGTTTTTGGTTTCATATATTAAATTTACTAAATTCTTTCTCATTTAAACATACAAATTTTATTATTAATGTTGTGGATTTAATAATAGAAAAATTTTTAGAGATTGTAATAATATTAATTGCAGCAAAAACTGGTGCAGAATTGATGAGAAGAATCAATCAACCAGCTGTTATAGGCGAATTAATTGCTGGAATAGTTATAGGCTATTACGGATTAGGACTATTACCGCATGCTGAACCAGGAGACGTTATTTCAACCTTGGCAGAGATAGGGATTATTCTCTTGCTTTTCGAGGTAGGTTTAGAAACAGATTTAAAAGAGTTTGTTGAGTTAGGGTCAACTTCACTGTTTGTTGCATTAATTGGAGTAGTAGCTCCTTTTGCTTTAGGATACGGTTCGGTTTATGCATTAAATCTTGGAGGGGACTTCCAATTTGAAGTCGCACTGTTTGTTGGAGCTGCAATGACGGCCACTTCAGTCGGCATTACTGCAAGAGTATTTGGAGATCTAGGAGCATTAAAAACCAAGGAAGCCAAAACCATAATTGGCGCAGCAGTGGTTGATGATATTTTGGGGTTATTAATTCTTACCGTTGTTGCAGGGTTATTAGGTAATGATGGGGACTTTTCAATTCAAGATCTTGGAATAATAACATTTAAAGCTGTAGGGTTTTTACTTCTCACAGTTTTCCTTGGTAGAAAGCTTTCACCTACAATATTTAACTTTTTTGTAAAAATACCTTCACCTGGAACATTCGTGACGGGTTGTTTTATTTTTGCAATGGGACTAGGAGCTGCAGCTCATTCAGTTGGTTTACATCCAATAGTGGGTGCTTTTGCAGGAGGAGTGTTAGCTGGTGAAGCAAATATGACTACTCGAATAAGAGATGAGATGAAAAATATAAACTTTCTTCTAGTGCCGGTGTTTTTCGTTTATATAGGTTCAGAGGTAAACATAACTATCCTTGCATCCTTAGATGTATTTTTAATGGGATTATTAATTAGTTTCTTAGCTTTTATTGGCAAATATGTTTCAGCAATTGGAGCTATTGGAAAAGGAATGAACACTTCTGTAATTGGAATTGGTATGGCACCAAGAGGAGAGGTTGGGTTAATTTTTGTTGCAGTTGCTACCTCTACTTTATCTTCAGTAATTAATGAAGAAATAATTGCAATAATCATTTGGATGGTTATAAATACAACTATTATTGCTCCAATTTTATTAAACAGAATCTTAAAGAAATCAGCTAAAAAACAACAAGATGATGATCGCTTTGAGTCACCAGTAGTTGAGTGATAAAATAGACATAATAAAATAAATTTTTACTATCATATTATGGGTCAATATTAAGGGAGAATATTAATGTTATTTAACTCTATTATCGCTGCTTTTCTTGGGTTAGCTTTAGCAGCTTTTTATGCAAACAAGGTTTTATCAATAAAAGTTACTGATGAAAAAGTTGAAGAGCTTTCTGCTTCTATACGTGAAGGATCGATGGCTTTTTTAAAAAGGATGTATTCATGGATTAGTGTTTTTGTTGTTGTATTAGCAGTTTTGATATCAACATTAACTGAATGGGGATATCCATGGGGTTCAATAGCATTTGTAGCAGGAGCCTTCCTTTCTTCACTAGCTGGTTTTATCGGAATGAGAATAGCTACAGCTGCCAATGGAAGAACAACAGAAGCTGCAAGAGATGGTGGAACACTAAAAGCATTACCAGTGGCTTTTAGAGGGGGTGCTGTAATGGGATTTACAGTGGCTGGACTAGGACTCCTTGGTGTATCAGTAGGATATTGGGTTTTCATTGATATTTTAGAATTGCCAAATGGTTATGATGTTTTAGCAGCAATTGGACTTGGAGGTTCTTCGATTGCTCTTTTTGCAAGAGTCGGTGGAGGAATTTATACAAAAGCAGCAGATGTAGGCGCAGACCTAGTAGGGAAAGTTGAAGCCGGTATACCAGAAGATGATCCAAGAAACCCAGCAACAATAGCTGACAACGTAGGAGACAACGTAGGAGATGTTGCAGGCATGGGAGCGGATCTTTTTGAGAGCTATGTAGGTTCCTTAGTTGCTCCTCTTGCGTATGCAGCAATAGTTTTTAGTGGCCAAAATGTTTTACCTTCATTATTATTTTTTCCATTAGCAGTTGGAACGATTGGTATGGGAGCTTCTATAGTTTCATCTTTTTTTGTTAAACCAAAAGAAGGAAAATTAGCTCAAGCTTTACATAGAGGAACTTATAGCGCTGCAGCTTTAACAACTTTAGGCGTTTACTTTCTTAGTGATAACATGTTTTCTTCATATTCAGAGAATTCAATAGGCCTCTTTTTTGCTGTGATAATTGGACTTGCTGTGGGACTGCTAGTCGGCCAAATTTCAGAATGGTTTACATCTGATCATTATTCAATAGTAAAAAATATAGCCGATCAAGCTAAAACAGGTCCCGCAACACTAGTATTGTCTGGGATTTCAGAAGGAATGCGATCAGCTGCTTTTTCCGTAATAGTTGTAGTTTTTGGTATAGGAGGAGCTTACACAGCAGGAGACTGGGCTTTGGGATCTGGCGGTGGAATTTATGGTATTGCGATAGCTGCAATAGGTGTTTTAGCTACTTTAGGAATAACAGTCGCTGTAGATGCTTACGGACCAATAGCTGATAATGCTGGAGGTATTGCTGAGATGGCCCACCTTCCTCCAGAAGTTAGGGAAGCTACTGATGAATTAGACTCACTTGGAAACACAACAGCTGCAATTGCTAAAGGGTTTGCAATAGGTTCCGCGGCTGTCACAGCTTTAGCACTATTTTCTGCTTTTGTTCAAAGTGCAGGCTTAAGTGAAATTGGATTAAACATAACGAAGGTAGAAGTTACTGCTGGATTATTTTTAGGGGGGATGTTCCCATTCCTTTTTGCTGCGATGACAATAAATGCTGTAGGGAGGGCTGCTTTCAAGATGATTGAAGAGGTTAGAAGACAGTTTAAAGAAATACCTGGACTTAGAGAAGGCAAAGAAGGAGTAAAGCCTGATTACACAAGATGTGTAGATATTGCAACTTCAGCTGCTTTAAAAGAAATGTTGCTTCCAGGAGGTTTAGCTATAGCATTGCCATTGATTATTGGATTTTGGAATAAAGAAGCTCTAGGTGGTTTCTTAGCCGGGTCTCTTGTAACAGGTTTCTTGTTAGCAATATTTATGGCTAACTCAGGAGGTGCTTGGGACAACGCAAAGAAATATATCGAAGCAGGAGGCGGAGCAGGGAAAGGCTCTGATGAACATAAAGCTGCTGTAATTGGGGATACAATCGGAGACCCATTTAAAGACACCTCTGGACCTGCAATGAATATAGTTATAAAAGTAATGACTATTGTTAGCTTAATATTTGCTTCAGCATTTTAATTAAGTACATTTTTAGTTTCTACGTATAATATTATTCAAATAGTCTATGAATATATTATTGATAACAAATGATTGGTTGCCAAAAAAAGGCGGAATCAGCACATATCTAACTAAATTATCAGAAAATTTGAATTCAAATCTCATTATTTATGCTCCTAATTGGGCTGATGGTGAGAAAGTAATAAAATCAAAAGATAAATTTATATTTAATCCAAATAAAGTCTTCCAAGAAGTACAGGAAATTGTTTTTACAAGAGAGGTAGATTTAATTGTTCATGGTTCTAGTAATCCAAATTTTTTATTTGTAAATAAATTAACAAATTTAGAACTTCCAAATCAACCACGTCATATAAAAATTCCTCAGTACATGATATGTCATGGCGCAGAATTTAATATTTTAAATTATATTCCCGTAGTAAGAACAATCTTAAAAAGAAATCTTAATAATTTGAATAGTGTATTCACTGTAAGTGAATTTTCGCGTAAAAAATTAATTGATATAACTTCAACAGAAGTAATAAATATTGGAGCAGGAGCCGATGTTCAAGATTTTAAAAGAGATTATAAAGTAGAAGAAGGATTAACTGTCGGCGTAGTAAGCAGATTTGTTTCAAGGAAAAAAATAAATTGGCTTATAGATGCCGTTCATGAAATAAACGAAGAGGGCCATAAAATAAAGTTAAATATCCTGGGATTTGGTAAGCAAGAAAACTATTTAAAAAAATTAGCTGGTATATCTTCTGCCGAAGTAACTTTTTTTGATGATTTAAAAGAAGATGAAAATAGTGATTTTTATAAATCAATAGATATTTTTGCTATGCCTTCAACTTCAAAGTATTTTGGAATTGAGTATGAGGGCCTAGGATTAGTTTATCTTGAGGCAGGAATTCATGGTTTGCCAGTTATAGTTGGAGCTTCTGGTGGTTCGATAGAAACAATTCTTCCCGGTAGGAGTGGTTTTGTTGTTAGTTCCCCAAAACTTTTGAAGGAAGCAATTTTATATTTTATTAATAATCCGCAAAAAATTGAAGAGTTTGGTATTGCAAGTAAAAAGTTTGTTGAAGAAAATTACAATTGGAAAAACTCAATTGATAAGCTTGAATCAAACCTTCATTAAGTAGCTAACCTTTTTCTTTGATATCTCCAAATAAACTAAGTATTTCTTCAGGACTTATAGTTAAGGCATCTCTTGGACTTTCTAATGGCTTGTTCTTTTTTTCAATAACAATTTTATTTATTAGATTGTCTTTAGTTGCATCTTCTGCTTTCATACGGAATCTTCCTCTATAAAGGACAATTTCAAGTAATTTTGAGAGCTCTACTAATTCGTCTTTAGATAATTTTTTTATTGTTTTTTCTACTATTTTGAAAACTTCTGAAATTGAATCTATAATTTTTTCTTTTGTTGCGCTTTTAGGTACTTTTTTATTTTCATTATCTAATATTTCTAAAATTCTTTGAGATTTTTCTTCTTCAATTAATTCAAAAATTTCCCCCTTTTTTAATGTTTTTAGTTCGTCATTATCAAAAACCTGTCTAGTCCTTTGTTTCATTGAGTAGCCACCATAAGGGCCAACTGCCGTCATATAATCCCAACCATTTTCACTGACTATATGTCTTGGATTTTTTGCTGATAAAGAAAATCTTTCTATTGCTTCGTCTGGGGTTAGTTTGTCCGGATCTTCATCTTCAAAAATAGGTCCGATCATATTTTTATAAATACATTTATCTTGTCTTACTCCCTTTTCTTTAACTCCATGTTGAATATAGAAATTTCCATTTGGCCCTAACTTAATGTAGATTGAAGTATCACATTCAGGACATTTACATATGATACGTTCTTTACTTAAACTCGCTTCTTGTTTTTTTTCAAGGTCTGCAATAAGCTCTTTAGTTATTTCTTCTATTGTAATTTCAGGAGGCAATCCAATCTTAAAATCATCGTTTCTTAGAAGATAAGGATAAGGAACTCTTCCTTGAATTCTTCCTGTTTTTATAACATAAGGTGAATCAAAAGGTAAAGGAATTGAAGTTAACTCAATCGGATCAGGCATTTTCGTATCCTTCAATATGTTTTTTTATTTTGCTGTAAGAATCTTCTAAGAATTTTACTTTTGCCTCTTCTGGATCTTTACTTTCAAGTATTTTGTCTAATTCATCTTCCATTAGTTTTGAAAATTCATAATCTATGTATAAATCAAAATAAGGTTTCATAAAATTATTAATCATTGCAATTGCAAGAATTCTTGGTTTTAAACTAGATTCAGAATTAATAAACACAGAAGTAATACTTTCAATAATTGAAACATATGTTGATGGCCTACCTATTCCTAGCTCTTCAAGCTTGTTAATCAATGAAGTAGAAGAGTATCTATTTGGAGGTGTCGTAAATTTTTCTTCTGATTTGGAATTTATTATATTTATTAAATCACCTTCAGCCAGGTCTGGTAATTCTTGAGACTTTTCACTTAAATCCTTAATTAAGTCTCTATAGCCACCAAAAATCCATGTTGTTCCAGAAATTCCAAGAATGATTGGACCAAAAGTGTCATCTTCTACTTCTATTTCTATGCTTTTTGTTACTCCTTTGGCTTCTGTCATCTGAGAAGCTACAGTTATATTAAAAATTAAAGAATAAAGTTTAAACTCATCACTATCTTCTTTATATTTTCCAATTAATTCTTTTGGCTCAGTAAAAATATCTCCAGAAGGTCTAATAGCCTCGTGGGCTGCTTGAGCGTTTTTATTATCTCCATATAAATTTGGCTCAGTTGGTAGATGGTCTTTCGTAAAGTTTTCAGATATATATTTTCTAGCCGCTTTAATTGCGATGTCTGAAAGTCGGATAGAGTCTGTTCTCATATAAGTAATTAATCCTTCTTGGTAAAGCTTTTGAGCTACACTCATTGTTTTTCTCGGTTGAAATCCTAGATTGTTTCTTGCTGAAGATTGTAAGCTTGTAGTTTTCAGAGGCTTAGGTGGCTTACCACTTCTTGGTGTTTCTTTTATCTTAGATGTTTTAGCAGAACCATTATTGAGTATTTTCAATACTTCACCGCAGTCTTTTTCTGTAATGTATTCTTTATCTTTATTTATTTTTTTACCGTTTTTATCAAAATCTTTTGACGAAGCAATCCTCTTTCCTTTTACACTTTTAATATTTGCAACAAATTCAATATCTGAAGTTTTACACGTTGCTTCAATTTCAAAATACTTTGATTTAACAAATCTTAATCTTTCTTCTTCCTTCTCAACGATGAGTCTTATAGCAGGCCCCTGAACTCTTCCTGTAGATATAAAAGCACCACCAAGGTCTCTTAATTTTGGTGATATTTCATATCCAATCATTCGATCAAGAGTTCTTCTTGCCTCATAGGATTTAAATTTTCCTATATCTATAACTTCAGGATTTTCGATAGCATTTAATACTGCGGGTTCAGTAATTTCGTTAAATTTTATTCTTTTAGGTTCTTTTTTAAGTTCAAGAGCTTCTTTTAAGTGATAGGCGATAGCTTCCCCTTCCCTATCATCATCAGTTGCTAGATAAACATCAGGAGCTTTGTCTGCTAGTTCTCTTAATTCTTTAACTATTTTTTTTCTGTCTTCAGGTATAACATAAATATTTTCGAATTCATCAGGCTTTACAGCTCCCCAAAGTATTTCTTCTTTTGTATATTGAGGAGGAATAGATTTTGTATTTCTAGGTAGATCCCTAATATGACCAACACTTGATTTAACTATATATTCAGACCCAAGTATTTTTGATATAGTTTTTACTTTCGTAGGAGACTCTACAATTACTAAAGGTTTTGACATGCCCTTATTGATAACACTATTTTTTCAATATGTACAGCTTTTAAAAAAAAAGTATTTTAAATACCATTTATGATGAGTAGAGAAGAATGAATTCAATAAAAATATTTTCGAAATCGCAGTTCTCCATTTTATGGTGGTCAGGTTCACTTTCAAGCTTTGGAGATTGGGCAACATTATTTGCATCAGTAGCTTTAGCTAGTCACATAGGAACTACTGAGGGAAATTCTGAAATAACTGCTGTAGTGCCTTTAGTTGCAAGAATTATTCCGGCCTTCCTGTCTTCAATTGCTGGTTTGATTGCTGATAAATTTAATAAAAAAAATACTATGATTTTTTGTGATCTTTCGAGAATGTTTATTGTCTTTTTCTTATTTTTTGCAGATAATTTAGTATTACTATTTATTATTAATTTTATATCGGAGATATTTTCTTTAATTCGTCAACCATCAAGAGAAGCTATTGTGCCTGAAGTTGTAGAGAAAGAAAATCTTGTTAAAGCGAATTCACTTTTTGCTATAGGCACATATGCGACTCTGCCAATTGCTTCTATCTTGTTTGCTGTTGTAAGTGATTTAAAAGTTCCAGAGATTATCTTAAATTATGGCAATGGTTGGAGTGGATCAATTGTATTTATTTTTGATGCTATTACATTTCTGATTTCTTCTTATATACTTTTTTACCTTAGATCAGACAAAATTAATTTATCACCAGAAGGTGAGAGATTTAGCTACATTGAATTTAAGGAAGGTTTAAATTACTTTTTTAAAACTCCTTCAATTAGAAACATTACGATATCAATTTCATTGAGTCTTTTTGCTGCAGGAGCCCTGTTTATTCTTGGACATACTTTCTTAACCGTAAATTTAGGATTTACAGAAAGTTCTTTTGGTTTTATGATTGCAGCTTTTGGATCTGGGATTCTATTTAGCATGATTACACTTAGTTATTTTGTAAGTTCTTTTTCAAGAGTAAGTTTCTTAATTGGTCTAAGTATGATGCTTACAGGGCTATCCCTTTTTAGTGCTTTCAAATCTCTTGAATTTATCAATATTTTATTATCAATTTTTGTTTCAGGAATAGGGACGGGCGGTGTTTACTTGCTTACAATCAGTTTTTTACAAGCTTCAACTAGACCTGAACTCAGAGGTAGGGTTTTTGGTAATTTTTATTCCATAGGAAGAGTAGCTTTATTAATCTCTTTTTTAACAACAGGAATACTTGCAAATTTTCTTGATAAGCATTTTGATGCGACAGGAGTTGAAATAGTCTTGCAAGGTAGTGCTATTTTAATTTTTATATCAGGCTGTCTAGGCTTCCTTACAGGATATAAGAAAATAATAAATGAGTTTGGAATTGAGAATTCAAACTTTAATAATATAAAATTAGATTTCAGACCAACAAAGGATGAACAAGAATGAATTGTAACTACCTAGCTTTTGAAGGTATAGATGGGTCAGGCAAGACTAGTTTCATAGAAGGTCTTTGTGAAATTTTAAAAAGTCAGAGTAAAAAATATAAAGTTGTTCGTGAGCCCGGAGGAACAGAACTAGGTGAAGGGATAAGAAAGCTTTTATTAAGTCATGAATATAAAGTTCCTGATTTGAGCGAGGCTTTTCTATTTTGCGCAAACAGAGCAGAGCTTATTAAAGAAGTTGTAATACCAGAAATTGAATCTGGCTCGATTGTAATTAGTGATAGAAGTGCTTATTCTTCTATCGCCTACCAGGGAGCCGGAAGAGAGCTCGGAGTAGATCAAATATACGAACTTAACAATATTGCCTTAAATGGTTTTTGGCCAGAGAAAGTAGTTTTACTAGACATTGATCCAAAAATTTCTCTCGAAAGACAAAAGATTAGCGATAGGATAGGTAGCTCAGAAGTTAATTTTTTTCACAGAGCTAGACAAGGGTATTTAGATTTAGCTGATAAATATCCCGATAAGTTTCTAGTAGTTGATGCAGAAAAGGAATTTTCAAAGAATCTAGATCTTATATGTGAGTGGTTAAACATTGGAAAAACTTAATAAAAAATTAGCACAAGAATTTGAATCTCCTTTTCATGCTTATTTATTATTAGGTAATACATCTAGCCATTTATTAAAACAGGCAAAGATATTTGCATCAAAAATTTTGTTTGGTATCGAAGAAGACATAGAGCATCCAGATATAAAAGTTGTTTCATCAGAAAATTTAAATACTTTGGGCGTTGAAGATATTAGAAATATTATTGAAAATGATGGACTGGTTCCAATTGAAGGAGAATATAAAGTTGTTATATTTCCGCCAGTGAAATCACTTACTGAAGAAGCATCAAATGCACTATTAAAAACATTAGAGGAGCCCTCAGACTCTAGTATTTTTATATTAACTTCAAGTGGAAAATTTTGGTCTCATGCAAGAGACGACTCAATATTGGGGGTTCTTTCTACAATAAAAAGCCGGTGTAGAAGAATTTTTATAGATACAGATATTGAAACAGAATTTAATTTTTCAGAAAAAGATTTTATAAATTTTATGGAATCTAATAAAAGGGAAGATGAAGATTTTTCAAACATTCCTCAAAACTTAGTTAATGCTCTAAAGTCTTTAAAAGATGTTGGAAATGATTCAACTGAGAATATTTTCAAATTTCAAGAATTTATAAAAATAATTGATAAATACAAAAAAGAGAAAGAGGATAGTTACCAAGTGAATCATACTAGATTAATAATTGCTTCATTTGAATATTTAACAAGAAACATTCTACTTACTAAAGAATTTGGAAAAAAAGAATTTAGATACTGTGAATTACTGCAGGGCTCTATGGACGATCTAGATAAAGGGATAAGGCCAAATACAGTGTTAAACAATTTTGCTATAGTTTCTAGTAAATTATGAGCACTGTAAAACTTTTAGGGACTGGATGCCCGAGCCCGAGCCATGAAAGATACGGACCAAGTACTCTTGTTCAAGTTGAAAAGAATAACTACTTATTTGATGTCGGCTCAGGTGTAACCCAAAGGCTCAGTGAGTTTGGTATCAAGTCTGCAGCAATAGATGTTTTATTTATAACACATATTCATTCTGATCATATTGTTGACATGTACCAGCTTTATATTTCTGGATGGCACCAGGGGAGAGAAAAACCTTTTAAAGTAATTGGCCCTTTAGGTATAAAAGATTTTTTTGAGTCTCAGTTAAAAGCTTTTGAAAAAGAACTTGAAGGAAGAAAAAAATGGGAAGTTAGGCCAAATGAAGATGGTTTATTATATGAAATTTATGAAGTAGAAAAAGGGTATATATATGAAGATAAAGAAGCTCAAATATCACCATTTGAAGTAGACCATAAACCAGTTGAGCCAGCATATGGTTATAAAATACAATTTAACAAAGCAGGAAAGACTAAAAAAATAGTTATTTCTGGAGACACACGGAAAAGCAAGACTTTAATAGAGGAATCTTTTGAAGCTGATGCATTAATACATGAAGTATTTGTTGGCCTAGGTTTTGATAAAAATAGAATGTCAAAAGAAACAATAGAAAATGTAGCTAATTATCACACCTCCCCAAAAGAAGTTGGGGAGGTGGCAAAAGAAGCAAAAGTAAAAAAATTAATTCTTACACACTTTGTCCCTCCTTCGTTTGATGAAGAAAAATTAAAAAATGAAGTGAGAGATGTCTACAAAGGAGATATCGTAATTGGACAGGATCTACTTAACATCGAGGTTTAATTAAATTAAATTTAGTTTTGAAAATTTTCGCACATTAAATATTAAGTATAGGGAAAGAAATAAAGCGGAGATTACAAGACCTGTATATCCAAGAAAGATATACGTGAATCCAAGACTTAAGTGAGCAACAGAACTTCCAGCGAAAACCATTGAATCACTTTTTATATTTAGGTTTATAGAATTTTCTATTGAATATTTAGAAATCGCAGCACTGATTGCAATAAATGTAAAATTCCAACCCAGACCTAGAAGGTATAATCCAATTTTTAAGAATAAAATATTTGTGTTAAATAATGAAAGAATGCAACTTAAACAAAGTATAAAACTCCCAATTGAAGCAAATAATTTAGCCCCATATTTATCAACAAGATTTCCTAAGATTGGTGAGAATAAAAACATCCCCAAAGTGTGATAGCTTATTATTGTTCCAACTAGTTTAATTGTTTCACCTATATCTTGAATATGTAAAGGAGTTGCGGACATAATTACAACCATTACGAAATGATTAAGAACTAAGATTCTTGTTAGTAATTTGGCATTACTATCTAATGAAATTAACTCTTTAGTTTGTTCAGTATTTGAAGGTTCTCTTAATGTTGTTTCTCTCTCTGAAAGAAAATAAATAGAAAAACCAGCAAGAATCATACCAGCTGTAGCTATAAAATAACCAACAATAAGTTCAGAGTTAAATGTTTTTTGAAATAATTCTGAGTATTCACCAACAAGCCTTGGCCCAAATATTGATCCAAAAACAGAAAACCATACAGCTAAAGATAATGAAGTAGCTTTATAGGTTTCACTGGCCACAAATGAAGCTGCGTAACGGGATTGAAGGGTTGCTGATTGGCCAACTCCTAAAGTAAAAGAACCTAATAATAAAAGAAAAAAAGAATCTGTAATAAGACTTAAAATTAGTATTGCTCCGCCAAAACCCCCAATAAAAAATGTATTACCAAGAGCGGACAATCTTGAATATTTTTTTGAGAAATAGTCAAAAATTTGAGTTCCAACAAAAGCGCCTCCTACACCTAAAGCATTGGGAAATCCAACCAAATAGGGATTTGCAGAAACTTCTCTTACTGATAATGCAGCTACAGTAATTGCTGCAATAAAACCGATTGAGGAAAACGCAACTGATAAAAGTAGGCTAAGTATCTTTTTAATTTCAGAAAACATATTCAAAGAGTAGCTATTTCTTTGATTAAAGTTTTGATGAGAAGAAATTGAAAAAGAATTTCTTAAGACTAACATAGAAAAAGCATGGAGAGAGGTTAAAACCTCAGCAACCTAGAAAGCTAACTAAGGTGCTTAAAGTATGTGGTTTATAACAAAAAATAGCTCTCTCCATAAATTTCATAAATAGGAGAGCTAACTTGAGTAAATATGTAACAGCAGAAACAGTTTCACCTGGTCATCCTGATAAGATCGCAGATTTGATTTCAGACTATGTTTTAACAAAGGCTTTAGAAAATAATGAAAAATCAAGAGTAGCCGTAGAAACTTTTTTAACAGGAACTGATAACGGAGGGTTGGTTGTTGTAGGTGGTGAAATCAGCGAGATAGCTAACATCACTGATGAAGCTGTTGTAAGTATTGTAAATGAGGCACTTAAAAAAACAATAAAAACAAGTTTTCCAGATTTTGATTTAAATAATTTAACAATACAGAATGAACTTACCCCACAGTCCGAAGAGATAAGAGCAGCTGTTGAAGATGATGAAGACCAAGGAGCTGGGGATCAAGGAATTATGGTAGGTTATGCTATAAATGAAACAGAATCTCTTATGCCTCCAACTTTTGATAAGTCTCGAAATATTCAACAGGCTTTGTGGGATATACAACATTCTGATGAAATGTTAGATTTAGATTCAAAAGTGCAAGTTACTACAGGAGGAGATAAAACAAAAGTTGTTGTATCAACTCAACACCAAAGTGAAATCGACGTTGGTGATTTATATTCAAGAGTATTTGAATTGGTAGGGAGCTATATAAGCGAAGAGTACACTCTTGATTTGAATCCTTCAGGATCATTTGTCAAAGGAGGTCCAGCAGGAGACACAGGGCTTACTGGAAGAAAGATTGTTGTTGATGCTTATGGGCCATCTGTTCCGGTTGGAGGAGGTGCGTTTTCTGGTAAAGACCCAAGCAAAGTTGACAGATCAGCTGCTTATGCGGCTAGACACTTAGCAAAGAACATAGTATCTCATGGTTTAGCAGACGAGTGTCTAGTTAGAGTTTCCTATGCAATAGGCAAAGCTGATCCATACGAATTAACAGTTGAAACTTTTGGTACTGAAAAATCAGAAAACAAAGTTCTAGATGATTTTATAAGCAAGTTTGATATGAAGCCCGGTGCCATAATTGAAAGGCTTAAGCTTCTTGAGGTTGACTACAAAGAGGACACTTTGTTTTCACACTTTGGCCATAATGAAAGAAATTGGGAAAAAATAGAAAATTTATAGAATCTATTTTCAGATTTGATATAATTTAAATATACATAAAGAGAAGGTTAAGACCTCAGCAACCTGGATGACTATCCAAGGTGCTTGAAGATGTGGCAGAAATGCAACTAAATAGTCAAAATCTTCTCCAAAAAAGGAGAACATATGAAATTTAATTCAAAACTTATACATGCAGGATATGATTCGAGTGCTGATAGTCAAGGTTCTATCACACCTCCAATATATAAAACAACTGCTTATCAATTTAATAATACAGAGCACGCTGCAAGTCTCTTTGCCCTTCAAGAGTTTGGCAATATATATTCAAGATTAACAAACCCAACAGTGGGATCATTAGAAAATAGACTTACTGAACTAGAGGATGGTGCAATGTGTGTTGCTCTATCTTCTGGGACGTCATCGGTGATGTATTCTTTAATAAATATAATGCGCCAGGGTGATAATTTTATTACCGATACTCAACTTTATGGCGGAACTTTTACGATGTTTACTAACATACTTCCAGAATTTGGAATAACATGTAAAAAGGTTGATACAACAGATCTTGATTTAGTTGAGAAAAGTATAGATAAAAATACAAAAGCAATATATGTTGAAACAATTACAAATCCAGGGTTAGTTGTTGCAGACATAGAAGGCCTATCTAAAGTTGCACATTCAAAAGGAATACCATTAATTGTTGATGCAACATTTACAACACCTGCTATTCAAAAATCACTAGATTTTGGAGCAGATATAGTTGTTCACTCATTAACAAAATGGATGTCAGGACATGGAAGAGTAATTGCGGGAGCAGTTATTGAAAAGGGTGGCTTTGAATGGGGTAATGGCAATTTCCCTCTTTACGATACTCCAGACACTAGCTATGGAGGTATGCGATGGGGACATGATCTAGGAGATTTGAGTGGTGTTGCTTATTCTCTTAGATTAAGAACAGTTCCTTTAAGAAATCTTGGTGCAAATATGTCACCAGAAACTGCATTTGAGGTAATGAGTGGGTTAGAGACTTTAGGCTTGAGGATGGAAAGACATTGTGAAAATGCAAAAAAAGCTGCTGAATATCTTTCAGATCATGACTTAGTTGAGTGGGTTCGCTTTCCTGGCCTTAAAGACGACCCGGCTTATGAACTTTCAGAAAAATACTTGAAAGGCACAGGCGGAACAATGGTTGTTTTCGGCATTAAAGGCGGCAAAGATGCTGGACAAAAGTTTATTGATAATCTTAAGATGTTTAGACATGTTGCAAACGTTGGTGATACTAGATCTCTAGCCATTCATCCTGCAACTACAACCCATTCACAACTTGATGACGAGGCATTAGTTGCTGCAGGATCGCCACCTGAATTAATTAGATTGTCAATAGGAATAGAGGACATCGAGGATATTGTCGATGACCTTTCGCAAGCTCTTGACAGTACAAAATAAAAATATACAAAATTATTTAGTACCAAAATTAGAACTTGAATGCGGAGATTTTCTTGAAGATGTAGAGCTGGCGTATACAACTTATGGAAAACTATCAGATTCTAGGGATAATGCGATACTAGTTTTTCACGCATTAACAGGAAGCCATTTATTATCTGGCAAATATGAAAGATTTGATGATAAAAACCTTCCTTGGAACGAGGAGCTAGAAATTGGTTGGTGGGATGAATTTGTAGGGCCAGGTAAGATGTTTGACACAGATAAATATTTTGTTATCTGTGTAAATTACCTCGGAGGTTGTTATGGCTCAACTGGTCCAAACTCAATAGATAAAATTACAAATAATATTTATGGAGATAGCTTTCCTCAAATTACATTTAAGGATATTGAAAATAGTCAAAAGCTAGTTTGTGATATGTTGGGTGTTAAATCTTTACATGCTGTAGCAGGAGCTTCAATTGGCGGCCTAATGGCACTAGAATTTGCAACAAACTATCCAGAGTATATAGATAAAATAATCTCAATATCTAGTAGCCATAAAGTATCAACTATCCAGTTATTACATAACCTAGAACAAGCATATATATTGGATTTAGCTAAAGACTCTAAGAGTCGTCAAGAGGAGTATTTATCTTTGGCAAGAATGGTGGCTCATAAGACATATATTTCTTTAGACCTACTTTCGGAAAGAGCAAAAGCTGAATCAAAATATATAGATAATGAAATGGGATATTTTCTCAGAACACCTCAAGAGTCTTATATGATGCATCAAGGTGAAAAGTTTATTGAAAGATTCAACCCAGACTCTTATCGAACGATTATCAATGCGTGGCAGAATTTTAAAATAGATGAAAAAGATATAAAAAAGCTTAATGGAAAAGAAGTATTGGTTTTAAGCATTGATTCTGATGTTTGTTTCTATCCTGAAGAGCAGACAGAACTAGTTGACATTCTTGAATTAAACGATGTTTGCGTTAATTATTCCTTACTTCACTCAGACAAAGGACACGATGCATTTTTACTAGAGCCTGATATATTCTTTGAGCCAATTTCTACTTATCTTTAATTTTGAAAAAATAAATTAATAATAAAGTTATATTTTTTTAATCTTTTAGTACTCTTTAAATGTGAAAAGATTTCTTATAGTTTTAACTTTATTAGTAGTGGTTGGATTAAATAATTCAGCCTATTCTTCTACCCATACATTTAATGGTCAAGAACGAAATTTTTATGAGGATGATCCAGTTCCTGCAATTGTTATAGAAGAAGAGGTTGAAGCAGAAGAGGATTCAGCTTGGACATACAGATTTCTTATCCCTACTTCTGTAGCTATAGCTGTACTAGTTATTATTGGAAATGTTATTCAATATTTTCGACAAGTCACACGAAAAAGGTATAAGGTCATAGAAAAATAAAACTATCCTGTTTATAGATGACAAATAAAATTGAGAAAGATATTATAAAAAATCTTGATACATCAAAGAACTATGTTGTAGCTTTAAGCGGGGGAGTTGATAGTGCAGTATTAGCAACAGTTGTAGCTAAACAAACACCCAATTTAAGATCTGTATTTGTTAGACACAATCAAAAACATTCAAATAAATTAGAAGAAATGGCTAATAGAATTGCTGATAATTTAAAAATAAATCACAAGGCATTAGATTCAAATCTTAAAGAAAATTCATCTGAGACAAAAATGAGGGATGCTAGATATGAAATTCTATATGATGATTTGGATGATGACGAGATACTTTTAACAGGTCATACTCTTTCAGATAAAGTAGAAACATTTTTTATCAATTTACTTAGAGGTACAAGAGTCAGGGGTTTGAAATCAATTCCTAAAATGACACCAAGACTTAAAAGACCATTATTAGGGATCTCAAAAGATAACCTTATTAATTATGCAAAAGAAAACAACATTGAATATTTAGATGATGTTACTAACTTTGATAATAAAATTATTAGGAATTGGATTAGAAATGAGTTAATTCCAAAAGTAGATGAAAAGTTCCCAGGAGATATTGAGGAAAAAATCAGTAGTTTAATAACAGAAATCGAATCAATTTTTGAAACAACACATACAGATTTTAAATATATTAAAACGGCAAAAGGGTATATAGAAATTCCTATAGCTTTAGTGAAAGAAAAAAATATAAAAAGTAATATGTATCTTTCTCTACTTTCTAAAGCATTAGGTATTCCAAGTTTAGAAAAAAAAGATATTCAAAAAATAACAACATCCATAAATGATGAAAAAAAAGTTGACTTTGATAATAATTGGAGCTGCGGTGTTTCTAACTCCTTATTAATTTTTATAAATAAAAAAACTTGGCAAGAGCAGTATAGAAGCAAAGAACAAAATTTAGGACTATTTAAGTTTTCTTCAGTAGAGAAAATAAAAGCAAATAATAATTGGACAGCTTCTCTTCCTAAAAAAGAAAAAATTAAGATTTCCCCTCTTAAGAATGGTGACAAAATAAAAGTTGATGGAAATACTATTAAGGTTTCAGAGATTTTAAGAAGTTATGGGATTAAGAATGTTTTAAAAGAAGTATGGCCCGTAGTTTCTATTGGTGATGAAATTTATTGGGTGCCTGGTATTAGAAAGTCAGACTCTCTAATAGACTATGAAAAATCTGGAAAATCAAATATAATTACTGCTTCAATAGAAAAGAGCTCAATTGAAGATTACTAAGAAGATCTTAAGCGAAGAACAAATACAAGAAAGAATTATTAAATTAGCGAGTGAAATTAACACCGACTATGAGGGAAAAAATTTAATCATCTTGGGAGTGTTAAAAGGTGCTTTCATTGCGATTAGTGATTTGGCTAAAAATTTAAATATTGATGTTTCTTTTGAATTTATGAGCATATCTTCTTATGAAGGCTCTGAGTCAACGGGCCAAATAAAGATTGAAAAAGATTTAGATATTGACATTAGTGGAAAAAACATTTTAATTGTTGAGGATATATTTGATACAGGCCTAACCCTCTCGTCCTTAATTGATATATTAGAATCTCGAAACCCTAAGAGTATTGAAATTATGTGCATGTTTGTAAAATCTGTAGAGAAAAAAATTCCGGTAAAAATAAAGTATAAAGGTTTTGAAATTGGCTCAGAATTTGTAGTTGGCTATGGCCTTGACTATATGGGTAAATATAGAGAGCTTCCTTATTTAGCTGAATTATCTTAGATTTTCTTGGTTGCTTTTAAACCTTAATATATTAAATTAAAACATAATGGAAGATAAAGAAAAAAAGAAAACGAAACCTTTCTTATTGTATGTTGCTTTAGGGCTGTTAATATTTATTGGCGTTCAGCAATACAATCAAACTATAAATGAACCCGAAGCGGCAACATTTTCTGAATTTAAGGAATTGATAAACTATGGAGAAGTGGTTGAGGCCACTATAAAAGAACAGTCAAACACTGTTCACTTTAAAACAAAGAATGATGATAAAGTATTTCAAACAGAGTATCCAGAAGGATTTGAAGGAGAGATTTTTCAAATATTAGTTGATCAGAATATAGTCTTGACAACAGATACAGAACCAGCAGGCTTTCAAGAATATTTTATTGCATTTCTGCCCTGGTTATTTATTGCAGGATTTATGTTTTTTATGTTTTCTCAAGTTAGATCTAACGGAAATCAAGTAATGCAATTTGGAAAGTCTAAGGCAAAAGAAGTAGATGAACAATTACCTAAAGTTACTTTTAAAGATGTTGCTGGGGCTGAGGAAGCAAAAGAAGAGCTCGAGGAAATAAAAGAGTTTTTAAAATCTCCAGAAAAGTTTAACAACCTCGGTGCAAAAATTCCCAAAGGAGTTCTCTTGGTTGGACCCCCGGGAACAGGAAAAACTTTACTAGCAAGAGCAGTTGCCGGCGAGTCAGAGGTACCTTTTTATAGCATCTCAGGTTCAGACTTTGTAGAGATGTTCGTCGGAGTTGGTGCAAGTAGAGTGAGAGACCTATTCAAGAAAGCAAAAGAGTCTGCACCATCAATAATATTTATTGATGAAATAGATGCAGTTGGAAGAATGAGAGGAGCTGGTTTAGGAGGTGGTCATGATGAAAGGGAGCAAACTTTAAACCAACTTCTTGTAGAAATGGATGGGTTTGAATCAAACCAGGGTGTTATATTAATGGCTGCTACAAACAGGCCTGACGTTTTAGATCCAGCACTTCTTAGGCCAGGTAGGTTTGATAGACAAGTAATAGTTGATAGACCGGATCTAAACGGTAGAACGGAAATCTTAAAAGTTCATGCTAAAGACAAACCTCTAGCTAAGAATATAAATTTAAAAACTGTTGCCAAACAAACCCCAGGTTTTACAGGTGCAGATTTGGCAAACTTATTAAATGAGGCTGCATTACTTACAGCAAGAAAAAACAAAAAAAAGGTTTCCATTCAAGATATAGAAAATTCAATAGATAGAGTGTTAGCTGGTCCAGAAAAGAAAAGCCATCTAATGAGTGATGAAGAAAAATTAATTATTGCTTATCACGAAACAGGACATGCCTTAGTTGGTTGGGCTTTGCCAAATGCAGACCCAATACATAAAGTAACCATAATACCTAGAGGAAGAGCGTTGGGGTATACTCAGGCACTTCCAGAAGGCGAAAAATATCTTACTTCTAAAGCTGAATTGAAAGATAGGCTAGCAATGTTAATGGGAGGAAGGGTAGCAGAAGAGATTATATTTGCTGATCCAACAACAGGAGCTTCAAACGATATAGAGAAAGCAACTGAAATAGCAAGAAAGATGGTTATGGAGTTTGGAATGAGTGAAAAATTAGGCCCTATGCTTTATGGGAAAGGGTCTAATGAAGTTTTTTTAGGAAGAGACTACGGTAGACAACAAGATTACTCAGATGAGGTAGCCTCATCTATTGATGATGAAGTCAAGAGTCTTTTAAGTGACGCACATATAATTGCTGGAAAAATTTTAAAAAAGTTTAAAAAACAGATGGAGATAATGGTAAAAGTATTAATTGAAAAAGAAACTATAGATAGAGATGAAGTTGCCAAGATATTTAAGTCAGTAAATAAAGTCAAAATTAGAGGAACTGGACCTACGCTTAAGCTGGCATAGTAAATAGTTTCAATGACCTGTTAGTGCATAGATAAATGAAATTTGTGTGTAAGCTAATATATTGAGTATTTTATAAGGAAATTAATGGCTGGTTTAAAACCAAATGATTTTTATTGGGTAATTGAAGGTAAGCTTGCAGTATCTGAATGTATTGGTGGAGGCGGATTAACAGCAAGAAAAATAAGACGAGAAGAAGAAATTCAGTGGCTAAAGTCCCAAGGAATCAACTCCATCTTTTCTTTACTTGAATCTGATTTTAATTTAACAAATTATCAAGAGGTAGGTTTCCGAACTTATCATTTTCCTTTAGGTCAAAATACTCAGAAAGAATCAATAGAACTAATTTTTGAAGCTATCAAGGAAGCTTTATCTGATAAAGATATCAAGCTATTAATTCATAGGGAATATTTAGATGAAGAAGTACCAGGGATACTTGCAGGATATTTGATTTATTCAAAATTACTTGATGATCCTATTTTAGCTAGAACAATTCTTGAAAGAATATTAGGTAAGCCGCTTTCTCCAACAGCAATATCATTCATTCCAAATAGCTAGACGTTTTTTAACTAACTCTATATAAAAAATTTCCAAATTTTAAAAAAAGCAGTTAACATAATCTACAAGTAATTACGGGCACCAATATAAGGGCACGATAAATATGAAAATAGTTAAAGAAATAGATCAAAACATTCTAAATGATGAAATATGTTTGATTCCAACCATGGGAGCTTTACACGAAGGTCATCTCTCATTAATTAAAAAAGGTAAAGAGTCTGGGCTCTCAACAATGGTAACAATTTTTATCAATGAGCTGCAATTTGATAGTAAAGAAGATTTTAGTAATTATCCATCAAAGATTGAAGATGATATTAAAACTTTAGACAATTTAGATATTGATTATTTATTTATTCCAGAAAATAATTATATTTATCCAGACAGTGGGTTTGAGAAAATTGACTCAGGACCTATAGGAAAAAAATTTGAAGGCAACTCACGGCCTGGCCACTTTGATGGAATGCTTACCGTTGTTAACAGGCTATTTCAATTAACTCTACCAAAGATTGCAATTTTTGGAAAAAAAGATGCTCAGCAATTGTTCTTAATTAAAGAAATGGTAAATAAAAAAAATTATCCAATAAAAATAATTGAAGGGTTGACTGTAAGAGATAATTTAGGACTAGCTTTAAGTAGCCGGAATTTATTACTCAGCAAATACGGAGAAGAAAAAGCAAGACTAATTAACCAAATACTTAACCATTCAAAAAAAGAATTTTGCGAAAAAAAGGATTTAAATATTTTTAAAAAGTTAAAATCTTATTATTCAGACGGAGATATAGAAATAGATTATTTAGCGATAGTAGATCCAGAAACATTTGGGGATCCTTTAGAGAAAACAGAGAATTATATAATAATCATTGCAGCCTATATTGAGAATATTCGATTAATTGACAATATTGAATTTAAATTGGAGAGAGTATGAAAAAAATTATTGCTATTGATGTTGGCAACAGCGAGACAACTGTAGGTGTTGGAAACTCTAATGAATGGATAGGCTATCGCTTTACTACCAGGAAAACTATAACTTCTGACGAGCTGCTTATGATGTTCAAAACAATTATTGACATTGAACCAATTAAAGAAAACAAAGTAGACGGAGCAATTATTTGTTCTGTAGTTCCACAGATTACTAACAGTGTTGCATTAGCGACAAGTAAGTTTATTTCAAAAGAGGCAATAGTAGTTGGACCTGGAATAAAAACTGGCTTAAAAGTTAACATAGACAATCCCAAGGAGTTAGGACCAGATAGGATTGCTAACTCAATAGGCGGATATATGAAAGTAAAATCACCAGTGATTGTTGTTGACCTTGGAACCGCCACAACTTTTGATTTAGTAAATGAAAAGAAAGAATATTTAGGAGGAGCAATTGCACCCGGTATAAAAATTAGTCTAGATGCTCTTACATCAAAAACATCATCTTTAAAGTCTGTTGAGCTTGAAACCCCAAAAAATGTGGTTGGAAAAAATACATATGAAGCAATACAAAGTGGATTAATATTAGGGCATACGTCAATGATCGATTCTATGATTGAGAAAATAATTTTGGAATCTGGTCTGAAGACTAAAATTTTTATTACTGGTGGGTTAGGTAAAGTTATTCAACCGCTTTTAAATTTAAAATCTCAATATGAAGAAAACTTAACATTAGACGGACTTGAAGAAATATATAAATTAAATAATTAGGCTATATAGGTGAGTAATTTTTCAAAATCAGAAAAGGAAATATTCGAATTAAGAAAACAAAAGATAAGTTTTTTTAATGAATTAAGTTCCAATTCTTTTCCAACAAGCTTTGAAGGAACTGTTGATATAGAAGATATTATTACGAAGCACAAAGATATAAACGACGGGGAACATACAGGAATTGATGTTTCAATTAAAGGAAGAATTTTACAAGCAAGATCTTTTGGAAAGCTCTCATTTTTTGATTTATTAGACAATACAGGAAAAATACAACTTTTAATAGATAAAAGCAATATGTCAAAGAAAGAACTTTCCTTTTTTGAAAATTACGACTCAGGAGACATCATAGGAGCCCTTGGAGAAATAATGAAGACTAAAAAAGGGGAACTATCAATAAAGGTAAAATCTAGCACTATTCTTTCAAAGTCATTAAAAACATTACCGGAAAAATGGCATGGTTTAAAAGATAAAGAAACAAGATTTAGACAAAGGTATCTTGATTTTATTGTTAATCCTGACTCAAAAAAGACAATCGAGACACGATCAAAAATAATAAATTTAATTAGAAATTTTATGGAGTCGAAGGGATTTATTGAAGTTGAAACTCCAATCTTACAACCTAAAGCTGGAGGCGCTATAGCAAAACCTTTTACAACCCATCATAATGCTTTAGATATTGATATGTTTCTTAGGATAGCTCCGGAGTTGTACCTTAAAAGATTAATAGTTGGAGGCTTCGAAAAAGTGTTTGAGCTAGGCAAAGTATTTCGTAATGAAGGAATAGACCAAACACACTCGCCTGAATTTACAATGATGGAAAGTTATGAGGCTTATGTTGATGTAACTACGGTAATGGATATGGTAGAAAATATGTCTACATATATATTTGATGAATTAGGAATTGAAAAGAATATTAAATTTATGGATATTGAAGCCGATTTTTCTGGACCATGGAAAAGAGTTAGTATGTATGAGCTTGTTTCAAAAAAGTTTAAAGTTGATATTAAGCATGACTCTGATATAAAAAAAGTAAAACGTGAATTAAAAAAGAACTTAGACATCAAACCAGAAGCCAAAACGGTTGGCCTATTAGTTTATGAGCTTTTTGAAAACTATATTGAAGACGATATTACTAGTCCTACTTTTGTTACAGACTATCCAGTTGAGGTTTCCCCATTTGCTAGAGAAAACAAAAAGAAACCAGGGGTTACTGAAAGATTTGAGTTATTTGCATTTGGAAGTGAACTGGCTAATGGATTCTCAGAGTTGATTGACTCTGAAGAACAGGAAGATAGATTAAAGGCACAAGCACACCAAAAAGCTAAAGGTGATGAAGAGGCACATGTTGAAGATCAAGACTATGTAGAAGCTCTCCAGTATGGATTGCCACCTACTGGCGGGTTAGGATTTGGAGTTGATAGATTTGTAATGATTTTAACCAACAATATCTCAATAAGAGAAGTGTTAGCTTTCCCACATCTAAAACCAGAAAATTAATTACTTCTATTTATCAGGTAGTTGGTTATATTATCTAGAATTTCTTTGATTTTAGAATCTCCAATATCATTTAAACTCTGCTTACCTTCTTTAAAGTGGTAATCTAAATATTTCTTAGATTCATTAATAATTTTTTCATTATTAAATTCCTCAATGACCGCAGACAAACTGATTTCTGAATTTTTTACTTCTTTTAATATTTTTTTTATTTTTTCTTTATCTTTAGATAAAGCAATAAGGACTGGAAGAGTGTAAGTTCCTTCAAGAATATCTTTACCTGCTTCCTTGCCGAGAGTTTCAGTATCAGAACTTAAATCTAAAATGTCATCTGTTATTTGAAAAATAAATCCACTATGCCAAGCCCATTTGCTAATTGCTTTAGTTGTTTTTTCATCACATTCAGCAGCCATAGCTCCTAGTTTTGCACTAGTTCTAATTAAGCTAGCTGTTTTTCCTTCTATGACTTTCATGTAATCATCTGTATTGTGGTCTGTGTCATATTGATATTGAACTTCTTTTGTCTGTCCTTCAACAAGCTCAGCATAAGTGGATGCCAGTAATTTTACTGACTCAAGACCTAAAGTTTCGGCTGCAAGTTCTGAAGACCTTGCAAGAAGATAATCTCCTGCGAGTATTGATAAAGTCGCATTCCACTTTACATTTGCACTTTGAACGCTTCTCCTTGTTTCAGCTTCATCTATTACGTCATCATGATAAAGACTTCCTAAGTGAATTAGCTCGACAGCTACTGCCGCATCAATAATTTTCTCATTGCTTCCATTACCTAATTCTCCAGCTAGCAACGTACAAATAGGTCTAAATCTTTTTCCGCCTGCCTTTATTAAATACTGTGAAATATCATTTAAATATGAATCTTTAGAACTACTAATTTCGTATAATCTATTTTCAAAATTATCTAAATTAATCCATAATTGTTCAATAGGTATAATTTTTTTTAAGGTATTTGACTCCATACACACAACAATAAAAGACTTTTATAAATAGTTGGAATTTTGATTTAGATGTATAAACAAAGTCTTATTAATATAGTTGTATGTTTGAGAGATTTACAGATAGAGCAAGAAGAGTTGTTGTCCTAGCTCAGGAGGAAGCAAGGCGTTTAAATCACAACTATATAGGAACAGAACATATCTTACTTGGGTTAATCCAAGAAGGAGAAGGACATGCCGCAAAAGCTCTAGAAGAACTAAATATTAATATTGATAGTGTCAGGTCTGAGGTCGTAGAAATAATAGGAGAAGGACAACAGTCTCCGAGTGGGCATATACCATTCACACCAAGAGCAAAAAAAGTATTAGAACTCTCACTTAGAGAGGCTCTTCAACTAGGCCACAACTATATCGGCACAGAGCATATCCTACTTGGATTGATTAGAGAAGGAGAGGGCGTTGCAGCTCAAGTCTTGAAAAAACTAGGTGCTGAATTGTCACAGGTAAGGCAAACTGTAATCAAATTAATATCTAATTCTGATGAAGGAAAAAAGCCACAAGCTGCTTCTACAGGAGGAAGAGAAAGGCCAGGTTCTGGAACGGGGTCTGCAATATTAGATCAGTTTGGTCGAAACCTTACACGTATGGCGAAAGAAGGAAAATTAGATCCTGTAATTGGAAGAACAACTGAAATTGAAAGAGTTATGCAAATATTATCAAGAAGAACAAAAAATAACCCAGTTCTTATTGGCGAGCCTGGGGTTGGAAAAACAGCAATTGTAGAAGGACTAGCACAAAAAATTATTTCAGGAGACATACCATCAACTCTTCAGGGCAAACAAATATACACGCTCGATCTATCTGCTTTAGTAGCAGGTTCAAGATACAGAGGTGATTTCGAAGAACGACTTAAAAAAGTCTTGAAAGAAATTAAGACAAGAGGAGACATCGTTCTTTTCATTGATGAAATTCATACTTTAGTTGGTGCAGGCGCTGCAGAAGGAGCTATTGATGCGGCTTCTATTTTGAAGCCAATGCTTGCAAGAGGAGAGCTCCAGACCGTTGGAGCAACAACCTTAGAAGAATTCAGAAAGCATTTTGAAAAAGATGCTGCTTTAGAAAGAAGATTTCAATCAGTGCAAGTTGATGAACCAAACCTTTCAGATGCAATAGAAATATTAGATGGTTTGAAAGACAGATATGAAGTTCACCACGGTGTAAGATTTACAGACCAAGCTATTGTGTCTGCAGTAAATATGGCTGACAGATATATTTCAGACAGATTTTTACCAGATAAAGCAATTGACTTGATTGATGAAGCTGGAAGTAGGATGAGGGTTTACAAGAAACCTCTTGAAGGGGAACAAAAAGAGTTTTCAGATAAATTAAAAAATTTAAGGGAGCAAAAAATTGATGCTGTCCACTCTCAACTATATGAAAAAGCAGCACAAATTAGAGATCAGGAAAAATTGGTTATTGATGAAATAGATAGCTTAGAAGGAGTTTCTTCATCAGAAGTCGAGATGGTTATTGATGAAGAGGAAATAGCAGAAGTTTTAGCACAATGGACAGGAATTCCGGTACATAGACTAACACAAGAAGAAACAGCCAGACTGCTTGAGATGGAAAAAGAACTTCATAAAAGAATTATTGGTCAGGAAGAGGCAATATCTGCAGTCTCTAAAGCTATTAGAAGAACAAGATCTGGTTTAAAAGACCCTAAAAGACCGTCAGGATCCTTTATATTCTTAGGTCCTTCAGGTGTTGGAAAAACTGAGACAGCCAAAGCTTTAGCCGAATTTTTATTCGGTGATGAAGATTCATTGATACAAATTGATATGTCAGAATATATGGAAAAACATACTGTTAGTAGGCTTATCGGCTCTCCTCCAGGATATGTTGGATATGATGAGGGCGGTCAGTTAACAGAGGCTGTAAGAAGAAAACCTTTTAGTGTTGTTCTATTAGATGAAGTTGAAAAAGCACACCCAGATGTTTTCAATACTCTTTTACAAATTCTTGAAGATGGAAGATTAACAGATGCTCAAGGTAGAACGGTAGATTTTAAAAATACTGTTATTATCATGACCTCTAACCTTGGAACAAAAGATTTAAGTAAAAATATTGGATTTAGCAATTTAGATGATGGCGGTTCTTACGAGAAGATGAAATCAAAAGTTAATGAAGAGCTTAAGAGATACTTTAAACCAGAATTTTTGAATAGAATTGATGAAACTATAGTGTTCCACGAGCTAACACTCGATGAAGTTAAAGAAATAGTTGATCTTATGCTTGATAGAGTTCATAAGCAGTTGAAAAATTCAGATTTAGAAATAGTACTTTCAGATGAAGCAAAAGAGCACTTGGCAACTGAAGGCTATAACAAAGAGTTTGGAGCGAGACCTTTAAGAAGATCTATACAAAGACTTTTAGAAGACCCACTTTCTGAAGAATTGCTAAAAGGAAAATATAAAGCAGGATCAACAATAATAGTTTCCCTAGATGAGAAAGACGGCATTCTTAATTTCGAAGCTGTTGAGGCTCCAAACGAACCTCAAGTTGACTTTGTTGATACTGAATCATAAAATTTTAATATATAAAAATTTATGAAATTAATAATTGACACTGACCCCGGTACAGATGATGCTGTTGCAATTCTTATAGCCTTAGCACATTTCACAAATGATGAAATATTAGGGATAACCACTGTTGCTGGAAATGTAAAAGTTGATGTTGGGACCAGAAATGCACTAAGGATTCTTGAACACGCAGGGAGAAATGAAATACCTGTATTTGAAGGTGAGGCAGAACCATTAGAAAGAGAACTAGAAACTGCTGAATGGGTTCACGGAACAGACGGATTAAACTTCGTTCCATTTCCAGAACCCTCTAAGGAAGCAGAGGGCTCAGGAGCAGTAGAATTTTTGAGAGATACGCTTGAAAATAGTGATGAAAGAATTACTTTAGCTGTTCTTGGTCCAATGACAAATATTGGGAAACTAATAAGAGATTTTCCTAATACAAAAAACAAAATTGAGAAAATTGTATTTATGGGTGGAGGTGCTGGGATGGGAAACCATACTCCAGTTGCAGAATTTAACATATTAGTAGACCCAGAAGCTGCTGATATTGTATTAAGTTCGGGAGTTCCATTAGTTATGATGGGGCTGGATGTAACTCATCAAGCAATCTCAACAAAAGAAAGAATAGAAAGAATTGTTGCCACAGGTTCAGAAACAGGCAAATTACTTTCAGGGTTGCTCGGTTCTTTATTAGACATAGAAATAGTTAAACAAAAATTTCCGGACGGTACACCAGTGCACGATGCTTTTGTGACAGCATACCTAGTAGACAACACTCTCACCACCGGAGAGGTTGTAAATGTAGAGGTTGAAACAGAGTCTAAATTAACAATTGGACAAACAGTTGTTGATGTTAACAATATTTCAGGACGACATCCTAATGTTCATTGGATGAATAAAGTAGATGATGAAAAATTATTTTCGATAATAACAAAAACTTCAGAATTACTAAAATAAATAAGCATTTTTAATTCCAATCAGAACGACAGTTAAAAATAATTCATATACAATTAGAAAAGTATCTTTATTTAAATAAAGAAGGAGTAAGGATAGATGATAACTACTAAGAAAAAATCTTTCTTTCTAGTGTTATCTCTTTTGATGGTGTTGTCTGCCTGTGGTGGCGGAGATGATACATCAACAACAGAGACAGTAGAGGTAGCTGAAGAGCCTGCAGAGACGTTAGACTCTCCAGCAACAACAGCTGCACCAGCACCAGAAGAAAAGAAATTAAAAGTTGGTTTGGTTGTAGGAGCACTTGGTGATAGATCGTTCATGGACTCTGCTAAAAGAGGATTTGATATGGCTGTTGCTGACCTTCCAATCGAAGGTGACTTTATAGAAGCCGAAGAAGCTGAAAGAGCACAAGCATACGCTAACTTTATTGCTGACGGTAAAGACCTTATCATTGGTATTAGCTTCTCAGAAGCTGGAAGAATATTAGAAGCTGCACAAGCTAACCCTGATATTCAATTTGCCATTGTAGATATGGTTGTAACTGACGCAGATGGTAATTTAGTACCAAACGTTGCAAACATTGTGTTCAAAGAGCATGAAGGATCTTTCGAAGTAGGATATATTGCTGCAAAACTTTCTAAGACAGGAAAGGTTGCTTTCATGGGAGGAATGGATGTTCCTATCATTAGAAAGTTCCAAACTGGTTGGGAAGAAGGAGCATTATATGCTAATCCTGATGTAGAGTTCTGTACTGGTTACGCTGGTAGCTGGGGAGATCCTGCAAAAGGAAAAGAAATCGGTCTAAGTTGTTTTGAAGATGGAGCTGACGTTATTTTTGCGGCTGGTGGTGCTACTGGAGACGGTGCATACGAAGCAGCTGCTGAAACAGGCAATTATGCTGTTGGCGTTGACTCAAATCAAGATTACATACAACCAGGCACAATGATCACATCAATGATGAAAGGTGTGGACAAGTCTGTATATAAAGTAATCCAAGATACAATTGCTGCAGACGGTCAAGTCTTCACATCAATTGATAGCTATGGATTAGCTGAGAACTTTGTTGGGGCTACATGGATTGTAGATGAAACAAATCTCTTCTCAGAAACAGGACCAGCTGATATGGTTGCACAGATTCCTGCACTTCTTGAAGAAGTGAAAGAAGTACGTGCAAAGATTATCTCTGGCGAGATTGTTGTTACCGACGTAACTGCCGGTGGCTAAAATTTGATTATTTCTTAGCCCGATTTATTTCGGGCTAAGAAATTTTTTAAACTATATTTCTTATGAATAAAAAACAAAAAGAATTAGCTATAGAAGTTAAAGGAATTACCAAATCTTATCCTGGCGTAGTAGCTAATAAATCAGTCGACTTTACAGTAAACAAGGGTGAGATACACGCACTAGTTGGTGAAAATGGTGCAGGTAAGTCAACTTTAATGAAAATACTTTACGGGATAGAACAACCCGATGAAGGTGAAGTTTCTGTTAACGGGAATGTAGTACAAATAAATAAAGTTGACGCGGCTATAAAACTGGGAATTGGAATGGTTCATCAGGAATTTCATCTAGTCCCATCCTTTACCGCTGCTGAAAACATAGGTTTAGGAGAAGAACCACGAAATTCAAATGGTTTGATTAATTGGGACAAATTAAATAAAGATGTTTCAGAAATTGCTGAAAAATATGGATTGGATGTTGACCCCAATCTTCGTATGATAGATGCTTCTGTGGGAGTTCAACAAAGAACTGAAATTTTAAAAACACTATATAGGAACGCTGATATATTGATATTGGATGAGCCAACAGCAGTTCTAACACCTCAAGAAACAGATGAACTCTTCCAGGTTATTAGAAGTTTAGTTGATGAAGGTAAAACAGTAATATTTATTACCCACAAGCTAAGAGAAGTAATGGAAATATCTGATCGAGTAACAGTAATGAGAGATGGAGAGGTACAGGGGGTTTCTGAAACAAAAAAAACATCTGTTAAAGAATTAGCTAATTTAATGGTCGGAAGAGAAGTGTTTTTACAAGTTAAAAAAGAAAAATCTAAACCAACTGATGTTGTACTTGAGGTTAAAGACCTATGGGTACATGATGCAAGGGGACTAGTTGCTGTTAAAGGAGTAAATTTTGAAGTAGCAAAAGGAGAGATTGTAGGCATAGCCGGAGTAGATGGAAATGGTCAGACAGAACTCGTAGAAGCCCTGGCTGGTTTAAGAGACACTAGTAGAGGAGAGATACTTTTTGAAGGAAAAAATATTGAAAAGAATTCTCCTAGACAAAGACGAAGAGAAGGTCTCGCTCACATTCCTGAAGACAGATCAAATACTGGATTAAATGTTAGATTAGCAATTTGGGAAAATTTAATTGGAACATCATATTTCAGATCACCTCTTTCAAGAGGAGGAATAGTTAGCATGAAAAATATTTTAAGACATAGTAATGAATTAAGAGAAACTTTTGACATCAGATCGCCAGGCGTCACTATTCGTGCTGGCTCTTTATCTGGAGGTAACCAACAAAAGGTCGTTGTGGCAAGAGAGCTTTCTGAGGAACCGGCATTAACAATTGCTTCACAGCCTACCAGAGGGGTAGACATAGGAAATATTGAAGCTATTCATGAGCAGATTGTTGAAATTAGAGATTCAGGAAAAGCGGTTCTCTTAATTTCAGCAGAACTTGATGAGGTTATGTCAGTAGCCGATAGAGTTGGTGTTATTTATGAAGGAGAGTTTGTTGAATGGGTTGATCCTTCGAAAGTTAATCAAGAACAAATGGGCTTATATATGGCTGGAATAAAAGGTTAGAAATGGAAAAATTTTCTTTTAAAGACATACTTGTTTTAATAGCAGGATTGTTTATTACAGCCGGAGTAGCCTATGCAATACTTACAGTAACCGGTTTTATTCCAACAGATATAGCAAAGTTATTTTATGAAGGTGCATTTGTCGGGCAAAGAAATATTTTAAATACTTTGAACATTGCAACACCATATATTTTGACATCTGTTGCTACAGTAATTTCATTTAGAGTAGGAATGTTCAATATAGGAATTAACGGTTCGATGTATGTTGGTGCATTATATGCTGCTTGGGCGGGATATAGATTTACTACTTTAGGTCACTTAAGTCATGTGTCTCTTTGTATATTTATAGGAATGTTAGTTGGAGCTTTATGGATGCTTATGCCAGCTTTACTCAGAGTTTATGCAGGTGTTAGTGAGATTATTTCTACTATTATTCTTAACTTCGTTGCTGTCTTGTTTGTCTCATATATGTGTAATGGACCATTTAGAGCTGCACCTATTGCTCCAACAACAGCAAGAATATTGGAAACAGCAGAGTTAAAGCAGTATTTTCCAAACTCTGAATTCCACACAGGATTTTTTATTGCTGTATTTGTAGCTTTTGCAGCTTATTTTGTATTAAATAAAACTACTTTTGGATATGAACTTAGATCAGGAGGAGATGGTTTGGTTGGTTTTTATCCATCTAGATATAGTTCGTATCTTGGAATTCCTTCAGACAGATCAGCAATAACTGGTATGTTAATTTCAGGAGCAATTGGAGGCTTAGCTGGCGCAGTTATTGTTCTTGGCAATACAAGAAATTTTTATCAAGAGATGGCATTCAATCAAGGTTTTGATGGAATTTTAATTGCAATTATTGGAAAACTAGAACCTTTAGGGGGGTTAATATCATCTCTCTTCTATGCCGCTTTAAAAAATGGCGGGTTATTTGTTGACTATAAAACTGAAGTATCTAGAGAGATTGTAGTTATTTTAATGTCGATTCTTATCTTTTTTGTCAGTGCTCAAAAAATAGTTAGTTCATTAGAGCGTTTTGAATTTGTTAAGAAGTTGGATAAATTCTTCTCAAGGAAGGTTAAGTAATGGAATGGCTTGAAGTATTTGATATATCTCTTTTTAGGAGTGTATTAAGAAGCATGACACCGATAGCTTTAATAGGTTTTGGGGCTGCTATGTGTTCAGCTTCTGGTGTATTGAATATTGGTCTAGAAGGTAAAATGCTCAATGCAGCTTTTATAGGTGTTGCAGCAAGTTATTATTCAGGCAGTGCTTTAACAGGTTTTATTGCTGGTGTTTCTGCTGGAGTATTAACTGCAATTCTTTTTGGTGTTCTCAGTTTTAATCTAGGTGCAGATGAAGTCTTAGCGGGGCTAGCTATCAATATTTTTGCAATTGCTTTTACTAGATATTTATTAGAGACATTATTTGATCGCAGGGGATTTTTCTCCGATCCATCTATTCAGGGCATAGACCCGATTGAAATTGAATTTTTGAAAGATACAAGATTTGAATTAATTTTTTCTGGTTTTACTCCATCTGTATACTTAGTATTCTTTTTAGCCATACTTCTTTACTTTGTTTACTACAAGACAAGATTGGGGACCGCAATAAGGGCAACTGGCGAGAACCCAGAAGCTGCAGAAGATGCAGGAATCAACACTTTAAGAATGAAATGGTTAACAGTAATATTTTCGGGTGTTCTAGCTGGAATCGGTGGAACATTCCTATCGTTAGAAAATATGACTTTATTTACTGAAGGCATGTCTGCAGGTAAAGGATACATCGGCTTAGTTGCTTCTTCATTTGGTTTTAATACACCACTAGGAACATTTGGAGCCAGTGGATTTTTTGGCTTGGGAGATGCTATTGGGATAAGACTTCAAGGGGTGTATGAGTTGGATTCAAGATTAGTATTAATGATCCCATACGCTCTTACAGTAGTCGTGCTCATTTTGATTGGAGTAAGGCAAAGATACAGGGTAAGAAGAGTTCCTATAGATATTTCTGAATAAAATTGACAATTAACTATAAAGCAAAATATGTAGTTTCAAACAGTCAAACAGTACTAAAAGATAAAGTTATTCAAATTCAAGAAGGTAAAATCTCTGGCATTATTGATGAAAAAGACCTTGAAAGAGGAAGTCAGATAGAAGACCTTGGAAATGTTGCAATAGTTCCTGGGTTTGTTAATGCTCATTCTCATGTAGGGCTTGTTAGTGTTAAAGGATTAGGACATTCTCAAGCAAGTGCCCTTTATGACGTTATGTGGGGAATTGAACCTCACTTGACAGAAGATGATGTATATAAACTTTCTTGTCTTGGGATTTTAGATTGTCTCTCCTCAGGAACTACATCAATTAACGACCACTATTTTTTTTCTGAAGGTGTTGCAAAAGCCTGTTTAGATACTGGGATTAGAGGTTTTATAGGCCATACCGTTATGACGGAGTATGGGCCATGGGTTGGCGAAGAACAATTAATTATGGCAGAATCTTTTGTTAAGAATTTTATTAAATCTAATGATTTAATCCACCCTGTTATTGCTCCTCATGCTACAGACACTACAAATCCTAAAACAATATTAAGGATGAAAAAGTTAGCAGAAGAAAATAATCTACCTATTCATATGCATCTTTCTCAAACAAAAGTTGAATTTGATTATATTAAAGAAAATTTTGGACTATCACCAATAAAACATGCTCAAGAAATCGGATTATTAGGTAGCAATTTAATTGCAGCTCATTGCAATGTTGTTGAAGAGGGAGATTTAGAATTGTTAGCAAGTTCTGATACTTATCCAATTTTTTGTCCAAGCACCCATGCTTTAGGAGGAAAATTACTCGATACTAATAATTTGTTATCAAATAATGCGAAATGGGGAATTGGTACTGATTGCTCAGGTGGAAATGATGATTACGACATGATTGAGGAAACGAGAACAGCTTTGTTACTTAACAATTCAAAAGGGTTGGAAACTAAAATAGCACCCAAAGATGTTTTTGATATGGCCACAAAACAAAATTTTGAAAGACTTGCTTTACAGAACAACATTTACAATATGGAGAACGGGTCATATGCAGATTTTATAACAATTAATTTAGACTCAGAAAAAATACAACCTATCCATGATTTAATCAATAATATAGTTCTTTCTTCTAGCTCTAAAGAAGTCAAAGATGTTGTTGTAAATGGTAAAGAGGTTATAAGGAATTATGAATTTATTGATTTAGATAAAGAAAAAATTATATTTGAAGCAAATCAAGTATTAGAAAAGTTATTAATAAAAAGTAATTTTAAAGAGAGAATAGAAAAAGGTGAATTCTCATAGCTAATCAAACTTCATTACTTCACGACCATTTAGATGGTGGCTTAAGACCCAAGACTATTATTGAGATTGCATCAAAAGAAAATATTGAACTTCCCACAATAAATGAAAAAGAATTAGCGGGTTGGTTTTTTGAGAATATATCAACAAAAAATAATCAAGTATTCAACAAATTTGCTTTAACCATCTCTCTAATGCAAAAATATGAACATATTGAAAGAATTTCTTATGAAGCTGTAGAAGATTTAAGAAAAGACAATGTTGAAAATGCTGAGATAAGATTTGCACCTTTGCAACATTTAAATAAAGAGACAAGCCCAATAGAAATTGTTAAAGCAGCTTGTGCTGGATTACTTGAAGGAGAAAAAGATTTTGGGGGAAATTTTAATTTAATTTTGTGTGGTATGAGGCAAAATAACGACTCGGTAGATGTTGCCAAGCTTGCAATTGAGGCCATTAATTATAAGGTCGTTGGCTTTGATTTAGCTGGTCCAGAATTCAATTTTCCTCCCAGCCTTCATTTAGAGGCATGTCATTTAATTAGGAACTCTGATATCGGACTTACAATTCATGCTGGAGAAGCAGCAGATTTGTCTTATATAGAAGATGCCATCATAAATTGTAAAGCTCAAAGAATTGGGCATGGTTGGCAAATTATTGAAGGATGTAAACAAGAGGGAGATCTTTTTATACCAAATTCTAAAATTGCAGATATAGTTTTAGATCATCAGATACCCTTGGAGATATGTATATCTTCTAACATAAAATCAGGTGCAAGTGAAGTTTCAATTGAAAACCATCCAGCGATAGCTCTTTTAAAAAGTGGTTTTAAAGTTACTTTGAACACTGATAACCGTCTAATGGCAAATACAACCCTCTCTAAAGAGTTTAAAAAGGCAAAAGAGTTTTTAAAACTAGAAAGCTTAGATCAGGAGCTATTATTAAAAAACAGTTACGATTCATTATTTACTAATTTATAAATTCTAGTTTTTTAAACTTTGCGAATCAGACTACCCTTTAATTAATAAGTAACTAGACAACCTTATAAAAAACTAGGAGGAACAATGGCAGATATGCCTGAAAGCAGTGAAGAATTATCTGTTTTAAAATCAACAATCAATAAACCTATCGATAAATTAGAAACTTTTCCAGCTCCAAAAAATGTAACTAATGTTAAATTTTTTACAGATGAATTAACAAGCATCTGCCCTATAACTGGTCAACCAGATTTTGGGGATTTAACTATTGAATATGAACCAAATAAATTATGTTTAGAATCAAAATCCTTAAAACTCTATCTTTGGACTTTTCGAGAAGAGGGTCATTTCTGTGAAGCTTTAGCTAGTGAAATTGCACAGAAAATATTTGACACACTAAAACCAAAGTGGGTAAGAGTTACAAATGAACAATCAAAAAGAGGTGGGATTGAAACTACCGCTATTGGGTACGTTGAAGAGTAGATTAAGAAAAAAAATTATTTTTGTAATTCCAAAACAGTGGCTGCCAATAAGACACTACCATTTCTTATAGTTTCTTTTGCAGCGGTAGTTAACGTTGCATCAGCAAATTCTGGCTGATGGTTAACAACTTTTCCATCATCAGGAACTATGGCTAAGAAGGCATGCAAAGAGGGAATAAGTTTAGATATATTTCCAAAATCAGTAGACCCATTTTTTGATTGATCAAAATCTTTGTTGGTCTTAATATCTATTGATAATTCTTTTGAAAATTTTGTAAATATAGTTGCTAGCTTTTTGTCTGTTACTAAATTTTCATAAATTCCGTTACCTTCAATTATATTTAATTTACAACCAGTGGCTAAGGCTGCACTTTTAAAACATTTTATAATTTTTGATTCAAGTTTTTTTAATTCACTTGTTTGCTGGGCCCTAATCATCCAACTTGATCTTGTAAAATCTGGAATTATATTTGCAGATTCCCCACCATTTGTAATTATTCCATGAACTTTTTCTGTAGTCTTTAATTGTTGGCGTAAAACACTTATTGAGTTGTATGCCAAGATTTGTGCATCTAATGCATTTTTTCCAACATATGGGGAACCAGAGGCATGTGCAGCTTTTCCATAAAATTCAACATCTATCTGCTTTACAGCAATCATTAATGGGTCAACCTCATCTCTCGTTGCAGGATGGATCATTAATGCTGCTTTAGTCTCATTAAATACTCCTTTTTTAATTAGTTTTATTTTTCCTCCTCCACCACCATTTTTAAAAGTTAAGGGGATTATTTCCTCAGCAGGGCATCCAACAATTGTTACGTCATTATTAAGATCATTTGTATATTTAGACAAAAGATATATAGCTCCTAAACCGATTGAAGATATTACATTATGCCCACAAGCATGACCAATTCCTGGAAGAGCATCATATTCAATACAAATTGCTATATTTTCTTTACTTGATTTTCTTCCTTTTAATTTTCCAACAAACGCTGTAGGAATATCATCAAAATATTGAAAATCTTTTATCCCTACACTTTGTTTTAAAAATTCGATTATTTTTTTAGATGATTTAATTTCTTCATAACCTAGTTCGGGGTTATTGTATAAGTAATTGTTGATAGAGTGTAATTTTTTCTCTATTTTTGTGTACTCTTTTGACAGTTCTTTAATTATCAAAACTATCCTTTACCAAAAAACCTTATTTCTTGTATGGCGCACTCATCAAAAGAATTTTGGCCATTTATTTCTTCTCCTGGATAAGCGCTTAAAAAATCAATTCTCAAAAAAGTAGTAGTAGTATTTACGTCAACCCATTGTTCAAAGTTATCATTTTCAAGCTCTTTTTGTATCTCTAAATCCGGATCATCACCTGTAATTAATAAATCTCTTACTTTATAGTTTCTTTTAAATGAGGTACTTTTTTCAGCATTTTGTACAACAATAAATTCTATATATATTTCATTCGAAAAATTAAATTCTAGCCAGCCATCTTTACAATTTAGTGAATTATCTTGCCACATTGTATAATCATTGTCGTAAAGATTTTCACATGAAAAATCATTAGAGCTAGCTGATTCATATGTACTAGATGCTGAACATGACAAAGGTTTTTGTAACTTAAGCATGCTTTGAGTGGTAGTAGATGTTGTAGGTATGGTTGTTTGATCTACTATTTCTATCTCTTCAATTACCTCTTCAGCAATTTCCGTATTATAAAAGTAACTTGCTCCTGCAATCAAGGGGATGATAAGTGCAAGAAAGAACACAGCTCTTATACCTGGGACCTCTTTTCTATTTGGTAGTTCTGTTGCACCGTAACTTGATAGAGGCCTAACAAGAGGAAGGCCACATTCTCTACAGCTTTTGACAGATGGAAGATTATTATTTCCACAACTTGAACACTTAATTTGAGGTATACGCGTTCTTTTTTCGAACCTACTTTCTTCTAATCTTGGTTCAGTTTTCAAGTCATCTATTTTTAAACCTAGCCACTCTCCACAACTTGAACAAAACTCTAATTTTGTATCAACCACTGCCTGACAAGCTTTACAAGTAATATTTTCCACAATAACCTTTGATAACTAGATTAATAATAAAATAATACAGTAACATTCGAATAAATAAAATACTCAAATAATAAAAGAATAGGAAAAAATTTATGGCTGAAAATCAACTAATTCCGGGTCAACCATTGAGGAATGGAGTGGATCTTGTGGCTGATAAAAAAACAGGAGCATTAATAGTTATTGGAACTTCAGCAAAATTAGAAAAAATTTCTTCTGGTGGAATAACTTTAAACAACTGTTCTTATACTCCTGAAATGTTGTCCGAATTAGCAAAAATGGATGGTGCAATTATTGTTGATGCAAATGTAAACAATATTTTAAAAGCAAATGTTCATTTAAATCCATCGGATAATATACCAACATCACAAACAGGTACTAGACACAGAACAGCAGAGCGGGTATCAGTAGAGACGGAACTCAGTGTAATTGCAGTTTCAGAAGAATCTTCAACAATAAAAGTTTTTAGTGACAATAGTGTTAACGAGCTTGAAGAGTCTTCAATTATATTTGGAAAAGTCAATGAGTCTCTACAGTCAATTGATCGAACTAGGAGAAGATTTGATGATGCCGTGTTAGAACTTGGAGAACTAGAAGTTGAAAATACATTAACAAACCAACAAGTTCTTGAAGTTATTCAAAGAGGTGAATTACTTGGAAGACTTTCTCAACAAGTAAGAAAAGAAGCTACCGATTTAGGAGAAGATTCAGGATTAGTTATGATTCAAATAGACTCCCTTGAGTCAGGAGTAAGGAACACTTTAGATCTAGTTTTAAAAGATCACTTACCAGCTAAAAGATTTAGAAATATAAACAAAGCTGTTGATGAAATAGCAAATTTAACCTATGAAGAATTAAATTCAATTCAACATTTAGGGTCAGTTTTATTTATGGAATCATTAGACGAAGTCTCAACCTCCAAAGGATACAGAATTCTTGCAAGACTATCTGGGCTTCCTGATAACCTTCATGATTCATTAATACAGAAATTTAAAACACTTCCAAATTTATTAACCGCATCTACTGATAAATTATTCGAAGTAGAAGGAATTGGAAGAAGCAGGGCACAACAATTAAGGGAATATTTCGACACACTCCTTAAAAACGTAGGTTTTTCATATATTAATGGGCATTAAATAGATTTTTAGTTATAGTATTGTTGACATCTATGGCAACGAAATCAAAAAAAGTAATTGATAAATATAAACCAAATCAATTTGTAGTTCATCCTCATCATGGTGCAGCAAAAGTTATAAGAAAGGTCAATAAAAATGTTGAAATTTTTGTTGAAGGAGAGCCTAAATCAAAAAGAATTCAGTATTTTGAAATAGAAGTTTTATTAGATGGTTTAACTGTAATGGTTCCAGTTGAAAATGTTGACGAAGTAATTAGGCCTGTAATTTCAAAGAGTGCTGTTTCTAGAAAAGTCTTTCCTATTTTTAAGGAGAAACCGGAAGAAGCAGGTACTAATTGGAGTAGGTGGTATAAAGTATTAACTGAAAAAATGACTTCTGGAGATATAATTCAGGTTGCAGAGGTAGTAAGAGATTTAACACATGCACAAATAAATAAAGGAATTTCTCCGGCTTTGAAACGAATGTTAGCTAAAGCTAGGATGACGTTAGCAAGTGAGATTGCTTGTGCATTAGAAATAGATGAAGAAGCTGCCGTAGATAAAATATCTCAATATCTTCCAGAAGAAGAACCTGACGACGGATTATAATTTATTAAATAGCTTCATTAAAAAAGGTAATACATGTTAATTGGCAACGGTTGGGATTTACATAAACACTCGGCATTGAAGCCCATGTATCTTGCAGGTTTAGAATTTGACGAGGAAGGATTTGAAGGATATTCAGATGGGGATATTATATTGCATGCATTGTGTGATGCCCTTCTAGGCTCGGTAGGCAAAAAAGACTTAGGTCATTATTTTCCATCCAAACAACCTACAGAAAAAGGCATAAGAAGTACAGTAATGCTAGAAAAGGTGCTCGAAATTATTGATTATGATAAATTAAAAGTAAGAAATGTTGACATTACAGTTATTTCACAGCGTATTTCTATCAGTGAAAAAAGAGAAAACTTGGAGGAGAGTATCTCAAAACTATTGAATATTGAGGATAGTCAAGTAAATATTAAAGGTAAAACAGCTGATTTTCTTGGTCTTATAGGAGACAAGAAAGCATCCGCATCTCTTGTTACAATACTTTTAGAAAATGCTTAAGTTACATAATTCATATAGCAATTCAATAGAAAAAATTGATTTAAATAAAAGAGAAGTAAAAATTTACTTATGTGGACCAACTGTCCAGTCCTCACCCCATTTAGGGCATGGAAGATCAGCAGTTGTTTTTGATTTTCTTGTCAGGTATCTAAAGTATTTAAAATACAACGTCATATTTGTTAGAAATATTACTGATATAGATGATAAGATAATCGAAAAGTCTTTTGAAGAGGGTATCTCTTATAAAGAGCTTGCAATTAGAGTTTCAAAAGAATTTGATTATGCTTACCAAAAGCTAAATTGTATTAAGCCACATAAAGAACCTAGAGCAACTGAATTTATTAAAGAGATTATTAGTTATATTGAAACATTAATAAAAAATGAATACGCATATATAACTAAATCTGGTGTCTACTATGATATTTCAAAATTTGATGAATATTTATTGTTGTCTGGAAGAACGAAGAATGAGGTAATTTCAGGAACAAGAGTTGAATTAGAAGAAGACAAAAATGCACCAGAAGACTTTGCTCTCTGGAAGTTCTCAAAAGAAAATGAACCATATTGGGAGTCTCCTTGGGGAAACGGCAGGCCTGGTTGGCATATTGAATGCTCTTCAATGATTGAAGCAATTCTTGGTAGAACTATAGATTTTCATTGCGGTGGAAATGATTTAATTTTTCCACATCATGAAAATGAAATTGCACAATCAAAAGGAGCGTACCCAAAAGAACAATTTGTAAAATATTGGCTTCATAATGGAATGTTAAATTTATCTGGCAAAAAAATGTCCAAATCTGATGGAAATATTAAATTATTAAACGAATATATAGATGAATTCAGTGGTCCAGTTCTAAGGTTTTTCTTTTTAAAATCTCAATATAGAAGCCCTCAAGAATTCAATGTCAATTTGTTAAAAGAATCTGAATCAACATTAAACAATTTGATTGACTTTACATATGGAGTTGATTCAGAACTAAAGAGTAAAGAGGTCTTAGACATTTTTGAAGATTCTATGAATGAAGATTTAAATACTCCAAAAATGTTAGGAAGCTTATTTAAGTTAATAAATGAATCGGATACATTAAATGAGCAGAAGTTATCGGAATTAAAATCAAGCATTAAATTTGTTTTTAATCTTCTTGGCTTTGACTTAATAAAAGTAGATAATAATCAAAAAACAGATGAGGAATTAACAAAATTCTTTAAAAAATATGAAATTAAATTTGAAAATGTTAACCAAGCAGTTTCTGAATTTATCAACAAAAGAGAAGACCTAAGGAAGCAAAAAGATTTTGAATCAGCAGATAAAATGAGGGAAAGTATCTTAGGAATTGGAATAAGTCTTGAAGATGGAACAGATAGTGGATGGTCTTGGAAAAATAGTTGAGGGAATTAATTCCGTAGACGCTGCAATAGACTCAAACCGAGTAAATGAAATAATTTATATAAAAATAAATAGCAAATCAAGCAAATTAACATCTCTAATTCACAAAGCAGAAAATAAAAATATAAAAATAAGAGAAGTAAAGAATAAAAAAGATTGGGAATTTAGCAATAGACATTCTGTAGTAGCTTTTTGTAATCCGATACTTACTTATAAAGAATCAGATATAAGTATATTTAAAGATTCAAATTTTATTGTATGTGATCATATTCAAGATACAAATAATTTAGGAGCTGTTGTAAGAAGTGCTGCTGCATTTGGATTCAATGTTTTAGCCTTACCAGTTAAAAGATCAGTAAAGTTATCAAATAGAATATTTTCAATTTCTTCAGGAGGTTTAGAGCACGTAAATATTTTAATGTATAATTCAATTTTCTCACTAATAAAGAAACTCAAAAATCTCGACATATGGACTGTAGGTTTAGACATGGAAGGAGATATAGAAATAGATGAAATCAACTTTAATCACCAAAATATTGCAATTTTTTTAGGATCAGAAGAAAAAGGAATCAGCAAGGAAGTAAAGAATAAATTAGATGTAATTTCAAATATTCAAATGTTAAATAATACTGAATCATTAAATGTTTCTATTGCTGGAGCTATAGCAATGCATCAGATATTTATTAAAAAATAAATTAACTGAAATTTTTTGTTTGCTATTATTTTACTATTCGCCGGAGTAGCTCAGTGGCCAGAGCAGCCGACTTGTAATCGGCAGGTCAGGGGTTCGACTCCCCTCTCCGGCTCTAAGTGAAAAATTATCAAAATACTGTAAAATTTACATTTGGGTTACTAGTAATTATCCAAGTTTCTTTAATATTTTTTGGATATTTAAGGCCTTCAATTATATATGACTACTTAGATTTTTGGCCGCTAACGATAATTCCATTTTTTATTTTATTAATATTTCGAAAAACGAATATAAAAGAACAAGTGAGTTTTTATGTTTTTATATTTTTAACTCTTGTTTTTTTATTTTTTTTAGCCGGACATTTTTTAAAGGCACAGTTCCTAAGTACATATTCATTTGATTCAAGTTTTCAAAATCTCAATTTAGATTCTAGTGTTGAGCACCAGGTCTTTATTGATGAAGACAACACAATTGATTTAAATTATTTTATTGGGAGTGGTTATAAGATTGATATTATCGATGAACCTGGAAGATCAGGATTTCCAGAAGCAATAGAAACTATTGTAGGAAGCCCTAGAGCCATTATTTTTAGAGAAGTTGATACTAGTTCCCTGCTTAAGGTTAAAGGCTGGGAAATTGAATTAGGATCACAAGATTTATGGAAACTAGATATTTTTTCAATTGATTCGACCATACATTTAGACAATCTTAACCTTTTACCATCATCTTTATCTGGCACAGGTGAAATATATTTAGGCCCTAATCTTAATTTGAAAGAATTAGTTTTGAATGGCAAATATGAAATTACTGTATCAAAACAATTGCCAATTGTCGTTAGAGGAAATGCTACAGTGCCCCCTTCATGGCTTAATGCAACTGTAGGATACCTTAATCAAATTGATGAAACTTATAAATTAGAGATTGAAATAATCGATGGTTCCGAAGTAATATTTAATGATGGGTGAAATAAAATATGATTGACCAATTAGGCAATGGCTTGCTATTAGGAATAATAATTTCAGTAGCTTCAGTAGCATTATCACTACTTTATGGTGTTACTAGGATTGTAAATTTTGCTCACGGAGAAATTATTGCATTAGGCGCTATTGTTACTTTGTTTTTTTCAGGTCCAATAGATTCAAGAGTGCTCTTCCTCGAAAGGTTTTCACCTCTAGGTATGAGCTTTGTAACTTCAGCAATAATAGGCATAATATTTTGTGGAGTATTTGGCGGATTGTTAGAATTACTACTCTTTAGGCCACTAAGGAAAGCAGAAGTTGGAAACATAGCAGTTTTAGTAGTAACTATCGGATTGTCAATATTTATTCGTCACCTCTACCTTTTATTTGCTACCGGGAGAGTTCAAAATTTTCCACTAGACCTTGAAAGAAGGCAGACTTACTTGTTTTTTGAAATGACTCCAAGAAATTTTAAGGTATTGATTGCTGGCTTGATTGTAATGATAGTAATTGGTCTATTCTTAACGTTTACCCGAATGGGAAAAGCAATGAGGGCTGTCAGAGATTCTGGAGAATTAGCAAGCGTTTCAGGAATTAATTCCGACAGTATAATTTTATTTACTTGGATTTCTTCAAGCATGCTTGCAGGATTAGCCGGAATTTTCCAAGCGATCATAAATGATGTTAGATACAACATGGGATTTCTAATTCTACTCCTTATTTTTGCAGGGACAGTATTGGGAGGAATAGGAACTTCTTTTGGTGCAATGGTTGGAGGGTTGCTGATAGGAATTTTTGTTCAAGTTTCAGTTGCCTTACCATTTATGGAAGGCCATACAGAAGCTAAAAATGCCGTAGCTCTTGCCATAATGATTCTTATTTTGCTATTTAGACCCCAAGGCATTTTTGGACAAAAAGAAAGAATTTCATGAAATTATCTGCAAAATGGGTAGTAACTATATTGCTTACGATTTTTTCTATCTATTTAGTATTTGTTCTAAACGAGGAAGGCCCATTGAGAATACTTTTTAATCTGTTAACTTTTGCTGGAATATATGGATTAGCAGCAATTGGATTAAATGTTCACTTTGGTTTAACAGGTTTATTAAATTTTGGACATGCTTCTTTTATGGGTGTAGGAGCATACGTTACATTATTACTAATACCTCATGCTGCAGGTAGAGAAGGGGAAATAACTGAATCAGGCCTTCCGTTTCTCCTTGCTTTATTCATTGGAATAATTTCAGCTTCTTTATTTGGTTTATTGCTTGGATTGCCAGCTATAAGGCTTAGAGGAGATTATTTAGCTATAGTTACAATTGCTGCTGCAGAAATTTTTCGTCTTCTAGTAAGAGATCTTGAATCAATAACAGGTGGAGTATATGGAATAATTAATTTTTCAGATTCACTCCAGCAATATAGACCAATTTATTTTGAAAATTTTGTTTCAAGATATGAACTAAACCCATCGCAGGTTTGGGTAGGACTATTATCTTGGATTTCTATTTTATTTGTTTTAGTTATTTTAAAGAGGCTTACCAATTCTCCATGGGGAAGAGCACTAAGAGCAGTTAGAGAAGATGAGGATGCTGTGCGAGCTTTAGGCAAGAATGCTGTTTGGCTTAAATTACAAAGTTTTATGCTAGGTGCTGGAATTGCAGGATTGGCAGGTGTGTTTTTAGCTTTTAATTATGGTTCTCTTCAAACTACTACCTTTGTGCCCTTATTAACTTTTTATGTTTGGGCAATAATGATTCTTGGAGGAGTTGGTAGTTTAAGTGGGCCAATTTTTGGATCAATTATATTTTGGGTAATAATATCAGAAACAGACAAGTTGGCTGCTTTGATATTTGAAAATGCAAATGGTCAACAATTGGCTGGAGTAAGGTTTGTTTTAGTTGGTTTGTTGATAATGGTTCTTATGATTTTTAGACCAAGTGGCTTACTAGGAAAGAAAGAAGAGTTGCTTTTAAATGTCAAATAATTTAATAAGAGTTGCTAATTTAAAAAAAAGCTTTGGAGGAGTAAAGGCCGTAGACATAGATGATTTAAGTTTTGAAAGTAAAGAATTAACTTCAATAATTGGACCCAATGGAGCAGGTAAAACTACACTCTTTGATTTAATTTCTGGATTTCAAGAAGAAGATAATGGAGAAATATTTTACAAAGATAAAAACATAACAAAAAGTCAGCCTTATAGAATTGCAAGACTTGGCATGGTTAGAACTTTTCAATTGACAAAAGTATTTGACAGAATGACAGTTTTAGAAAATTTAATGTTTGCTGGTTCCAATGTTTCAAATGATTCTTTATTTCAGTCATTTATGCAGCTATCAAAACAAAAAAAATATGAAAATTCTCTTAAAGAAGAAGCAATGAAAATTATGAAAGATTTAAATATTGAACAAATGTCAGACTCATATGCAAGAGAACTTTCTGGTGGTCAAAAAAAATTGTTAGAACTAGGAAGGTCCATTATTAAAAAACCAGAAGTTCTTTTATTAGATGAACCGCTAGCTGGAGTTAATCCAAAATTAGCCGAAGATTTACTAGAGATAATTCAAAGTTTATCGAATCAAGGAATTACTATTTTGATGGTTGAGCACAACATTGAAGCAGTAATGAAAATATCTGAAAGAGTTGTTGTTTTAGCGGAGGGAGCTTTAATAGCTGATGGCCCACCTCAAGAAGTCAGAGAAAATCAAAAAGTAATAGAAGCCTATTTAGGTACTGGCGATGAATAAACCAATATTGGAATGTAATGGTATAGCAGCTGGATATGTAAAAGGGCTTAATATCTTACAAGGTATTGATTTAGTTGTTTCTGAAGGAGAAATCATTTCAATAATAGGCCCAAATGGTGCCGGTAAGTCAACATTGTTAAAAGCAATCATGGGTTTAATTAATGTGTCAGCAGGCAGATTTTTTATTAATGGTGTTGATAAGACAAACCTTTCAACACATAAAATTATCAATGAAGGCATTGGCTATGTGCCACAAGTTGAAAATGTATTCCCTTCTTTAACAATTGAAGAAAACTTAGAAATAGGAGCTTGGTCTTTAGCTAAAAACAGAAAAAGTAGTATTACAAAGGTTCTCAACGACTTTCCACTTTTAAATGAAAGAAAGAAAGAAAAAGCTGGAAATCTTTCAGGTGGTCAGAGGCAAATCTTAGCATTAGCAAGAGCTTTAGTTACTTCTCCTAATTTGCTTTTATTAGACGAACCATCAGCAGGACTTTCACCTGTTGCAATAAATGAAGTTTTTAAAACAATTAATGAAATTAATGAAAAAAATGTATCAATTTTACTCGTCGAACAAAATGCAAAAAGAGCTTTGAAATTTAGTAATCGGGGTTATGTACTAGATCAAGGTAGAAATGCATATCAAGGTGAAGGAGAAGAACTTCTAAACGATCCAAGAGTTGTAGATTTGTATTTAGGAAAACTATAAAAAAAAGGCCTGTAAAAACAGGCCTTTTTTTAATTCTATTAAAGAATTATGAACCGAAATCTACTGATTTAAGAACTGGGTTAGTATCACCCTCTGTAGTCCAAATATCATAAGTAGATGCAGTTGGGTCACCAGATTTGTCTAATTCGACTTCTCCAGAAGCACCAACATAGTCCACATCCTCACCTGCAGCAGCTAAAGCTATACATTCAGCACCAATACATTTTGTACCGCCTGAAGAAGCTTCAACCAACCCAGAAGCTATTTCTGGTCCAGTTACACCATTAGCAGCAGCAGATATTGCCATTAACATGACAGCATCATAAGCTTGTGGTGCAAAGATGAATGTAGGCGAACCATCCGCACTTACTGTTGCGTAGGCTGCTTCAAAAGCATCTTTTGCAGCACCAGCAGCTGAGCCGGGAGCTGTACCTTTCATACCATCTAAAGCACTTCCAAGACCACATGCTGAATTAAGTCCAGCATCTTTAACACCATCGGTCATATACCATGGTGTGTCAAGAAGACCTTGTTCGAATGCAGGTTGAAGAACACCACAACCAGTTTCTGGAAATAATATTCCAACGATAGCTTCAGGAGCACCTTTACCAACAGCTGTTACTTCAGAAGAAAATTCTGTAGCATCAGTTGCATGGTAAACAATTGTCTTTACTGTTCCACCAGCTGCTTCAAAAGCTGCAGCAGTAGCTTCAGCAAGACCTCTACCATAAGAGTCTGCTCTTGAAATTATTGAAATAGTACTTACCCCATCTTCTGCAATAAGAGAAGCTAATACTTCACCTTGAAGAAGATCTGATGGTGCAGTTCTTGCATAAAATCCTTTTTTATCCATTTTGGTAAATTGAGGACTTGTATTTGATGGAGATACCATAACTACTTCTGCAGCTATAGCTGTGTCAAGTATTGCTAATGATGTACCACTACATGCAGCACCCATAACACCTTGAGCTCCTTGAGCAATAACATCATTTAAGCTTGTTAATGCAACAGCTCCATCACAACCACTATCACCTTCAATAAGTTGAACGGGTTGTCCATTTATACCGCCAGCAGCATTGATTTGCTCAACAGCAAGAGTTGCTCCTAGTGCAATACCAGGTCCTAACGATGCTAGATCACCAGATAGAGGCATAAGAGATGCCAAGACTAGTGGATCAGCAGCAGGTGCAGCAGTAGTAGTTGGTGCAGCAGTAGTTGCAGGAGCTTCAGTAGTTTCAACTACTTCTTCCTCAACCACTTCATCAGCTGTACCACCACAAGCCGCAGCGACTAATGCTAAAATCGCAAACAAAGCTAAAGCTTTGCGATTCTTCATATAATTTCCTTTCAGTCACTGAAATTAAAAATTTCCTACATAATTTGTAGGAAGTATTACAACAATAGCGTGATTTTAGTACTCTTCAATAGCGAATAAAAAAATATATATTATATGACAGAGTTATTAGAAAATACCCTTATTTTCCTGAATAATCAGGAATACCTTGACATTTTTGTTTATATTTTCATATTTTATATGATTATCTTGGGCTGGAGAAAAGGTTCCTCATTAATTATTTTTTATATAGTTTCTTTTTTAGTTTCAATATTTCTAAGTTTCAAATATTCATTTTCGATTGGGGTTTATGTTAGTGGTTGGCTAAATTCTAACCAGCAAATCTCTCAAATTTTTGCTGGCCTAATAATATTTATCGCTGTAATTACTTCAAGTTCTTTAATTCAAAATTTGATTATTTCAAAAAAAACTAACACAGATTTTGGAAGTAAATTACTTGGAAGTTTTCTTTCTTTATTTTTGAGTAATTTAATACTTACTTTAATAATTTCTTTAGTCACGTTATTTACATTCCCAGATCAGATTAAAGAAAAAGTTGAACAATCAAGCCTTATTTCTTTTTATACAGAATCGGATGGCATTCCTCAACAGAGTTTAGAAATAATAACAGGCACCGATTTACTTAAGGTAACAAATAGAATAAAAAAACTTACGGGTAACTCCTCTGTTGTAGTTGATGAGTATGGATGTTTGGAAATACCTCAAGAATCATTGGCCAAATTAATTTCTAAAGACGAAGAAGCTCTAACAATGCTTGAACTAATTAACCTAGAAAGAATTAATGAGAATATAGATCCTGTCCAATTTAATCAAGAATATTCCAATGTTGCAAAAAATTATGGTTTAAAAATGTATACAGAAGGCTTCTGGTGCCATCAAGATCCCAATAATGGATACTACGCAACAGATAGGCTGAGAGAAGTTGGCTTTAAAGGAAAGAACATAACGGAGGTTAGTGAGAATTTAGCTATTTCATCAACAATTTATTCTGGTCACGAAGAGCTAATGAATTCTGAGTCTCATAGAAAAACAATTTTAGATAATGAATTTAATAGAGTTGGTATAGGAATTATTTCTGGCCCTACAGGTTTAATAATTGTACAAATATTTAGTAGATGAGTATTTTAATAGATAATTTAGTCGAAGAGCTCATAAGTGGGTTAAAACACAGACTTCAATCGCATGAATATTCACTAGACATGGAGAATGAAAAAATTTTGAAAAATATTTTATTAAAGGAACTTAGAAAACCGAGTATTGAACAATCAAGAACACCCACACAAATAGTAAATAATTTCTTAAATAAAGAATTTAATGATAGTTTTAGTTTAACTCCTGCTGATTTTGGAGAGAAAGCTCATAAGTTAATTATGAAATGGGGGTTTCAAAAAACAAAGGATATGAATGAGCAATAAAGAAATCAATAAAGATATCTGGATAAATTCCTACCCAATACTCATTTGGCTACTAACAGAACCACTAGCTGGGTTAGTTGACTCAAGAATTGCAGGATTAATTGGAATTGATACCCTTTCTTCTGTAGGTATTGGTGCAACTATTTATTTTGTATTTACATGGATATTTGTTTTTTTGGCTTACGGAACAACACCTTTAGTAGCGAAACTCAATACAAATAATGAGCTTAATAATTTAAAATACTTTATTTCATTTGGAAGAAAAGCATCAATATTTTTAGGGTTTTTGGTTTTTATAATTATTTTTAATTTTAACGACTTTTTTATAAGCCTTTTTAAACCAACAGGTGATGTAAGAAATTTAGCTTCTACCTATTTGATAGTTAGAGCTATAGGAATTCCATTTTACTTATTGAATATGCATTCTACTGCTGTATTAAGAGGCTTAAGGTACCCTAAAATTACTTTTCAAAGTTCAATAATTGTTACTCTTACAAATATATTTCTAAGCTATCTTCTTGGTATTGTTCTTGAATTTGGAATTCTTGGAATTGGTTTAGCAAGTAGCATCTCTTTTTTTATTGCTTCAATGTATGCAAACTTCGTACAACAAAATAAATTGAAAGCTTTTTCTAAAACTGATGATGAAGTAAATGAACAAAAATTGAGAAAGAAATTCTTTTCTGTCGGTGCAACTATAGTTCTACGTTCAGCTTTTTTGACTGGATTTATGGCACTTCTCAGCAATCAAGCATCAAGAATATCAATGACTGATGTTGCGTTACATCACGTATTAAATCAAATTTGGACTTTTGGTTATAACTTTATAGATGCTCTAGCAATAGCTTCACAGACTCTTGTTTCAGAACATATCTCAAAAGGAAAAAAATATTATGGTTCAGGACTTTACAAAGCATTGCTAAAAATTACAGCTGTATTTTCTATAGTGGCTACAGTTGTGAGCTACTTTAGTATTAAATTTTTAACAGAATTAATCTCAAATCAACTATTTATCCAACTTGAAAATAATTTTTTACCAATTCTTTTTTCACTAACCTTTTTCTTCGGTGGATATGCGTTCCTCTGGGATGGAGTTTTATTAGGTCTTGATAAAAATAAAGAATTTGCATATACAACAATAACTTCATCAGTCATAGGCGCATCAGTCTTATTTTTATTAATACCTAGTTTTCAAACAATAAATATAATTTGGTTCTCTCTAGTGGTTTCTCTAATATTTAGAGCATTAATTGGTGGCTATTTTCAAAGAAAATAGTTACTCAGAAACCTTTAATGGTTTTCTGTCTAGATAGTAACTTAATATTTGCAATTCTTGAGAAAGATCAACTGATCTAATTTGTATTCCTGGTTTGTTTTTTAACATAGCTGGAGCAAAATTTAAGATAGATTTAATTCCACAATCCACTAATTTATCAGCGATTTCTTCTGCTACTTCTTCGGGCGTTGCAATAATTCCAATAGCAACATTATATTTTTCACAGACATCTTTCATTTTCGATATTGGGTTTACGGTTAAGCCAGCTATTTGTTTATTTAACTTTTTAGGATCCTCATCAAAAAGGCCAACTATTTTAAAACCTTTTTCTTTAAAACCACCATATTCAGCTAAAGCTGAACCTAGGTTTCCTATCCCTATAATGATCGCACTTAAGCCGTCAACTAAACCAAGTTCTAATTCAAGTTGTTTACGAAGAGTTATAACATCATATCCAACACCCCTTGTCCCAAGAGTTCCTAGATAGGAAAGGTCTCTTCTGACTTGAGCATCGTTAACTTTGGCAATTTCTGCTATTTTTTTTGAGGATATACCTACTGAGTTTGTGTCTATTTGATCTAAGCATTGAAGATATAATGGCAGCCTCTGTACCGTTGCTGGAGGTATGTTTGTATTGTTTTTCACTAATGCACAATCTAATAAAGAAAAAAAAATAAACTAAATGAAAAATGAAAATTTCTAAGTACTTTAAATTTATCTTTTAATCTTGAGTAGGTTAATTTAAGAATATCAAATGAAAAATAAACAATTTTTTGATGTAGTAATTATAGGTGCTGGACCATCGGGTTCAAATGCAGCAATCTCTTACAAAAAATTAAATCCAGATTTAAAAATTGCATTAGTGGATAAAGCAATTTTCCCTCGAGATAAATCATGTGGTGATGCATTTGGGCCAGGTGTAATTAGTGCATTAAAAAGATTTGGTAACGAACATATTCTAGAAGATGAACCTGAAGTGGTCTCAACTACATTGTTTGGGCCTAAAAATATTGGAATTCAAAATTATATACCTGAGGTAAAAAACAAAGAAGATTCTGTTGTTTATGTAATTCCACGATTAGATCTAGATAATAGAATTTTAAATTTAGCTAAAGAAGAAGAAGTTGAAACTTTTGAAGGATATAGATTTAGTAAATTTTTTAACAATGAAGAGTCAGTATCAGTTGAAATAGAAAATGAAGAAAAGGAAAAATACATTCTTGAAGCAAAGCTTCTTGTTGGAGCCGATGGGGCTAACTCTAGAGTAAGAAAAAGCTTAAATTTGAAGCAAAATAGTGATTGGAACAAAGCAATTGCTATTAGGGCATATATTGATAGCCCAAACTATTTAGAAATATTTAAAGAGAGAACGCTAATGTTTGAAATAAATGTTTCAGCGATAAAAGGGTACGCTTGGGCATTTCCAAGCAAAGGCAATTTGCTGAATATAGGAATTGGGGTCCCACTAAGTATTTTTAAAAAAGAAAAGATGGACATAAAAAATCTTCTAGATAAATTTGTGAAGACTCTTGAGAGCAGAGGTGTTGAAGTCGAAAACCTTAGAATGGAAAAAAGCTTTATGCTGCCTTTTGCATCCTCAAGACCAAAGCTTGGACATAATCGAGTTGCATTAATTGGAGATGCTGGCTCAATGATTAATCCAATGAGTGGAGAAGGTATATTTTATGGAATGGAAGCAGGTTTTTTACTTGCTAATGAGACACACCAATTAATTAATGAAAGTGGTTCAGAGTTAAATAAAGGTATTACAAAATATGAGAAAGTGTTTAATAAAAGATTTGGAAAACATTTTTTAAGCTGCTCCTTGGCAAGATTGGTTTTTCAGAGCCCTTTTATGACAAAGAGACTTCTTAATATAGCTTCATTAGATCAACACACTATTGATTTTGTAGTTGAACTGCTGTTTGATGAAGCGAACTTAACAATAAAAGAGATACTTCTTTTGGGATTTAAGTTCATAATGCCCTTAAATATCCTTAAATTATTGAATAAAACAAGTAAGTAATCTACTCCCAAAAGTATGAAAGAAGTACTAGAATAATAATATAGTTTGTGAAAAGTTTCACAAACACGGGAGGGAATTAATGATTAGTTGGTTACCTGTATTAATCATGTTTTTAATAGCTATTGGTTTTGCATTAGCTTCATTAGGTGTTTCATATTTATTGTCACCTAAAAACCCAACCACAGAAAAGCTAGCACCATATGAATGTGGAATATTTCCTGAAGAAGAACCATCTCAAAGATTCCCAGTAAAGTTTTATATGGTCGCGATGTTATATATAGTTTTTGATATTGAAATAATTTTTCTTTTAGCTTGGGCAACAAGATTCAATCAGCTTGGCTGGTATGGAATATTGGTAATATCAATATTTACTTTTTTTGTTCTAGAGACTTTATATTATGTTTGGAAAAAAGATGTTTTGGACTGGAATATTCCAAGAAGAAAAAGATATCACGAATCCAAAGCTGAGGAAAAGGTTGCATAATGTTTTCCCCAGATAATATATTTACCACAACTATTGATAAAGCTGTCAGATGGTCTAGAACACAATCGATGTGGCCTGTAACATTTGGCCTAGCTTGTTGCGCTATTGAAATGATGGCAGCAGGATCTGCAAAATATGATTTAGCAAGATACGGTATGGAAGTATTTAGGGCATCTCCGCGTCAGGCTGACTTAATGATTGTTGCCGGAAGAGTATCTCAAAAAATGGCACCGGTATTAAGGCAGGTATATGATCAAATGGCCGAACCAAAATGGGTTATTGCAATGGGAGCATGTTCCTCAACAGGGGGAATGTTCAATAATTATGCATTAGTACAGGGTGTAGACCATATTGTCCCAGTTGATATTTATGTTCCTGGTTGTCCTCCTGGACCGCAGTCTTTGATGCATGGAATTTTAACTTTGCACGACAAAATAATGGAAGGTGAAATCAACAGATGAGTCTTGATGAAATAAATGTTGAAATTGATCAGTACTTTAAAACTGTCGAAGATTACAAAAAAGATGGTTATGAAATGATGATAGACCTAACAGCAGTTGATTGGTATAGAAAAAAAGAACCTCGATTTGAAGTTATAGTTAACTTACTATCTGTATCAAAAAATTCTCGTTTAATTATGAATGTTCCTGTTCCCGATGAAGATTTAACAATTCCTTCAATCTGTGAAATTTATCCGGGAGCTAATTTTTATGAAAGAGAAGTTTTTGATATGTTTGGAATAAAATTTGAAAACCACCCAGAGCTAACAAGGATATTAATGCCAGATGATTGGACTGGGAATCCTCTTAGAAAAGATTATGGATCAGGCAGAATTCCAGTTCAATTTAAGAATGCACCAAAGGTTGATTAAATATGAATGAAGATAACAACATAAAGGATGATTTAGACTTTTGGGCTACCAACTCTGAAGAAGGAGGTTGGAACATATCTTCTACGGATGAAGGTTCTCAAAAAATGCTAGAAGAAGAGGACGAAAAACAGATAAAGATACAAACAGGATCTGATGTAGTAGATGACTATGTTTACAGTGAAGAAACAACAGATGATGAAAGAATGATTGTAAATATGGGACCTCAACATCCATCTACACATGGTGTATTAAGGCTTCAAGTTGAGCTAGAAGGAGAAGTTGTTAGAAGAGTAAAGCCTGTTATTGGTTATTTACACACAGGCATGGAAAAAACTGGTGAAGAACTTGCTTACTTTCAGGGCCCAACTAACACAACAAGAATGGACTATCTTTCACCATTGTTTAATGAACTAGTTTTTTCTTTAACAACAGAGAAACTTTTAGATATAGAAGTTCCTGAAAGAGCAAAAGCAATAAGAATTTTAATGACAGAATTAAACCGTATTTCTTCTCACTTAGTAGCACTTGCTACAGGAGGAATGGACATTGGAGCATTGTCAATGATGATATTTGGATTTAGGGAGCGAGAACTAATTTTAAACTTTTTTGAGAAAACTTCTGGATTAAGAATGAATCACAATTACATTCGTCCGGGAGGTGTTGCCGCTGATCTTCCTGATAATTGGCAGAAAGACATTAAAGAAATATTAAAAATAATTCCAGAAAAATTAAAAGACTATGATGAAATGCTTTTAGATAATCCTATATGGCAAGGAAGATTAAAAAATGTTGGAATTTTAACAACAGAAGAATGTTTCGCGTATGGCATTACAGGACCTAGCCTTAGGGCATCAGGATTTTCTTGGGATTTAAGAAAGACTCAACCTTATTCAGGAATTGAAAATTATGAATTTGAAGTTCCTTTATTGACTGACAGTGATGTTTTTTCAAGATGGAGAATAAAAGTTCTTGAGATATTTGAAAGTTTAAAAATTGTTGAACAAGTTATGGATACAATCCCTAAAGGAGCTTACAGAATTCAAGACAAGAAAGTAACTCCGCCTCCTAGACAAAGATTGGATGAGTCTATGGAAGCTTTAATTCATCACTTCAAAATTTATACAGAAGGTTTCAAGGTTCCTCCCGGAAAGGCTTATGTAGCAGTTGAATCTCCAAGAGGAGAGCTCGGCTGCTACATAGTTTCAGATGGATCTTCGAAACCATACAGAATGCATGTCAGAGGACCATCCTTTTGTAATCTCCAGGCTTTACCTGTCATTATGGCTGATAGCCCAATAGCAGATGCTGTTGCTGCTATAGCTTCTTTAGATCCTGTAATAGGAGATGTAGATAGATGAGTTGGGATAGTAAATTGATAGATAGAGCTAAAGAAATAATTGAATTATATCCACAAAAAAGGTCTGCTCTGGGGCCACTTCTTTATTTAGCACAAGAAAAAGAGGGTTATATTGACGATGATTCAGTTGTTGAAATTAGTAAGTTAATTGGCATTACAGAAGTTCAGGTTCGATCTGTTGCCTCATTTTATACAATGTATAAGCAAGAACCTTCAGGAAAGTATTTATTAAGTGTATGTAAATCTATATCCTGTGAAATAAATAATTCAAAAGAAGTGATAGACAATATTAAAGAATTCACAGGATTAGCAAATAATGAAACTGATATAGAAAGTACTTTTACTTTTGAAGAAGTTGAATGTATCGGTGCATGTGGCGGAGCCCCTGCTGTACAAATCAATTATGAGACAGTTGAAGGCGTAACACCTACTAAAGCTTTAGAACTATGCAAATATCTTAAAGAAGAAGTACCAGAAGTTATAGTTGCTGATGAACTCCAAGATAAATTTGGGGGCACTAAATCATTTGATTGGGCAATAGAAGACAATTCAGGAACATCTAGTACGGCTCCCGGATTTCAAATCATTGGAACATCAGAGGAAAAGTAGTTATGAAAGAAACACTATTGCTAACAAAACATATGAGAGAAAATCCCGAAAACAGTCATTTGATAGAAGTTTATGAGAAGAACAACGGATACAGTGCAGCTAGAAAAGTATTTAAAGAAAACAATCCTGGAGACGTAATTGAAGAAATTAAAACCTCGAACATTAGAGGAAGAGGTGGGGCAGGATTTCCTACTGGTGTGAAGTGGGGATTTTTAGCAGAAGACGAAGAAAGATATTTAGTTATTAACGCTGATGAATCAGAACCAGGAACTTTTAAAGATAGAATTTTACTTGAAAGAGATCCACATCAATTAATTGAAGGAATAATAGTTACATCTTTTGCTTCTAATATTTCAAAAGCCTTTATTTATATTAGAGGTGAGTATGCAAAGCCCGCACGAAGAGTACAAGACGCTGTTGAGCAGGCTTATGAAAAAGGTTATTTAGGAAAAAATATTTTTGATTCTGGGAAAGACCTAGATGTTGTAGTGCACCTTGGCGCTGGCGCGTATATTTGTGGAGAGGAAACAGCTTTATTAAATTCACTAGAAGGCAGGAGAGGAGAGCCAAGATTAAAGCCTCCTTACTTTCCAGCAGTAAAAGGGCTATACAATAAACCTACATTGGTAAATAATGTTGAAACAATATCTTCTGTTCCTTGGATTATAAATAATTCTGGAAAAGATTATGCAAAGCTGGGTGTTGAAGGCTCAACAGGAACAAGAATATTTAGCCTTTCTGGACATGTAAATACCCCAGGAAATTTTGAAATTGAAATGGGATGTTCATTTGGAGAATTTATTGATAATTTTGGAAATGGTATAAAAGAAAACAAATCTGTTAAAGCATATATTCCTGGCGGAGCTTCAGCCCCTTGGTTTACTGGAGAACAGTTAGATATAAAAATGACTATTGATGATGTTGCCAATGCTGGATCAATGTTAGGTTCTGGGGCAGTAGTGGTTATGGATGAGGATACAAACCTTGTTTTAGCTGCAAAAAGTATTGTTAGTTTTTTTGCTCATGAATCTTGTGGTCAATGTACTCCGTGTAGAGAAGGTACAACTTGGTTGGAAATGATATTAGAAAGAATTGCTAGTGGGAGAGGTAGAACATCAGACATAGATTTACTTCTTGATGTATGCGACAACATATCTCCCGGATTGGCCTGGCCTCCTCAAATGACTACAATTTGCCCACTAGGACCATCAGCTGTATCTCCAATTACCTCATTAATGGGAAGTTTTCGAGAAGAGGTTGAAAGCTTGCTTCCAAAGAAAGTACTAATTAATAATGAGTGAAAATATAAAATTTACAGTAAATGGTAATGAGCTTGAAGCTAAATCAGGGGAGTTACTGATTGAAGCTTGTGAAAACTCTGGAATTCATATACCAAGATTTTGTTGGCATAAAAGATTAGAACCAGTTGGTATGTGTAGGATGTGTCTTGTTGAAGTTGAAACACCAAGAGGCAAAGCCTTAGTGCCTTCATGTACAACAGAAATAACAGAAGATCTTGTAGTTGAAACAGAATCAGAGGTAGTTACTAAAGCTCAAGAAGGTATTTTAGAATTTTTATTAATTAACCACCCTCTTGATTGCCCTGTTTGTGACAAAGCAGGCGAATGTCCTCTTCAGGACCAAACAATGGCTTATGGTCCAGGAGAGTCACGATTTGTTGAAGAAAAGAGACACTTTGAGAAGCCAATCTCAATTTCAGAAATAATACTTCTTGATAGGGAAAGATGTATTCTCTGTGCAAGATGTACAAGGTTCTCAGATGAAATTTCAGGAGATCCTTTAATTGAATTTATACAACGCGGTAATAAAACAGAAGTTAATACATTTCCTGATGAGCCTTTTAGATCATATTTCTCCGGTAACACTGTCCAAATTTGTCCCGTAGGAGCATTAACATCAACATCTTATAGATTTAAAGCTAGACCATGGGATTTGAAAAAAGTTTCTTCAACATGTAATTGTTGTTCTGTAGGTTGTTCTATTGAGTTAAACACTTCACAAAATAAAATGTTAAGAATATTAGGTGAAGATAATGAATTTACCAACCAAGGATGGCTTTCAGATAAAGGTAGGTACAATTTTGATTATCTTCATTCTGAAAATAGGGTATTAAATATTCTGAATAAGAGTGAAGACTCCTTTAATGAAATATCTATCTCTGAAGCTATGACAAAGATTAAAAACAAGATTGATGAGTTGGATAATCCGAACGTTAAATTCTTATTAGGTTCTAGTAGTACCAATGAAGAGTATTTTGTTATTAATGAAATAGGGAATTATTTAAATAAGGATAAATTTTTAAGCAGGGATAGTTCCAATATTTACTTTGGCGATGATCTTTTATTTGAGGGTTATTTTGGAGACCAGTATTCTCAAGCAAAGCTCGAAGACTTAGATAATTCAGAAACAATAGTTGTTTGGGCTGAAGATATTAAAGACAATCTACCGATTCTTTATTTAAGAATTAAAAAAGCAGTCAAGAATGGCTCCAAGTTAATTGTATTTGGACACACAAATACTTCAATAGCAGGTCTGGCTGATTTTTATTTTGGTGCAGACATAGTTTCTAATAAATTTGAATTAATTCGGAATCCAAATGAAATTGAAGATTTGAAAAATAATATTGAAGGGAAAAAAGTAACTGTTATTGCAGGTAAATCTACAGTTTTTCAAAAAAAAGAATCATTAGATAAGCTAATTAACTTTTTAAACGAAAAATCTGAGTTGCAAGTATTTAATGCGTTTAGCAAGGGCAATACTTTTGGTGCTTTACAAAATATAGATGAAGTGAAAGGTTTAAATGAATTTTGTAACGAATTCGATACTAATGCTAAAAATATTGTTTTTACAATTGGAGTTAATCCAGTAAATTCATCATTTTTTGGTCAAAAAATTAAGGAAAAATTAATTGCTTCAGATTTTGTAATTTCACTCGATTTATTTGTGAATGAAACAACAGAGTTAGCCGACTTGATACTACCTACAACTTCTTTAGGAGAGAAAGAAGGAACTGTAACAAATATGGAAATGAGAGTAATGAAACAGAATAAAATACTCCCTGCCCCTGGTTCAACATTATCTGAATGGGAATACCTATCAAGCATATTAAATGTCCTTGGTGAAGATGTTAATTATAAAAATGAAAATGAAATTAACAATTATTTAAGTGAAAAATATATAAATCAAGAAAAACTACCAACTTTTGACAATTTAAACAAGCCAAGCAATTTATTTGGGGTTATAAACAAGAAAGATATAAATATTAATATTAAAGATCTTGAAGAAGATAATTTCTCTCTATTAATGGTCAGAAGACTTTATGGAGATTCAAGTACACAAATAAATTCTCCTTCTATTTCAATGCTGGGGGCACATAAATTTATTGAATTAAATTCAACAACCGCAAAAAAATACGGAATCAATTCAAAAGTTGGCAACTTGATTCAAGGTCCTAATTCAATATTGATAAATATAGATATAAATGAGTATTTACCAGACGATTTAGTAATAGCACCAATTAATAGAAGAGGTTTTGAAAATATAGATCCATGTTTAGATTTTGATATAACTGAAGCAAAAAATAGAGAGGAACTAAATGTCAATTGATATAATAATTTCTCTTGTTAAAGCTTTTTTAATCCTAGGTTTATTACTAACCAATACACTTCTATTAATTTGGCTAGAAAGAAAAGTTGTTGCAGGGATGCAAGCACGAGTTGGTCCAGATAGAGCGGGGCCCTTTGGAATTTTACAAACACTTGCTGATGCCATAAAGCTTTTACTAAAAGAACAAATAATGCCGCTTAAAGCTGACAGAGCTATGTATATTTTGGCTCCAATACTTGCATTAGTTCCTTCATTTTTAATATTTATGATTATTCCTTTAGGTCCAGATATTGATTTGGAAATAAATGGACAAAATATTAGAGTCCCTCTTGTTGGTGCCGATTTGAATGTTGGCGTTTTATTTTTCCTAGCACTTTCATCTTTAGCAGTTTATAGTGTAGTCCTTGCTGGCTGGTCTTCAGGTTCAAAATATCCTCTTTTAGGTGGCGTTAGAGCATCTGCTCAAATGATTTCTTATGAAGCAGCAATGGGTCTTTCACTGGTTCCAGTAATTTTATATTCTGGGTCTATGTCAATGACGGAAATAGTTAAAAGCCAAGAAGGCCATCTTTCAAGCCCAATACCATTTTTAGATGCGATAGTAAGTTTTATACCAAAGTGGAATATATTTCCTCAATTTGTAGCTTTTGCAATATTTTTTGTAGCTTCAATTGCGGAAGTAAACAGAGCACCATTTGACCTCGTTGAGGCTGAGCAAGAATTAGTTGGTGGTTTTCATACTGAGTATTCGGGTTTCAGATTTGCTATGTTTTTCTTGGCCGAATACATAAATATGTTTAATATGTGTGCAATTACAGCAACATTTTTCTTAGGAGGATGGCTGGGGCCAACATTTTCAAACTTTTTACCTCCACTAATTTCTGGATTAATGCCCGCTTTTTGGCTTGGTATAAAAACATTTGGCCTTTTATTTATTTATGTATGGATTAGGGCAACCCTACCTCGTTTAAGATATGACCAATTAATGGAATTAGGTTGGAAAAGAATGATACCCATATCCCTTATATGGCTTCTTTTAAGTTCAGTTGTTTTAGGGATAAGACAGTTTGGTTTGCCATGGAGTTAAAAAAATTATGAGCATTGGATACGATTTACTAAAAGGATTAAAAGTAACTTTTAAAGAGTTATTTAGAAAGTCTGTAACAGACAAATATCCAAAAGAATTTAGAGAGAAACCACAACGCTTCCACGGTAGGCATGTTTTAAACAAGTATGAAGACGGTATGGAAAAATGTATTGGTTGCGAACTCTGCGCAGGCGCATGCCCAGCTCAATGTATATATGTTAGAGGAGAAGATAACCCTGAGGACAATCCAGTTAGCCCTGGTGAGAGATACGGCTTTATTTATGAAATTAACATGTTGAGATGCATTTATTGTGCTTTATGTGTTGAAGCATGTCCAACAGAGGCAATTACTATGACATCTTTGTTTGAAATGAGTGTTGCAAATAGATCAGAAGCAGTTTTTGATAAAGATGTATTACTAGTAAATGACGAAGGAGAACCTAATACACATGAGGACCAAACAAAATTAACTAATCCAGAAGAATTAAAAACTTCTGATGGATGGATGAGAGCAACCTCATCTAGCGGTGACCCAGATTTTCAAAACACTATTGGCTGGACAGGCTCCTTAGGCGTTGGGAAAAAAGAACCTGAAAAAGGTCAATCACTAGAAGAAGAGTAATATGTTGGATTTAATTTTATTTGCCATACCTGCCCTTTTTGTTTTAGCGGGTGCATTAATTGTTATATTTGCAAAAAATCCAGTACATAACTCAATGGGGTTAGTTCTCACCCTTGCTTCTTTAGCTGTTGTTTACATAACATTGAATGCAACATTTGTGGCTATGGTACAAATGTTAGTTTACGCAGGAGCCGTAATGACACTTTTCTTATTTGTAATAATGATGATAGGTGTTGATAAGGCTGAACAAACTAAAGAGGAAATAAAAGGTCAAACGTTTCTTGTCTTAGGAACATTAATTTTACTTGGATCTTTGCTTACATATGTAGTTATCAATTCAGGGTTTAAATGGGATCTGTGGTTTCCAGCTGTTGAATACAGCATCGAAGGTACTCCTAACTTAATTGCATCTACGCTATTTACTGGCTGGGTGTTTCCATTTGAGGTCATATCAATACTTTTAATTGTTGCTGCAACTGCTGCAATTGCATTAGCTTACGATACTAAAACAGTAAGGAAAGATGATGATGATTGAAGTTACAACCGACTGGTATTTAACTTTAGCCGCTTTATTATTTTCAATTGGCTTCATAGGAATGATGGTTCGAAGGAACGCCTTGATAATGTTTATGTGCATCGAGCTAATGCTTAACGCAGTAAATTTAACTTTTATTACAGCATCAAAACACTTTGGAACTATTGATGCACAAGTTGCTGTATTTTTTGTTCTTGTAGTTGCAGCGGCTGAAGTGGTTGTAGGTTTAGCAATAATTGTTTCTATTTTTAAGAAGCAGGAAACAGCATCTGTTGATATTTTGAGGTCTTCGAAAGGGTAGTAATGGAATATATTCTATTAGTAGTTGTTTTTATCCCTTTGATGGTCTCAATATTTTTAAATTCTATCTCTACATTATTAAATGAAAGACTGACAACGTTTATAACGATAAATGGTGCACTCTTATCATTTACAGTCTCACTTTTTATGTTTGGAGTTCTACTTTTAGATAAATTTAAACCAATTTCTTTAAAGCTATATACATGGTTTCCTGAACCAGAAATAAGGTTTGAATTTCTTCTTGATGGTTTATCGGGAACAATGATGCTTTTAGTTACTGGCCTAGGCTTGGTAATACAAATATTTTCTACCTCATATATGAGTGGTGACCCTAGGTATGTTAAATATTTTGTATATTTTAATTTCTTTGTTTTCTCAATGCTCCTATTAGTTATGTCAGCTAACTTTTTAGTAATGTTCTTTGGATGGGAGCTTGTTGGCTTAAGTTCTTATCTATTAATCTCTTTTTGGTCTGAGAAGAAAGAAGCAGCTAAAGCAGGAAATAAAGCATTCGTATTAAATCGAATTGGAGATTTTGGTTTTTTGATTGCTTTAATGATGATATTAAATACCTATGATACGTTTTCATTTAAAACAGTTTTTGCAACAACATTAATAAATCAGCCACAAAATCTAGATCTTATTGTTGTCTTCTTCATGATTGGTGCTTTTGGAAAATCAGCACAATTTCCATTATTTAGCTGGTTGCCAGACGCAATGGAAGGACCAACTCCAGCAAGTGCTTTGATTCATGCTGCAACAATGGTGACAGCCGGTGTTTTTATGCTGGTTCGAATTTCTCCGCTATTACAGTTTTCAGAGTTATCAAGCATCTTAATTATAAGTATTGGTCTCTTAACAGCTTTAATCTCAGCTTTTGCTGCAATAAATCAGAATGATATTAAAAAGGTACTTGCTTACTCAACAATCTCACAGCTTGGATTTATGTTTATAGCAATTGGGGCTGGAGCATATGTTGCAGCAATTTTTCACTTAGTTACGCACGCATTTTTCAAAGCATTACTTTTCCTAGGTGCTGGTGCTGTAATACATGAAATGCATCACGAACAAAATATTCAAAAGATGGGTGGTTTAAAGAAAAAAATGCCAGTGACCGCAGCAATGATGGGTATAGGGACTTTAGCAATTTCAGGAATACCTCCACTTGCAGGATTTTGGTCTAAAGATGAAATTCTTGCATCTACTTTCGCTAATGGTGGAATTTATTATGGATTCTGGGCACTCTCCTTACTTGCAGCTTTTATGACAGCTTTTTATATGGGAAGACATTGGTTATTAATTTTTCATAAAGAACCAACAAATAATATTGATGATGTTCATGAGGCACCAAAAATGATGACGAGACCATTATTACTATTAGGAATATTTTCTATTTTTATAGGTTTTATAAACACACCATTTTTTCATGGGTTAGAAAAAGTCCTACATTACACATTAATTGATGTAGAAGTAACCCATCTACCAGAAGGAATAGCTGTCGTAATTCTTGCTTTGATATCAATAGGAGCAGGATTTACAGGACTAGGTTTGGCATATTTGATATATATTGTAGATATATTTTCCTATTTTAAATTTGAGATTCCTTTCTTAAAAGAAGTAAAAGGATTGTCATCAAATGTTTTATATTTAAATAAAGTTGGACACACACTTTTTGTACAGATACCTAAATCATTGGTCAGGAAAGTAGCTGTAATAATCGACGGTCTGCTGATTGATGGCTTTGTTAATGGAGTATCCAATCTTTTCTATAAGTCTTCAAAGACAGTTTCAATTACTCAGTCAGGACTTGTTAGAAACTACGTTGTATATTTTGGGTTATTTTTACTTCTACTTGTTTCATTATTTGTAGCCACCCCATTGATTGCATTATGAGTATATTAATTTATACCCTCATGTTGTTTCCTCTTATTGGTTCTTTAATCATTTTTACAATGCCAAAAAGTAGATCAGAACTCTTTAGACCAATTGCGATATTTTTAAGTATTATTCCGTTTGGTTTATGCCTATATCTTTTTACAAATTCTCAATCAAAAGGTTCGTTTGTCAATATCCATACTATTGATTGGATTAAATCATATGGAATAAGTTTAACTTTTGGAATATCTGGGATGTCTCTTTTGCTTCTTTTCTTAACAGCAGTATTGATGCTGCTTTCATTTTTGTCAGTAAGTGAAAAATACTCTGAAAGTAAAGGGTTCATTGGATCGATACTTGTTTTACATTTTGCTGTTAATGGTGTTTTCTTGAGCGGAGACCTACTTTCACTATTCATATTTTTTGAAGCTTTACTTATTCCGATGTATTTCTTAATGGGGATTTGGGGTGGAGAAAATAGAAGGTATGCAACAATTAAATTTATTATTTACACAGTATTTGGTTCAGTGTTTATATTCATTGGGACCGTATACGCTGGAGTAATAAGTTATGGAGTAACAGGTAGATTAGCTCTAGATTTTGCAACTTTATCTTCACTTACTTTCACCACTGAACAATCAAGAGTATTGTTTTTGATGTTTACCTTTGGTTTCTTAATTAAGGTACCAATATTTCCTCTCCATACTTGGTTACCAGATGCTCACGTTGAAGCACCTACTGCTGGAAGTATTTTATTGGCCGGGGTTTTATTAAAGGTTGGAGCTTATGGAATATTGAGAGTTTCCATCCCATTTTTTACTGAAGGCTTCTTAGAATATAAATTCTTAATTGCTGTTTTATCTGTAATTGGGATTATTTATGGAGCAATTGTAGCGATTGCTCAAATAGATATTAAGAGACTCATTGCTTACTCATCAGTTAGTCATATGGGATTTGTAATGCTTGGTATATCAGCTGGTAATTATTTAAGTTTAGAAGGTGCAATTATTCAGATGGTAAATCACGGTCTTACAACGGGAGCATTATTCATGCTTGTAGGTTTTCTCTATGAAAGACGTCACACAAGAAGAATTTCAGATTTTGGAGGAATAAAGACAACAATGCCAAAGTATGCAGCAATATTTTTGTTTTGCTCCTTCGCATCTATTGGCCTCCCAGGATTAAATGGTTTTGTTGGAGAGTTCATGATCCTTATGGGTAGTTTTGCTACATATAAAGTGTTATCTGGAATAGGTGCTTTCGGAGTTGTTCTCGCAGCAATATATATGCTTTGGGCTTATCAAAGAATGTTTACTGGAGAGATCTCAATACAAGAAAATAAAGAACTTGTTGATTTAGATTCAAAGGAAATGATCTCTGTTGTTCCCTTATTAGTTTTAATGTTGTTTATTGGAATTTATCCAAGCTTTATAGAGGGTTATGTAACTCAAGATGCATTACTCATATCTGAGATTATTGATATTTTTAGTGGGAGGTTGAATTGAGTACAATTAGTGAGGCTATAGGCTTCAATCTTATTGTTATAGGACCGACTCTTGCACTTGTTGCAACTGCTTTAGTTCTTTTGTTTTGCACTATCACTATTGAGACATCTGATTTTGTTAAAAAAACAATAACATTTGGAGGCATTTTATTAACAATATTTACCGTATTTTTAAAATTTGGATTATTTCTTACAGACGGAATATCTTCATATTTTACTGAGAAAATATTAATTGATGAATTTTCACTTTTTGGCAACGTCCTTATTGCACTGATACTTCTATTTAACTTTTCTCCAATTTGGAATACATCTAATCAACTAAAAGACAAAACAACAGAGGCAATTATCTTAGCTCTTATGAGTGCATCAGGGTTCATGCTGATGGTAGATTCTGAAAGTTTTATGATGCTTTTTATCGGTTTAGAGATTGGATCAATAAGTCTTTATGCATTAGCAGGAATAAATAGAGGAGACCTATTAAGTAACGAGGCAGCCCTTAAGTACTTTTTACTTGGATCTCTTGCATCCTGTGTTCTTGTTTATGGAGTTGCTTTAGTTTATATATCACTTTCAATCTCAGGTTTCTATGACACAGCAATCGCTATTCCATATATAGGCGCTGGGAACGTACCACTAACTACATTTATTGGTTTCCTCTTTATAATTGTTGGTCTTTTATTTAAAGTTGCTGCTGCTCCATTTCAATCATGGGCTCCAGATGTTTATCAAGGATCTCCAACTGGATATGTTGGGTATATGGCATCAGTAGCAAAGGTTGCATCTTTTCTTGTAATAGCAAGGCTATGCATAGTTTCTCTACGAGCTGTTATGGAGAATTTTGAATTGTTCTTCTTAGCTGTAATAATAATTTCAATTTTTGTTGGTTCATTCTTTGCAACTGTTCAATCGGATATGAAAAGATTGATTGCTTATAGTGGTGTTATTCAGTCAGGATTTATACTTTCTGGAATTGTTTCAGGTGTGAACGGTACTAGTGCTTCGTTGTTTTATATCACCGCATACACAATTCAATTAATTGGAATATTTACTATATTTACCATAATTAGTGGAAAACTTTCATCAGATTTTTCAATTGAGAATTTATCAGGACTCTTTGTTGAAAACAAGTTCTTAACAATTTGTTTTAGTATTTTTATGCTTGGTTTAGCAGGCATACCTTTAACAAGCGGTTTTATTTCAAAATTTATTTTGATAACAAACCTCTGGTCTTATGAGAGCTATGTATTAGTTGTAATATTAATGCTTTCAACTGTCGCAGGATTTTATTTCTACTTAAGACCAATATGGGTTGCTGCTATTGATAAACCTGAAACACCGGTGGAAAGAATTACCTTAAAGAGATCACAAATTTTATCATTAAGTGCTCTTTCATTTGCGACTATTTACTTTGGTTTACTTCCAAACTCTTTAATTAATATCTCACGCTGGGTCATACAGAACTATTTATAATGATTTCAAAAATAATACCCCCTCCGGTTTTACAGCATCAAGGTGGTTGGGATGAGATACTTTGGTTTTTAGTACCAGCTCTTCTTTTAACTTGGCTTAGGAATAAACAAAATAAAGAGAATTTAAATGACTAGTTATCACAACTTTAGAATTTCTATATAATAAATTTTATGATAGAAATAAAAAACTTAACCATGAAATACAAAAATGGTAAAGGTGTAGAGGATATAAATATCTCTGTTGATGATGGGGAAGTTAAAGCATTACTAGGACCAAATGGTTCAGGGAAATCAACAACAATGAGAAGTTTTATGGGTTTTTTGAATTCATCAGAGGGTTCTCTTAAGGTAGCCGGAGTAGATACTATAGCTAATCCTGTTGAAGCTAAAGAAATAATCGGATATCTCCCAGGAGACCCACAACTTCCACAAAATCTAAATTCTAAATCATTATTTAAACTTGGTGCAGATATGAGAGGTCAGTCCATAGATTACGCAATGGAGTTAGCAGAAAAGTTTGAGTTGGATGTGAAACAAATAGTTAAAGAACTTTCAAAAGGAAACAGACAAAAAACTGCTGTTATTTTAGCATTGTTGCATAAACCAAAAGCACTAGTTCTTGACGAACCAACTTCAGGATTAGATCCTTTTCATCAAAGAACATTTTTTGAGACTATTGAAGAATTTTCTAACAACGGAGCATCTATTTTATTATCTTCACATATAATTTCTGAGGTAGAAAAAATAGCTGACACAATGGCTGTCCTTAAGGTAGGTTCGAAAATTTATGATGAATCATATAAGACATTCGAAAAGAAAGCAAAAGATGAAGGTAAGGAATTAGAAGATGCCTTTTTTGAATTTTACGACAGAAAGAAGGAGTAATGTTTAATTATTTAAAATATATGTTGAGTGTTCCGAGAAAATTTATAATGACATGGGCTATAGCTCCAGCATTATATTTCACAATTTTACCCCTATCTTTTGCAAATGAAAGTGTGGAAGGTTTATTGATTGATACTCAAAAAGAAGCATTTAGAGGAATGTCTGAAAATGACACAATGATGAATTTATTAGGAATAGATGATTGGGATAATGTTTTTACACTTGAAGGGATGGTTACAAGTTACTTTCTGAATCTATTTGGGGTTATCTTGGTTGCTATAGCCACTATTGTTTTATTAAATAAGATGGGTGCAAAAGCTGAAGAAGATGGAACATTTGAATTCGTTGCATCTCTTCCAATGACAAGAGCGACTGTTTACTTAACGCAATCAGTTGTAGCTATTTTCTTTGGACTTTTCATAACCTTTACATGGACGAATGTTATGTACATACCAATAGCAACAATGGAGTTAAGCCAAACACTCGATTATGCCCCTTTAATGAGCTCAACATTAATGGCAGGATTAGCAGGTGTTAGCTATGGTGTATTGGGTTTTGCTTTAGGTGCTTATACTGGAAAATCATCTTATGCTTGGGGTTTTGGTGCAGGGTTAATGGCTATAGAGTGGATAGCAAATTCCTTAAGTGGCACTAACGACTTGTTTCTCTGGATTGATGATAATATTTCATCATTTGGAGCTTATGGGAGTCCTTACCAAGATGGATTAATTGGTGGAGATATAGGTCTTGTATTAGCAAAAATTGCTATCTTTTTAATTATTGGTTTTGCTGGATTTAGAAATAGATCTTTAAATCTTAGATAAATTAATTTCATACAAACCATTAATTGACTTACAATTGAGTTATGCCGGTTTATTCGAGAACAATTACAGTTAAAGAAGATATAGAGTCCGCTTTTACATTCACTGCTGATTTTAGAAATCTAGATAAATGGAATGAGGGAGATGAAGCAGAACTCATAACAAAAGAGCCTATAAGAGAGGGCTCTATTTTTAAAGTCAAAACACATTTTAACAATAGAGAATTGGAATTAGATTATGAAATTATTGAATGGGGGGCACCATTAAGAGCTTCTCTCAAAACAGATTCAAGAAATTTTGAAATAGTTGATACAATCTTTTTATCAGCAAACGCTAAAGGTACTGAGCTCACTTACTCAGTGGATATTAAATATAAAGGTATATTTATTTTGATAGGATTATTTTTTGGGCCTATGTTCAATAAATTACTTGATACCAATATAAAAAACCTTGAGGAAATTCTTGGACCGGTCTAGATTTTGTTCTTTATTATTAATTTTTCTGTTTGTAATCAATTGTCAAACGGGTGATAGTTCGTATATGAGTCCAGAACTTAATCAATTTCCATCTATCCAAGGCAGCAACTTAAATAAAGAAAAAAAAGTTGTACCAGATGATTTTGTTGATAAAAATTTAATTGTTATTGTTGCATTCCAACAATGGCACCAGCCATTAGTTGACGAGTCTATATCGTTATTAGAAAACAATGGACTTGGAGAAACACACAATATAATTGAAGTTCCAACAGTTCAGAAAACTACTAAATTGGCTGAAATTTATTTAGATGGAATAATGCGTGCAGGTATTCGAGATGACAGAATTAGAAATAGGACAATAACTGCTTATCTTGATAAAAATGAATTTTTAGAAATTTTAGATATACCCTCTGATGAAACAATCCATTGGTTTTTGATAGAAAAAAATTCAAAAGATATACTTGCGCGTGGCTACGGAATTATTGCTGAAAAAGATTTAGAGATAATAAATTCTTATTAAATATAAATTGTTGTTAAGTAGACAGCAATTAATGCAAGTAAAAGCATTACACCATTAAATGCACCCCTAATAGCAGGACTAATGTTTGTTGCAAAGCTATGAAAAGCAATCACAATACCAGCTAATGCTAGAACTGATACTTCGATATACCAGTTAGAAGTAGTACTTTCATTTAAAAAGTAAAGAGTTATTCCTGATGATATAGAAACCGCATAAGAGCTCCATGAAATTTTACTAAATGAATTTCGTAAGATTCCCGTTGTGTTTCCTGTAGCATCATACTTGTTCATTCTTGGAGCAAATACCGCCCATGTAACCATAGATCCTAACCAAATTGATAAACCAACTACATGTATAAATTTTAAAATTACTTCCATAAAAAAAAGATTACCACCTATTGGAAGAATAGTTGCACTTAGATAGCAACAAAAAATTTAATAACTAATATATAAACAATGGCAAAATTATATTTTTATTATGCGGCAATGAATGCTGGAAAAAGTACAAATTTACTTCAATCAGCTTATAACTACGAAGAAAGAGAAATGCGTTCTTTAATATTTACACCAAAGCTAGACGATAGATTTGGTGAGGGGAAAATTACTTCAAGAATAGGACTTGAGAGAGATGTAGAAAAGTTTGTTGGAGAAGATGATTTGTATGTTTGGACTGCACATGAACATCAAAGAGAACCTGTTGCTTGTGTCTTAGTTGATGAAGCGCAGTTTTTAACCCCAAAACAGGTACTTCAGCTTAGTTTGGTAGTAGACAAATTAAAAATACCTGTGCTTTGCTATGGATTAAGAACCGATTTCAGAGGAGAACCATTTCCTGGAAGTGCTTATTTACTAGGGTGGGCTGACGAATTAGTGGAATTGAAAACAATTTGTAAGTCTGGCAAGAAAGCAACATTTAATGCTCGACTCGACGAAAACGGAAACAGAGTTACTGAAGGTGATCAGATTTCGATTGGATTAAATTATGAAGCTCAAGCAAGGGATGTCTTCGAGTTAGATAAAGTTTCTCCTATTGACTATCAGATTCCAGAAGCGAATTAGTTATTTGTTTGTAAAGGTGGCTCAGGCCTTGTTGCAAGCCAAGTACAAAGACCTATTCCAAAAGCTCCAAAAATTAAATCACCGACCAATGAGAATACAAGATAAATTGTTAATGCGAATGTTGGGATGATCATACTTATAGCAAGTTTCTTTGCCCTTCTTGACAGCCCTCTGTATGTTTTCCAATTTAAAATAATTGGACCAAAAATTCGGTGATTTTCTAGCCAAATTGTGAACCTCTCAGAACATTTAGAGAATGCCCACGCTGCGATCAATATGAAAACTGTTGTTGGTAAACCAGGGACTACAATGCCAATATATCCTAAAGACAAGGAAAGAACTCCAATAGTAAAGAAGAAGGGCTTATGGAATGATAAAAATACTTTAGGAAAAAACCTATATAAGATTAATAATAAAAATATCCCACCACCAATATAAGAAAAGACTATAGAAGGGATTTCACTTAGGAAATTAGTCATGCAACATAGACCCTTTTTGCAATAAACCTATCTATTCCAAAGTAGTCATTTTTATTTACACTAATAGTTATTGAGAAATCTCCTGAATCAGCAACAGTAACTTTGCTTCCAGGAACCATATTATGATTTTGTAAAAAGCTTATTGTTGCACTATCACGTTTAAGCTCTTCTGTTATTTTTTCAATTGAATAAGTATTTTGTGGGTCAACATCTAAAATACGCATCATTTCCTTCTCTTTATAATTCGAATATGGGATTGGATTACCAAATGGTCCTGTTGTAGGATTCCCTAAAATTTCTAACATTGCTTTTTCTGTAGTAGGGCTTAGTATATTTTCCCATCTTGATGATTCTTTATATACATCTTCCCAAGGGAGATTTAAGACTTCTGATAGGAATCTTTCTGTAATCCTATGTCTTCTGGCGATTATTTTGGCTAAGCACAAGCCTGCTTGGGTTAACTCTAAATCTTCGCCAAAATCAACCAAACCACTATTTTGCATTCTTCCGATTACTTGTGATACGTTTGCTCTACTTGATCCAAGCCAATCAGCAACTCTTGTTTTCTTTAATTCAATACCGGCTTCTTTTAAGTGAAATATTGCTTCTGCATGTGAAAAAAAGGATAGGGGAAAATTCTCAATCAATTGTTGACCGTCACCTTCATGCGCTAAAAGATTTTTTGAATTATCCATATCTAATTATATGTTAACACGCATTAACAATTCATGAGAACTTGAGAGAATGGATAATATTAAAATACAGGACAGCCGACAAGTGCAGTTAATGCAATAAAAGCAACCCAAATAAAAGGTTCAAATTTTCTAATAATTTTTGGGTCTTTATTTGCTTCTTTAATATTTATTTCCATTTCTTTTATTCTAATCATGGTTTAAAATAAGAGTATGGCATGTCCTTTTGCATATGTACTTGTAGCCTTTATGTGGGTTATCCGAACTGGCGGAAAGATTTTTCCACGGGCTTTATTCAAGATAAGTAAATAAACCTTATTATTTAATTTCACTTTCAAGAACAAGAGATTCTAACAAATTTATGGTGTCCCCTGAGTCATTCAAACAAGGAATATAAGTCATCTTTTCACCACCTGAATTGAAAAAAGTATCTCTTCCTCTAATTTCAATTTCTTCTAAAGTTTCTAAACAATCCGAAATAAAAGAAGGACAGACAACAAGTACCGATTTCAAATCTTTATTAGGCATTTCAGCTAAACGTCTATCAGTAAACGGAGTTAGCCAACCAGGGCCTAATCTTGATTGATAAGCTATTTCCCACTCATTATCGCTAAGACCAAGCTTTTCAGCTACTTTATTTGAAGCTTGTACAGTATGTGCTTTATAACAATCTGAGGAACCAGGGCATATAGTTTCACAACAATCTGATGAAGAAAAACAATGAGAGCCTGTGATGTCGGTCTTTTTAGCTTGTCTTTTAGGTATCCCATGATAGCTAAAAATTAACTTATCAAATTTTTCTTTCTTAATAAATGGATCTATTGATTTTTTTAGAGCATCTAAATATTTTGCATTATCGTAAAAAGGCTTAATAAAAATAAGATCTAAATCATAAGATAAGCTTTCAGCAACTCTTTTTACTTCCATTTCAGTTGTTATGGTTGTAGCCATAGCGTTATGAGGATATAGAGGAACAACGAAAAGTTTATTACAACCCTCTTCCCTAAGACTTTTTAGAGCATTTTTGATACTAGGCTCCTCATATCTCATTGCTACTTCTACTCTCCAGTTTGTTTTATTACTTAACTTTTTTGCAATTTTCTTTGTTGAAACTATTAAAGGAGAACCTTCTTTTGTCCATATTTGCTTATAAGCATGAAGGGTTTTCCCTGGTCTAAAAGGAAGAATGAAAGCGTGTAATATTATCTGTTGAAAAAATTTCGGTATATCAACTACAAGATCATCGGATAAAAAAGATTTTAAATAGTCTCTTACACTTTTTTTATTAAGTTCTTTTGGAGACCCCAAATTTACCAAAAGCACAAATGTATTATTATTCACATCCACTATATGATTTTAAAATATATTTAAATAGAAGATAAATTAATTCAAAAAAAAATTTATAAAATAATTACTATTAACTTTTTATGTTAACTACTATTAACAAGTTAAATAATAGACAAAAAAAGGTTATTTAAAAATGAATAAGAAATCAATCGCATTGATCTCTGTACTTCTGATGTTATTTGCTGCGTGTGCTGGTGAGGCTGGTCCACAAGGTGAAGCTGGAGCAGCGGGAGCACAGGGAGCACAAGGACCTTCAGGTGAAGTCTCTGATGCACAAGTTGCAGCAGCAGTTGAAGCCGCTTTAGCTGATGAAGAAGCTGAAGTAGGAGGAACCCTTGTTATTTATAGTGGTAGAAAAGAAAGCCTAGTTGCTGATGTAATCGCAGCATTTGCTGCTGAAACTGGAGTAGAAGTTGAAGTTAGATATGCAAAGAGCGCTGCTCTTGCTGGTACTTTAGCTCTTGAAGGTGCAATCAGCCCAGCTGACGTTTTCTTATCACAAGATCCTGTAAGTCTTGGTGTAGTTGCTAAAGATGGATTGTTTGATGTATTACCTGAAGATATATTAGACAACGTTCCAGCTTGGGCAGTTGACCAAAGAGGTTACTGGGTTGGTACATCTGGAAGGTCAAGATCATTAGTTGTTGACACGAGAGATGTTATGGATTCAGAACTTCCAGGAACTATTTATGGATTAAATGATGAAAAATTCCGAGGAAGACTTGGACTTGCTCCAAGCAACTCTTCATTTATCGCTATGGTCTCTTGTATGATCGAGCAAGATGGTGAAGAAAAAGTTGCCGAATGGTTAACAGCCATTAATGGTCTTGGGTACACAGAGTATCCTAAGAACTCTCCTCAAGTAGCTGCTGCAGCTGCTGGTGAGTTAGACATTGGAATGATAAATCATTACTACACACTAAGAACTTTGGCAGAAGCCGGAGACACCCCTATTAAAAATGTATTTTTAGATGGAGGTTGTGGTGCAATGGTTATGCCGGCAGGAGCTGGAGTTTTATCTTCTAGCCAAAATAAACCGGCTGCTTTAGCATTTATTGAGTATTTACACTCAACAAGTGCACAAGAGCATTTTACAAATACAGTTTATGAGTTCCCTCTCGTAGCTGGTATTACACCAAATGCACTTTTGCCAGACATTAATAGTTTGAATTCGCCATCGGATTTGAACTGGTCTGCGCTAGCTTTATGGCAAGAAAAAGCTGTCGAGCTAATTGCTGCAGCAGGTTTTTAGAGAATTATTAATTAATTTCTTAGTCAGTCATTAATTTATCTCAAAACCGAACAGAAAAATCTGACCAGAGCAATCTGGTCAGATTTTTTTTCTTTAAATAACTATTAAACCAATATATCCTTATATATGTGAAGACTCCAAAAGCTTTAGCTTCTATCAATATGGTTATTCTTTCAATTTTTTTAATGCCTGTATTTTATATGGTTTGGAGATTTTTTACATTTACTAGGTCTTTTGAAAGTTTTTTTGATTCTTGGAATGTATATGGACTATTATTTAACACCATTTCTATGTTTTTTGCAGTTGTGATTTCGAGTCTAGTTTTAGGTTTATTAATATCAATAATTTTGATAAGATTTAAAATCACTGGTTCAAAAATTCTATTTACATTGTGTACTCTACCTTTAGTTATTCCATCATATATAGGTGCTTTAACATATATTTCAGCTTTTTCGCCAAAAGGTTTATATGTTCAAATATTTTCATTTACAGGTCTAAGCGAAATAAATGGAATAGAGGGATTTATTGGTAGTTGGATAGTACTAACCTTATTTACCTATCCTTACGTTCTTTTGATTTGCAGTAGTGCACTTAGAAACCTAGATTCAACCGTTGAAGAAGCTGCCAGGTCTCTCGGGGTAAAAAGATTTCGAATTTATACAAGTGTTGTTATCCCAAGACTAAAGAAACCAATAATATACTCTGGTCTCTTGGTCGGTCTATATGTAATATCAGATTTTGGTGCAGTTTCTCTTATGAGATACTCAACCGTGACAAAGGCTATTTATACATATTATGAATTTAGTCTTTTAGGAGATCCAATAATTTTTTATTCTGGCTTATTAATTTTCTTAGCTTTAATAATTAGTTTTATACAAAGGGGCTCTGATGTTTCAAGATCAGCGAAAGTTTCTGGAACACCAAGGATTCCTGCAAGGGTTGAATTAAGTTCAAGAAGTAAGCTCCTAGTTTACTTCTTTTTTGCTGTAGTAATATTTTTTGGTTTGATGTTGCCAGTATCTGTTTTAAGTTATTGGCTAATTAGAGGATTGTCGCTAGGTAATGATGTAAGAGCCGTATTTGGTGGAGTAGTAGGTTCTTTCTCTGCTTCAATCATTACTTCAATTCTTGCAATAATAATTTCTATGCCAATAGTCATAATGGTTTCTCAATATAGATCAAAATTTGGCGATTTTATTGAAAAAATAATTCTTGCATTGTATGGATTGCCACATCTTGCTGTAGGTGTTTCCATATTATTTATTACAGTTAAAATTTTCCCGTCAATTTATCAAAGTTTTTTTGCACTTGTAATTTCATATTTGATTGTATTTTTACCTCAGGCTGTTGGGGGAGGTCAAGCTTCTATGGAGCAAGTCAAAACATCATATATTGACGCAAGTTCAAGCCTTGGTAAATCAAAGATTGAAACATTTCGTAAGGTAACCTTTCCACTTATTTATAGGGGACTTTTAGCAGGAGGTGCATTAGTCTTTCTTTCAACAATGAAAGAACTACCCCAAACGCTATTACTTAGACCAACAGGATTTGATACAATGGCAGTTGATGTTTGGTCCTTTGCTTCAGAAGGTTTATTTACCCAGGCTGCATTTTCTGCCTTTATTTTGTTGGCAATAAGTGCAATACCTACTTATATATTAAGTACAAGGAATTTAAGTGGATAATTATGGTATTTGATAATTTAATTATTAGAGCTAGGTCTCTAGAAAAAACATACGGTAATGAAGCAGTTCTTACAGATTTCAATTTAGATGTTTGGAAAGGATCAATTTTTGGAATATTAGGTGTTTCTGGATCTGGAAAAACAACAGCATTAAGACTTCTAGCTGGTTTTGAAAATCCCGACTCTGGAATTATTGAGATGTATGACAAAATAGTTTACGATGAGGAAACAAACATACCTCCTGAAGATAGAAATATAGGTATGGTCTTTCAAGACTACGCCTTATTCCCACATTTAAATGTAGAAAAAAATATAGGATTTGGATTAACAAGTAAAGATATAAATAAAGGACGCTTAGAAGAGGTTTTAGAAATGTGTAATCTAAAACAATATAGAAATAAATTTCCGCAAGACATTTCAGGAGGTCAACAACAAAGAGTAGCTTTAGCAAGAGCATTAGCTCCTAAGCCAGATGTTGTACTTTTAGACGAACCTTTTACAAGTTTAGATGCCCATATGGCAAGAGATCTAAGAGACGAAGTAGTTTCACTTTTAAGAGAAACAGAGACAACAGCAATTATTGTTACTCATGACCAAGAAGAGGCATTATCTGTTTGTGATATTGTTAGCGTTCTTGAAGATGGTAAAGTCATGCAAAGTGCAACCCCACAAGAGATATATTTGAACCCAGTAAGTCAAAATGTTGCTAATTCTGTTGGAGACCCAAACATTCTTAAAGGATTTTCAAAAAAAGGAAGAGTAGAGACAGCTCTAGGTACATTCGTCTCTGCATACGAAGGGGCATTAGATGTTTCTATAAGACCAGAATGTATTGAGCTGAGTCTTGATTCCAAAGGTGCTTATGTGGTCAAAGAATGTATTTTCTATGGACACGACCAAGTTGTTTCTTTTGAAAATAGTGCAGGCCAAATATTTAGATCGAGATCCTTACCTTCTACAATTTTTGAAAGTGGAGACAAAATTTCTATAGAAATTTCCGAAGTTACAACTTTTCCTTCAAATACTTGATTTAATTTTTGATACTTTTCCAGCAATAGCCTGTAATTTTATTTCTATTTCTGATAAATTTCCTGAAGCTCTATTGTTTGAGCTTTCAGCAATGTGTTCCCTAGCTGTTGCAAGTGATTTCACTAGTGTTTCAAGCTCATTAATGAGAATTTCTATTTCAGAATAAATATCTTGCTTATCCATAAATTAAATAAATCTTTCTAATTAAACATTAATATATATATGTAAAGGAGAATGATTAAATGTCAGAAAAAATAGCAAAACTTAGAAGATTTAATATAATTATGGGCTTTCTTCACTTAGTTCAAGGAAGTACATTATTTTGGTTGGGAACAGTAGTCAATACTGATTTTGTAGTTCCAATAACTCTTACTCAACTAGGAGCAGAAGGAAACCCTGGAGATCCTTCTAGTTTTGCTTTAGTTCCACAACTTGAAATTTGGAGAGAGATTTCAAACTTTGGTCCGGCCGTAGCAACTTTCTTATTAGCTTCTGCAGTTGCACATTTTTTAATTTCTGGTCCTTTCTATTCCCAGTATCAAGAAGATTTACAAAAAGGAATGAACAAAGTCAGATGGGTAGAGTATTCAATTAGTGCATCAGTGATGCTTGTGTTGATAGCTTTATTGGTCGGCATTTACGACATTTGGGCTTTAGTAGGAGTATTTTTTATGTGTGCTGCAATGTGTTGGTTTGGATGGATGATGGAAGTTCACAACCAATACACTGATAAAGTTGATTGGACTAGTTATATTATGGGAACAATTGTAGGTATTGCTCCATGGATATTTATATTTATAAACCTTATTGGTGACGGTGTATCTACCGACACAAACCCACAAGGAGTGCCACAATTTGTTGTTTGGATTTTCATAAGTATTTTCTTATTTTTTAATACCTTTTCTCTTAATATGATTTTGCAATATAAAGGTGTTGGAAAGTGGAAGGACTATCTCTATGGAGAGAGAACATATATATGGTTAAGTCTTCTATCCAAAACAGCTTTAGCTTGGCAAGTATTTTTTGGCACTTATCAACCAAATTAAATTATTTAATTTTTCTACCAAAGAGTATTACGAGAATAATTATTAAAAGCAATCCTATGTACGACAAAGCCATTATCTATTCCTAAAAGTTAGAAAATTCAATTAGGGGAATTTTCATTTCTTCTTCTGTTAAGCCACCGTGGTAGCCAACAAGATCTGCTTTAAGATGCTTAGGAAAAATTATATTCCCCTTATCTACTAAAAAACAAAAGTCTGGAACGAGTCTTTCCATATATTCTCCCTCACTTTGTCCAAGAAATAATTGTAACTGGTCATTAGGAAGGAACTCACCTGGAACTTTTTCGAATACTTTTTTAATTTCCTCTTCTGTACCGTTTGCATAAACTGCTCTTTGATCTCCAAATATTTCAACTGTATCTGGGTACTCAAGATAATACCTGCTTTCATTATCGACATTTAATAAACCATGGTCAGCTGAAATTATTGTGTATGTTTTCCTTACATTTGACTCATTTATTGTTTCAATAACTCCTTCAAAGATTTCAAGCTCTTTTTGCCACTCATTACTACCAACGCCAAATAAATGAGCAGCAATATCAATTTTTGGATAATAAATAAAATTAAATCTATTTTCTAACAGAGAACTGTTTTTAACTAAATCAATAAGATCATCCTCATCTTTGTAATTTATTTGATGTGAGTCTTTATATATATATTTTGACAGTGCACTATTTTCCAGATCTTTAGGCTGAACATTGTTGGCAAATATATTTTTTTCTTTAAGTACTGTCCATATAGTTTTATTTTTTTTGAAAAAATCATCCTCAAGCATTTTTTCACTTTCCTGACTCCAATTAAGAGCATTTATCAATCCATACTTATTTTTATCAAACTGAAAGTAACCAAGCATCCCCGTATTTATTGGCTGGTCTACTAAATTAACTGTGCTTAAAGCAACATTTGTAGAACTTGGAAATGTTGAATTAACAGAACCAGCATTATATTTATTGAAAAAAGAGTCTGTCTCCTCAATATTTTTACTTCCGAGTCCATCTGCAATTATGAAATTAATATTTTCTGCTTCATATAAGGATGAAGATAAAGGAATTTTCTTATTTTCAGTATAAAAATCCTCATTTAATGCTGCATTAAATATTTTTTTAGAAAGATCTAGGAGGTTTGGCTCATTAAGAATATTTTGATATTTACTCATAGAAAAATCTTACAAATAATTTCACCGAAGTTGTAAAAAAAACTAAACTTTTTTAAACATACTAAAATTACATATATGATTTCTTATTTTCAGGACTATATAACTGTTGGAGTTGTATTAAGCGTTGGCTTAGTGTTGATGACATTAGTCTTAAGCCTTTCAGCTGTTATAAGACCCAACAATCCTACCAGTGAAAAATTAACTACTTATGAATCAGGTGTAGACCCTGTAGGAACTGGATGGAGCCAGACTTATATAAGGTATTATGTTTTCGGTCTCTTATTTGTAATTTTTGATGTTGAGGCAGTTTTTATTTTTCCTTGGGCAATAAATCTTGAGAAGCTTGGGTACTTTGGATTAATTGAAATGCTCATTTTTATTTTTATTTTGCTTATAGGTCTTATTTATGCGATTAGAAAGGATGTTTTAAAATGGGAGTAGTTGATAAATTTGGTTTACCAAAACCAATTTCTGCAGTTTTTAACTGGGCAAGATCTTACTCGTTATGGTATTTTCAATTTGGGTTAGCGTGTTGTGCAATTGAAGTTATGGCAGTAAGTGGACCTAGACATGATTTTATGAGATTGGGTGTCATTCCTTTGCCAGCATCTCCAAGACAAGCTGACTTAATGATAGTAGCTGGAACAGTTACGGATAAAATGGCTCCAGCAGTAAAAAGGCTCTATGACCAAATGCCTGAACCTAAATATGTAATTTCTATGGGATCATGTTCAAATAGTGGAGGTCCGTATTGGGATTCCTATTCTGTTACAAAAGGTGTTGATCAATTAATTCCGGTTGATGTCTATGTTCCAGGATGTCCTCCAAGACCGGAAGCTTTACAAGAAGGTATAATTTTACTCCAACAAAAAATTAAGGGCGAAGACATAAAGGCTAAATGGAACGAGGAGCAAATTGAACCAGTCTGATTCACAAAGTTTTATAGATTCTCTTTCTTCAAAATTTAATAATATAGTCAATGAGTTTGATACATTAAAAATTAATGTTGAGTCATCTCAGTGGACAGAAACAATGTCTATATTAAAAAATGATTTTGGTTTAACGTATTTTTCATGGCTTAGTGCTATTGATTGGGAGAATGAAGTTTCCGTAGGAGACCCTCCTAAAGAACCAGTTAATCCTCATTTTGAAATAATTTGTTGTCTATCAGAATCAATTGAAGGAAATTTAGTTTTAGTTTCAACAAAAATTGAAAAGGAAAATGCTTCGATAGATTCTCTTGTGAGTATATTTGCAGGATCAAATTGGCACGAAAGAGAAGCTTACGAAATGTTTGGAATTGATTTTGTGAATCATCCAAACCTCACAAAGATTTATTTACCAGATGGGTATGAAGGCAATCCAATGCTTAAATCATTTGAATTAATAAGTAGAGAAGTAAAGCCTTGGCCTGGAGAAGTAGACGTTGAAGGAATGCCAGAAGATGGAAAAAAAGATGAAGGGGAAAGCTAATTGGATACAACAATAGATCCTAATAACATGCCTCATGTTTCGGATGCTTCAGTTTCTGTAGAGATAGAAACTGAAGATATGACTCTAAATATCGGGCCACAGCATCCGTCAACTCACGGAGTTTTAAGGCTAGTTGCAAAAGTTGATGGAGAAAAAATTTCTAGTGTAGAACCTGTATTGGGATATATGCATCGTGGTTATGAAAAGTTAGCTGAGGTTAGAACATATCCACAAATTACAACACTTGTTAATAGAATTGACTGGGTTTCAGGATTCGCAAATGAGATTCCCTTTATTGCAGCTACTGAAAAATTAATGGAAATAGAAGTTCCTGAAAGAGCACAGCACATTCGTTTAATTTTGACAGAGATGGCAAGAATTGCCTCACACTTTGTATTTAATGGTGCGTATGCTTTGGAAATAGGAGCTCTATCCCCAATGTTTTTAGCGATGGAAGATAGAGAAAGAGTTCTTGATTTAATTGAGTCTGTCACAGGTGGAAGATTTCATCCAAACTTTAATCGAATTGGAGGAGTTAAACCAGCTGCAGGAGCAGGACCAACAACTAAAAAAGACATCCAAGATCTGCCAGCAGGTTTTTATGAGGAAACAAAAATAGTCATGGAGAAAGTTTTAGAGGCTGTTGAAAGATTTGAAAATTTAGTTGGTGGGAACGAAGTTTTTAAAGCCAGAACACAGAACGTGGGGATAATTTCAAAAGAAATGTGTGAAGACTATGGAGTATCCGGCCCTATATTAAGAGCTTCTGGAGTAAAGTTTGACCTTAGGACCCAAACGAACTTCCTTCCTTATGATAAATTTGATTTTGAGATACCAATTGGGGAAAATGGTGATTGTTACGATAGATGGTATGTGAGATTAATAGAAATGAGAGAGTCTGCAAGAATTATTTTGCAAGCAATTGACTCAATGCCTTCAGGATCTCTTCAGGCTAAAGTACCAAAAGTTATCAAAGTTCCAAAAGGCCAGTCTTATGTTAGAACAGAGAATCCAAAGGGGGAAATGGGATTTCATGTAATATCTGAAGGAGGGCTAGGTCCTTATAGGTTAAAAATTAGAACACCGTCCTTTAGTAATATTTCAATACTTCCCGAATTATTGGAGGGGCAATTGCTACCAGATTTAATTGCAATCATGGGAAGTTTAGATTTCGTTTTAGGAGATGTTGATAGATGAGTTTTGGTAGTGAGATCTTATTAAAAGTAGGAGTGGTTCTTGCTTTTGCTTTAAATGGTGCAGTCATCTTTACATTAATGGATGTTAAAGCAAGTGCTTGGATGCAGAGGAGGCCTGGGCCTCTTCATGTTGGATTAAGGGGTCTTATTTTTCCGTTGGCTGAAGTAATTAAATTTATTCAAAAAGAAGATATTATTCCAACGAAAGTTGACAAAACAATTTTCAAACTTGCTCCAGCTTTCGTCCTATTTTCAGTATTTGGACTTTTTGTAGTTGTACCCATAAGCCCTACCTTGGTAGTTGTCGATTTAAATTTAGGAGTATTTTACCTACTTGCAATCAGCACATTATCAACTCTTGGGGTATTGATTGCGGGGTGGTCATCTGCTAATAAATATTCATTAATGGGGGGACTTAGAGCAGCGGGACAATTAATTGCTTATGAGCTGCCTTTAATACTTGCAGTAGTTGGAGTAGTTATCCAAGCTGAGACGATGTCTCTTGTTGGTATAGTTGAAAAACAAATTGAATGGGGACTCCCTTTTGTGATAGCAGGACAAGGAATAGCTTTTCTAATATTTATGATTGCTGCGACTGCTGAAATGATGAGAGTTCCTTTCGATATGCCAATTGGTGAGTCCGAATTAGTGATGGGATTTATGACAGAATATTCAGGAATAAGGTTTCTAATTTTTTATATTGCTGAATATATAAATATGTTTGTTATGTGTGCTATTGCATCCACATTATTCCTCGGAGGGTATCACATACCTTTACTACCAGTAGAGTGGGTAAATTTCTATGGTCCAGTATCTGTTTTAACAAAAACACTGCTTCTTGGATTTATTCTTGTTTTAGTTAGGTGGTCTTTCCCAAGATTTAGAGAAGATCAGTTACAGAATATTGCATGGAAGATTTTAATTCCACTTTCTTTGTTAAACATTTTGATAACATCAGTAATGAAAGTAGTTTTTTAATGAAAGATTTTAGACCTAAACTTCCAGGATTTTTAACAGGAATGAAAATTCTATTAGTAAATATGTTTAAAACTTTATCTCCTTTTACTAAGAATCCAAATGTAAATTATCCATTTGAAAAAGAAGTCCTTGCACCAAGAACAAGAGGGGTTATAGCTCTAGATGCAGAAGCTTGCACAAGTTGTATGTTATGCGCAAGACAGTGTCCTGATTGGTGTATTTATATTGAGGGGCATAAAGAATTACAACCACCTTCAAAACCTGGAGGAAGGGAAAGAAGCAGAGCTGTGCTTGATAGGTTTGATATAGATTATGCATTATGTATGTATTGCGGAATCTGTGTAGAAGTATGTCCATTTGATGCACTATTTTGGAGTCCAGAGTATGAATATTCTGAATACAACATGGGTGCTATGCTCCATGATAAAAATAGGTTAGATGACTGGCTAAAGACTGTTCCAGAAGTCGGCGGTTTAGAGAACTAATATATGGAAGCAATAGATATATTCAGTTATTTTTTATTGCTAGGTCTACTTTTAAGCGCAGCAAGAGTAGTAACAACCTCAAATGTTATTCATGCTGCTGTAGCTCTAGTATTCACGTTGACGATAACGGCTGTAATCTTTTTATTATTATCAGCAGAATTTGTCGGTTTAGTAATTGTAATGGTTTACATAGGAGCTGTGATTGTCCTATTTTTATTCGGAATAATGATAACAAGAGCTCCTCTGGGCGAGAATGCAGAACTAGATAATGATAAAAATAAAACTGTAGCTTTAGTAATTTCATTTTCAATATTTGGACTCTTTTCATATATACTTTTGGATTCTTTTGATGGTCAGATAAACATAACTGAGGGAACATCAACTGAGATATTAGGTCAGATACTCTTAAGTAGATTTGTTTTTCCTTTTGAAATTGTTTCTTTTGTTTTGCTTGCTGCTTTGATTGGTGGGATAACCTTGGCAAGAAAAGACAATGCTTTAGTTGATGAGGATCAAGTATGAGTGCTCAGCCATTTTTAATTGCCGCTGCTGGCTTGTTCTCAATGGGTATATATGGAATTCTTGTAAGGAGAAATGCAGTAATGGTTTTACTATCTATTGAGCTAATACTTAATGCAGTAAATATAAATTTTGTTGTATTCAATCAAATGCTTTCAGATGTATTACTAAATGGACAAATATTTACTGTTTTTATTATCACTATTGCTGCTGCCGAAGTTGGTATTGGTTTAGCAATAGTTCTTATGTTATTTAGAAATAGACAGACAGCTAATATTAATGAATTTGATTTAATGAAATGGTAGTTAATCACAGTATAAATTTGCTTGCTGAAGGAAAAATATCCTATACAGATGGAGGCATCTTTGCTGAATTCGCTTGGGTTATTGTTGTTTTGCCATTTATAGCAGCTTTACTAATAACATTTTTTGGAAAAAATTTACCATTAAAAGGTGCAGAGATTGCATTGGGTTCAGTATTTTTTATATTCCTTTATAGCTGTATTTTATTTTATCTCAACGTTACACAGGGAGTAGCATCAGAATTTTTTATTAATGTTGGTAGCATAGGGTCTTTTCAGCTTGAATTTGGATGGGTTGTTGATGGCCTTTCAATAATGATGTATTTTGTTGTTGGTACAGTTTCATTACTAGTTTTTATATACGCTACAAATTATATGGAAGGGGAGATAAGATACACTTTCTTCTTTACGTCTCTGACATTATTTGCTGGAAGCATGTTAGTTCTTGTATCTTCACCAACACTTTTACAGCTATTAATTGGATGGGAATTGGTGGGAGTTTGTTCATATTTATTAATAGGACATTATTGGGAAGAAAAAGAAAATTCTTCTGCTGCAATGAAAGCTTTTATTACAAATAAAGTTGCTGATGTAGGTTTAATGATTGGGATTATTATTCTTGCTTTAACAACTGGAACTTTAAGGATTTCAGAAATACTTTATCAAGCTACTCATGACTATGAAGCAATTAAATCTGTGGCTTACATTGCTGGAATCTTGATATTTATTGGAGCCATGGGAAAAAGCGCCCAATTTCCACTACATGTTTGGCTTCCAGATGCAATGGCAGGTCCGACACCGGTATCAGCGCTTATGCATGCTGCAACTATGGTGACAGCAGGTGTTTATTTATTAGGAAGGTTATTTCCTTTTTACCAAGGAATCGCTCATGAAGCATTAGACATTGTTCTTGTATTTGGAGTTATAACATTATTTGGTGCAGGTCTTATAGCAATTGTCCAAGATGATTTGAAAAAAGTATTAGCTTACTCAACTGTCAGTCAGTTGGGATACATGGTAACTGCAATGGGGTCGGGAGCATACACTGCTGGTTTATTTCATCTTTGGACACATGCTTTTTTCAAAGCCCTTTTATTCCTTGGAGCTGGCTCCGTGATACATGCTGTTCATACAAATAATATGTCAGAAATGGGAGGACTAAGAAAAGAGATGCCTAGAACATTTATGACCTTTATTATTGGGACGGTTGCTCTTGCTGGACTGCCTCCTTTGGCTGGTTTCTTTTCAAAAGATGAAATTTTAGCTTCTCTGAATCATGAAGGACATACTTTCTTTTTCTTTGTTGCTGTAGCAGGAGCTTTCATAACTGCTTTTTATATGACTAGAGCAGTTCTACTGACTTTTTATGGTGAGTATAGAGGTCATGGTCATCCCCACGAATCAGATTCCATGATGACAACTCCTCTTCTCGTCTTAGCCTTTCTTGCAGTTGTAGGAGGATGGGTAAATATTCCTGGAATATATACAGGATTTACAACTTGGGTCACAACCAGAAAAAATGGAATTATTGAATATCATCCTGAATCATTTGATTATTTTGCATTATTTAGTGGATTGTCTGCTGGGTTGATAGGTATTGGACTTGCTTATTATATTTATCAAGTAATTAGTGAGCCCCAAAATGGAGATAATAGGATAAAAATTCAACCAGTATGGAGAATTCTGGAAAACAAATATTACTTAGATGATTTTTATTTTAAATTTATTATTGATCCTATAAAAATAACTTTTGCTAAGGCTGTTGATAAATTTAATACAGAAATATTAGATAGATTTATTAATAATTTTGGAAATGCTGCTTCATACTTAGGTGGAGTTGTTTATAACAGGCTTGACCAAGGTGGAATAGATAAAGCCTTAAACTTAACTTCAACCGGAACAGACACTTTAGGAAGTAAAGTTAAGTTGATACAAACAGGTAAGACTCAGCAATATATAATGTATTTTTTAACAGGGGTAATAGTTATTAGTGCGTTAGTTTTGTTAGTGTTATAGGAGGAAAATACAAATTATGACAAATATTTTAGAAACATTTTCAAATGGATTAGGGATTAGCTTAGTTGTATTTCTACCACTTGTTAGTGCAATTTTTATTTTGTTTATTCCAAAAACGCAAGAGTTTTTAATTAAAATTACAACTCTTGGTGCATCTGTAGTTACTTTTCTTCTCAGTCTTATTGTTGCTTATCAATTTGATTACGATAAGGCTCATACATTTCAACTTGGCAACAAACTAAGTTGGATTGAAAGTATAAATTCGAACTATGAAATTGGCATTGATGGGATTTCACTTCCTTTGCTTTTACTTTCAACATTTATATCAGTTTTAGCAATTATTTATTCATTTGAACATCTTCCCGAACCAGTCAACCCAAAAGGAATGATGTCTTTGATCCTAGTATTAGAAACAGGAATGAATGGAACATTTGTTGCTCTTGATCTTATTTTGTTTTTCGTTTTCTTTGAACTAGTTCTTTTACCTATGTACTTCATGATTGGTATCTGGGGAGATAGAACTGTAAGAAGTGTGGCTGGGTTAAAGAATGAAATTGAAACTAGACTTTATGCCAGTATTAAATTCTTTGTCTTCACATTATTTGGTTCAGCTTTTATGTTGTTAGGATTTTTAGGTCTTTATTTTAGAGGAAATAAAACCTTCAGTATTCCAGAGTTAATTGAACTTGGTACGTCAGGAGCATTTACTGGAACATTTGCAACATTAGTTTTTGCTGTTTTATTCTTAGGTTTTGCTGTAAAGGTTCCAATGTGGCCTCTACATACCTGGCTTCCTGACGCACACACGGCTGCACCAACTGTTGGATCTGTATTGCTTGCTGCGATATTACTTAAATTAGGTTCTTATGGTTTTGTAAGAATAGCTTTGCCAATATTACCTGAACAAGCAAAAGCTTGGGCTCCAGCTATTGCTATATTATCCGCTATAGGAATAATTTATGGTTCATTAGCTTGTTTAGCTCAAACAGATTTAAAGAGGTTGATAGCATTTTCCTCAGTTGGACATATGGGATTTGTCATGCTTGGTATTTCTTCATTAACTTCTATTGGAATAAATGCTGCAATGATTGGAATGGTAGCTCACGGAATAATTACAGGATTACTTTTCTTTATATCAGGATCAATGGCACACACTTATCACACTAGAGATATGGGAAGACTCGGAGGAAATATGAAACTACTTCCAAAGACAGGAGCACTACTTGGTTTTACAGCAATGGCATCACTTGGTTTACCAGGTCTTGCTGGGTTTTGGGGAGAGTTTATGGCATTATTAGGTGCTTACAATCCTCTTTCAGGTTTAAACATAACAGTATTTAGAACTTCAATGGTTGCAGGAGCAATTGGAACAGTTCTAACAGCAGGTTACTTATTGTGGATGTTGCAGAGAGTTAACTTAGGAGAGCCGAAAGAAGAGTGGATAGGGCAAGATTTACATGATGCGGACAATTATGAACTAGCGGCATGGATTCCACTAGTAATTTTAACCGTTCTAATTGGTGTATTTCCTAAATTAATTTTTGGTTCGACTAATGATGCTGTTATTAATTTAGTAACCAAAGCTTTTGGAGGCTGAAATTAGTATTAACTATCTTGCTATTTCGACTGAACTAATAGTAATTTTTACTATTGTTGGGACAATATCTTTGGATTTAATCTTAAGTAAGAAATCCAAATATCTTGTAGCGCTTTTTGCTTTAGCAGGCTCTCTAATATCATTCATACCAATAGTTTTTCAATGGGCTAATTATTCAAAAGCCATAGTCCTTTTTGAAGGAAGCTACGTTATAGATAAATTTTCAATAATTCTTAAAGGGCTATTCATTTTGATTACCTATCTAACTTTTCTTCTTTCTATAAATTTTATTGAAAGTGATTCATATTATGAAGGAGAGTATTATTTTCTTTTATTATGTTCTCTTTTAGGTGCATTAGTTGTTGCTTCGTCTAGAGACTTATTAACAATATTTATTGGAATTGAGCTTGCATCAGGGCCAATGTTCTTACTCTCCGGATGGAAAAAAGGTGATCCAAAATCTAATGAAGGAGCTATAAAGTTTTTCCTTTTAGGTGTTTTGTCAGCATCTTTGATACTTTATGGTTTTTCATTACTTTATGGAGTAACTGGAAAAATTATTTTCGCAGAGATTGTTGCTTCTCTATCAGCAACAGGCCTTCACCAATCACCAGTTATTTTGTTAAGTGCTATTTTAATTTTGGCTGGTATAGGTTTCAAGATTTCTGTAGTTCCCTTTCATTCATGGGCTCCAGATACGTATGAAGGAGCACCTTTACCAGTAACTGCATATCTTTCAATTAGTTCTAAAGCCACTGGATTTCTTGCTCTGATTATTTTATTTACGAAGGTATTTTTTGAATCAGGAAGCAGTTGGGGTGTTATTTTAGTTTTAATTTCAGGGGTAACAATGTTTATAGGTAACTTATCAGCACTTCAACAAACAAATCCAATTAGGCTTTTAGCTTATTCATCTATAGCTCAGGCAGGGTTTATTTTAGCGCCTCTCGCAGTAGCAGGAATAACAGGAAATTATGATGAAGGAGTTTATGCAAGCATCACTTATTTAGTCATATACGCATTTATGAATATGGGTGCTTTTCTTGTTGTAAATATTTTGATTAACGCAAGTGACTCAGAAAATATATATGAATGGGGCGGTTTAGCAAAAGATTCTCCTATAACAGGAATTTTCTCTGTAATTTTCTTCTTCTCTTTGGCTGGGATACCACCACTGGGCGGTTGGTTTGCAAAATTTGTAGTTTTTAGAAGTTTATTAAGCACAGGTGAGATTTTTGGATTGTCCTTAGGAGTTGTTGGTGCTATTAATGCAGTAATAGCATTAGTTTATTATGCAAGAATCTCAAAAATAATTTGGATGGACGACTCTCCAGCAGGGGAAAGAGTAGTTACAGTTCCAAACACTTTAAAGGTTGTAGGGTTTATTAGTTTAGCCTTAACTGTTTTAGCTGGTATATTTCCTGGTATTTTTTCGAACCTAGGTGAAGCATCAGCAATATTTTTTAGTAGTTAAATATTAAGTTGTCCAAAGATTTAACAAGTTTTTTTAAAGAAAATTACAAAAATAATATTCTCTATTTTGATGAATATATGGACAACTGTCTGTATTCTAAATTTGGTTTTTTTAATACAGAAGTAGTTAGATCTTCTAAAGAAGGAGATTTTCTTACCTCACCGGAAGTCTCTGAATACTTTGGTTTAATTATCGCTAATTTTATTAATGAAAAAATTAAAGACGGCCACATTCTTGAAGTTGGGGCTGGAACTGGTTCTTTAGCTAAAGAAATAATTAAAAATGTAGACAAAGACCTCTATCTTCTAGAGAGTTCTACAACTGCTTTAGCAAATTTAAAAAATAAAAAATTTCAAGCTGAAGAGAAGCCTGAACAATTTTCTGATAAAAAAATAGATATTATTTATATGAATGAATTATTGGATAATGTTCCATGCTCTATAGGAGTTCATAAAGATAACAAGTGGTATGAAAAAATTATCAATACAAAAAAAGAAAAATTTCAATATGATTTGGCCGAGATAAGAGAAGAAAATTACGAATGGATTAAGAAATATAATTTACAACCTATGGAAGGTATTGAATTAGAGATTCAATTAAACTCAGAAAAACTCTTTAATAATTTTATTGATATATTTAATCCAAAATATTTTTTGATTTTTGATTATGGATATGAGTATAAAAATAGAGATAAAAAACCTTATAAATCCTTAATAAGAACATACAAAGAGCATCATTTATCTGCAGAACCTTTAGAGCTACCGGGAGAGACAGATATTACTTATGATGTAAATTTCACTTTTTTAGAAAAATATTTTGAATCAAAAGGATATAAGGTTGAATTAATGCACCAAACTAATTTTCTTGATAAATATGGATTTGAAAATATCTATAAAAAGTTAAAAGAGAATTATCAAAAGTTTTCAGATATAGAAAAGTTAAAAATTAAATCTCAATTAGTAGGGTTAGAGGCAATACATAATGAAAGAGGTTTAGGTGGTTTCTACACTTTGGTAGCTGAAAAAATATAATGTATATTACTTATAATTAGATTATGAATGTAATTAAAACAACAGCTTTATTGACTTTAATGACCTTAATCTTTTTATTTACAGCACAAGCTCTTGGGGTAGATTTAATATCTTCTTTATTCTTTGCCTCTATTTTTAATTTTATTATGTACTTTTATTCTGGCAGGTTGGCTTTAAGTTCAACAAAAGCTAAAAAAATTGAGGAGGGTGAGTACCAAGATGTTGTTGGAATAATTACTTTTCTAACTCAAAAAGAAAAGATGCCAATGCCAGAACTTTATATTATTGAAAGTGATCAACCAAATGCATTTGCAACTGGAAGAAATCCAAAGAACGCAGCTGTTGCTGTTACAACAGGCATCTTAAAAGTTTTAAATAGGGAGGAATTAGAAGGAGTGTTAGCACATGAGTTATCACATATAAAAAATAGAGATATTTTAGTTTCTAGTATCGCTGCGATGCTTGCTGCCGCTTTATCATTTATGACAAGGATTGCTTTATGGGGTGGAGGAAATAGAGGAAGAGGTTCTCACCCTCTAGTATCTTTAGTTGCATTTATAGTTGCACCTTTAGCTGCTCTTGTTATTCGTATGGCTATTTCTAGGACTAGAGAATTTGGTGCAGATAAAACAGGAGCTGAAATATCAGGTAACCCATTAGCATTAGCCTCAGCACTTCAAAAAATTGAGCAGTATTCTAAATTACCAATGCCTGTAAATCCAGCCGTAAGTCAGTTGTTTATTTCTGATCCAATGAAAGCCTTCTCAAGAGATGGAGTTGGAAAATTATTTAGCACCCATCCTCCAACTAAGGAAAGAATAAGAAGATTAAGACAGGAAGCTAGTGGTATTCGGTTCAGCTAATATAAATTATGTTCTTCCAGAGAACATAGAACAGCATATTCTTGATGGATACAAGTTAATTGATGTGCGAGAAGATGATGAATGGAATGCTGGCCATTATTCTGGAGCAAAACATATTCCTATGAGTACAATTCCAGAAAATTTAAATACATTCGAGGAAAGTGAAAAATATATAATTATTTGTAGGTCAGGACATCGATCAGGAAAAGTCTCGGGATATCTAAATAGTCAAGGTTTAGATACTTTTAACTTAGCAGGGGGGATGAAAGAGCTTTCTCTAACGTCAGAAAATGTTATAGATTCTAGTGGTAATAAGGGAACCATCATCTAAAATCAATTTGTGATTATTTGTATTGGAAATGCGCTTGTTGATTCTCTTCAAACAATTGAAGAAGATGTAATTGAAAAATTAAGTCTTAATAAGGCAAGGATGACATTAGTAGATAAAGAAAGATCAAACTTTTTACTTGAAAATATGCCTAAACCTACATATGCAGCTGGGGGTTCAGCAGCAAATACAGCTTATTGGATTTCACAACTAGGGGGACAAGTAGGTTTTATTGGAAAAGTCTCGGATGATACATTAGGTAATCAGTTTAAAGAGAGCCTTACAAAGTCAGGCTTGAAAGACCTAACTGTTTATGAAGCGGAGGATAAACAAACAGGTTTATGTGCAATTTTTATTACCCCTGACGGAGAGAGAACAATGAATACATATTTAGGAGCTGGTGAGTATTTATCTGTTGAAGATTTAAACAATAAAGATATAGAAGAAGCAGAAATTTTATATATGGAAGGCTATTTATGGGACAGACCATCTAGTAAAGAAGCTTTTTTACATGCTTCAAAAGTTAACAAAACTTCTAATGGAAAAAATGCTCTAACTCTTTCTGATGTGTTTTGTGTAGAAGCACACAGAGAAAGTTTTTTAGATTTAATTAAAGAAAATATTGATTACGTTTTTTGTAATGAAGATGAATTGAATGCTTTAACTTTACAAGATACAGCAGAAAAATCTTTTAAATTCTTTGAAGAGAATTTTCCTAAATTAGAACAATTGATTTGTACATTAGGATCAAAAGGCGCAATTGTTATAAAAGACAATAAAGAATATTTCTTTGAAGCTACAGAGGCTAATGTGATAGATAAAACTGGAGCAGGAGATTTCTTTGCTGCTGGCTACCTATATGGATTACAAAAAAACTTAACTATTGATGAGTCTGCAAACTTTGCTAATAAAAGTGCAGCACATGTTATTAGTGAGATTGGCGTTAGACCAGAAAAAGATTTTTCTTAATTAGTCCAACCTAAAAGATTCAATATTCTTTTTTCCTCAAAATTTTCAAGTTCAAGATTTAATTCTTCAAATTTAACAATTACAGGATCGAATTCTTTATCTTTTGAAAACAATAGAAGATTATTCTCTGAATCTATTCCAACTATGCTATTTCCATCATGAGACCATTTCAATGATTCGAATCTATAATTTGTTGGAGCTTTTGAACGATATACTTCTATTGATTCATATCTGGTTTGATAATAAATAGTTATAACTCTTGAGTCATAATCTGATGTCTCCCAAGGGTCTATAAGCTTTTCACCATATATATTCATTTTGTCTGATTCTTCAGCAAAATTAGGATTTTTAATTTTATCTAATATTTCTCCACTATTTAATTCAATAACTAAGCCCATTTCGGTATTGGTTGATTCATCCCAATATCTAATTAAGATATCTCGCTCTTCATATAATTGAGCATCAAAAAAATTGATATTGTAACCTAAGTCATATTCGAGATCACTAGTACAAATAATTTTTTCCTCTTTTAGTAAATTATTAGTTAGGTCTACGGAAAAAATACATTCATCCATAATATCTGGTGCCGGAGGAATGAGATTTTGGCTTTCAATCTCAACCCTATAAATTATTTTTCCATCAAATTCCATATTGCTAGTGAGGTTTCCGTATTCTGGTAAAGGAATAACACCAAAAACGCCAACAATTATTGTTGTTGCAAGAAAAATCATTAAAGAAAGAAATAATGGTAAATTAACTTTATTCATAAATCTTTAAGGTTTAGTGGTCTTTATATTTGCTCTAATGGAGTTTAGGTACAAGCCAACGACCACAAGGACACCTCCTACTAAAAAGAGAATTAATGGTGGCCATATGTTATCTGGCAATATTTCAGTAATTAGTCTTGGTAAATTGATGACAAGACCTAATCCTCCAATAAAAAAGATAACTTGTTCTGAAAGCTGGATGCTAGCCCAAACGTAAAATATAGAACCAAAGATAAGAATCAAAATAGTAATTATTTCACTATCGATCAAGTCTTCTATAAAAATGATTGAACCTATTGAAACAGTTGTGGTCGATAAAAAATAACCTAGCCAACTTGGTTTGAGCAATGTTGAATAAGTATTGATACCCCAGACACTTCCAATAGCAATTAGAAAAAGTCCTCCGGCCCACGGTTCAATGTTTGGAAAAATTAAATTGCCAGTAGCTCCCAAGAAAAAACATAAACAATAAAATAATCCAGCATGTTGGAAAATTAGTTTTGTTCTTTGAAATAAATAAATTGCATATAAAAGAACAAAGAAAGAAACAATAACATATAACAACTCTTCACTAACATCTATAATCTCCGTTTCTTGAAGAATATTTAAAGTAAAAGTTATAGTTGCACCAAACGAAATATTTGAGATTAAGAATAAAAATGAGCTCACTCTTTCAGTAGATTTAAAAATAAATAATTTCCCATCTTCCATCTTTTCGCTATATCCAGCTGCATAGAAAAGAAAATAAGTAGTTGCAATTAAAAGTCCTAGTTGAGCCCAGTAAGCAAGATTCATCCACAATAATGGAATTGTGCCTAGAAGGCCTGATAAAAGAAACAACCCTCCGATTAGTGTTATTGTTCTAGCAACTTTAGATTTTTGGTTTGGATCAGAATTTTCTTCGAAATTAACTATCTCTTGATAAGTTTCTTGATTGATTAAGCCATTATCAAGCCATCTTTTAAGTAATTCTGCTACTTTTTTATTCACAATTTAATCCTAATCAATTAATATTTCATCTAACGAATTATCCTATATAATCTAAACTTTAAAAAGACTATTTTTTTGCCGGGTTGCCCGAGTGGCCAAAGGGAGCAGACTGTAAATCTGCCGGCTATGCCTACGTTGGTTCGAATCCATCACCCGGCACTTGCCCTCTTAGCTCAGTTGGCAGAGCACTTCCATGGTAAGGAAGAGGTCTCCGGTTCAAATCCGGAAGAGGGCTCAGAGTCCTCTATAATAAAATAGAAGTCTCATGGCGGCGTAGCTCAGTTGGTAAGAGCGCACGACTCATAATCGTGAGGTCGGCAGTTCAAGTCTGCCCGCCGCTACGTAAAAAAAAAGGAGAAGAAAATGGCTTCAGATAAGAGACCACCAATTACATTGGTCTGTACTGAATGTGGTGATCACAATTATGTGACTACAAAAAATAAAACTAATACTCCAGACAGGTTGGAGTTAATGAAATATAGTCCTAGATTGAGAAAACACACTCTACATAGAGAAAAAAGATAGTAGATTATATATAAAATCGAGATATCCTTAATCATAAGATGAGTAATGTCACAAAATTAAATGAATACAGTGACGATGTTTCAAATGCTGAACTCGTTAAAAAATCTCAACTTGGAGATAAAAACGCATTTGAAGAATTAGTAAGAAGACATCAAGAATTAGTATTTTCTTTAGCATATAAGTTAACTGGCAACAGAGAGCTTGCAAACGACGTAGCCCAAGAAGCATTTATCAGAGCATGGAAAGCAATTCAAAAATTTAGAGGAGACTCAACATTCAGTACTTGGATTTATAGAATTACAGTGAACACTGCCTGGACATTAAGAAAGAAAGCAAAGAAACATTATTCATTAAATATAGAAGATACACAAGAACCGGTGGTTATAGATGAAAAAAAAGATCCAGAATTTTTGGCAATTAACTCTGATCTTTCATCTGTACTAAAGAAAGCTCTTGAACAAATTCCTATTGAGCAAAGAATTATTGTCGAGCTAAAAAATATTGAAGGAAGATCCCATAAAGAGATTGCTGAATATTTAGATATAAGTGTTACAGCTGCAAAGGTAAGGCTACATAGAGCGCATCAAAAATTAAGACATATACTAGAGGAGATAGATGTATGAAAACTTTATTTGAAGAACTTAAAAATAGTTATATATGTAGAAAAAAAAGAAGTCAGATGATTAAAACTTATCTTAGTGGTAGATATTTTCAGTTTGATTCAGACAACCATGTTTCTTTCTGTCCAAAATGTCAAATAGCTGGTAAAAGATATAGAGCTTTTAGGGAAGAGCTGGAGACAGAAGTAAATAAAGAAGTAGAAGTGCCTGAAGATTTCGCTTCAAAGGTAATAGCTTCCTTAGATAAAAAAGTAAAAACTACTACAAATAAGGGTACAAAAATAATACTATTGACATTGCTTGGATTAGTATCATTAGTGATTTTAATTTTAGGACGAAAGCGCTCTTCTAAGGAGATAGAGAAAGAGTAAAGAATTAGGGGTGTAGCTCTAATTGGCAGAGCGCCGGTCTCCAAAACCGGAGGTTGTGAGTTCGAATCTCACCACCCCTGCTAGAGGTAATTATGAATGAAATGAATAGAGAGATGAGAAGAATGTCAGAACGTGAAGAACGTCTGGCAAAGAAAGCTGATAGAAATGTTGGTCAATATTCTGGCGAAAAAGTTTCTCGATTAAAGAGAATTGCCAATTATATATTAGAGGTAAGGACTGAATTAAAAAGAGTTAACTGGCCTTCACCCGATACCCTCTCAACATTCACCATTGTGACAGTTGTTACTGTTATTACTATGACTTTACTAATATTCGGAATGGATTTTGGTTTTAAAAATACATTGATTAACCTTTTATCTTTTGGAGAATAACTAAATGTCTGAAGAAGTATTAATAGAAGAACAAGAAGAGAATGAAACAAGTGAAGCTGTTTCAAATAATCAGCACCCATATGACCTAGCAGGAGAGTGGTTTGTTTTAAATGCTCAATCAGGACACGAAAAAAAAGTCAGAACGAATATATTAACTAGATTAAAGAATCTTCATTTAGAGGATAAAGTTTATGATGTAGTAATCCCAACAGACGAAGTTGTTGAAATACGAAATGGAAAGAAAGTTAATGTTGAGAAAAAAACTTTTCCAGGGTATGTCCTTGTAAGAATGGATTTAGATGATGAAACATGGTATCAAATTAGAAACACACCTTCTGTTATAGGTTTTGTTGGATCAGGAAAAATGCCACAATCTCTATCTAGGAGAGAAATTGAGAGAATTCTAGGATCTAATGAAGAAGTAGAAGTTAAAAAAGAATCTCCAAAATTTAAACCAGATTTTGAAGTAGGTGAAACAGTAAGAGTAACTACAGGACCTTTTGCAGATTTTAATGGAATCATTGAGGAAATTAATTTAGATCAATCAAAAGTCACAGTTTTGGTTAATATATTTGGACGTGAAACTCCAGTTGAACTTGGCTTCACAGATATAGTAAAGAATTAGGATAAAAATGGCTAAAGAGATAAAAGCAAAACTTAAATTACAAATTCCTGGTGGAGGAGCAACTCCTGCTCCACCGGTTGGTTCAGCTCTGGGTCAATATGGTGTAAACATCATGGATTTTGTTCAAGCATTCAATAATGATACTTCAAGTAGACAAGGTGAAATTGTGCCAGTGGAAATTACAATTTATGAAGACAATTCATTTTCATATACAACAAAAACCGCTCCAGCTTCATACTTAATTAAAAAAGCTATAGGACTTAATTCTGGATCACCAGAACCTCATAAAGAAAAAGTTGCAAATATTACTACACCGCAACTTGAAACTATTGCAGAGGCAAAGATGGAAGATTTAAATGCAAATGATTTAGCTGCAGCAGTAAAAATTATTGCTGGAACAGCTAGATCCATGGGTGTTACTGTTGATGGAGAAGAGATAGATGTTGCCGCTTCAAATGAAGCTGCAGAAAATAGAGTTTCAGAAGAACCAGTTTCAGACGAACCAGCCTCAGAAGCTGGAGAACCTGCAGAGACTGTGCCTGCAGAGGGTGGCGCTGAAGAAAATTAATACATAGTTTGGGAGATTATTTAATCGTTTGAACCAAAAGGAGTTATATGAAAAAGTACGGAAAAAGATACAATCAAGCAAAAGAAAATATTTCTGAATCAGAAATGTCAAAAGAAGACTCACTTAATTTATGTAAAGAAAACGCAACAGCAAATTTTGATGAATCTGTAGATGTTGTTTTTTCATTAGGTATAGACACCGAAGATGCTGAGCAGAATATTAGGACAACAGTCTCACTTCCAAATGGAACAGGAAAAGAAGTAAAAATAGCTGTATTTGCTGGTGGTGAAGAACTGTCTGAAGCTGAGAGCGCAGGAGCAGATATTGTTGGAGGAAAAGAGCTTGCTACAAAAGTTGCATCTGAAGAAAAATTAGATGTAGATATAGTTATCTCAACACCTGAAATGATGGCTGAAGTTGGTCAACTAGGTAAGATTCTTGGTCCTCAAGGACTTATGCCGAATCCAAAAACAGGAACGGTGACACCTAATGTTGGTAAAGCTGTAGAAGATTTTAAAAAAGGAAAAGTTGAAATAAAAAATGACAAGTTAGGAAATGTACATTTAGCTATTGGGAAAGCATCTTTTGATACAAGCAAACTTTTAGAGAATTTAAATGAGGTAATAGCTGTAGTTGAAAAAGCCAGACCTTCCTCTACAAAGGGTGATTATATAAAATCAGTTCATATTTCATCTACAATGGGACCTTCATTAGCTATAGATATAAATTTATAAATTTTATTGCTCATAAATTTTTTAAGACTATATTATTTAAGAACAATTAAAACCAAAGACCGATAGTGGCTTGCCTTAATGTCTATCGCAGGTAAATAGAACGGTCCTTGGTATGCAAGGATTTTTTTATGGTAAGAGAAGATAAAGTAGAAGCAGTAAAACAATTAGAAGAAATTTTTAAATCTGCAGGCACATTAGTAATGGCTGAATATAGAGGGCTTACTGTAAGTCAACAAACACAATTAAGAAAAGATTTAAAAGATGCAGGAGCATCTTTTAATGTAGTAAAAATGAGTCTTGCCAAAAGAGCTGCAGAAAATGTTGGTTATAAAGATATTCTTGAATACTTTGCTGGGCCAACTGGGGTAGCTGTTATTGAATCAGATCCTGTAGCAGCTGCAAAAGTACTGAAAGAATTTTCCAAAGAAAATGAAGCTTTTATAGTTAAAGGCGGCTTAATGGATCAAGAACCTTTAACAATGGAGCAACTTGATGTTTTAGCTTCTATTGATTCGAGGGATGTTTTGTTGGCAAAAATTGCAGGAGGTTTCAATGCTCCAGTAACTAAATTAGCAGGAACCCTAAAAGGAGTTTTAAATAAATCTGGTTTTGCCTTTAAGGCATTAATTGAAAAGAAAGAATCAACAGGAGAAATAAGTTCTGAAAGTGAACAGTCTGAAGTTTCTGATGAAGCTGAAGAAGAAATTAAGAAAGAGGAGGAATAATGGCAAAAATGACAACAGAAGAGTTACTCGCTATTTTTGAAGAAATGTCAGTCTTAGAATTAAAAGAATTCTTAGATGCTTTTGAGGAAAAATTTGATGTAACTGCTGCTGCACCTATGGCTGTTGCTGCTGCACCTGCAGGTGGAGGAGACGGCGGAGGATCAGATGAGGAAAAAGACTCATTTGATGTTGTTCTTGCAGATGCTGGTGGACAGAAGATACAAGTCATTAAAGAAGTAAGAGGCCTAACAAGCTTAGGACTTAAAGAAGCTAAAGAGCTTGTAGACGGTGCACCATCAGACATTCTTACAGGTGTTTCAAAAGAAGAAGCTGATAAAGCTAAAGAAGCACTTGAAGGCGCTGGCGCAACTGTAGAACTCAAATAATTTTCATATTATTTGTTTACTTAAATAGAAACTACTAATATACTGAATCTTTCGGTACCACTTATTATTTTTTTGAGGAGGATAGTTGTCCGCTGTTCAGAATTCTAGACTTTCGTTTGCAAAAATTCCCAAAGTTCTAGATATTCCAGATTTATTAATTGTTCAAAAAGATTCATTTAATTGGTTTATTGAAGAAGGTTTAAAAGATATCTTAGATGAGATATCTCCAATTGAAGATTTTTCAGGCAGATTCTCACTGGAGTTTTTAAATCACTTTTTTGAAGAGCCATTAAAAAGTCTTGAAGAATGTAAAATAACTGACTCAACATATTCAAGGCCTTTATACGTAACTGCACAGTTTCTTGATAGAGAAACAGGTCAAATTAAACAACAAACTGTATTTCTTGGAGACTTTCCTATTATGTCCGACACTGGAACTTTCATAATTAATGGCACAGAGAGGGTAATAGTCAGTCAGCTTGTCAGATCACCGGGAGTATATTTTTCTCAAGAAATTGATAAAACATCTGATAAAGAAATTTTTATTGGAAAAATGATTCCAGGTAGAGGAGCTTGGCTAGAATTCGACACTGATAAGAGAGATACAGTTGGTGTTAGGGTAGATAGAAAAAGAAGACAACATATAACAGCATTTTTAAGAGCTTTATATGCAGTTGATCCAGATAAATGGGGAAAATATAAAATTGAATCGAAAGAAGATGCAATAGATTTATTTGGAGACTATCCCTCAATTCAAAATACTATAGAGCGCGATTCTGACTCAAGCTCAGAAGAGGCTTTAATAGATCTTTACAGAAAATTAAGACCTGGTGAACCAGCCACTGTAGAATCTGCAAGAAATTTAGTAAAGCAAATGTTCTATACCCCTAAAAGATACGACTTGACAAAAGTTGGTAGATATAAAGTTGAACAGAAACTCGGAAGAGATTATGGAGAAAAAGATGCCGAGGGGTACTCAACAGAAGTAGATGGCATGATAAGAATTGAAGACATGATTGATTCAATTAAATATGTGATCTCTCTTCATGCTGGTGAAACAAGCTTTAAAAATAATCTTGGTAGAGAAATACCAGTTCGCTTAGATGATATTGATCACTTTGGAAATAGAAGAATTAGAACTGTAGGAGAATTAGTTCAAAATCAAGTTCGAGTTGGTTTAAGTAGGCTAGAACGAGTTGTTAGAGAAAGAATGACAACACAAGAACCTGAGGCTATAACTCCTCAGTCACTTATTAACATAAGGCCTATACAAGCCTCATTAAAAGAATTTTTTGGCACAAGTCAGCTTAGTCAATTTATGGACCAACCAAACCCAATAGCGGGACTTACACACAGAAGAAGGTTGTCAGCACTTGGTCCTGGAGGTTTATCTAGAGAAAGAGCTGGCTTTGAAGTAAGAGACGTCCACCCTTCTCATTACGGAAGAATGTGTCCAATTGAAACACCTGAAGGACCAAATATTGGTTTAATTGGGACATTGGCTACCTATGGTAGGGTAAACAGGTTTGGTTTTATTGAAACCCCATACTGGAAAGTCGAAGATGGTGTTGTTAAAACAAACAAAGCAGTTTACTTGACTGCTGCGCAGGAAGATGATTTTACAATTGCCCAAGCAAATGCACCCTTAAACGAAGACGGTACTTTTAAAAATAAAAAAGTTTTATGCAGAAAAAATAGTGGAGAAGTATCTTTCGAAAGTGATAAAGAAATAGATTATATGGATGTAAGTCCTAAGCAAATATGCTCAGTTACTACTGCTTTAATTCCCTTCTTAGAACATGATGATGCAAACCGTGCCTTAATGGGCTCTAACATGCAAAGACAAGCGGTACCGTTAGTTAGAACTGAAGCACCTTATGTTGGGACAGGAATGGAAGAAAATGTTGCACGAGATTCAGGTGAAGCATTAATTTCAAGAATCAGTGGTGAAGTTACCTCTGTAACAGGTGATGAAATAGTTGTAAAAGAGCAAGGTACTAATAAAAAAATATCTCACGAAGTAAAGAAGTTTAAAAGGTCAAATCAAGCAACATCAGTTAATCAAAAACCATTAGTTAGGGTTGGGATAAAAGTTAAACCAGGAGATGTTTTAGCAGATGGTCCAAGTACACAAGGTGGAGAATTGGCACTAGGAAAAAATCTACTAGTAGCATATATGCCATGGGACGGTTACAACTTTGAAGATTCAATTGTTATATCTGAAAGACTAGTTAAAGATGATGTATTAACTTCTGTCCATATCGCTGAACATGAAATTGAAGCAAGAGATACAAAGCTAGGCGAAGAAGAAATAACACGAGACATACCTAACGTTGCAGAAGAAGTCTTAATGGATCTTGACGAAATGGGAATTGTAAGAGTAGGGGCAGAAGTAACACCAGGAGATTATCTTGTAGGAAAAGTAACACCTAAAGGTGAAACAGAATTAACACCGGAAGAAAGATTGTTAAGAGCTATATTCGGTGAAAAAGCAAGAGAAGTAAGAGACACATCTTTAAGAGTTCCTCACGGTGAAAGAGGGAAAGTTATAGATATTCAAATTCTAAAAAGAGATGATGGAGCAGATTTGCCACCAGGTGTAAATCAAAAGGTAAGAGTATACGTAGCAATTCAAAGAAAAATACAAGTTGGTGATAAGTTATCAGGAAGGCACGGCAACAAGGGTGTTATTTCAAAAATAAATCCTATTGAAGATATGCCTTTTCTTGAAGATGGAACACCAGTTGATATTTTGTTATCTCCTCTTGGCGTTCCTAGTCGTATGAATTTAGGACAAATTTTAGAAACACATTTAGGATGGGCAGCTGATCAAGGTTGGTCTGAACATAAAGGGGCTACAGAAGCTTCAGCGGGAGCTGAGCCAGGAACCTTAGTTTCTACTCCGGTATTTGATGGTGCAAACGAAGAAGAAATACATGAAATATTAAGAAATGTTAATCCCAACAGAGATGGGAACAGGCTTGTTGACGAAGATGGAAAAACAACCTTATACGATGGAAGAACAGGAGAGGCATTTGATTCAAAAATTACAGTTGGATATACATATATTTTGAAACTTATACATTTAGTAGATGAAAAAATTCATGCAAGATCAACTGGCCCATACTCAATGATTACCCAACAACCACTGGGAGGAAAAGCACAATTTGGAGGTCAAAGATTTGGAGAAATGGAAGTCTGGGCTTTAGAAGCTTATGGTGCAAGCTATGCATTACAAGAATTATTAACAATTAAATCAGATGATACTGTTGGAAGAGTAAAAGTTTATGAATCAATAGTTAAAGGAGACAATATTCCTGAGCCAGGCATACCAGAATCATTTAAAGTTTTATTAAAAGAAATGCAGAGCCTGTGCTTAAATGTAGAAATACTTTCAGCTGGAGAAGAAATTTCAATGAAAGAAATAAGTGACGAATACGTTAAGACTGCTGAGACTTTAGGTATTGACATGACAAGACCTGAAGAAGATGAAGTAGAAGTTTAGGAAAAGTTATGGAAAAAGTATTTGATGAATTAAGCATTAGTCTTGCAACAACAGACCAAATTAGAAGCTGGTCTTTTGGTGAAGTTAAAAAACCAGAAACAATAAATTATAGAACTCTGAAGCCTGAAAAAGAGGGCCTCTTTGATGAAAGAATATTTGGACCAACAAAAGACTGGGAATGCTCATGTGGAAGATATAAAAGAATTAGATATAGAGGAATAATTTGTGAAAGATGTGGTGTTGAAGTAACAAGAAGAGAAGTAAGAAGAGAAAGAATGGGACACATTGAACTAGCAGCTCCTGTCACTCACATTTGGTATTTTAAGGGTGTACCAAGTCGGCTCGGATACTTTTTAGATATGTCACCCAAAGAGCTTGAAAAAGTTATTTATTTTGCTGCATACTTAGTTGTTTCTATAGATGATAAAAAAAGAACAAAAGATTTGAAAGAGCTAGAAGAGGCTGTTGTTGCAGAAAAAGAAATAGTTGAAGAAGATTTTGAAGATTGGGAGAAAAAAAGAATTAAACAAATGAAAGTTGAACTTAAAGCTATGGAAGATGGCAAAGTTCCAGAAGCAGAGATTAAGGAAAGAAATAAAGAGATTGAAAAAGAGATAAAACAGAAAAAACTTAAATCAGATGCTGAAATAAAAGTAATTGAAGAAGCCTTTCAAACATTAAAAACCTTGAAGCCTAAAACTTTAATTGAAAATGACACGTTATGGCGTGAAATGATTGATAAATATGATGAATACTTTACTGGGGGAATGGGAGCAGAAGCAGTCAGAGAGCTTGTAGGATTAGTTGATTTAAAATCAGAAATGGAAAAACTTAAATCTGATTTAGATTCTAAATCTGCTCAAAGAAGGCAAAGGGCAATTCAAAGAATGAAGGTAATTAAACCTTTTTCAGACGGAAAGAATCCACCTGAAGCTATGATATTAGAAGTAATTCCAGTAATACCTCCAGAATTAAGACCGATGGTACAACTTGACGGTGGTAGGTTTGCAACCTCTGATTTAAATGACTTATATAGAAGATTAATAAATAGAAATAACAGATTAAAGAAGTTACTCGAGCTCGGTGCTCCAGAGATAATCATAAGTAATGAAAAAAGAATGCTTCAAGAATCAGTAGATGCTTTATTTGATAATGGTAGAAGAGGACGAGCTGTTGCAGGAGCTGGAGGACGAGGCTTAAAATCACTATCTGACATGCTTAAGGGCAAACAAGGAAGATTTAGGCAGAACCTACTTGGAAAGAGAGTTGATTACTCAGCAAGGTCTGTAATTGTTGTTGGTCCTCATTTAGATTTACAACAATGTGGTCTTCCGAAAATGATGGCCCTAGAACTATTTAAACCTTTCGTTATGAAAAGGCTTGTTGAACTTGGTTTGTCTCAGAATATAAAATCTGCAAAAAGAATGGTAGAGAGATCAAGAGCCCAAGTCTGGGATGTTTTAGCTGAAGTCATAGAAGAACATCCAGTATTATTAAATCGAGCTCCAACCCTACATAGATTAGGAATTCAAGCCTTTGAACCAATTCTTGTTGAAGGGAAAGCTATCCAAGTTCATCCGCTAGTTTGTGAAGCGTTTAATGCAGATTTTGATGGAGATCAAATGGCAGTTCATGTCCCACTTTCTGCTGAAGCACAGGCAGAAGCAAAAGTATTAATGTTATCTACTAATAATGTCTTATCACCAGCAAGTGGGAATCCAATAGTTTCTCCAAGTCAAGATATGGTGATTGGCTTATATTATATAACTGAATGTCATGAGGACTTAAATAAAGCAACTAGTTCTTATGTAGACGTAAATGAAGCTCTTTTAGCTTACGAAGCCGGCCATATAAAACTCCATACTCCTATAAAAGTAAGAGTTGGAAATTTAGCAGGAGATCCTGAAATTCATGAGAATATAAAGAATAGATTTTCAGAATTAATAGGTGATAGTCCTGTAAATGGCGATGAGTTAATTAACACTACTCTAGGAATCACAATATTCAACTCTATAATGCCCGAAGATTTTCCATATATACAGTCAACTGTTAGAAAGCCGGAAATGAAAAAAATTATTTCAGAAGTTATCGAAAGATACAATAAAGCTGAATTAAGAAAATTTTTAGACTTGATGAAAGAAATTGGATTTAAATATGGCTCAAAAGCCGGCTTAAGTGTTGCTATGACCGATGTTAAAACCCCACCAACAAAAAATGATATTTTAGAGAAGTATGAAAAAGAAGCTGAGAAAGTTCAAAAACAATACAAGGATGACGTAATTACAGAAGCTGAACGAAAGCAAAAAATTATTGAAATATGGAATGAAGCAACCGATCAAGTTCAATATGCAATGAGTGCTGAGCTTGAGTCTGAGCAGTTTAACCCAGTAGACATGATGGTTAAATCAGGAGCTAGAGGGAACATGATGCAAGTAAGACAGCTTGCTGGGATGAGGGGTCTAGTAGCAAATCCTAAAGGAGATATTATTGAAAGACCAATTAAAAGCAACTTTAGAGAAGGAATGTCAGTATTAGAATATTTTATTTCTACCCATGGAGCAAGAAAGGGCCTAGCAGACACAGCACTAAGGACTGCAGATTCAGGTTATTTAACTCGTAGACTGGTAGATGTAGCAGCAGGGATTGTCATTAAGGAAGTAGGAGATGAAAACATTGACTGGAAAGGAACTACTAAAAAAATTAAAGATGAAAATGGCAATGTCAATAAATATTTACATTCTTCAATTTTTGGTAGAGTTCTAAGTGAAGACATAAAGAAGAATAAAAAGATTCTAGAGTATGGAGAAAAGAAAAAATTAAATAAAGGAACTTTTATAGATGCCGAAGCGTTGGATGCTATAGCTAAATCAGGAGTGGACTCTATTAAAGTGCTTTCACCATTTAACTCACTTGATCCCGAATCTATGGAGCCATTATGCTACGGATTTAGTTTAGCGACTGGTGTCCCTGTTGAAGAAGGAGAGGCCGTTGGCATAATTTCTGCACAATCTATAGGTGAGCCAGGCACTCAATTAACTATGAGAACATTCCATACAGGAGGAGTAGTTGGTCTTGATATTACTTCTGGCCTACCAAGAATTGTTGAACTTTTTGAAGCAAGAACTCCGAAGGGTAAAGCTGTGCTTTCATTAATTAATGGAAAAATTAAATCCATAGACACAACTGAAGAAGGAAATAGAATTGTAACTATTCAAAATGAAAAAGAGACAATTGAAGAGCTAGTCCTTAGAAGGCAAACTTTATTAATAAATCAAGGTGATAAAGTTGAAGCAGGTCAGTCTCTAACTACTGGACCAAAAGACCCTAAAGAAGTTTTACAGATAAATGGTGTGAGAACGTGCCAGGAATATCTTGTAGATGAAGTACAAAAAACTTATCGTGATCAAGGAGTTGAAGTTCACGATAAACATGTTGAAATGATAGTAAGGCAGATGCTGAGGAGAGTTAGAATTGTTAGAACGAACGATTCAGATTTTCTTCCAAATGAATTAGTTGATTCAACATTATTTAGAAAAGCTAACCAAGAGTTAGTAAAGAAAGGAAAAGTACCTGCTGAAGGTAGATCTGAACTTATGGGTATCACAAAAGCTAGTCTTGCAACAGATTCATGGTTATCAGCAGCTTCTTTCCAAGAAACAACAAGAGTACTCACAGAGGCGGCGATGAAAAAGAGCACAGACGCTCTTACCGGTCTTAAGGAAAATGTGATAATTGGTACACTTATACCTGCTGGAACAGGTTCAGATGCTTATCAAAAATTATCACCTTCTTTGCCAGATGCTCCGGAAGTTTCTGAACTAGGATTTATGGAGAAATCTTCTGATATTGAAGAATCTGAAGAAGATTCTCTTCCAAATCCCGCACAATGGCTAGCTATGTTAGGCGAAGAAGGGGACGAAGAAACAGAGTAAAAACTTGTTAATAATTCATTGTTGTAAGTTTAAATCTGTCATATACTTCTTTTTCGGTAAGAAAAAATACTAATTTTAGATTGGAATAATAATGCCTACTACACAACAGTTGGTAAGAAAAGGACGAAAATCCAAAGTGTCTAAGGAAAAGACACCAGGATTAAAAGGAGCGCCTCAAAGAAGAGGGGTATGTACCCGTGTTTACACTGTTACTCCAAAGAAACCCAATTCAGCTTTAAGAAAAGTTTGTAGAGTGAGACTTTCAACTGGAACTGAAGTTACAGCATACATCCCAGGTGAGGGTCACAATCTTCAAGAACACTCTATTGTTTTAGTTAGGGGAGGTAGAGTAAAAGATCTTCCAGGAGTTAGATACAAAGTCATTAGAGGAGCTTTAGATACCGGAGGCGTATCAGATAGAAAACAAGCAAGATCTAGGTACGGAAGCAAAAAAGATTAATTATGAGAAGAGGACCCTCCCTAAAAAGAAAACCAGAAGCCGACCCACTATTTAACAGTGTTCTAGTTTCACAGTTAACCAACCAAGTTTTGTTAGATGGTAAAAAAGATACTGCCAGAAATATTGTTTATAAGGCTCTTGAATTAGTTGAAAAACAAGCTGGTGGAGATCCTTTAAATTTATTAAAAGAAGCATTTGAAAATGTTAAACCTCAAATAGAAACAAAATCAAGAAGAGTCGGAGGAACAAATTATCAGGTTCCTATGGAAGTACCTCACAGAAGAGGAACCACTCTGGCAATTAGATGGATTGTAGACGCATCAAGAAAAAGAGGAGAAAAAACAATGCACGAACGATTAGGTCGTGAAATTCTTGATGCAAGTAAAAATACAGGAGCTTCGGTCAAAAAAAGAGAAGATGTTCATAAAATGGCAGAATCTAATAGAGCGTTTGCTCATTACAGGTGGTAATCATGGGAGATAGAACCATAGAATTAAAAAATTTAAGAAATATCGGAATTATGGCTCATATTGATGCAGGAAAGACAACTCTTACAGAGAGGATACTTTACTACACTGGTAAAACTTACAAAATAGGAGAAGTTCATGATGGGGCTGCTGTTATGGATTGGATGGAGCAAGAGCAAGAAAGAGGGATAACAATTACGTCGGCTGCTACAACCTGTGCTTGGAGTGACCACACAATTAATATAATTGATACACCAGGTCACGTAGATTTTACTGTTGAAGTTGAAAGATCCTTAAGAGTTTTAGATGGAGCAGTAGCTGTATTTGATGGCGTTGCAGGAGTAGAGCCACAATCTGAAACAGTATGGAGACAAGCAGATAAGTACAATGTTCCAAGAATATGCTTTATTAATAAATTAGACAGAACAGGTGCTGATTTTGATTTTGATGTTCAATCAATTATTGAAAGACTAGAAGCCAGGCCAGCAGTATTGCATATACCTATAGGGTCCGAGGCAAATTTTGTTGGGGTTATCGATTTGGTTGAGATGAAAGCACATACTTGGACAAAAGACGATGGATCTGAATGGGATATTTCTGAAATTCCAGAAGACAAGATAGAAGAAGCAAAATCAAAAAGGCAAGAGCTGCTAGATGTTGTAGCAGAAGCGGATGATGAAGTGCTTGAAAAATATCTAGGAGATGAAGAATTAAGCATTGAAGAGATTAAAAAAGCAATTAGGAAGGGAACATTAGATGGATTATTTGTTCCTGTACTTGCTGGAAGTGCTTTTAAGAATAAAGGAGTCCAATTATTATTAGATGCTGTCGTAGATTATTTACCTTCTCCTTTAGATATTGAGCCAGTAAAAGGTTTCAAGCCTGGTGATGAAGAAAATGAAATCGAAAGAAAACATTCCGATGAAGAACCATTTGCTGCTTTAGCTTTTAAAGTTGTAAGTGATCCTCATGTTGGAAAGTTAACTTATTTCAGAGTTTATTCAGGAGTTTTAAATAAGGGAGATAAGGTCCAAAACACTAGCACAGGAAAAGACGACCGCCTTGGGAGAATTCTTAGGATGCATTCTAACTCAAGGGAAGATATAGATTTTATTTCTACAGGTGATATTGTGGCAGGGGTTGGATTAAAAAATGCAAAGACGGGGGATACTCTTTCTGACTCTTCTAATCCTATTCAGCTAGAATCTATGACTTTCCCTGAGCCAGTAATATCTGTAGCTATTGAACCAAAATCTAAAGCTGATGAAGAAAAATTATCAGAGGGCTTACAAAAATTAGCAGAAGAAGACCCAACATTTAGAGTTAATTCAGATGAAGAGACTGGACAAACAATAATTTCAGGAATGGGCGAGTTACATTTAGATATCCTTGTGGATAGACTAAAAAGAGAATTTAGAGTTGAAGCAAATATTGGTAAGCCTCAGGTTGCATACAGAGAAGCAATTAAAAAACAAGTAAGTATCGAAGCTAAATACATAAGACAAAGTGGTGGCAGAGGCCAGTATGGTCATGTAATTATGGAACTTGAACCAATTGAAGAGGGTTATGAATTTGTTGATTTAATTAAGAGTGGGAGAATTCCTAAAGAGTACATTCCATCAGTAAATGCAGGCGTTGAGTCAGCAATGGAATCAGGAGTGTTAGCTGGATATCCTTTAGAAAATATAAAAGCAACATTAGTGGATGGTTCTTATCATGATGTTGACTCTTCAGAAATGGCATTTAAAATAGCAGGCTCAATGGCTTTAAAAGATGGAGCTAAAAAAGCAGGAGTAAAGCTCCTTGAGCCAATAATGACAGTAGAAGTTGTTACACCAGAAGATTTTATGGGAGATGTTGTCGGAGATCTATCCTCAAGAAGGGGAAAGATTGCTGAAATGGAACAAAGAGGATCTGCAAAGGTTGTCAATGCAAAAGTTCCTTTATCAGAAATGTTCGGGTACGCAACAGATTTGCGCTCACGAACACAAGGCCGTGCAACATTTACGATGCAGTTTCATAGTTATGAAGACGTTCCCGACGCAATAACTAAAGAGATTACTGCAAGTATTCGTGGAGTAGAGGTGGAAGTTTAAATTTGCATTGCAAATTAAAGCTTCAGTAAAAAGGAGAAAAATATGTCAAAAGAAAAATTTGACCGTAGCAAGCCTCATGTGAACATCGGTACAATGGGCCACATTGACCATGGTAAAACCACATTGACGGCCGCTATAACAAAAGTTTTAGCCGAAGCTGGTTCAGGTGACGTTACAGCTTTTGAAGATATTGATAAAGCCCCTGAAGAGAGGGAAAGAGGAATAACAATCCAGATTGCACACGTAGAGTATGAGACTGAAAACAGACATTATGCTCACGTAGATATGCCTGGACACGCTGATTATGTAAAAAACATGATTACTGGTGCAGCCCAAGTAGATGGTGCAATTTTAGTTGTTTCAGCCGCAGATGGCCCAATGCCACAAACAAGAGAACATGTTCTTTTAGCAAGGCAAGTTGGTGTTCCATCAATAGCTGTTTTCCTTAATAAAGTTGACCAAGTTGATGATGATGAGCTTCTGGATCTTGTTGAAATGGAAGTCAGAGAATTATTAAATGAATATGATTTTCCAGGAGATGATGTTCCAGTAATAAAAGGTTCAGCTTTAGCAGCTCTCGAAGGAAAAGAAGATGGTGTCAAAGCTGTTCTTGAATTAATGGAAAATGTAGATTCTTACATTGAAGAGCCAACAAGAGTAGTTGACAAACCTTTCTTAATGCCTGTTGAGGATGTATTTTCAATTACAGGACGTGGAACAGTTGTAACAGGAAGAATTGAACAAGGAATTGTTAATGTTAACGAAGAAGTTGAAATCGTTGGTATTAGAGAAACAACCAAATCAGTTTGTACTGGTGTTGAAATGTTCAGAAAGCTTCTTGATGAAGGTAGAGCAGGAGACAACGTTGGTTTATTATTACGTGGTATTGATAAAGAAGACGTTGAAAGAGGCCAGGTTATTGCAAAGCCAGGTTCAATAACTCCACATACCAAGTTTGAAGCTGAAGTTTATGTTCTAACAAAAGAAGAAGGTGGAAGACACAATCCATTTTTCAAAGGATATAGGCCACAGTTTTATTTTAGAACTACAGATGTTACTGGTGAAGTAACTCTTCCTGATGGAACCGAAATGGTTATGCCAGGTGATAATGTATCTATCTCTGTTGAACTTATCTCTCCAATTGCTATGGAAGAAGGAGTTAAGTTTGCTATCAGAGAAGGTGGTAGAACAGTGGGAGCAGGACAAGTAACAAAAGTTATTGAGTAATAAAAATAACCGGGAGTAGAATTAAACTCCCGGTTTTTTTTTGAGGTAAAAATGGCAAAACAAGGACAGCAGATAAGAATAAAACTTAAAGCATACGACAATTATGTCGTAGATGAATCTGCGCGTAAAATTGCTGAAACGGTTATGAAAACTCAAGCAAAAGTTAAAGGTCCAATACCATTACCAACACAAATTCATAGATATTGCGTAATTAGGTCTCCTCATGTTGATAAGAAATCAAGGGAACATTTTGAGATGAGAATTCATAAAAGACTCATTGATATTGTTGAGCCGAGTCCAAAAACAGTTGATTCCTTAATGAGGTTAGATTTACCAGCTGGTGTAGAGGTGGAAATTAAATTATGAACACTTTAATTGCAAAAAAAGTGGGAATGACTCAAATCTTTGATGAGAACTCTGCAGCTTTGGGAGTAACGGTACTTGATGTTTCAGACTGTAGGATTGTTCAGGTAAAATCTGAAGATAAAGATGGTTATGATGCTGTACAGTTGACGATAGGAACAGCAAAAAATGTTAACAAACCGATATCTGAACATTATAAAAAATACAATGTAGAACCAGGTCAAGGCCTATATGAGGTTCCGACAGATCCTGACTCAGGTCTCGAATCAGGAATGCAAATAAATGTTATAGATTTTTTTGAAATAGGTCAAAAAGTAGATATTACTGGTTATTCAAAAGGACATGGTTTTACTGGGGTTATGAAAAGACATAATTTTAAAGGTCAAAAAGCAAGTCATGGAGTACACAAAGTTCACAGAGCAGGTGGTTCAATAGGAAATGCCTCTTATCCAGGACATGTATTTAAAGGCCAGAAGATGGCAGGCAGAATGGGAAATGAGAAAAAAACTATTCAGTCAGTTACTGTTGTGGGAATAGATGAAGAGAAAAACTATCTTTTAGTAAATGGTTCTGTACCTGGAAAAAAGGGAAATATAGTTCAGATTAGATCAGCTATAAAGCTTCCATTAAAAAAGGAAGGAAACAATGTAACATCTGGGAAAATTATAGAAAGGTCTGAAGGTCAAACTTCGACTTCAGAAGAAGAGTAAGTCATGAGTATAAAATTAGATACATATATTACAAAAGAAAACAAAATTTCAAAAAAGCAATATCCAATTAGTGTTTCTGAAGAAATCAATAAAGGTTTGCTGCATCAAGTAGTTACTTCAAATAGAACAAACCATAGGAATAATACAGCTTCAGTGAAAACAAGAGCTCAAGTTTCAGGAACAGGAGCAAAGCCATGGGCTCAAAAAGGAACAGGTAGAGCAAGACAGGGATCTTTAAGGTCTCCACAGTTTGTTGGTGGAGGAGTTGCTCATGGGCCGGGTGGTAGAGTTTATAAAGACAGAACCCCAAAAAAAATGAAAAGAAAATCTTTAAATATGGCCTTGTCGCAGAGAATAGATGAGAATTCAGTTTTTGTAATTGATGCAACTGATATGGACAAACCATCATCTAAATTAGCTTCCTCAATTCTTGGAGAGTTTGAAATAGATAAGTCGTTCACTTTTGTTTATGGTGAGAATGATGACGTTCTTTTAAAATCATTCAGAAACCTAGATAAGTCAAATATTGTATCTTATCTAAAGCTTGCAACTTTTGATGTTATTTCTACAGATTTTACTATTTTCTCACAAAGTGCAATTAATTTAATTTCTGGAGATAAAGAATGAAATATTTAGAAGATGTATTAATTGCTCCACTCATTTCAGAAAAATCTTATGATAGGATTGCTGACTCCAATTCTTATACTTTTTTTGTACACACAAATTCAAATAAACCTGAAATTAAAAAAGCAGTACAAGAATTATTTGATGTAGACGTGCTTTCTGTTAATACAATGTATAGAAAAGGCAAAAAGAAAAGATTTGGTTATGTGTTAGGTCAACAAAGCACAAGAAAAATAGCAATAGTAACCCTTCAAGAAGGTCAGACAATAGAGGCTTTTGGAGTTTAGTTATGGGATCAAAAAAAATTAGACCAGTAACACCGGGAATGAGAGGCCAGGTTTCTGGTGATTTTAAGGAAATTACTAAGTCAAAACCAGAAAGATCCCTTCTAAATTCTAAGAAATCAACTGGTGGTAGAAATAATAAAGGACGTATTACTTCTAGACACAGAGGAGGAGGCCATAAGCAAAAATATAGGATAATTGATTTTAAAAGAGTAAAGGACGGTATTCCAGCAAAGGTTGCAGCTATAGAATATGATCCAAATAGAAATGCACGGATAGCATTACTCCATTATGTTGACGGTGAAAAAGCCTATATAATTGCACCTGATGGATTGGCAGTTGACAATTTTATAGAATCTGGACCCAAATCTGATATTAAAGACGGAAACTGCTTACCTTTAAGAAATATACCTGCGGGAACTTTTGTACATGGTGTAGAACTACGACCAGGTGGTGGTGCAAAAATGGCAAGATCAGCTGGCTCCTCAGTCCAATTAATGAGTAAAGAAGGAGGGCTTGCATTATTAAGACTACCTTCTGGTGAAATGAGAACAGTTCCAATGGATTGTCGTGCAACTATAGGTACTGTTGGAAACGCTGAAGCAGAGCTTACAAAATTAGGAAAAGCTGGAAGGAAACGCTGGAAAGGTGTAAGACCACAGACCAGAGGTGTAGCAATGAATCCAGTTGATCACCCTCTAGGTGGAGGAGAAGGAAAATCATCTGGAGGTAGAACTCCAGTAAGTCCCTGGGGAAAACCGGAAAAGAAAACAAGAAAAAAGAAGAAATATAGTAATAAATCAATTGTTAGAGGAAGATCCCAGAAAGGTAGGGGTTAAATTATGTCTCGAAGTCTAAGAAAAGGACCATTTGTCGATAATCATCTTTTAACAAAAGTTGAAAATGCACAAAATAGTGGAGATAAATCAGTAATCAAAACATGGAGCAGGCGTTCAACTGTTGTTCCTGAAATGGTTGGATTAACTTTAGCTATTCATAATGGAAGGCAACATTTACCAGTATTCATAACAGAAGCTATGGTGGGTCATAAATTAGGTGAGTTTGCACCTACTAGAACATTTAGAGGACATCCTGGGCAGGCAACATAATGGAAAATCAAATAATTAAAGCAAAAAGTAAATATGTTAGACAGTCCCCTTACAAAGTTAGGTTGGTTTTAAATTTGATAAGAGGATTAGAAGTCAATGAGGCTTTAAATATTCTTTCTTTTACAAAAAGAAAAGCTGCTGAGGAAATAAAACAAGTTTTAGAAAGTGCAATTGCAAATGCAGAAACTAATTTAGGATTGAACTCTTCAAATCTTTTTATATCAAAAGCTATTGCTGATGAAGGACCTACTCTTAAAAGATTTAGACCAAGAGCTAGAGGAAGAGCAGGAAGAATAAATAAACGAACATCTCATTTAACGATTGAATTAGAAAGTGTGGAGGAATAATGGGTCAAAAAACACATCCTTACGCATTCAGGATAGGAATAGTTAATGATTGGAAGTCAAGATGGTTTAGTAATAAAGACTATACAAAATTAGTTAATCAAGACTACAGGATAAGAGAATTTCTTTCATCTCAATTAATAAAAGGAGCTGTATCAAGGATTGATATAGAAAGAACAAGAGACAAGGTACAAGTAGATATACACACAGCAAGACCAGGTGTTGTAATAGGTAGAAAAGGTACAGAAGCGGATAGATTAAGAAAAGGATTAGAAAAACTCTCTAATCAGCCAGTAAAGCTAAACATTATTGAAGTTAGAGAAGCAGAATTAGATGCTCAACTATTGGCTCGTGCTATTGCGGATCAACTTGAAAGTAGGGTTGCCTTTAGAAGAGCTATGAAGCGTGCTGTATCAGCAGCTCTAAAAGCTGGTGCAGAAGGTGTGAGAGTTGAATGTTCTGGTAGATTAGGTGGAGCAGAAATGGGAAGACGCGAATGGTACAGAGAGGGCAGAGTACCTCTTCATACTCTAAGAGCAGATATAGATTTTGGAAGAGCAGCCGCCCATACAACAGTCGGAGCACTAGGTGTAAAAGTTTGGGTTTATAAAGGCGATGTAGTTGCATCAAATAAATTAAGACAAGAAAAGATAGCTGCTGAAGCAAGCCTAGCTACTGGAGGCCCTTCAAGCGGAAGAGTAAAATCTGTAAAATCAAGAGTTGAAGCCGCAGTAGGTGAGTCTAAAGATTCTAAAATTTTGGAAGCTGGCGGAGGTAAAAAATCAGGCGAAACGAATTCAAATATAGTTGAAGCCGGAGGAGGAACAAAAATAACTCCTGTAAAAGCTCAAGAGCAATTTGAAGAAGAAAAATCAATATTGGAAGAAGAATAAATAATGTTAATGCCAAAAAAAACAAAATATAGAAAGTCTCACAGAGGCAGAAGAAAAGGCATGTCCAAAGGAGGTAACCAAGTTCAATTTGGAGATTACGGTCTACAAGCTGTTGAAACGTCTTATATAACAGGAAGACAAATTGAGGCTGCAAGAATAACTATTACTAGAACAATGAAAAGAGGAGGAAAAGTATGGATTAATATATTTCCTCATAAACCAGTTACACAAAAACCTGCTGAAGTTCGCATGGGATCAGGTAAAGGCAATGTAGAATATTATGTTGCTGTTGTTAAACCAGGAAGAATTATCTTTGAAATTTCAGGTGTTCCAGAGGAAGTAGCGAGAGAAGCTATGAGGAAAGCTGGACATAAATTACCAATAAAAACAAAGTTTGTTATGAGGAACGCATGAGTATTGAAAATTTAAGAGAGTTGTCAATTATGGAATTGGAAAATAAAATTTTAGATCTTAAAAAAGAATTAATGGAATCAAGATTTTCATTAGCAACTAGCCAGATAGAGGATACTTCAATTTTTAAAAAAATAAAAAAAGAAATAGCACAGGCAAGCACCTTATTAAATGAAAAAAGAAATGAACTCAAAACGAAAGAGATTGTAGATGAGTAATGTAAATAGAACTTCAAGAAAGATTAGAACGGGAATAGTAGTTTCTGATAAAAGGGAAAACACTGTTACAGTCGCGATAGAGCTTCAATATCCTCATCCTAAATATGGAAAAATTGTTAAAAAGACAAGAAATTTACATGTTCATGATGAAAACTTTGATTCTAAGATTGGTGACACAGTAGAAATTATGGAAACAAAGCCAATCTCAAAAACAAAAAGATGGAGAGTTATCGAAGTGATTGAGAGAGCAAGATGATACAGAAAGAATCTAGGCTTAAGGTAGCAGACAATTCTGGAGCAAAAGAAGTTCTATGTATAAAAGTTAAAGGTAGTTCTAGGATTAGATATGCAGGAATGGGGGATGTATTTACAGCAACTGTAAAAGATGCTATTCCGGGTGGTCAGATAAATAAGGGAGATATTGTAGAAGCTGTTGTTGTTAGGACAAGCAAAGAAACTAGAAGAAAAGATGGCACATATATAAGATTTGATGAAAACGCTTGCGTTATATTAAATGAACAAAACCAACCAAGGGGTACAAGAATTTTTGGACCAGTTGGAAGAGAGTTAAGAGAGAAAAAATTTATGAGAATAGTTTCACTTGCTCCGGAGGTGATTTAATGAAAATAAAAAAAGGCGATACAGTAAAAATTATATCTGGAAAAGAAAATGGCAAAGAGGGTAAAGTATTACAAGTTATACCAAGAAAAAACCTAGTTTTAGTTGAGGGAGTTAATGTAGTTAAGAAACATCAAAAACCTCAAGGCCAAACAATGCAAGGTGGTGTAATTGACAAAAGCATGCCAATCGATATTTCGAATGTAGCCTTGGTAGTTAAAAAGACAAGTGGTCGAGTAAGTTATAAATTTGATAAAAATGGAAATAAGTATAGAGTCCTTGCACAAACAGGAGAAGAAGCATGATACCAAGGCTTAAAGAAAAATATAACTCAGAACTTTCAGGAGAGATTCAAAAAGAGCTCAACTTGTCTAATATAAATCAAATCCCAACCTTAGAGAAAATTATTATAAATATTGGAGATGGAAAAGCAGCCACTGACGGAAGAGCACTCGAGTCTATGGTTGATGAATTAACTGCTATTTCTGGTCAAAAACCTGTAGTTAAGAGAGCTAAAAAATCAATTGCAGGATTTAAAATTAGAGAAGGTATGCCTATTGGAACATCTGTGACGATAAGGGGTGATAGAATGTGGGAGTTTTATGATCGATTTGTTCAAGTCGTAGTTCCTAGGATTAGAGACTTTAGAGGTTTTAGTACTAAATCATTTGACGGTAAAGGCAATTATTCTTTAGGTTTAAATGAACAATTGGTATTTCCTGAAGTTGAGTACGATAAAGTTCGAGATATTAGAGGAATGAATATTACAATTTGCACAACTGCTAACGATAATAATGAAGGATATGTATTATTAAATTCCTTAGGATTTCCATTTAGGGAGAATTAAATATGGCTAAAACAAGTAAAGTAGTAAAAAATAATAAACGGTTAGAAACGGTTGGTTTTTATCAAGATCGAAGAAAAGAATTATTAAAGGTAATTAAAGATCCTGACTCTTCATATGATGAAAAAAGAGAAGCACAAAAAAAGATTGCAAAAATGCCAAGAGACGCATCAGCAACGAGACATCGAAATAGATGCCAGGTTACTGGAAGACCTAGAGGAACTTTGAGAAAATTTGGAATGTCTAGAAATACATTCAGACACTTAGCCTTAAAAGGAGAGCTTCCTGGAATAAAGAAAGCTTCTTGGTAATTATGGTTTCAGATCCTATTTCCGATTTATTAACTAGATTAAGAAACGCTACTATGGTTTCAAAATCTAATATTGAAATACCTCACTCAAAATTTAAATTTCAACTTGCTACTTTATTAAAAGATGAAGGTTATGTCTCTGATGTCAAGGTTGAAGGAGATGGGACCAAAAAAGTAATTAATATTGAACTTAAGTATTCAGACGAAGGTGCCTCAGTGATTTCCGGAATGAATAGATTATCAAAACCAGGAAACAGAGTTTATTCTAGTTTTGATAATCTACCAAGAAATAATGGTGGTCTTGGCACAGTAATTGTCTCAACCTCTAGAGGCCTTTTGTCAGATTCTGAAGCAAGAAAAAGAAAACTTGGTGGAGAGTTAATTTGTGAGGTGTGGTCGTGAGTAGAATTGGAAATAAGCCAATTGTGATTCCTGAAGGGATTGAAGTAAAAATTCAAGACTCTGAAATTATTGTAAAAGGTCAAAAGGGTGAATTATTAACAAAAATTGTTGATGACAGAATAAAATTTGAAATAAATGAAGGAACACTAATTTTTTCAAGAGACTCTGATGAAAAAGAAGTTAAAAGTTTACACGGTCTTTATCGTTCATTAGTAGCAAATAATATCGTTGGAGTTACTGAAGGGTACAAAAAAACTTTATCTCTTCAAGGTGTTGGACACAGGGCAACTTTAAAAGGCAATGATATAGAAATATTATGTGGTTTTTCACACCCTGTTATTTATAAAAAAGTTGAAAATATAAGTTATGAAGTCCCTGATCAAAACACAATAATAGTTTCTGGTATAGACAAAGCACTTGTGGGTCAAGTTGCAGCAAACATAAGAGCAATTAAACCTCCTGAGCCGTATAAAGGCAAAGGTATCAGATATGAAGATGAGTATGTAAGAAGAAAAGCAGGTAAGGCTGCTGTTGCGACTACTGGGGCTTAGAATATATGAAAGTAAAAAATATAAGCCCAAGGCATAAAAGAAAAATCAGAATTAGGAAAAAAATAAATGGACTGGAAACTAAACCTAGATTAGCCATATATAAGAGTAATAAGAATATTTACGTTCAAGCTATAGATGATTTAAATCAAAAAACAATTGCAACTTCAAGTTCGTTGTCCAAGGAATTAAAATCAGAAAATTTATCTCTAGAAACTGCAAAAAAAGTTGGAGAAGTTATGGGAGATAAACTAAAAGACCTTGGAATTAGCGAAGCAGTCTTTGATAGAGGTGGATACATATACCATGGTAGGGTAAAAGCTGTAGCAGAAGCAATAAGGGAAAAAGGAATTAATTTCTAATGGCTGAAATAGAACTTCAAGAAAGTGTAATACATATAAATAGAGTTGCAAAAGTTGTTAAGGGAGGTAGAAATTTTGCATTTACTGCACTAGTTGCTGTTGGAGATGGAAATGGTAATGCTGGTATAGGTTATGGTAAAGGATCAGAAGTCCCTCTTGCTATACAAAAAGCTATAGAAAATGCAAAAAAGAATATACACAGCATACCTATGGCAGGGTCAACAATTGTACATACGATTACAGGAGAACATGGATCGTCAAAAGTTTTAATGAAACCAGCAGCCCCAGGAACAGGGGTAATAGCTGGTGGAGCAGCTAGACAGGTTTTAGAAGCTGCTGGTATAAAAGACATTTTAGCAAAATCACTTGGCTCACCTACCCATCTAAATGTTGCAAAAGCTACTTTAAATGGTTTATTGAACCAAAGAACGCCAGACATGGTTGCAGCCTTAAGGGGAAAGAAACCATCTGAGGTTGCTCCTCAAGGATTAGTAGAGGCTTTTGAAAAAACAAAAGCTGAGAGAAGAACAAACAAACAGGTAGCTGATGGCGAAAGTTAAAATTACTCTTAAAAGAAGCCTTATAGGTCAAGGACATAAATCTCGAGAAACAATAAAATCCCTTGGCTTAAAAAAAATAAACTCATCTGTTGAAAGAGAGCTTGATAATTCATTAGAAGGAATGCTAAATGTTGTGAAACATTTGGTAATTATTGAAAAGGTTTAACAATGAGTAAATTAAGATATCATCATCTAAAACCCTCACCTGGTTCAAGTAAATCAAAATTAAGAAAAGGAAGAGGAGAGTCAGGTAAAAGAGGGAAAACCGCTGGAAGAGGAACTAAGGGAACAGGAGCGAGAAAAACTGTGCCAGCATACTTTGAAGGAGGCCAAATCCCTCTATATAGAAGAATTCCAAAACTTAGAGGTTTAAAGAATAAACCAAAGATGTCGTATGTTGTTGTTAACGTATCAGATCTTCAAGCAAAAAACTTGGAAGGAGAAGTTAATATAGATACACTTAAAGAAATGGGCCTAACGAGAAAAAAAGGATTAGTAAAAATTCTAGGAAATGGCGAGCTAACAAATACTATAAATTTAAAAGTTCATTCAGCAAGTAAATTGGCAAAGGAAAAAATTGAAAAAGCTGGTGGTACAGTTGAAATTATAGAGGTTTAAAGTGCAGTTATCTATTTTCAAATACATGTTTAAAATTCCAGACCTTAGGAAAAGAATCATTTTCACATTGTCAATGTTTGCTGTTTACAGGCTTGGGGCAGCAGTCCCAGTTCCTGGAGTAGATTTAGATGCAGTTCAGAGACTCACAGAATCTGGAGCTCAAGCTGGAATTTATGGTCTTCTTAATTTATTTTCTGGAGGAGCCCTGGAAACTTTTTCTGTATTTGCTCTGGGAATAATGCCATATATCACTTCAAGTATTATTCTCCAACTTTTGACTGTTGTAATTCCAAGATTGCAGAAACTACAAGAAGAGGGTGAATCTGGGAGAAAAGTGATAACACAGTGGACTCGCTACGTAACAGTTGTATTAGCTTTGTTACAGTCTACAGGATTAACCTATATTTTTTCTAGAGGAAGTCTAACTGGAGGGATTTCCTTGATTCCAAACTATACACCTTCAAGAGTAGGTTTAATTGTTTTAACAATGACTGCTGGAACAGCTTTCATAATGTGGCTTGGAGAGTTAATTTCGCAAAGAGGTATTGGTAACGGGATGTCTTTGATAATTTTTGCAAGCATCATAAGTCAATTGCCAGCTAGTTTTGGTGGAGCTTACCAAGTTACTGCAGGACAGGGCAGAATAGGACAATTTTCTGTATTAGTTTTGATGTTCTTTTTAATGATTGTTGGAATTATTTATGTTGAGCAGGGTCAAAGAAGAATCCCAATTCAATTTGCAAAAAGAGTTAGAGGGAGAAAAGTGATGGGAGGACAAAGCACCTACATACCATTAAAAGTCAATAGTGCTGGAGTTATACCTGTTATATTTGCTACCAGCGTGTTATTTTTCCCCGCTCTAATAGCTACTTCTTTACCTCAAGACAATAGAGTAACTGCAGGAATTAGAAACTGGATTGATGTTAATTTGGCAAATTCACAAGGAACAAGTTGGTTTTATATATTTTTCTTAGGTATGTTAATAATTTTCTTTACATATTTTTATACAACAATTCAATTTGATCCTGTCAGACAATCAGACATGATTAGAAGGCAGGGAGGCTTCATACCTGGTGTTAGGCCTGGAATATCAACAACAAATTATTTATCACATATAATTAACAGAATTACTTTACCTGGTTCAGTTTTTCTAGCTTCTGTTGCAGTTCTACCCTCAATTGCTTCAGCTATATGGGATATACCCCTTGGCTTTAGTGGAATTTCGATTTTAATTACAGTAGGGGTTGCTTTAGAAACTATGAAACAAATCGAAAGTCAATTAAGCATGAGAAATTATGAAGGGTTTATTGATTGACCCATTTAGTAGTTTTTTTAGGGCCTCCTGGTGCTGGAAAAGGAACACAAGCAATAAAAATTGCGTCTGACTTTAATTTGGCTCATATTTCAACAGGCGATATGTTAAGACAGCATGTAAAAGAACAAACAGATTTGGGTAAAATTGCAAAATCTTTACTTGATGAAGGAAAGTTAGTTCCAGACGATCTTGTTATTCAAATGTTAATTGAAAGATTAGGTGATGATGATTGTTTAGGAGGCACAATACTTGATGGATTCCCAAGAACACTCCCTCAAGCTAAAAGTTTAGAAAAGATAAACGATAAATTTCCAGTAATAAAAGTAATTGTTTTTGAAGCTGATCAGGAAGAGCTTACAAAAAGAATACTTTTAAGAGGTGAAACTAGTGGTAGAGGAGATGACACTGAAGACTCTATAAGGGTCAGATTAGAAGTTTATCAGAAAGATACAGAACCTCTTATTACTTATTATGAAGATAAAGGAATCACTACAAAAATTAATGCTGTAGGTAATGTTGATGATATTTATACAGAAATTTCTAAAGAGTTTATTAACTAAGATATGTTAACTTACAAAACTTCAGAAGATTTTATAAAAATGAGTAAAGCTGGAAAAGTAGTTTCAAACATACATTATGAAATTTACAAGAATACAAAACCTGGCATGAAACTAAAAGAGCTTGATAATATTGCAAAAAAAATAATTGAAAAATCAAATGTTGAATCAAGTTTTTTGGGATACCCTCAACCAGGTACTATTGATTTTCCAGGTTATATATGCGCATCACCGAATGAAGTTATAGTGCATGGAATACCCAATGAATATATTGTTCAGGATGGAGACATACTTTCAATAGATGCAGGAGTTATATATGAAGGATATCATGCTGATGCTGCTTTTACTTTTGGAATAGGAGATGTGTCAGAAAAAGATAAAGAATTAATGAAAATAACTAAATATGCTTTAAATGAGGGAATTAAATTGGTTCAAGATGGTCAAAAATTAGGAACCATTGGTCACAGAATTGATGAAATTGCTGTAAAAAACAACTTTGGCAATGTTCGTAATTATGTTGGTCATGGAATTGGGATAGAGATGCATGAAGCACCACAGGTTCCACATTATGGTGAAAAAGACACAGGTTTTGAACTTAAAACAGGTATGGCTATATGTATTGAGCCGATGTTTAATATTGGGTCTGAAGAAACAGTAGTTGATTCAGATGGATGGACTGTCAAGACAGCAGATTCCTCAAAATCTGCGCATTTTGAACATACAATTGGCCTAACGGAAGAGGGGACACGTGTTTTTACTGAAAACTTATTCTAAATATGTGTTTGTAATAGTTTTAAATCGCATTATTCTTGTATATCGGTCTTAAAATCAAGGTTAGTTTGGTAGAAAAAGAAAAAAATTTAATAAAAGTTCAGGGAACAGTAACTGAAACTTTACCAAATGCTTCTTTTAAGGTTGAGCTTGAGAGTGGTGCTGAAATATTAGCGCATGTTTCAGGAAAAATGAGAATGAGATATATAAGGATTCTTCCAGGAGACATTGTTGAAATGGAAGTATCACCATATGATCCTACAAGAGGTAGGATAACTTGGAGACATAAATGAAGGTAAAAGCCAGTATTAAAAAGAGGGGTCCTAACGACCAAATTGTTAGACGTAAAGGAAAACTTTATGTTATCAATAAAAGGAACCCAAGAAACAAACAGAGACAGGGTTAAATAATAATGGCTAGAATTTCAGGCATTGACATACCTAGAGAAAAAAGAGTTATAGCTTCTTTAAGATACATTCACGGTGTTGGAGCAAAAAGAGCAGAAGATATTTGTAGCGACTTAAAGATTGATCCAGATACAAGAGTTAGTAATTTAACAAATGATGAAGTTGCACAAATTAGAAAATATATTGAAGCTAATTTCAGGGTTGAAGGTGATTTAAGGAGAGATGTCTCTCAAAATATAAGAAGAAAAACAGAGATAGGAACCTATCAAGGGGCAAGGCACAGATCAGGACTACCTGTAAGAGGACAAAGAACACACACAAATGCACGAACAAGAAAAGGTCCAAGGTTTGCAGTTGCTGGAACAAAGAAGGTTCTTAAATAATGGTCGAAACAAAATCAAAAAAGAAAGCTAAAAGAAAAATATCGTCTGGAGTAGCTCACATTAAAGCAAGTTTTAACAATACCATTATTAATATAGCTGATTCAAACGGTGAAACAGTTGCTTGGACATCAGGTGGCTCAGTAGGATTTAAAGGCTCTAGAAAGTCAACACCCTATGCAGCCCAAGTTGCTGCCGAAGAAGCTGTAAGAAGAGCAACAGAATTCGGTATTCATAAGCTTGATATTGTAATTAGTGGAACAGGAGCTGGAAGAGAAACAGCTGTTAGAACTTTGCAGAATATGGGTATGGATGTTGGAACAATTAAAGATATAACTCCAACCCCTCACAATGGTTGTAGACCAAAGAAAAGAAGAAGAGGATAATGGCAAGGTATACAGGACCTAGAGTTAGAGTTTCCAGAAGATTAGGATTCAATGTTTTTGAAAACAAAAAAGGGGATAAAGCTCTCCAAGACAGACCCTATCCACCAGGTGAAAATGGAAGAAAAAGAATGAGAGAGACTGATTATGGCACTCAATTAAAAGAGAAACAAAAAGTTAGATACATGTATGGCATTATGGAAAAGCAGTTTAGAAATTACTATAAAGAAGCCTCTAGAATGGCAGGAATTACTGGTGAAAATTTACTTATATTACTTGAATCAAGATTAGATAATGTTATTTATAGAGCAGGATTTGCTTCATCAAGACCACAAGCAAGACAATTGGTTTCTCATCGTCACTTTAGATTAAATGGAAAATTAGTGGATATTCCCTCAATACAAGTTAAGCAAGGAGATAAAATAGAGATTAAACAAAGTAGTGAAAATATGATTTCTATACAGCACAGTTTGGATACAGGTCAGGATAGAGAAGAAGCCAAATGGCTTAATGTAGACAAAAGTAAAAAGAACATTGAAATTTTATCAACACCATCAAGAAATGACGCAAGTCAACAGATTGAAGAACAATTAATAGTAGAGCTTTATTCAAAATAAAATATTTTAGAGAGGAGAATTAACGTTGCTAATATTACAAAGACCAGAAATATCATTAGAAGAGGTTAGTGAACACAGGTCAAGGTTCACGATAGAACCTTTAGAACCAGGTTTTGGATTAACTCTTGGAAATACAATGAGAAGAGCATTACTTTCAAGGGTTCCGGGTGTTGCTGTAACGGGTGTAAAGATTGAAGGCGTTAATCATGAGTTCACCTCTATCCCAGGAGTTGTGGAAGATGTATTAGACGTTTTACTAAATCTTAAAAGACTTGTATTAAATGTTGAAGACATGGAAGATCACACTTTAACTGTTAAAGCTAAAGGACCAGGTGAAGTAAATGCTTCTCAAATCCAATGTCCAGCAGGCGTGGAAGTTGTTAATACAGATTTAAAAATTTGTACATTATCTGATGATGCAAATTTGGAAATGGAAGTTTCAATTTCACATGGAGTGGGCTATATTTTAGCTGACAAGAATAAAACAAGTGACTCAAATTTCATACCTATTGATTCTATTTTTTCACCAATAGTTAAGGTTAATTATTCTGTATCTCCAACTCAGGTAGGCCAAGTTACTAACTATGATAAGTTGACTCTTGATGTTGAAACTGATGGATCGGTTAAACCGACTGAAGCAATATCATCAGTCGGAAAAACATTAGGTGAATTATGGAAGTTATTTGCTGATATTGATGAAGGTGTTGGCCTTGAATTAGGAGAGTTAACAATTTCTGAAGGAAGTTCACCAGATTTATCTTTATCTGTAGATGCTTTAGATCTTTCGGAAAGGCCAAGAAATTGTCTAGGTAGGGAGAATATAACTACTGTGGGTCAAATTCTTGAATATACAGAGGATGACTTATTGAATCTGACTAATTTTGGTCAAAAGAGTCTGGATGAACTTGTAGCAAAGTTGGATGAATTAGGCCTAAGTTTACCAACTAGTTCCGATCTAGACTCAGGAGATAACCCTGATGCCTAGGCCAACTAAAGGCAAAAGATTAGGTGGTTCACCATCTCATGAAGATCAAATTATAAGTAATCTAATTAGGTCTTTAATTCAGCATGAGAAAATTGAGACTACAATTACCAAAGCTAAAGTTGTTAAACCTTATGCGGAAAAGGTAATTACAAAAGCAAAAAAAGGAACACTTCACGATAGAAGGCAAGTTCTAAAGATGATTCAAGATAAAGAAGCTGTTGCAAAACTTTTTGATGAAATTGGTCCAAAGTATGAAGAAAGAAATGGTGGTTATACAAGAATTACCAGAACTACATATCGCAAGGGTGACAAAACTGAGTTAGCTATTTTAGAATTAGTTTAATTTGAATACATTTAAAGATGTCTGGAAACAATTCAAGCAATTTATAAGATTTGATATTGAAACATTACAAAAAATAAGTAATGACAGATATGAATCTGGTAACGCATTTCTCATTGTATTTACAAGTTTGCTGTCCTTATACATTCCTTTACTACTAAATTCTGGATTTAATAATCTATCAGACATTATATTTTTTGGTATTTTAGATGGAGCATTTGCTTGGGTGTTTTCAAGTCTTGCTATGTGGTTCATGTTAGGTAGAGTTTTTAAAGAAAATTTAGAAATAAATTCAGTAACTACAATAACTGGTTATACCCATGGCTTAGTTTTATTTATCAGTTTAGGAATAATTTTACAATCATACTTTTCTTTTTTTGATTTAAGAGTCTTACAGATTTTCACTTTAGGCATATTTTTTTGGATGTATCTTACAATTACAAAATCTTTAGAGAATGCCTTTTTGATTGAAAAAAATAATGCTAAGATTTCTGCTGCTGTTTTCCTATTTATTTTAATTTGGACTTCGGGACCTTTAAAAATCGTTTTTTAAATTGAACAATTACAAAATTGAAATTTCTTATGATGGTTCTTTGTTTCATGGTTTTCAAAAACAACTGAATGTTAGAACTGTTCAGTCTGAAATTGAAGATTCTTTAAAGTTAATTACTGATAATTATGAATTAAATTATGCTGGAAGGACTGATGCTGGAGTTCATGCTAGATCTCAAATTATTAGCCTCAAAACTATTGATAATTTAGAACCATCCTTTTTTAATTCTTTAGACTCACTTTTAGGAGATGAGATAAAAATTAAAAAATTTCAGAAAGTAAAAAATTCTTTCCATCCTAGATTTAATGCAAAGTCAAGAGTATATAAATACTTTCTTCAAGCCAACGATAAAGGGACACCTTACAATCGAAATTATAGATATTTAGTTAAAACACCTTTAGAACTAGACCAATTGAAATCAGTAGAAAAAATATTTTTAGGAAGAAAAAACTTTAAGAATTTTTCAAAACTAAGAAAAGGACAGGACCCATTTAGAGAGATATTAAAAAGCGAATGGTCAAAGGCTAATGATTATTTTGTATACACAATAGAAGGAAGTTCATTTTTGCATAATATGGTTAGATCAATTGTTGGCTGCCAATTAGCCCTACAGGAGAGCAAAATTACAAAAAAAGAGTTAAAAGAATCATTAGAGAAACCTAAAAAGGAAAGATTTAATTTTATTGCTCCAGCCCACGGTTTATATTTATGGAAAATAAAATACTAGTTTTCTTAAATATGAAAGGAATTTATACTGAAAGCTCGTTACAATTCTTTGGGTTTATAAAATGAATACAAAAACGACATTTAAGGGGATAGAAGCGTCAGATCGCAACTGGCATTTAGTTGATGCGTCTAATTTACCTCTGGGCAGACTAGCAAGTGAAGTAGCTCAAGTTCTGAGAGGAAAACATAAGCCAGAATATGCACCACATTTAGATGTTGGAGATCATGTCGTAATTATTAATGCAGATAAAATTCAAGTAACAGCAAATAAGCCAGATCAAAAAATTTACTATAGTCACTCTGGTTATCCTGGAGGGATTAAAGAAGAGTCTTTTTCTTCATTGAAAAAAAGAAAACCAGAAAAGATTATAGAAAGAGCTGTTTGGGGAATGCTTCCTAAAAACAGGCTAGGAAGAGCAACTATTAAAAAACTCCATATTTACTCAACAGACAAACATCCACATGTTGCACAGAATCCCGTAGAATTAAATTTTGACATAAAGAAAGTTGAAGAGTAATGAGTAAAGTACTGCTTGGGACAGGAAGAAGAAAGACCTCGGTTGCAAGAGTAAGATTGTCTGAAGGCTCTGGTCAATATATATTTAATGGTAAAAAAATAGATGATTATTTCCCAAGCCCTTCCATGAGAATGAAAATTAACAAACCCTTTGTAGTTGTTGATTTAGAGAAAAAGTTTGATTTACATGTTAATTTAAATGGAAGTGGATTATCAGCACAAGCTGACGCAGTAGCGTTGGGTATTTCTAGAGCACTTATTAAATATGATCCTGAATTAAGAGACAAACTCAAAAAAGCTGGCTTATTAACTAGAGACGCAAGAAAAGTTGAACGTAAAAAATACGGATTGAAAAAAGCACGAAGAGCTGAGCAATTTACTAAAAGATAATTTTTCATTGAAAAAATATTTCGGAACAGATGGCATCAGGGGAATACCTGGAGAATCTCTTAAAGAGGAAATCGTAACAAAGATATTTTCTTCAGTTGAGAAAATATTAGCACCTAAGTCAGTAGCAATAATTTTAGACACAAGGGAATCTTGTGAAATGATTACAGAATGGATTGTTAAAGGTTTTTCAGAAGAAGTAAGCATAACTAATTATGGAATATTACCTTCAGGGTCAATGCCTATTTTATTAGAGACTTTTAATGAAGATCTTGGAATAATAATATCTGCATCTCATAACCCATCAGAATATAACGGAATAAAATTGATCGATAAGAATGGTTCAAAATTAGATGATGATTTGGAAATACAAATAGAGAGCGAATTAGAGAGGGTTTCTTTACCAGAGAATAATGCGAAAATTAAGAATTCAACTAAAGGCTATGATATTTATCTTCAGTATCTGAAGAATGTTAATGATTTTAAGTTTGATAAGTTTGATTTAATTATTGATGCTGCAAATGGTTCAGCATTTAAAATCATTGAAGATTTGCTTTCAGCAAAAAATGCCCAGTTTAATATAATCTCTAATAATCCAGATGGAAAAAATATAAATGATAATTGTGGTGCAACATTTCCTGAAAACTTGCAAAAAAATATATCTAATGGCCAAGTAGGAGTTTCATTTGATGGTGACGCAGATAGATTGATTATGGTAGATGAGAATCAACAGGTTGTTAATGGCGATCTTTTACTAACTATTTTGTCTAAATATCTGTCAGAAAAAGGTAATTTAAATGGTGATTTTGTTGTGAGTACCGTTATGTCTAACTATGGATTTAAACTTGCCATGAATGATTTTGGCTTCAAGCTGATTGAAACGCCTGTTGGAGATAAATATGTTGCTGAAGCTATGAAGAAAAATAATGCAAAACTAGGTGGAGAGCAATCAGGCCATATAATTTTAGGAGATTTTTTGCCTGTTGGAGACGCTTTACTTACTTGTCTTCTAGTATTAGAAGCTCTAGATTATTTTGATGTTTCCATTGCTGATTTTAGGAAAAAATATCTAATGGAGTATCCACAAAAGTTAACAAATATTGAATTATCTAAGTCTCTTAATGATGAGGAACTTGAATTTATAAATCAAATAGCATTAGAAATGTCAATAAAGTTAGATTTAGATGGTAGATATTTAATACGAAATTCCGGAACGGAGCCTTTATTAAGGGTTTTAGTTGAAGCAAGAAGCCAAGAATCAATGGAAAATTTCTCTGAAGAACTGCTTTCAAAAATTAATAATTATCTAAATTAAAGAAATTAAGTTATAATCTTATTAACGAGCAAATATTAGCGCCAGGCCTTTAATTAGGTGACGAGGAAGTGTGTTATCGAAACATTCGGCGGATGCACACTCGGCTCTGCGGTCGTAATAAATTGTTTAAAAACAGGAAGTAATTTCTGAACAGAAGCAATTTAAAGCAGTCTTATTTCAACTTGCTCGTTGGAATGGAGAATATATGTGCGGAATAGTCGGGTACTCAGGCCCAAAAGAGCCTCTTCCAATATTAATTGGTGGCTTGTCACGATTAGAATATCGAGGTTATGATTCAGCTGGTATAGCTGTGTCTGACGGATCAGATATAACTATTGAAAAAAAAGAAGGTAAATTAGATGTTCTTAAAGAACATTTAGCTGATAAAAAAATTAAAGGAAATATAGGAATTGGTCATACAAGGTGGGCAACTCATGGCGTTCCTAATGATGTGAATGCTCATCCGCATTCAGACAACAGTGAAGACTTTGCAATCATCCACAATGGAATAATTGAAAATTATGCAGAGATGAAAGACAGTCTTTTAAAAGAAAATTATTCATTTAAATCAGATACTGACACAGAGGTAGTAGCTATCGAATTAAGTAAACAATGGAATGGTAATTTATTAGAGACAGTAGTTAAAGTTACAAAAGATTTAGAAGGAACATATGCATTAGTTGTAACAACTACCAAGCAGGAAAATACAATTGTTGCAGGTAGGATGATGAGCCCCCTAGTTTTAGGAGTAGGAGAGGGAGAAGTATTCTTAGCTTCAGACTCAGCTGCAATTCTTGAGCATACAAATAAGATGATTTTCTTAGAGAATGGTGATTTTGTAGAAATACATGATGGAAATTATAAATTATTTGATGCTGATCTAAATGACATTGAAAGAGAAGTCCAAATAATTGATTGGGAAGTTTCAGAAGCAGAAAAATCTGGACATGATCACTTTATGTATAAAGAAATTTTAGAACAAGGTGAAGTTATTGAAAGAACAATCACAGGAAGACTTGAAGAAGGTTCCCCTGAGATACCAATAACTAAAGAGAAAGCACAAAAATATGAGAAAATCTGGATTGTTGCATGTGGAACTGCTTATCATGCTGGACTATTTGGAAAAGATTTGTTCGAAAAAGTTTTAGGAGTTCCAGTAAGCGTAGAGCTTGCTTCCGAATTTAGATATAGGGAGCCGATAATAGGAGAAAATGATTTAGGTATTGTTATTTCTCAATCTGGAGAAACAATGGACACCATTGCAGCTACAGAGCTTTTAAAAGAAAATAAATCTCATGTTTTAGCATTAGTTAATGTTGTTGGAAGTTCTCTTGCAAGAATGGCTGATAGCGTATTTTACTTACATGTTGGTCCAGAAATTGGTGTTGCTTCTACTAAAGCATACCTAGGAATGCTAGTTGGGCAGCTCCTTTTAGCTAAACATTGGGATTCAAACAACAAATTAGATGTTTCCTTTGAAGAAATTAAAGGCTTGCCTTTACTTATAGAAGAGACTCTAAAGTGCGAGCCTGAAGTCAAAGAGATTGCAGAATCAATACATAAACAAAATGATGTATATTTTATTGGAAGAGGGTTGGACTACGCGCTTGCTGCCGAAGGAGCCCTTAAGTTAAAAGAGATTTCTTATTTGCATGCAGAAGCACTTGCAGCAGGTGAGCTTAAACATGGAACATTGGCTCTTATTGAAGAGGGTACACCAATTATTGTTACTGCTAGTCAGTACCACTTGCTTGACAAGACAACAAGCAATGTTCAGGAAGTGAAGGCCAGAGGAGCTCATGTTATTGCAATAGGCAACAGTTCATCAGAAAAATTAGAAAATATTTCAGACAAGTATGTTACTTTGCCAGATAGTAATGAAATATTATCAACTATTATCTCTATTATTCCACTTCAATTTATTGCATATCACGTTGCTAATAAGAGAGGCGAGTCTATAGATCAACCTAGGAATTTGGCTAAATCTGTTACTGTTGAGTAATGGATAGAGGATACATATACGTCAATAAGACAAATTATTTAAACAATATAAGTTATTTAAAAAGTCTTTCAAATAAAGAGATCTGCTTAGTTGTTAAAGCAAACGGTTATGGTCATGGAATAGAGTGGGCTGTCAAAACTGCTATTGAAGGCGGAGTAAAATGGTTTGCAGTTGCTGCTATCAATGAAGCTATAAAAGTTCGGAATGTATCAGATAGTGTTCGCATTTTACTTCTTACAGAGCCCTCATTATCGGAAATAGATAAAATAGTATCAAACAACATAGATTTAACTGTTTACAATGATTTTTTTATTGACGGGCTAGAAAAATCAGGTAATTCGTTTAATACGCATATAAAAATTGATACTGGAATGCATCGAGTTGGATGTGAGCCAGAAGATTTTGAAAATATATATGAAAAAATCAAATCTTCATCAAATATAAATCTCACAGGAATTTGTACTCATTTCCCTGTTGCCGATATAGAAAAAGCACCTACAGATATATCGATTAAATTATTCAAGGATTTGATTTCAAATATTGACACAAGTGGGCTACTAATTCATGTAGATAACTCAGGATCAACCTTTTATAATTTTGATCCAATGTTTAATCTTTCAAGAATAGGCCTTGCAGCGTATGGTTGTAATATAACTCCTGTTGAAGTAGATCATAAATTAAAACCAACAATGGAGATAAAAACAAGAATATCGAATATTCATCACAGAAAGAAAGGAGAAGCTGTTTCATATGGAAAAGCTTTAACACTTGAGAGAGATTCAATAATTGGAATAGCACCAGTTGGTTATGCTGACGGATATCCATGGAACTCTTTTCCGGAAGGAAAAGTAATAATTGATAATCAATTTTGCAATTTGATTGGAAGAGTAACTATGGATCAAATTTTGTTTGATATTACTGATGTTAACGCACAAGTGAATGATGAGGTTGTTATTCTTGGTTCTTCTGAGGACGGAAAATCTAATATCTCTGTTTTTGATATTGCAGAGTGGAATAAAACTATTGAGTGGGAAATTTTAACAAATATTACGGAAAGACTTGAAAGAGTAGAAGTTGAATGATATTCAGATAACTGAAGATGAATTAGATAGTTTTACAAAAGATTATTTGTTAGATTTGGCAGTACCCTCAGTAGTTGGCTTCCAAGGTAGTTTGGGTGCTGGGAAAACAACAATTATAAAAAATATTATTAGAAACTTGGGTATCGAAGAAATAGTTACATCTCCTACTTTTAATATTGTAAGGAGTTACAACAAAGAAGATTTAGATATCTATCACGTAGATCTTTATAGAATTTCCTCTATCCATGAATTCAATGACCTAGATTTACCGTTGTTTAAAGAAAATACTTTATTTTTTATTGAATGGTCTGACCTTCTTCCAACTGCTAATTTAGATAATTGGAGATTAATAAGGATAGAAGTGATTGATGAAAACACAAGAAAGATTTCGTATTAATAATGTATAAATTATCTCTTTCGACGTCAGGTCAATATATTTCTGCAGCAATTTTTGAAGAAAAATTAGTAAGTAGTTCTATATTTAAATCAGATAAAGGATCAACAAGTTTATTGTTAAATCAAATTGAGGAACTATTTAAGAAGACAGGAATCAAGAAAAAAGAGTTAGATGCTGTTTATTTCGATAATGGCCCAGGCTACTACACCGGGTTAAGGATAGGGCTTGCAGTTTCACAAGGTATTTGTTCATCTTTAGGTATACCTATTATTCCAGTAAATGGATTAGATGCGTTAGCGTTTGCTGCTCATACAAGCCATAGGAAGATATGCTCAATAATTGATATTAAAAGAAATGAGTTCGCATATTGTACTTATAATCCCTTGCCGGGAGGTGTTGCGAAAGCAACAGAGCCAGAGGTTATTACATTAGATAATTTAGAAATAAAAATTTCTGAGGATTCAGATAAGAAGTTATTAGTTGGCAATTGGGATCTAATAGATAATAGAAAAATACTTAATGATAGCAACACAAAATTAGCGGACCCAAGATTTGTTACTGCTGAAAATATATTTAATGTGGGAGAAAGACTTTTTCAAAGTAATAAATATCCTGATTTTAATGAAATTCAAATTGAATATATGAGAGAGCCTGACGTTACACTTCCAAAAGAAAACCTAGTAAAGATGGTAAATTTTTATGATTAGTGAAATTATTGACTGCGATAATGAAACAGCCAGAAGTCTTGAAAACATAGAAAAATTAATTTTTGGGACTGCCTGGAATTATGAAATTATTCAAGAAAAGATTAAAAATAAAAAATTTAAATACTGGATTTACGAAGTTGAGAATTCGATAAAAGGATATCTGGGGATTCAGTTCTTAGAAGAAGAAATAGAGATTCTTGGAATTGGTGTAAATCAGGGATCAAGAAGAAAAAATATTGCGACAGAATTGATGGATGAGTTGATTGAATATTTTGAAAAGAGTGAATATAAAAAAATAATATTGGAAGTTAGAGAATCAAATACTGTTGCACAAAGGCTTTACAAAAAATACGGATTCAAAAAAATTTCTAAGAGAAAAAAATATTATGTTGATGAAGATGCAGAAGTATATCTAAGGGAAAAAATTTATGCTTGAGGATAAAATAATATTAGGTTTCGAGACTAGTTGCGATGAGACAGCTATAGCAATTATGAGAAATGATGAGCTATTAGTAAATAAGATATCTTCACAAATAGATTTGCATGAAAAATTTGGCGGTGTAGTTCCCGAAGTTGCATCAAGAGCTCATGCTGAAATGATTAGAAATTTATTGCATTCTGCCCTTAACGAAGGAGGAGTGGAGCTCTCAGAAGTGGATGTAGTTGCCTCAACAGATGGTCCTGGGCTAGCTGGCAGTCTTGTTGTTGGCTATAATTTTGCAAAGTCAATTGCTTGGTCTTTGGAAAAGCCATTTTTGGGAGTAGACCATATGGTAGGACATCTAAGTGCTCCTCTAATAGAAAATCCATCTTTAAAACCACCTTTTTTATCATTACTAGTCTCTGGGGGACACACCCAGATTGTTTTAGTTGAAGAGTGGGGTAAATATAATCTAATAGGAACAACAATTGATGACGCTGCTGGGGAGGCCTTCGATAAACTTTCTAGGTATTGTGGCTTTGGATTTCCTGGTGGCCCAGCTATTCAAAAAATAGGAGACGGAGGCGATGAAACAAAAATTGACTTTCCTAGACCAAAGACTTCAAATAAATTTGACTATTCATTTTCTGGATTAAAAACTGCAGCAATTTATTACCTACAAGGGCTACCAGATGATCAACCGATAAGTAAAAAAGATTTTGCTGCTTCTTATCAGGAAGCAATTGTAGATTCTTTAATGTCTATATTTGAAAAAGCTGTAAAAGAGACAAATGTATCTACTATCTCGGGTGGAGGTGGAGTAATGGCAAACTCAAGATTAAGAGAAAAATTAATGATTTTTGCTGAAAATGAAAATAAGGATTTATTATTACCCTCACCAAAATTATCTACTGATAATGCAGCAATGATTTGTATTGCAGCAAAAAATAATTTAATAACTAATGATTTAGGGCTTGAAGACATTAGATTATCTTCAATAATAAGTTAACAATAATTAAAAAAAAATACGTATATAAACATAACAGTATTAAATTCACAATGTAGAAAAAAAATTTTAGGAGGTAATGTTAATGAATCTTCAACCACTCGGAGACAGGGTTGTTGTAAAACCTATGTCAGAAGAAGATATGAAGACTCCTTCAGGAATTATTATTCCTGATTCGGCACAAGAAAAGCCACAAGAAGGAGAAGTAGTTGCTGTAGGTCCTGGTGAGCCTAATGATAAAGGTGAAAAAATTAAACCAGATGTAAGTAAAGGCGACAAGGTTGTTTACTCAAAATATGGTGGAACAGAAATAAAAGTAGATGGCCAAGAGTATTTAATTTTATCAAGCAGGGATATTCTTGCAAAGCTAGGTAATTAAGAGGAGAAATCAATGGCAAAGAAAACATTAGTATTTAACGAAGAAGCAAGAAAAGGACTAGAAGCAGGTGTTAACAAATTAGCAGATGTTGTTAAAGTTACACTTGGTCCTAAAGGAAGAAACGTAGTTTTAGAGAAGAAATGGGGTGCTCCAACTATAACCAATGATGGAGTAACTATCGCTAAAGAAGTAGATTTAGAAGATCCATATGAAAATATGGGAGCTCAATTAGCAAAAGAAGTAGCATCTAAAACAAATGATGTAGCAGGTGACGGAACAACCACTGCAACAGTATTAGCTCAATCAATGGTTAACGAAGGAATGAAAACAGTTTCATCTGGTGTTAATCCAATGGAAGTAAAAAGAGGTATGCTTGAAGCAGCTAAAGCCGTTACAGACTTTATAGCTAGTTTTTCAAAGTCAATTGGCGGAAAAGATGAAATAGCACAGGTTGCTTCAATTTCTGCTGCAGATCCAGAAATTGGCGAAACAATTGCAGAAGCAATGGAAAAGGTAGGAAAAGACGGAGTTATCACTGTAGAAGAGGGACAAACTTTTGGTATGGAACTTGATTTTACAGATGGTATGCAGTTCGACAAAGGATTCATTTCTCCTTATTTTGTTACTGACCCTGATAGACAAGAAGCAGTTTTAGAAGAGCCTTATATCTTAATTGTAAATTCAAAAATTACTGCAGTTAATGATCTTCTTCCTGTTTTAGAAAAAGTTATGAACTCAGGTAAGCCACTTATTATTTTGGCTGAAGATGTAGAAGGAGAAGCTTTGGCAACGCTTGTTGTTAATAAAATTAGAGGAACCTTTACATCCGTTGCTGTTAAAGCCCCAGGGTTTGGTGAAAGAAGAAAGGCAATGCTTGAAGATATTGCCATCTTAACTGGTGGAGAAATAATTTCAGAAGAGCTTGGTCTTAAAACAGAAAATACAACCGTTGATATGCTTGGAGAAGCTGAAAAGGTTATTGTTAAAAAAGATAATACAACAATCATTAATGGTAAAGGTAAAAAGTCTGATGTTGAAGGAAGAGTAAAGCAAATACAATCAGAGATTGAAGAATCAGATTCTGATTGGGATAAAGAAAAACTTCAAGAGAGACTAGCTAAGCTTTCTGGTGGTGTAGCACAAGTTAAAGTTGGTGCTGCCACAGAAGTAGAACTTAAAGAAAAGAAAATGAGAATTGAAGATGCTTTAGCAGCTACCAGAGCAGCAGTTGAAGAAGGAATTGTTGCTGGTGGTGGTGTTGCGTTGATAAGAGCGCAGGAATCTATTGAGAAGATTTCAGGCGGATCTGAAGGAGAAGCCATTGGTCGATCTATAGTTAAAAAAGCATTAGAGTCACCACTCAGACAAATAGCTGAGAATGCTGGTTATGAAGGTGGAGTAATGGTTGAAAATGTTAAAGGTGAAAAAGGAAATGTGGGCCTTAATGCAGCAAATGGTGAAATGACAGACCTTGTAAAAGATGGAGTTATAGATCCAGCTAAAGTAACGAGATCTACAGTTCAAAATGCCTCTTCAATAGCTTCATTAGTATTAACAACTGAAGCTCTAATAGCTGAAGAACCAGAACCTGAAGGCCCTCCAATGCCTCCAGGTGGAATGGGTGGCATGGAAGGAATGATGTAAACGTTTCTTTATTTTTTAAAAAAAGGTGGACATTGTCCACCTTTTTTTTATAGTAGAGACATGAATGCTATTCGAGGGGCAATTGCAACAGTTAAAAATAATAAAGAAGATATTATTGAATCTTCTAAGATTTTATTTTCTGAAATAATAGAAAAAAATACGTTAGATCCAAAAAAAATTGTTTCTATTGTATTTACTACTACACATGACTTAACAGAAGCTTTCCCTGCAAAAGCTGTAAGAGATATGGGTTATGAATATATTTCAGTAATTGATACTTTGGCTCCTAATATATCTACTGATTTAGAAGGATGTATACGAATATTAGTTACATATCAAGAAGATATAGATGCTAATCATGTTTATTTAAATGAAGCTAAAAATTTACGTCCTGATAGATAAAAAACTATTTGCAAACTAGTTATTCCTGCTAACATAAATTCAATGAAATTAAACAACACATACTTTTACTTTAGTGAGCACATATAAGTTGCCCTAAAGTTACGTTGTGTGAAATCGGGCAAAGGCCCGATTTTTTTATTTAGGAGGAAGATTGATAGTAGTAATGAAACAATCGGCAACTGAAGAAGATGTCGAAAGAATTAAGTCTAAAGCTGTTGAACAGGGACATGAGCCTTTAGTTATTTATGGAGTAGAAAGGACAGTTGTAGCAGTCAGTGGAAAGGTAATTGAAGATAATAGAGCAATAATGCGTTTATTAGATAATGTTCATGAAGTAATCCCAGTCGGAAGGCCTTATAAGCTTGCTAGCAGAAGCTTCAAAGAAGGAAATACAGAAGTTAAGATAAAAGACCTTGTAGTAGGAGGCAAAGAGTTAGCTTTTATTGCTGGACCCGATAGTGCCGAATACAGAGAGCAGACACTTGAAACAGCAGAAGGTGTAGTAGCTAGTGGTGGAAATGGACTCAGAGGGGGAGCATTTAAACCTAGGACATCTCCATATAGCTTTCAAGGCCTTGGAGAAGAGGGCTTAGTAATGTTAAAAGAAGCTGCAGACATTCACAACCTCCCTCTATTTAGTGAAATAATGGACCTTCAACATTTAGAAATGATGGAAAAATATGTTGACGTATTGCAAATAGGTGCACGTAATATGCAGAACTTTAAATTATTGGAAGCAGTTGGTGAGTCTCCTCTTCCTGTTCTTTTAAAGCGAGGCATGAGTGCAACTTTAGAAGAGCTACTGCTTGCTTCAGAATATATTCTTGCTAGAGGAAATGAAAATGTGATGTTATGTGAAAGAGGAATTAGAACTTATGAGAATGCTACTAGGAATACATTTGATATAAATGCTATACCTTATTTGAAAATGAATACACACCTTCCTGTTATTGCCGACCCTAGTCACGCAACAGGAGATCGTACACTTGTGGAATCAGTTGCCTTAGCAGCCATTGCAGCTGGAGCTGATGGACTATTAATAGAGATTCATCCAAGACCAGATGAAGCTCTATGCGACGGGCCACAGGCTTTGACTCCAGATGAGTTAAAAGTATTAAGTGGAAAAGTAAGCGAAATAGCAAAAGTAGTTGGGAGATCTTTAAACTAACCATGAAAAATGTTCGAATAATTGGACTAGGTTTAATGGGAACAAACCTTGGAATAAACCTAATTAGTAAAGGTATTAAAGTTTATGGTGAAGATGTTAATGATTATGCCAATAATCGTGCCAGCAAGCTTGGAATAGATATAAATAAAACTGATGAAGAGATAGATTTAACGATACTTGCAATGCCAGTAAACAAGATTATCTCTTATTTGAAAGAAAATAAAAAAATATCTAACACGAAAGCTTTATTGGACATTGGAGGAACTAAACAAGAGATTTGTGACTTGATGGATCAATCAGAGATTCCATCAATTGGTGGCCATCCTATGTGTGGTTTAGCTGATAATAATTCTTGGGAACCGACGCCTGAAATTTATGAAAAAGCAACTTTTTTATTATGTGAAACAGAATCTACTTCTAAAGATTCAAAAACAATAATTAGTAATTTTTTAAAACTACTAAATGCTGAAGAGGTGTGGATAGATAGAGAAAGACATGATGAGATAATTTCAATAACAAGTCACATTCCTCATTTAATAAGCAGTGCTTTGGTAGGAATTGCTAAGGACGATTATCAAATTAATGAAATTATGGGCATGGCTGCAGGAGGATTTGACGGCGCAACTAGACTTACTAGAACAAATCCTGAGATGATTATTGATATGTATGATACAAACTCAAAAAACATTAATAAGTTTCTAAAAGTTTTTCTTAAGGAAATATCTGAAATAATGGACCTTCAAGAGAGAAAAGAGTTAATAGATTATTTAAGTTCATCTGTTGAATGGAGAAGAGCTTTGTCAGAGAAATTTGGAGAAAGGCCACTAAGTTGAGTTCATTAAAAACTATTTCTGGAGAAGTTACTATCTTAGGGGATAAATCAATATCTCATAGGTGCATAATTCTAGGTTCTCTTGCAGAGGGTGAATCTTCTTTTGAGAATATTTTAATTTCAGGAGACACAGCTGCAACAATCGAAATTTTTCGATCATTAGGTGTCAAAATTGATTTAATTGATGAAAATATTATCAAAATATATGGTGTAGGCTTAAATGGCTTAGATGAACCAAAACATGATCTAGATGCTAAAAGCTCGGGAACCACTGCAAGGTTATTAATTGGCTTGCTTTCAAGGCAAAACTTTTCTTCAACAATGGTTGGGAGTAATCAGTTGATGAAAAGACCAATGGCTAGAGTGATAGATTTATTTACTGATAATGGAGCAAAAATTGATTCAGATAATGGAAAGTTACCAATTACATTTACTCCATCATCTTATATATTTAGTAATTTAGATACGAAAGTTCCAAGCGCACAAGTTAAGAGCGCTGCGATTATTTCATCGTTATACAATAATGAACCAACAATAATTAATGAAGAAACCCTAACTAGAGACCATACGGAAAGAATGTTATTAGAAATGGGTATTGAGTTAGTAAGGCTTGGAAACACAGTCACAATACCCCCAGTTTCAAAACTAAATCCTTTAAATATGAAAGTCCCTTCAGATATTTCATCTGCTGCATTTTTGATTTCTCTAGGAGTTTTAAAAGGAGAGAATCTGTTACTAAAGAATGTTTTAATTAATGAGAGAAGATTAGGTTTTGTAAAAGTTCTAAAAAGAATGAATGCAAATATTGAGATACTAAATATCAAAGAAATAAGTAATGAATTAGTAGGAGATATAAAAGTATCCAAATCCGATCTTGTAGCCACAACAATTGAACCAAAAGAAATATCAGATATTATTGATGAGATACCAATTTTAACCTTTATAGCAAGCCAAGCCGAAGGCAAAACAATACTTAAAGGTGCAAACGAGTTAAGAATTAAAGAATCCGATAGATTAGAAAATATGAAGAATTTCATCCAAGGCTTAAAAGGTGAAATCATTATGTATGAAGATGGCTTTGCAATTAATGGAGTCCAAGATTTAGATCAGGGAAATGTAATTACTGAAGACGATCATCGAGTTGCCATGACAGCCATAATTGCCAACATTGCTCTTGGAAAGAAAATATTACCTGATAACACCGATTGCATTAAAGATTCTTACCCAACTTTTTTTCTTGATATAGAGAGCATTGGAGGAATGATTAATGAGTAAATATGGAATCCTGGGTTGGCCACTAGAAAGAAGCTATTCGCCAGTAATTCATGCTTTCTTATTAAAACATGCCTCCATTGAAGGTAAGTATGAGTTAATAAAAATGAATGAAATAAATAATAAAAATATAGATTCGATTAATAAAAGTTATTCTGGATATAACGTAACAATTCCTTATAAAGAAAAGATATTGGAGGTTTACGAGGGAGCCGAGCTTGATGTTCATGTTGAAAAAATTGGTTCTGTAAATACTGTAAATAATAAAGATGGAATAACTTCTTTTTACAATACAGATTATTTAGGTTTCTTAAATTTCCTCGAAATAATTAATTTTAATCCAGAGGGAAGAAAAATTATGATTTTAGGTGGCGGTGGAAGTTCAAAATCAATAAAGTATGCTCTTAATTTAGTAAAGAGTGAAGCAACAATAATAAGTAGAACAAACAAGGAAGAAGCAATTTCATATGAAGACCTCAACGAGAGAGCAGATGAAGTTGAAGTAATAATTAATACAACCCCTATTGGGATGCCTCCTTATGAAAATGAGACTTTAGATATTAATGTTGAAAATTTCAATAACCTCGAATTAGTTATGAATATTGGTTATGGGCAAAATAATAATTTTCTTACTTTATTTAATGACAATATCCAAAAATTTGACGGTTTGGGGATGTTAATTTGTCAGGCAATAGAATCATTTAATATTTGGACTTCATCAGAGCTAACAGTTACTAGTATTTATGATGAAGTTTTTAAAGAATTGGAAAAACAACATGATTAGATTTTTAACAGCTGGAGAAAGCCATGGCCCTGAATTAACAGGAATAATTGAAGGCGTTCCTGCAGGATTTACAATTAGTAAAGAATTTATAGATTCTTATTTAAAAAGAAGGCAGAAAGATACTGGTTCTGGTGGTCGAATGAATATTGAAAGCGATGAAGTATTTATATCATCCGGAGTAGTTAATAATATTTCAACAGGAGCTCCTATTGCTTTACGAATTAAAAATAAAGATTGGGAAAATTGGAAAGATAAAGATATAGAACCATACGTAGTTCCTAGACCTGGGCATGCAGATTTAATTGGTACCGCAAAATATGATTTAAATGACATAAGGTTAGTTTTAGAAAGATCAAGTGCTAGAGAGACGGCCATGAGGTGTGCAATAGGAGCAATTGCGATGCAGATACTAGAGTCAATGGGAATATCAATATGTGGTTATGTTTCATCTATAGGGAAGGTTGACTATAGATATTCAAATGATTTCTCATTGGATGAGTTGAGAAAATTAACAGATGATTCACCGGTCTCTTGTCCAGATGCTAATAAATCTAAGCAAATGGAAAAAGAAATTTTAGATGCAAGAAAAAAGAAGGACACACTCGGAGGGTCTATAACTACCATTGCTACAGGTGTTCCTCCAACATTAGGAAGTTATGTACATTGGGACAAAAAATTAGATGCTAAATTAGCAAGAATTCTTATGTCTATACAAAGCGTTAAGGCTATAGAAGTTGGAGATGGGATTGCATCATCAAAAAATTATGGGACATCAGTTCAAGATCAATATGTTTTAGATGAGAAAGAAATAAAAAAGGAATCAAACAACCTTGGAGGTTTTGAAGGAGGTATGACAAATGGAGAAAATATAGAATTAACAGCTTATTTGAAACCAATAAGTACTACATTGTCTCCAATAAAAAGTGTGAATCTTGCTGAAAAAGAAGAAACAGAAACAGTTTATGAAAGATCAGATACATGCGCAGTCCCGAGAGCAGTACCAATTTTTGAGAGCGCAATGGCCTTAGAAATATTAAATGCTGTTTTAAACAAGACTGGTGGAGACAATAAGAAAGAAATAATTAAAAATTTTGAAAATATCCCAAATTTAAATATTGATGAATTTGATTTAGATAATAAAGTTTGGAAATTTGGTTATGAATCGGAATAATGTTTTTTTGGTTGGTTTTATGGGTTCGGGTAAATCAGCAGTTTACAAAGAGATTTCTCCTTTAGTTAAATCAGAAAATTTTGATTTAGATGAGGAAATTATTAAACAATATGGAAGCATTGAAACAATATTTGAAAAAGAAGGAGAAGCTCATTTTAGAGCATTAGAACAAAAAAAGTTTTCTTCTATTCCAAGTGAAAACTGTTTAGTAGCTTTAGGCGGAGGCTCTATAGAGAACGATATAATTTTTGAAAAGATTATAAATTCTTCCAATGCTTTTTACTTAATGGATAATATTGAAAACTTATGGGAGAGAATAAAAGATACAGACAGACCATTAGTTAAAAAAGGGAAGGAAGAAGTAATAAAACTATTTAATAAAAGAGTGTCATTATATGAAAAAGTATTAAACAAAATTGATATGTCAAAAACGACAATTAATGAAGCATCTGAAATAGTTATTGAAAGCACGTGGTTAAAAGATGCAAGAATCTAAAATTACTTATTTAGACAACGTAGATCGGCTCAACTCATATTTGAGAAAAAACTTTAGTACAAGTAGCTCAGTAATCTTTGTTGACTCAAAGGTAAGTTCAGAATATAAATTTGATGAAAATTTTAACACTCATGAAATTTTGATTAATGAAGAAACAAAAAATATTACAACAGTTGAAAAAATTTGGGAAATTATGCACTCGAATTCAGTAACAAGAAGCACAAATGTAATTTGCATTGGAGGAGGAGTCCTTTGTGATGTAATGGGATTTGCGACTAGTACTTATAAAAGAGGTGCTAATTTAGTATTAATTCCAACCACACTTCTTGCGATGGTTGATGCTTCACATGGTGGAAAAAATGGAGTTAATAATAACTATGGAAAGAATCAAATAGGTACATTTTATTTACCTAACGAGGTTTTAGTTTGTGTTGAATTTTTAAATTCCTTAAATAAAGAAGAAATTAATACTGGTTTAATCGAGGTTATTAAGGCTGGCTTTATTGGAAATAGTAAGATTTTAGAGCTAGTTTATGGAGATGACTCACTTTATTCCGACAAAAGTTTACTTCAACTAGCTATTGATGTTAAAACAAAAATTACTAAGGAAGACTTAAAAGAATCCAATACAAGAATGTATTTAAATTTTGGTCATACAATAGGTCACTTAATTGAATCAGATTCAAACTATCAAATTTCACATGGTCAAGCTGTTGGCATTGGAATTTTGATTGCTTTAGAAATTTCAGAAAAAGAATACAATTTAGATCAATCATATAGAAAAAATTATATGACTTTTTTAAATAACTCTGGTCTTAAAAGTCATTATAAATTTCAAAAAACAAAAAGTGAACTTATAAGAATATTAAGTAATGATAAAAAAGTAAATAATGAAAAGATTAATTTTGTTTTGTTAGAAGAAATAGAAAAACCAATCCTTAAAGAGGTAGATATTGAGCAAGCAATGGAATTGATAATAAATGAGTAAAGTAATAATAATTAATGGTCCAAATTTAAACTTTTTGGGAATAAGAGAAATTGAAAAATATGGAAGCCTATCATATGAAGATTTAAAAAATAAGATTATTGAACACACAGAAGGTAAAAATAAGATCGAATTTTTTCAATCAAATTCTGAAGGAGAGATTGTTACATACATACAAGAAATTAGAAAAGACACTGAGGTCAAGGGTGTTGTAATTAATCCTGGTGGTTTAACTCATTCAAGTGTTTCTTTAAGAGATGTTCTTTCAATACTACAAGTACCAATAATTGAGGTTCATATAACTGATATTGCCAAAAGAGAATCATATAGAAGAATAAACTTAATTTCTGACTTATGTACGAAGTCAATAGTAGGAAAAGGCATTGAAGGGTACATTGAAGGAGTTGATTTCTTAAATGAAAAAAATTAAAAAAATATTTTATCAAGGTTCTGAAGGTTCTTATTCCGAATCTGTTTTAGAAGCGTGTTTTCAAGAGGCTGAATATGTTGCGTGTGAAACTTTTAAAGAAACATTAGGAAATGTTTCAAGTGAAGATTTTGCACTTATTCCAGTTGAGAATTCACTAGTTGGCACTGTTATAGAGGCATATGAGAATCTTACTGAGAGCAATCTTGAAGTATATTTAGAAATTAGAAAGAAAATAAATCATGCCTTAATTGGCCTTCAAGGTGTAAAAATTGAAAATATTACAAAAGTAATCTCGCATCCACAAGCTTTGCAGCAATGTAGCAATTTTTTAGAAGGCCTAAAAATAGAGAGACAGCCTGTTTTTGACACTGCAGGGAGTGTTATGAGCTTATTAGAAAATGATACTAAAGAAATTGCCGCAATTGCGGGAGAGCATTTTGAAAATGATAAAAGATTTACAATTTTACAAAATAACATATCAAATCATATTGAAAATTACACAAGATTTTTTTTAGTTGGCAAAGAAGACCCTGAAATGTCTGAAACGAAAGACAAGAGGTCAGCTGTCTTAATAGCTGATGACAAGCCAGGATCATTACTACAGGGCTTAAAGATTTTTGAAGAATTAAAACTAAACCTTACAAAGCTTGAATCAAGACCAATACTTGGATCTCCATGGGAGTATAAATTTTATATTGATTATCAAAATAAAAGCAATGAAGTTGATACTCAACTTGAAGAAGAGTTAAGAAAAGTAACAAAAGAATTTAAAATTATTGGAAAGTATGGTTCTATAGATCTTTAAATGACCAGTTTGAAGACTCTTTATCGTCTTCTATAACTATATTTAACTTTTCTAAAAGATCTCTTATATTATCAGACTCTTCAAATTTTTTACTGTCTCGAAGTTGGTTTCTTAAGGAAATTAAATCTTCAACTAAAGTTTCAAAAACTTCTGAGTAATTTTTCTCATTTTTAATTTGTAATTTTAATTTTGCAATTTGTTCATTTAACTCACTAATATCATCTAATTTAATTTCACTTTTTTTATTGCTTAAAATATTATCTTTTGATAGTGGAAGTAGTTTTTTTAATTCATCTAAATTATATACTTCACCTTTTTCGAACGACTTTTCTTCTTTGTGGTTTAGTATTGTTACATTGCCAATTCCTTCAACTTCAAAAGAGTTGTTTTCTCCATCAATAAGAAGTGCAGTGTGTTCATCTATACCTATAATATTTGTAAATTCATTTTCTAATAAAGTTTCCATTCTTCTTTTACCTACATAGCTGTAACTTGTATCGTGAGTACCTCCTTCCTTATTATTAAAATGTGGAATAATTGTACAATTTAAATTAAAAATTTCTAAAACTTTTAATCCTTCTTCCCAGTAAGGCTCTAGTCCAACTTTATATATTTCATAAACTGGCAAAGTTTTATTCCCCAAAGTGGAAGCAGCAGCACTTGAAAAAACTGCACTCCCTCCTTTTGTTATATGTTTTTTAAATAAATCTGGAACCCCTGAGTCAATCCATGTTTTTGAGGCATAACTAGGGCTACCTGGTCCAGCAAAGATAAAATTTGATTCTGATAGTGCTTCTAACATTTCAAAATAATTTATTGAATTTATTGCTTTTTTATCTCTAAAGCTTGCAAGGTCAATTTCAATATTGATGCTTTTTTCATAAAATTCTTTTAATTTTTTAACTAATTCATCAGCATTTTCTTGGAATCCAAAAGGTGTATCAATCATATAAGCATTAACTTTTTCACCTAGGTTGTTTATTAGCCTTCTATGAACCGATACCAAATTTGGACTTGTTTCACCTGATCCAAGTATTGCTATTGATCCTTTAACTTTTGACATTAAACCATTATAGGTATTTAATGAATCTTGAAAAAATTGTATAATGAATTCATGTTTAAAATTATGTTAAAAATTTTAGAAGTATTCACAATCGAATATATACCCCGCCTTCCTATTTCATTAAGAAAGCACTTTTATAAACTAATTCTCCCTTTAAGGAAAGTAAAAGACAAAGTAGCTCTTAATGGCCCAAAGGGAGATTTTACATTTGAGATAAGACTCGAATACGCAAAGCTCTCTAGGCAAGGTTTAAACAATAGCGGCACTCATTTATTGAAATTTGATGAATCAGTAAAAGTTCAAAAACTTGAGAACACGCCCTTAGATATATATAAATTTACACCAGATAATCCAGTTGAAGATACATACGGCATTTACTTTCACGGTGGAGGATATTATGCAGGAAGCATAACTTCTCATAAACATTTTATATCTCAATTAACTGCTGGAACAAATGTACCGTTTTATTTTTTTGAATACAGGCTTAGTCCAGAGAATGTTTTTCCTGCGGCCCATGAAGATGCAAAAGTTGCAGTTGAATATATAAAAAATTTAGAAAATGGAAAAAATTCCATATGGGCTGGTGAGTCAGCTGGAGGAGGTCTATCGACTGGATTGGTAGTAGATGATTCATTTAATATCAAGCCAGATAAATTAGTACTCCTTTCTCCTTGGCTAGATCTTTCAGATAGAAATCGGGATAGAAGCTATTTAAAAAACAAAGATATTTTGCTAGCTTTAGACGGAATGCATTTTGTAGGAGAGTATTATGCTGGAGAATTTGATCCAACAGATCCGATCTTATCTCCTGTTTTTGCCGATATAAATAATTTTCCAGAAACATTAATTCAAGTCTGCTCAAATGAACTTTTATACAACGATGCCATTGAATTTACAAAAAAACTTGGTGAAAAAGGAACAAAGTATGAGTTACAAGTTTGGGATGATTTATGGCATGCATGGCACTTCTTCCCAATAAAAGAATCTTCAGATGCTCTTAAAAAAATAGTTAACTTTATTACTTCTGACTCTTATTCTTCACCTAAGTGATGAAGGGCAAATCCATAAGGTAGTTCAAGTCGATTTTCTTTCATTAACTGTTTATTTTGTAAGATATCTTTTGTTAATGAATCTTCTTTTATAATTCCTTCATTTAAAACCAAACTTCTTTCACAGATTTCTAATGCCATAGGAAGATCATGAGTGACAAGTATTATGGATATGTCTAACTTTATTAGAATATCAATTAAATCTCTTCTTGATGCAGGATCTAAATTTGAGGCTGGTTCATCAAGAACTAATAGTTTAGGTTTTGATGCTAAAACAGTTGCAATTGCAACTTTTCTTTTTTGTCCAAAACTTAGATGATGAGGAGGCCTATCTTGAAAATTTTCCATACCAACCATCTTTAAGGCCTCTACAGCATTTGTTTCACTTTCCTCATTTGAATACCCAAAATTTTTTGGTCCAAACATAACATCTTCAATAACAGTTGGCATAAATAATTGGTCATCAGGATCTTGAAAAACAACACCTACAGTTTTTCTAATTTTTCCAATATTTTCAGATGAATATTCTAAACCATCAACTTCAATTTCACCTTTTAACTCTCCAAGTATTCCATTCAAATGGAGAATTAAAGTAGTTTTACCTGCACCATTTGGTCCTAATATTGCAATAGATTCACCTTTGTTAATAGAAAAATCTATGCCTTTTAAGGCTTTATGTCCATCTGGATACGTATATGCCAGATTGTTAATTTTTAAATATTTACTCATAAATTTTTATCCACAATTAAAACAAAAATTGATATCAAAGTTAGAAAAATTAATAATACTGAGTTGTCATATTCTCGTTTTTTTAATTCAATAGACCCATTAAAGCCTCTTGAAATCATTGATAGGTATACTCTTTCGCCTCTTTCATATCCTCGAATTAACATAGCGCCTGACGCATAAGCTATTGGGATAAGACCTTTTATTCCTTTTTCTTGATATCCTCTAGACCTCATGGAAATTCGAACTCTTTTAAACTCATCAATGAAGACATCAATGTACCTTATGGCGAATGACATAATGGCAATTATTATTTGTGGAAGTTTTAACTTTTGTAAGCCATAAATAAGCTCAATAGTTGTTGTTACAGCAGTTAAAACTATTCCCATAGTTACTCCGAGAGTTGCTTTAAAAAGTATTCCAAACATATCTTCTAAACCAGTTCGGTATATATCTATACCAAATAATGTATAAACAATATCATTATTTTCACTACTCAAGAAGGGGAGAAATAAAGCGAAGATAATAAATGGAATATCAATTGTCAGTCTTTTAAGATAAATTTTTAAAGGTATTTTTGAAATATAAAGAATGAGAAAAACAATTAATGAATGTGAAAGTATCTGAAACAAATTTTCAACATCTGAAAAGGCTATAGATATTACGATTAAAAAAGTAGAAAGAATTTTAAGTTCTGGTTTTATATTTTTTAACACAGATTCTTTGTGTAATGAAAGATGGTGGGAGTGAGTTGTAGAGTACATAGGCTAATGTTACTGCAAATGATTTGCAATAAAAAAAATTATTTACATTTTTTACACTTACCCGAATATACAAAGTGATTCTTTTCTATCTTATATCCAGTGTCTTTAGTAATAAGTTCATTAACCTTATTTGTTGTTTTATTTGAGATGTCTTCAATATTATTACAGTTATCACATGCTATATGGGTGCTTGTTATTGCTTCTTTCAGATAATATATTCCAGAAGAGTGAGCTTGGTGAGAGTGCTCAATAATATTTAACTCTTCTAGTAATTCAAATGTTCTATATATGGTTGCTAAATCAATCTCTTTTGAATATTTACGGGCCAATTTAAATAAGTTGTCTGCTGTAAAATGCTCATGACCTGATTCTTCGAGTATTTTACATATAATTTCTCTAGATGTAGTTACTCTGTATCCATTTTTTTTGAGCTGATTTATCAAATCCATAGGTAAAGTATAATTTGTTTAATTAAGGAAAAATATTGAAAAGAATACTTTTAAAAATTGTTAATAAATATAGTTTGATTTATTCTCCAGTAATCTGGACTCTTGGCGTAGCTATAATTTCTATCGCATATAAACCTTTTTGGATTTTGAATTTCTTAACTGTACTTGCAATATTGTTTTCTTTTATTTTATATTTATATACATCAAGAAGAGGACTTACTATTGATGGGCATAATTTCTCTAATTATAAATATACAATTCTAGAATATTATTCAGACTACTGACTAGGTTGTACAGCTTCGAAACTCATAGTTGATGAGTTCAAGAAAAAAAATCCTGAAATACCAATAGTTTCTATCAATGCTTCAAAGAAAGAGCACAAAGAGATAATTGAAAAATATAGATTGAAGTTTACGCCGACCTACATTTTAGTTGATAGTAATGGTGAAAGAGTACATAAAAGAGTTGGTAGTTTTAGTAATAAAAAATTTACAACTTTGATAAATTAAGAAACCTTGTCTCCTAAAGATGAGTCTTCATCGGGATTAAGCAATAATACATTTCCTTCTTTATCTATAGATCCAAGAATTAAACACTGGCTCATGATTGATCCAATTTGCTTTTCTCCTAAATTTATTATTCCTATGCATTTTCTATTTACTAAGCTTTCTAAAGAATAATTAGTTATCTGGGCACTAGTTTTTTTAATTCCTATTTCTTCACCAAAGTCAATATTTAGTAGGTAAGAAGGTTTGTTTATTTCTGGAAATTCTTCTGCTGAGATTATTTTCCCAACTCGAATATCTAGCTCCATAAAATTTTTAACATTTTTATTCATATAAATAAAATGTAATTACATAATAATTTTATGTCAAAAATACTTATTTTAGCTGGTGGAACACGTGCAGAGTCAAGAAACAATATGGCTGCATCTTACGTTGAAGAATACTTAAAACAGTTAGAAGTCCCATGTTCTATATATGATCAGCTTTATTTAAATACTCCATTTTTATTAGATTATGAAGACCCACAACCTTCATCGATAGTGGCCATAAGAGATACGCTTATAGATTCTGACAAGTTGATAATATTCAGTCCTGTATTTAATGGAGGCTATGTTTCTCACTTAAAAAATACTTTGGATTGGCTCTCTTTAGGCTTTGATAATTATTCATACAATGAATTATTTAAAGGGAAGAACGTTGCTGTAGTTTCTTCCGTTAACGGAAGTGGAAGCAATGCAAAAGCGTCCTTCGATTTACTTTCAGGGCAGTTAAAAAATTATGGCTTAAAAGTTTATGAAGAATTTTATTTATTTACCGAACAAGAAAATGTCGATGAAATGATAGAAACTGGAAAGAATGAAGAGAAATTTCAAAATTTTATTGATTTATTTTTAACTATTTAATACTTCGTCAATTTTTTTATATATTAATTCTGTAAGTTGTTCAGTTGTATAGTCATTCGGATTTTCTACTGGCTCTAATACATCAAGATGAATGTCACCTTTCTTGAACCAAACTTTTCCTTTAATCATAAGATTATGAGCATTATGAGTTACTACTGGCAGAATGGGTAAGTTGAAACTTTGAGATATATTTGCTGCACCTTTTTTAAAAGGTAAAAGATCTTTCTGATTACTTCTTGTTCCCTCAGGAAAAATCATAATTGAGTTTCCTTCGGCAATTACATTTGATATTGATTTATTAATTTCAGGTAAATTTAATTGTGCATTTTTTCTATCAATTCTTGGAAGGCCTAGTATTTTTAATACTCTTCCAAAGAAAGGCCATCTAAATAATTCTGTTTTTGTTAGAAATCTTATTGAAACTGGGAGGGCATGAATATGCGTAAAAATATCTAAGGTAGAGGGATGATTTCCAACTACTATGTAGCTTCTTTCCGTATTAACATTCTCAATTCCTGATATGGTTAAATTTACTCCAACCATTTTTACACCAAGCCATCCAAAGTAATGATAAATTTTTGTTGCTAATTTTTTACCTCCAGGAATTAAAGCAGTCATCAAAATACTTACTATAAATATTACAAAAAGGAATATAAAAGTAGGGAAACGATATAACGTTCTAATCCTAGTTTCAGTATCTATATTTACACTCACAAGTTAATTTTATTAGATTTAAACAAAATAAATCATATGATTAAATATAAATTATTGTTTATCTCTAAGGTCTACATAGGGCATAACTATCTGCACCACAGGGCCAATAGATAAAGCGATAAATACTGATGCAAAGCCCACCGTTCCCCCCATTATCCAACCTAAAATTAGAGCAGTTACTTCTATAACGTTTCTAGCTGTACCAATTTTTAATCCTAGGCTTTCAAGTCCAACCATAACCCCGTCTCTTGGACCAGAACCTAGGTTGCTACCAACATAGATTGCTGTTCCAGCGCCAATTAAAGTAACTCCAAAAAAAATAAAGAGAATTTTCACTAATAACAGTTCAGGGGTGCTGCCAATTTTTATGAAATAATCAACTACAATACCTGTCCAAAAAACATCAACGATTGTTCCAATTCCAGGTTTCTGCTTTAAAGGTATCCATAGAAGTGTTACAAAAATACCAGTCAAAATGATTGCAGTCCCATAACTTATTCCTGTAATTTTTGAAAGCCCATCGTGAAATGCACCCCATGGCCCTAGACCTAGATTTCCTAAAAAATTAAGTGATATCCCACCGCCAAGTAGAGTGGTCCCTATCATAACTTGGAAGAACTTTCTAACTGGCAATTGCATATTCAAATCTAGCATTTATTTCTACTTATAAGGGTTACTAATATAAGAAGATGAAAAGAATATTTGTATTTTTATTATTATTTACTTTTTGTTCAGACACAGCTTCTGAACAAGGAAGTCAAACTGTAGCTCTTGATTCAACTACAACAATATTAGAAGTTGTTGATTCAGATGAAACCACAACTACCTTGATTGAAATTGAACAGCTAGAAACTTTTACAGATATTAATTATGAAATAGATAACGAGAAAAGCTTAGTTAGCTACTTAGCACCAAAAGATTTTCTCAACTCAAATATTGAGATAGTTAGAGGGTCTACAAACAAAATAGTAGGAGGGTTCACTCTTTCACTTGATTCATGTGATCTTGCAGACTCATGTCTGTTAATAACAGATCTTATTATCTCAGCTGACCTTACAACCTTAAAGAGCGGTAATTCAATAAGAGATAATGCAATCAAAAAGAACTGGTTAGAGTCAAATCTTTTTCCGAGTGCAATATATAAAATTGATGAGTTAATTCTTCCGAATAATGATTTTGATTCAAAAATTGATGAGACAGTAGTAGGAATACTAACAATAAGAAATATGGAAGTTAATATTCCATTTACTATTACTGCTTATATGGAAGATGATGAAATTAAAATTTTTGGCATTACTGAAATTGACACAACCTGGTTTGGTTTTGATGCTCCGACAAAGTTTAATGCTTGGGAAGTTTTGAATCCAATTGCAATAGAAGTTGAATTAATTGCAAAAAGAAAGTAAAAGTTGATTCAGGATTTAAATTATCAAAAAATTTCAAAACCTCATGAAAAAAATAATGATGACTATGCATCTGTTTCAATATTAATTCATGATGAAAAGGAAATAATTTTTATAAAAAGGTCTGAAGATTTGCCAACCCATAAGGGACACATTGCTTTTCCTGGTGGGAAGAAGGAAGTTGAAGATCAAAGTATTGTCGATACTGCTCTAAGAGAAGCCTGCGAAGAGCTTTTAATTGATTTAAAAACAATTACTCCAATTGGAATCTTGAAGCCTATAGATACAGTTGAATATAAATTTGAAGTTTATCCAGTTGTTTGTTTGATTAGCGATAAACCAAGTTCATTTAACAAATCAGAAGTTCAAAATTTATATTACGTTCCTATACAAGAACTTGAAAAAGAAAAAAATTGGGTCTTTCGTGGACACTACGATAGTGATTGGGTTTTTGACATTGATGGAGAAGTTTTGTGGGGAGCAACAGCAAAAATGGTTAGAAATTTACTTAATATTACTCACTAAACATTTACTTCTTCATCTTTTACGGCTAAATACAAAGATATAAAAATTAAAAATAAAGTAATAAAAAAGATATTACTTACAACTTCTTCTAGGAATATATAACCTACAAATATTCCGACAATTGGAACAACATAATCAACAAGTGTTGTAAATGTTGCAGAGAGTCTTTTTATTGTATAAAAAAATAAAGAGTAATTAAAAATATCTATAAAAACTAATCCAAACAACCTGAAAGCTTGTGTATTAGAGATTAATTCAATTTTTCCTCCAAAAGAAAGAAATAATACTATTGAAATTAGACTACTTGCTAACCATTGTGTGCATAGATATGTTTTTGCAGGAATATATTGAGAGTCTTTTTTATTTGTTATGTTACTTACTGCTAAGCCTTGTATCCCTATTAAGGCAAGGGCTCCTCCTGTAAGTAGATTTCCTTCATTTAATAATCCTGTTGTGCCAGATTGAAAAAGAAGAATAAGTCCTACAAGTCCTATAAATACAGAAATTAATTTTAGACGAGTGATTACTTCTTCTTTATAGAATAAATAAACCCAGATGACTGTAAATAAGGGAATCGTAGATATAAAAATACTGTGAAGGCCTGATGATATGTATTTTAAAGCGTATATGAATGTCCAGCCTGGAATAGTTATAGCTAAAAAGCCCGTCAAGCTACCTTTGATAAAATAGTTGAAGTTAATTTCACTACTAAATTCTTTAAAGCAATATATTCCAAATAAAATAGCAACAATTGTGATTCTGGCTGTGACTATAAAAACTTCACTTACACCATCAATTAAAAGACTTCTGTTTAATAATCCATGAAATCCGAATAAGGAACCTATCAAAATTATATTTCTTAATCCAGAATAAGCAGACATTGAATATTCAGATTTGATAAAGACTCTCCAATTTGATTTAGTTTATTAGAATAGCAGATATGAAAACAGTTTTTTCAGGAATTCAACCTACTGGCAAAGTTCATTTGGGTAACTTTTTAGGTGCAATTAATAATTGGGTCGAAATGTCTAATAATAAAAATAAAAATTATTTTTGTGTCGTAGATTTACATTCATTAACTACACATCCAGATCCGAAAACAATGGAAGAGAATATATTATCTACAGTTAAGGTTTTGATTGCTGCAGGTATAAATCTGAATAACTCAACAATTTATGTACAGAGCAAGGTGCCTGAGCACGCACAATTATCTTGGGTACTATCTAATTTTTGTCAGATAGGAGAGTTACAAAGAATGACTCAGTTTAAAGAAAAATCATCTGAATTAGGAAATCATGCAGGAATACTAACATATCCAATATTAATGACTTCAGATATTCTAATTCATAAAGCCAATGAAGTTCCTGTGGGTGACGATCAAACTCAACATTTAGAATTAACTAGAAATATTGCGGAAAGATTTAATAACAAATATGGAGACATTTTTCCTGTTCCTGAGAAAACATCTGGAAAAGTTGGAGCAAGGCTTATGTCCCTCAGGCATCCTGAAAATAAAATGTCTAAAAGTGCGGATGATATAAATGGAACAATATATTTTGATGATACTAAAGATAAGATTATGAAAAAATTTAAATCATCAGTTACAGATTCTGAAGATCAAATTAGATATGATTTAGAGTCAAAAATAGGAATAAGTAATTTAATTGATATATATTCATCAGTAAAAGGAATTAGTCATAAAGAAGTAGAGAAAAAATTTTCAAGTTCTAAATATGGAGAATTTAAAATTGAAGTTGGAGAAGCAGTATCAAATTATCTTGAACCTATATTTTCTAAATATGATTCTTTGAGTGACAAAGAAATTATGTCACTAATGGACACTAATCTAAATGTAGCAAAAAGTTCTGCAAAGAAAACAATGGAAGAAGTAAATAGTCTTTTAGGTATCTAAAAAATGGACAAAATTAAAAGCATTCCTGACGAATGGAAAGAATTAGTAAATGACGACCAAAAAAGATCAATAGAACATATTTATGGCCCCTTGTTAATTATTGCCGGAGCTGGCTCTGGAAAAACAAGAGTCCTCACTTATAGATATGCCCATTTAGTAAAAAATTATTCGATTAGTTTTGAAAATATTTTGGCTATTACTTTTACAAATAAAGCTGCCAATGAGATGAAAGAGAGGATAAGTAAGTTATTAAATTTAGAAGTTTCGCCAAAATGGATCTCGACATTTCATAGTTCATGTGTAAAAATATTAAGAATTCATGGCCATTTGATTGGATTTAAGAATAATTTTACAATTTATGATCAATCTGATTCATCAAAATTGATAAGAAACTGCATGAGAGAAGGTGATGTTGATTTAAAGCAGTATTCTCCAAAACGTTTTCAAGCACATATATCAAGTTTAAAGAATATGCGTATTTCTCCAGGTGAAGCAATTGAAAATGCAGAATCTTTTTTTGAAGTAAAAGTTGCCGAAATATACACTTCTTATGAAAAAAAACTTATCTTATCGAATTCAATGGACTTTGATGATTTATTAATTAAAACAGTTGAGCTTTTAGAAACAAGCGATAAAGCATTAGATTACTGGTCTAATAAGTTTCAATATATTATGGTTGATGAATATCAGGACACAAATCTTGTTCAATACAAATTAATTGAGTTACTTTCTTCAAAGCATAAAAATTTATGTGTAGTTGGTGACTCTGATCAAAGTATTTATGCTTTTAGAGGCGCTGATATAAGAAATATACAAGAGTTTGAAAAAGATTTTAGTAATGCAACAATCATTACGCTTGAAAAAAATTATAGATCATCACAGAAAATTTTGGATATTGCAAACGCTGTCATATCTAATAATCCAAGGAATAAGGAAAAAAATCTTTGGACTGATAATGAGGATGGAGTAGATGTCAATGCAATAAGATTTAATTCAGAGAGAGATGAGGGGAGATGGATAGTAGAAGAAATATCAAAAATAATTAAAGATGGTGAGAATAATGAGATTGCAATTTTTTATAGAACAAACAATCAATCAAGAATATTCGAGGAAGAATTAAGAAAATTAAGTATCAATTATAAGGTTGTTGGAAATGTTAGATTCTACGATAGAAAAGAAATAAAAGATGTACTTTCTTATTTAAATTTCTTAGTAAATCCAGATGACGCCGTTTCATTTGAAAGAATTTTGAATGTCCCCAAAAGAGGAATAGGAGAATCGACTCTACAAAAATTGAGAGATTATGCTAATTCAAAAAATATTTCTGTATCCAATGTTTTAGATCATATCAATGAAATTGATACCTTGTCAGATAGAGTTATAAAGCAATTAGCTTTATTTAGCAATTTAATAATTGAATTAAAAACATTTGCAATAGAAGGTCCTTCTAAGTCAATAGAGAAGATTCTTGACTTAACTGGCTATAAGAATGAATTAATTAAAGAAGGCACCTTAGAGTCACAAATGAGAGTTGAAAACTTAGATGAACTTTTAACTTCAGCTGTGGAATTTGAAAACCTATACGAAGAAGAAATAGATGATCCTTTTCATAAAGTTAGAGACTATTTAGAGTCGCTTGCTCTTTTTACAGAATCTGACAATATTACCGATGAAGACACCGTTCTTTTAATGACATTGCATAATGCAAAGGGCTTGGAATTTCCAATTGTTTTTATGACAGGAATGGAGGAAAACGTATTCCCAAGTCAGAAATCTGAGAACGAATTTGAGATACAAGAAGAAAGAAGGCTTTGCTACGTAGGAATGACTAGAGCTGAAAAGAAATTGTATTTAACTTACTCTAGTACAAGAACGCTTTGGGCCGGAACAAATTATAATCTGCCAAGTAGATTTTTAGATGAAGCAAAACCCTTTTATAAAGAGATAGAATTAGAAGAATCTGAGAATATTAATTTATTAACACCAGAAGAAGATACTACAGGTAAAAAAGTTATCCACGAAAAATATGGAAAAGGTGTTGTTGTTGAAACATCAGGAAATGAGATAACGATTGACTTTGGAGAAGAGTGGGGAATAAAACACCTAGATGTAGAGTGGGCGCCAATTAAATTTGAATAGAAATCTTCACATAAGTATTTTTTTATAGAATATATAATCTTTATTGAAATATGGATTTATTTGAATATCAAGGAAAATCGCTTTATCAAGACTATGACATAAGCCATCCTAAATCATCCTTGGTAAAAGACCCTAAAGAACTTCAAGAATTAAAGGGGTTGAGTTATCCAGTAGTTGTTAAAGCGCAAGTTCAAGTAGGTGGCAGAGGTAAAGCTGGAGGAATCAAAGTAGCAAACAACCACGATGAGCTGATTGAATTAGGAAACCAGATATATGGAATGGATATAAAAGGTCACAAAGTAGAGGTTCTATTAATTGAAGAAGCTTCAGAAATTTTAGAAGAATACTATCTTTCGTTTACTCTCGATAGGTCGGCTAAAAAATACTTAATGATGCTTAGTTCCAAGGGTGGTATGGATATTGAGCAAGTAGCAAAAGATAATCCAAAAGATTTGGTAAAACTTCATATATCACCTTCAAAAGGTCTAGATAAAAAAGATTTAGATGAATCAATAATTGAAGCTAATTTAAATCAAAAATATAAAAATGAATTATCAGAGATAATTAGTAAATTATATGAACTATTTGAAGAAGGAGATTGCGATTTAGTTGAAGTAAATCCTTTAGCTATTACAAACGAAGGAGTAATGGCACTTGATTCAAAAGTTGCATTAGATATGAATGCAAAATTTAAACATGAAAATTTTCAAATTCTAGAAGATGAAATTCCAATTCCCGAAGAAGAAAAATTTGCTAAAGAAAAAGGTCTTAATTTTATAAAGTTAGATGGTTTTGTAGGAATCATTGGCAATGGAGCAGGCTTAGTAATGTCAACTCTTGATGTTGTAGCTGAGCACGGAGGGAGTGCATCCAACTTTTTAGATATCGGTGGCGGTGCAAAGTCTGAAACAGTAAGTGCTGCACTAGAAGTATTAGAAACTGATCCAAATGTTAAAAGTGTTTTAATAAATATTTTTGGAGGAATTACAAGATGTGATTTAGTTGCAGATGGGATAGTTGAAGCAACTAGTGGTAAAAAATTAAAGTGGCCAATAATAATCCGTCTTGATGGAACAAATTCTCAAGAAGGTCTAGAAATATTGAAAAATAACCCTAACGATAATATTTTTATTTCAGAAAACATGGATGAAGCAGCAAAGCTAGCTGTTGAGAGCGGAGTATAATTATGGCAATTTTAATTGATGAAAATACAAGAGTTGTTGTCCAGGGATTAACAGGTCGAGAAGGCCAGTTTCATGCATTAAGAAATAGAGATTATGGTACAAACATTGTTGCAGGCACAAGGCCAGGTAAGGGCGGTGAAAATATAGAATCCATACCAATATTTAATACTGTTGAAGAAGCTGTCAAAGAGGAAGGAGCTAATGTAGCTATGACTTTTGTTCCACCTGCTTTTGCTAAGGAGGCTGTACTAGAGGCAGCATTTGCTGGATGTGAATTAATTGTATGTATTACAGAAGGTATTCCAGCAAAAGATGAAGCTGAAATGTATGACATAATTAAAAAAGAAACAAATTCAAAATTGTTAGGTCCAAATTGTCCAGGTCTTATTTCACCAGGTAAATCAAATGTTGGTATTATGCCTCATGAAATTACTAAGCAAGGAAATGTTGGTGTTGTATCAAGATCAGGTACATTGACTTATCAAGCTGTTCACGAATTAACACAATTAGAGATAGGGCAGTCAACATGTATAGGAATTGGAGGAGACCCAGTACCTGGGATGTCTTTTATTGATGTTCTTGAAGAGTATGAAAAAGATGATGAAACTTCCTCGATTGTTATGATTGGTGAAATTGGAGGAAGCGCCGAAGAAGAAGCAGCAGATTTTATTAAAAACAACATTTCTAAACCAGTAGTATCATATATAGCTGGAGTAACAGCTCCTCCTGGTAAAAAAATGGGCCACGCTGGAGCAATAGTTTCAGGAAATAAAGGGACTGCCCTTGCAAAAATGGATGCATTAAAAGATGCAGGAGTAAATGTGGTTTCAAACCCTACAAAAATAGGTAATGCTATAAAGAAAGTCATTTAATGGGAGAAAATTTAAAGAGAACAGACTTAGAATCCGCAATTCAGCGAACTAGAGAATCTTTTGACACAGATAACCCAACAGTGCCTTATATAGAGGGAGACGGGATAGGTGTCGACATATGGCCAGCTGCACAAGGAGTATTTGATGCAGTAGTAGAAAAAGCTTATAAAGGCCAAAGAAAAATAAATTGGTTGGAGGTGCTAGCAGGACAAAAAGCTTTTGATAATGTAAATGAATGGCTACCTGAAGAAACAACAAATAAATTTGAAGAATATGGGGTTGGGATAAAAGGGCCTTTGACAACTCCAGTAGGAGAAGGTATTAGATCTATAAATGTCTCAATCAGACAGATAATGGATTTGTATGTTTGCTTACGACCAATTAAATACTTTAATGGAATTCAAACCCCAACAAAAAATCCTCAAGATGTAGATATAACTCTATTTAGAGAAAACACAGAAGACGTTTATGCCGGGAAAGAGTTAGAAGAAGGAAGCGAAGAAGTTCAAAAATTAAACAAATTTTTAAAATCTGAGTTTGGATGGGAAATAAGAGAAGATAGTGGGATAGGAATAAAACCTATATCTAAAACAGCTACTGAAAGATTAGTACGAGCTTCATTAAATTATGCTGTTGAAAACAATAAAAAAAATCTTGCACTAGTTCATAAAGGTAACATTATGAAATTTACAGAAGGCGCATTTAGAAAATGGGGTTATGAATTAGTTCAAGAAGAATTTTCTGATATAGCTATATCTTGGGAAGACTGCAACGGAGATCCAGGTGATAAAATTTTAATCCAAGATGTTATTGCTGATGCATTTCTTCAGCAAATTTTAGTTAAACCTGAAAATTTTGATGTGATTGCTACTACTAATTTAAATGGTGATTACGCATCAGATGCTTTAGCAGCACAAATAGGAGGGATTGGAATTAGTCCTGGAGGAAATATAAATTATGAAAACGGCAAAGCAGTGTTTGAAGCAACTCATGGTACAGCTCCTAAGTATGCAGGTAAAGACCAAGCCAATCCAGGATCGTTAATTCTATCTGGTGAAATGATGTTTAGATACATGGGCTGGGATGAAGCAGCTGACTTAACTATCAAAACAATGGAAAAATCAATTTTAGATGGAAATGTAACTTATGATTTAGCAAGAGGAAGAGAAGAAGCAAAAACATTAAAATCTTCTGAGTTTGCAAATTCATTAATTGATAATTTAGATAAATTTTGAAGGAATAGTTATGAAAAAAGTTACGGTAGTTGGAGCAGGTAAGTACGGTTCTATGACTGCATTAAGGATAGCTGAATATGATATAGCTAAGACAGTAGTAATGACTGATATTGTAGAAGGTTTACCTCAAGGTTTAAGTTTAGATATAAACCAATCAAGATATGTTGAGGGCTTCAACACAAAACTTATAGGAACAAATAATTATGAAGACACATCCGGTAGTGACATTGTAGTAATAACTGCAGGTCTGCCAAGAAAGCCTGGGATGTCGAGAATGGATTTATTAGAAGTTAACGCTGGAATAGTTAGTGAAGTAACTAAAAATATTTTAAAGCACTCTGATAATCCAATAATAGTGGTTGTAACAAATCCTCTAGATCAGATGACAACTCTTACAGCTGAAGTATCAAATCTTTCAAAAAATAGAGTTATTGGTCAAGCAGGTGTATTAGATTCTTCAAGGTTTGCATATTTTATTTCAGAAAAAGTTGGTGTTGATATTTCAAGCGTAGAAGCTTTAACTCTTGGAAGTCATGGAGAGACAATGGTTCCAGTTCCTTCATTATGTAAGGTAGATGGAAAACCATTGGAAGAATTATTGTCATCTGAAGAAATAAATGATTTAGTTCAAAAGACATCCGATGGAGGAGCTGAAATTGTAAGTTTACTTAAAACTGGAAGTGCATATTTTGCCCCTGCCTCATCTGCTGCAACCATGGTCAAAGCAATGCTAAGTGATTCTAATGAGATATTTCCAGTCTGTGCGTGGCTTAATGGTGAATATGGCATAAATGACGTATACCTTGGTGTTCCAGCAAGGCTTGGAGCAGAAGGAATAACTGAAATAGTGGAATATGACCTAACAGACATCGAAAAAGAGGCTCTTTTAGGAGCTTCCAACTCTGTTAAGGAAAAAGTGGCTGAATTAGATAGCATAAAAAATCAATAAAATCAGTACTTTTTAATAAAAAGCCAATATTTATTGAATTTAAAGATATTTTCCCATAAAAAACTATAATTATAGGAGAGTAATTAGTAATACTCATTAAAGAAAGGCTAAACAGCTATGAATAAAGACCAATTGGCAACAGTTGTGGCATCTGAAGTAGGATTGTCACAATCAGACGCTAAAGCAGCTGTTGAAGCAGTTTTTGATGGCATTACAAACGGAATGAAGAATGGCGATAAAGTTAGTATTGCCGGATTCGGACAGTTTGAATCAAGATACAGGGCTGCTAGACAGGGAAGAAATCCAGCAACTGGAGAAACAATTCAGATTGCTGCTAAAAATGCGCCAGCTTTTAAAGCTGCGAAAGGATTGAAAGATAGTTTAAATTAAATTATCTTAATTAATCATTTGAAAAGACGGCTATGCCGTCTTTTCAATTTATTGAAGTAATTTAATGTCTCCAGAAATTTTAATTTTTTCTTCAAATAATAAATCTTCTGGATTTTTTTTATTTTCTTTTAGTTCCAATAAAGTATTCATATTCATTTTTATTAATAAATTTGATTTTGATATTTCTGAATGTTTAGTTTTTTCACCTGATTCTAAATTTATTATTTCAGATTTTTCATCATCATCGATTTGAAGATAAATTTTATCTAAATTGTTTTTATTAGCTAACTTTAAATTATTGATTATTTCTTTAATTTCTAGATTCAATTATTTAATAACGTTTCTCTTTTTACATCTTCAATTGCTTTTGTTACTTGTATTCCTTTAGGACAAGCACTTGTACAATTGAATGCTGTTCTACATCTAAATGCTCCATTAACATCTTTTAATATTTCTAATCTTTGTTTAGACCCTTCATCTCTGGAATCAAATACAAATCTATGAGCATTAACTATTGCTGCAGGCCCAATGTATGAATCTGCAGTCCAGAAAACAGGACAGCTAGTTGTACATGCTGCACAGAGTATACATTTAGTTGTATCTTCAAATTTTTCTACATCCTCTTGACTCTGAAGTCTTTCTCTATCTCCAGGATCCTTATCATTGATTAAATATGGCATTACTTTTTTATAACTATCCATAAAAGGCTCCATATCTACAATTAAATCTTTCACAACGGGCAAACCTCTTACAGGTTCAATTTTTATTGGATTGCTAACTTCTTTCACTAGAACTTGACACGCTAACATATTTTCACCATTTATAACCATTGCATCAGATCCACAAACACCATGAGCGCAAGATCTTCTAAAAGAAAGAGTGCCATCTTCAAACCACTTTACCTTATGTAGAAGATCTAAAATTCTTTCATCAGGATCTGCTTCAACTTTATAAAATTCCCAATGACCTTTACGATCATTTTCTGGATCATATCTAAGAATTTTTAATTCTATATCCATTAATATTTTCTTTCCATAGGTTCGTATTTTCCTAATTCTACATCTTTATATCTTAAATTTGCAGAGTTACCATTTTTAAATGCAAATGAATGTTTCATAAAATTACCATCATCTCTATCTGGGAAGTCTTGTCGTGAATGAGCACCTCTAGATTCTTTTCTTGCTAGAGCACTTGCTACTGTTGATTCAGACATATCAAGAAGGTAGTCTAATTCTATTGCTTCCATTAATTCTGTGTTAAATACTTTTCCTTTATCAAATATTGTTACATTTTCATATCTCTCTCTTAAGTTTTCAAGAATTTCAGTTTGCTTGCTCAGAGTTTCTTCAGATCTAAATATTTTTGCATTTTCTTCCATTGATTCTTGTAAGTCATTTCTTATTCTTCCTACTGAAAATTCATCAGTATGATCCTTCTCAATTAGGTTATTTATTTTATTTACTAAATCATCAGCTGCACTGTCACTGATTGAAGTAGATTTGGTTTTAGATACATATTCGAGCATGCTTTCTCCTGCTCTCTTACCAAAAACTACAATGTCAAGTAATGAGTTAGTACCTAGTCTGTTTGCTCCATGAACACTTACACAAGCAGCTTCGCCGGCGGCATAAACGCCCGGTAATACAGTGTTTTTTTCATCACTTAGAACTCTTCCATTAACATCTGTTGGTATTCCTCCCATTGCATAATGAGCAGTTGGTTGTACTGGTATAGGTTCATTAATAGGTTCAATTTTTACATATGTTCTTACGAAGTCTGTAATATCAGGAAGTTTTTTCTTAATTGTTTCAGCTCCAAGATGTGTTAAGTCAAGATATACATAATCGCTATCTGGTCCTGCGCCATTTCCTTGACTAATTTCTGTAGCAATAGCTCGAGAAACCATATCTCTAGGTGCCAAGTCTTTTATAGAAGGTGCATATCTTTCCATGAATCTTTCACCATCTTTATTCCTTAAAATTCCTCCCTCACCTCTTGCTGCTTCAGATAACAAAATTCCTAGTCTGTAAATACCAGTCGGATGGAACTGATAAAATTCCATGTCTTCAAGAGGAATTCCTTTTTGATATAAAATTCCAGGACCATCACCTGTTAGTGAGTGAGCATTAGAGCTTACTTTAAATATTCTCCCAAAACCACCTGTTGCAAAAGTTACTGCTCTTGATTCAAATATGTGGATGTCTCCAGTAGAGAGTTCAAAAGCAACAACACCTTTGCACACTCCGTCTTCAATTTTTATATCTAATACTTGGAACTCATCAAAAAATTCTACCCCCATCGATACACATTTTTGATATAGAGTTTGAAGTATCATGTGTCCGGTTCTATCGGCAGCATAGCATGCTCTAAAAGCAGGAGACTCACCTTCTTTTACAGTATGTCCCCCAAATCGTCTCTGAGCAATTTTTCCATTTTCTAATCTACTAAAAGGCAAACCCCAATGCTCTAACTCAATTACTGCATCAATTGCTTCTTTACAAAGGATATCTACTGCAGGTTGATCAGCTAAATAGTCTGATCCTTTTACTGTATCAAAAGCATGCCAGTTCCAATTATCCTCTTCTACATTAGCTAGCGCAGCACTCATCCCTCCTTGAGCAGCTCCTGTGTGAGATCTTGTTGGATAAAGTTTTGTAATAACTGCGAGCTTCATATGAGGAGCAGCTTCTATTGCAGCTCTTAAACCAGCGCCACCTGCGCCAACGATAACTCCATCAAAAGAATGTTTTATTATTTTCATGCTTGCCTCACAAATGCAACTATTACGTATGTACCAAGGATAAAAAAGACTAGGGAAGTACTATAGAGAGCTCCTAAAGCTAATTTCCTAATGCTTAAGTCACTTATATTGTCATGTAAAACAACGCGCACGCCATTTGTACCGTGTAAAAGACTTAGTGTTAGTAGTAACCAATCAAAAGTTCTCCAATAAGGAGTATCCCATCTTGCTGCTACAAATTCATAATCTAGGTTAAGTGTGTCGTTAAATACATGCATAATAAACATATGAGTAACAGCTAGCAAGACTAATAAAAGACCACTGATTCTCATAAAAAACCATCCATATAACTCAAAATTTGATCCCTCTAAAGGTGGCTCCCTTCTTCCCCAATCAGTTCTTGTTTCCATCATTATGAAGCCCAATCTGGTAAAGGTCTAATCATACAATCAGTCAAGGTTGTTCCTGGTTTACTTTTTTCAAGACAAAGGTCGAAATATGATGTTGTCATTTTATATGTTGAAGGAATAAATATACCAATAAATAAAACTAATGAAATTATGTTTAATTGTTTTTGAAATTCAGAACCTCTTTTCCATAAATCAACAGCAATTATTCGTAGCCCATTTATTGCATGAGCTAGTATCGCTCCCATTAAACCGATTTCTGCAACTCTAAAATAAAAATTTTTGTAAATAGCTTCAGCACCTTCATAAACTTCAGGTCCAAGGAGTATGAGTGCAGTAGAAATAATATGCAAAATTAAATACCCAAATAGAGCCACTCCCGTGATTCTATGAAATATATAAAGCCACATTCCAGTTTTGCCTTTATATACAGCTCCTGAAGAAACTATTTTTTGATATGCCATCTATATAATTATCCTACATTAATTAATTTACATTAAATTAAATCGCAAATTCAGCCCTTGACAATCTAGATAAAACTTAATAAATTACACATATGTAATTTAGTTTGCATCTATGAAGGGAGTAGGGTGGAAAAATCATTAATGGAAGAACTCATCGGAGGTATGCCATCATGGACCGAAGATGCAAATTGTAAAGGTGCAGACGCAGATATATTTTTTCCAGAAAGAGGAGCTTCTACCCGAAAGGCAAAAGCTATTTGTAGAGCATGCAGCGTGCAATCTGAATGTTTAGAGTTTGCCATTGAAAATTCTGAAAAATTTGGCATATGGGGTGGGTTATCGGAACGAGAACGTAGAAGAATAAAACGCCAAAGAATTCAAGACTCCGAAGTCAGAGACGTTGGTTAGATACCAAACTTTTCTTTATATAAACTAAAATCTCTTTCAACAGGTATCTCATCACTTTTAATTATTTCAGTCACGACATTATTTTCATCAGTAATGTAGGTATACCTTAATGAAATTCCAGCTTCTTCACTAAAGCAGCCAAATTTTTTAGCAACTTCTCCATGAGGCCAAAAATCAGCGAGTATTGGGAAATCTATTTTGTGATGATTTGCCCAAGCTTCATTTGTCGGTCTTGCAGAAACAGTAATCATTACAGTTGATGTTTCATTTTCTTCAAATGAAGATTGATTGTCTCTTAGCTCACAGATTTCTTTGTCGCAAACACTACTAAAAGGAAATGGAATAAAGACAAACATAGTTTTCTTTCCCAAAAAATCCTTATCTTCTAAAAAATCCTTATTTGTATTAATTAATTTAAATTCAGGTATTTTATCTCCAACATTTATGCTCATTATTAATTCTCCTTTTCTATTACTTTAGTCAAAATTATTAAATAGGGGGCATAGATGTTCTTGCTGCCCAACCAATTGGATCTGACAATTCTTCAATACTAGGAATAAGATCTTCACTAGATAAAATTTCATCTATAGATAATTCATTTTTGGATTCATTTAAAAAAGTAAAAAAACTAGAGGTTAGATTATCGAGCTCACTAATTTTTATTTCAAGATCTCTAGTTGGACCTTCACCTGGTGAGAAAGTTAAATCCATTACTAGATCAAAGATACTTTCATCATTTAGTAATTCTAATTTTTTTGCCTTTTGCTTTATTGCTTCCCTATAAAAACTTAGTGGAGCCATAATGCTTTCAAAAATTTCATTCGTATCAAATTCTTCATCACTCGGTAAGTTAGATAAAATTTCTTGCGGATTAGAAATTTGACTTGGATCAATATTCAAATCTAGGTCTTTAATTTTTTCCATCATCTGTTTTGTGCTCTCAGTTAAATTTGTAATAATTTTTTTAAAGGGTGCTTCATAAGTTCCTAGGCTAAGCGCTGTATACTCCAAACTTATATATGCAAGAGAAAGGTCTCTTTCATCTGCTTCAAAAATAGATAAACGATTAAAAAAGTTATTTTTATTTAATGACAAGGTTTTTGATTTAGGCAATATAATTCCAAAATTGCTTAAGCCCCAACTATGTTTACTTAAAAGACCTGCAATATTTCCAAGTTGCATTCCAACAATAGAAGACTTTATATTTTTAATTCCGAGACCTTCTGGCATCCCGCCTAATTCGAAATTACTAAAATCAAAATGCTTAATAGACTCTAGAAACCATAAACCGTAATCTTTTGAATCAAGTAATTTAATTTCAACTGGATTCATTGTTTCACTTAAAGTCTTATCACTATTTAGTTCAACTACTCTAAAAATTTCATCAAACTTAATATCTTGATTTGAAAGTTCTGGGATAAAAGATTCATCATCTTTATTTAGGTGGTTATTTATTTGTTTTGCAAGCTCCCAATTTACATCTTCTTCATCATTATTAAAAAGATTAAAAAATTGAGAAAAAATATCTTCAGACATTATATGTCAGATGGTCTCAAATCTAATTGGAACTCTAATACAATTGAATTGCCATCTCTTAAAATTTCAATAGTTATAGGATCTTCAGCTCGCATACTTCTTAAAATTGTAATGAGTTGATCTAATGTTTTTACACTGTTTTCATTTACTTTTTTGATGATATCTCCAGGGAGTGCCCCAGCTTTTCCTATCGCATACATGTCATTACTTGGTCCATATAGTTCTTCAATATATACACCAGAGAAAACTCTGGCTCCATCATCTGCTACTTCAAAATATTGAGCTCCTAATATACCTAAGAATGCATGTAAAACCCTTCCATCATCTAGTAAGTCTTCAACTATATTTAAGGCTAAATTAATTGGAATAGCGAAACCTAATCCCTCTGCTCCTACATCTGCTGTTGCAATTGCTGTTGTTATTCCTATAAGTTCGCCGTCTTTATTTAACAATGCACCGCCACTTGATCCTCTTGTTATAGGTGCATCAGTTTGAATTAAGCCAAATAAAGTTACAGCTGCATTCATTGCATCATTTCCTACATCTAATCTCCTGTCAAGAGCAGAGACAACACCCGTTGTAACAGTAGGCGCTGCACCAAGAGTTAAAGGATGACCAATTGCTACTGCCAGATCCCCAACAAAAATTCCAGTACTATCTCCAATATTTATTGGTGTCAATCCTGTCTTATCTATTTGTATTAACCCAACATCAGTTAATTGATCTGATCCAATAATTTGGCCTTCATACATTCTTCCATCTTCAAAAATAACTCTTACACCATCAGCACCATTTATTACATGATGATTTGTAATTATTAAACCATTTTCGTTAATAACTACTCCAGAGCCACCTCCTACAGAAATAAATTCTTCATTTTCATCTAATTGTCCGACTTGAACTTGAACAATTGTTTTTGTTGCGACTTCAGCGATGGAAACAATTTCTGTAGAGTCAACCCTCGGTACTACGAGCTCCTTTTCCTTAATTGTTTCAGTAATAGTTACTGGTTCAGGCAAAACAATTTCTTCTTCGTCAAAAATTCCAAAAACATAGAGAAAAGAGAGAACAATTATGCTTGTAATAATAGATGTACCAAAAATAATATTCACTGAAGATTTACTTTTTTGGCTACTTTCCTCAACTAAGTCAGAAATATATTTTTTTTGTTCAAACAATTCTTGTTGTTCAAAGTTTTCTTCATTCATTCTATATATATTAAATGATATACAGATGTAGTTGATTTTTGAGTCTTAGCTAAGATATAAATTCGAATTGAAACATTTTGGAGTTTACTATAGTCTAAATAAGTACATGTTTGGGGAGTAACTAATTTTATCTATTAAGAATTTAGAAGTCGTTTATCAAGACGTTATCTTAGTTTTAAGGGGAATTTCATTTGATGTCAAAGAAGGAGATATAGTTGCTCTTTTAGGAAGCAATGGTTCAGGAAAGACTACAGTATTAAGATCAATAACCGGCCTATTAGATATTCAAAATGGAGATATTACAAAAGGAGAGGTTTCTTTTGATGGTAAAGATATCACTAACATGAAAGCTTCAGACATAGTTGAATTAGGAATCGCTCAAGTTTTAGAAGGTCGAAGAATTTTTTCTGAGCTAACAGTCAATGAAAATTTAAGACTTGGCGGACACACTTCTTCAAAAAATATTAAAGAAAATATTGATAGAGTTTTTGACCTCTTTCCCTTACTAGCTCCAAGATCAAAAGATGTAGCTGGATATTTATCAGGAGGAGAGCAACAAATGCTAGCAATTGGGAGAGCCTTAATGTCAAATCCAAAATGTCTCTTGCTTGATGAACCAAGTTTAGGACTTGCACCAAAGTTGGTTGATCAAATAAAAGAATTCATAGTAGAAATCAATCAACAAGGTGTTTCAGTTTTATTAGTAGAACAAAATGCCAATATGGCTCTCAGCATTGCTACACATGGCTATATTATGGAAACGGGAAATATCGTAATGGATAATACTCCAGAAAAGTTGTTAAAAGATGAAGATGTGAGAGAGTTTTATTTAGGATTAAACGCAGAGGGAACTAAAAGAAAGTCATTTAAAGATGTTAAACATTATAAAAGAAAGAAGAGGTGGCTCTCATGAGTACTATTGTTTCTTTTAAAGATGTTTCCCTAAACTTTGGTGGAGTAAAAGCTCTAAACAATGTATCTTTTGATATTAAGGAGGGTTCATTACATGCAATTATTGGTCCTAATGGTGCAGGTAAGACTTCTATTTTTAATTGTATAAGTGGAATTTATAAACCTACAAGTGGCCACGTGGAGTTTAAAGGTGAGAACATTGGAAGCCTTAGGCCCGATGAGATTGCTAACAAAGGTGTAGCAAGAACTTTTCAAAATATTGAACTATTTGAGAACATGACCGTTCTAGATAATATATTAATTGGTGCCCATAGGCACATAGATTATGGTTCAATATCTGGAATTTTGTTTGGGCCTTCTGTTAGAGAAAAAGAAATTGAAGCAAGAAAAATTGCTGAAGATATTATTGATTTTTTAGAAATTGAGGAATATAGGTTTTCTTATATTCTTTCATTGCCATATGGAATCCAAAAAAGAGTCGAGCTTGCTAGGGCACTTGCCATGAAACCAGAAATTATTCTTTTAGATGAGCCTGCTGCAGGTATGAATAATGAAGAAACGGAAGATATAGCACGATTTATTCTAGACATTCATGAAGAACTAAAAATCACTACGGTACTGGTTGATCACGATATGAATATGGTCATGGACATAGCAGAAGATGTAATTGTAATGGATTTTGGACAAAAACTTTTTGATGGAATACCTAAAGACGCTATCCATGATAAGCAAGTTATAGAAGCTTATCTTGGAGTAAGCACGGATAAATAAATTAAGGAGAAAAATGGTAAAAGTTCAACAATTAATGGAAGAGATTGAGGTTCAAGGAGGTTTAACTCCTGCAAGAAAAATTAGAGAAACTGCAGGAAGATACCCTGAGTTAATAGCAATGAGGGAAAAGAATTTTGGAATATGGGAGGAAATAACTTACGCAGAATACTGGGAAAAAGCTCAGTGGATTGGCTGTGCTTTAAAATATTTTGGTGTTGACACACAAGACAGTGTAGCTATTCAGTCAGAAAATAGGCCAGAGTGGTTCATTTCAGACGTAGCAATTCAGGCAATAGGGGCTGTAAGTGTTGGTCTTTATCCAACTAACCCGCCTAGTGAAGTTGCTTATTTAATTGGCCATTCTGAATCTAAAATACTATTTGCAGAAGATCAAGAACAGGTAGATAAAGCATTAGAAGTAATTGAAGAACTACCTGATTTGAAAAAAATAATTTATTTTGAGCCAAGAGGATTAACAAATTATGACAGTCCTTTACTTATGACGTGGGAGGAATTCCTATCGATTGGCAAAGAAGAATATGAAAAAGATCCAAATTTTGTTAATGACAAACTAGATTTAGTTGAAGATGATGATGTAGCAATTATGGTATATACATCTGGCACAACGGGCCCACCAAAAGGGTCGATGATTACACATGGTAATCTTGCATGGATTGGTAGCAATATTACAAATTTCAACATAATTAAAAATGCAAAAACTGATCAACAGGAATTTATTTCTTTCTTACCACTCTGTCATATTTTTGGCAGGCTGATTGATTTAATTGTCGGTTCACATCTCTTAGCTACGATAAATATGGCCGAGTCAATTGATACAGTACAGGAAGATCTTATGGAAATTCAACCCACATTTTTTGCGGCAGTACCAAGAATTCTTGAAAGAATGCATTCAGGTGTGTTGGTAAAAATGAAAGATGCAAGCTTATTAAAAAGATTTCTTTTTGGCATAAGTTTAAAGCTTGGAATGTATGCTGCAGATAGAAAATTAGAAAAAGGATTCGGGGATCTTTTAGCTAAGATTATAGATTTTATAACCTGGAATATTTCCTTCAGATCAATAACGAAAAAATTAGGTTTAAGCAAGGTAGATGCTTCTGGATCAGGGGCTGCTCCTATAGCTCCAGAAGTTTTAAAATTTTTTATGGCATTAGGAATACCTATTTTTGAAGCATATGGGATGACAGAGAATTGTGGATATGCAACAGGGAATGATTACGATAATATTTCTTTGGGAACGGTTGGTGTTCCAAACGAAAATTGTGAATTAAAACTCGCAGATGATGGTGAGATACTCATTAGACACGGTGGAGTATTCAAAGGATATTTCAAGAATGAAGAAGCAACCAAGGAAACTATAGACGAAGAGGGATGGCTTTATACAGGAGATGTAGGAGAGATGCAGGGTCGCTTTATAAAAATAGTTGATAGAAAAAAAGATATTATTATTACAGCTGGTGGTAAAAATATTTCACCTTCTGAAATAGAGAACGTATTAAAAGTATCTCCGTTTATTAAAGACGCAATTGTAATTGGAGATAAAAGAAAATTTCTTTCTGCCTTAATTGCTATTGAGTTTGACACAGTATCTAATTGGGCATTAAGAAAAGGCATAACTCACACTACTTATAGAGATTTATCTGAAAAAGAAGAAGTTAAAGAATTAATTTCTAAAGAAGTGATAAGGACAAATGAATTTGCGGCTCTTCAAATTAGAAAGTTTGAAATGATTCCAAAAGAGCTTGATCATGAAGAGGGAGAATTAACGGCTACACAGAAGATAAAAAGAAATGTTTTAGAAGAGCAATTCTCAGACTTGATTGAATCGATGTATAAATGACAATATTTTTGCAAGCAAGTTTTGAAGGCCTAGCGTTAGGGGCTGTTTACTCCTTGGTTGCAATAGGTTTAGTATTGATTTATAAAGCTATGGATGTCTTAAGTTTTGCTCAGCCTGCTTTAGCAGTTGTAGGAGCAGGAATTATTAGTGCGTTAGCTGTTGATAGGGGGATAAATTTCTGGGTAGCCTTTATACTTGCTCTAATTATGACTGGCATTATAGGGACCTTATCAGAAAGAATATTTTTAAGGCCAATGGTTGGTGAGCCAGTTTTTTCAGTTGCAATCTTGACTCTTGGATTAGATGTATTGTATAGAACTGTTCTTGATAACTGGATTGGTGTAAATCCAAGGTATATGGGTGATCCAATTTATACCTGGGGAGAATTCGGTTCTATAACCATAGGAGGAGTAATTCTTAAGTTTCAAGAGATTGGAGCTTTAATAACAGCAATATTAGCAGTTTTATTCCTCGGTTACTTTTTTAAAGTTTCAAAATATGGTTTAGCTATGAGAGCAACCTCTTTTGATCAGGAGACTTCACTAGCACAAGGAATTAATGTAGGGAGAATTTTTGGATTAGTTTGGTTTATTGCTGGAATACTCGCTGCCTTTGCTGGCTTTTTTATTACGGGAGGTTTTAATTTATTAACACAAGCTAGTTTCGTCTCTGCATTTAGAGCATTACCTGCTGTTGTGATTGGAGGATTGGATTCAATCCCAGGAGCAATTGTTGGTTCAATAATTATCGGGTTAACACAAGGTTATGTTGCTTATTATCAGTTCCCTTTCGAAAGCTTTACAGGAATCAACCTAGGTAATGGCTTTTCATTACTTGCGCCATATTTAATTATGTTTTTAATTTTAATTGTTAAACCAGATGGTTTGTTTGGAACAGAGGAAGTTGAGAGAGTATGAAGGGTAGACCAAATTTATATACAGACTATAGAAAAGAAATAGCAATCTTAAACACTACAACACAAAAGTTTTGGGCATTAATTGGCTTAACTCTTCTCATTATTTCTTCATTTTTCTTTTCACAGTATTGGATGTATTTAATTACTACAGCTTTATTGACAGCTGTTGCTGCATGGGGTCTTAATATTGTTTCTGGTTTTGCTGGTCAGATAAGCTTGGCACACGGTGCGTTCGTTGGTATTGGAACATATGTATCAGCAGTTCTTGGAGGAGTTGGAAGTTCTTATATTAGAGGCTATGAACTTGATATGTTGATTTGGCTACCTTTAGCAGGTATTGTTCCAGCAATTATTGGATTAATAATATCTCCTTTAGCAGTAAGACTCAAGGGATTGAACTTAGGTCTAGTGACCTTAGGTTTGGTCTTTATAGCTTCATATATATTTTCTAATTGGAATAGTGTTACAGGAGGTTCTGGAATTGGAAGAAAGACTGCAAAATTAAAAATATTTGGAATCGATTTTAATGATGGGTTCTATGCTGGCTCATATCATATAGAGAAAGATCAATTTATCTTTTTCCTTAGCTTGATACTTTTTATTTTTGCGGGAATTGGAGTAAAAAATTTAATGAGATCAAAAATTGGTCGTGCTTATGCTGCTATTAGAGATAGAGATATAGCTGCTGAAGCTATTGGGATTAATCTTTATAGATTCAAAGCGTCAGCTTTTGCTCTTTCAAGCTTCTATGCAGGAGTTGCAGGATCTTTAATATTTGTAATGTCCGGTGGAGTTGATCCTACTCAGTTCAATTTAGTTTATTCAGTTACATTTATTGCTATTGTTATTGTTGGAGGAGCTGGAACAGTTCTTGGTCCTTTGTTTGGAGCAGCATTTTTTAGTCTAATTCCAGGGGTTATTAAATATTTCTTACATTTTTTTGGTACAACTGCAGACCAAGTTCCATTGCATCCAACACAAATAGAAAGGCTTGTTTTTGGCCTTTTATTAATTGGGTTTTTAATTTTTGAGTCAAGGGGGCTATGGGGTATCTGGTTTAGGTTACGTAATTATTTTAAAGCTTGGCCTTTTTCCTACTAATCATTAATTCTTATAGTATCCTTACTTTTATTAGTACTAATAAATAAAGGGGGAGAATATGAGATCCAAGCGAGAGCGCGGAGTGATTATTTTTTCAATACTTCTCCTTGTATTAGCAGCCTGTGGAGGGGGAGCTACTGAAGAAACTAGCGAACCTGTAGTAGAAGAAGTTGTTGCAGAAACATTAGATTCTCCAGCAGTTACCACCGCAAAAGCTATTAATACAGGAGTAGGAGTTACAGAAGAACCTTGTCCAGAAGCAGTTGGTGCAGTACCTACAGGTGCTAACCCATCACAAGGGTGTATTTACTTAGGTCTTTTAAATGACTATACAGGACTTTATGCAGCAGTAGCACCAGCTTTGGAGGTAGGTCAAAGAGCATTTTGGCTCTGGGTAAACTCCACAGGAGGTATTGGTGGATACAGTGTTATGATCACTGAAGGTCAAGATACTGGTTATAATCCACAAAAACATTTAGAAGGATACAATGCGATTAGAAACGATGTAGCTGCTTTAGCTATGTCAATCGGAACGCCTCAAACAGTATTTATTTTGGATGAACTTGATGCAGACAATATGGTGACAGCACCAATGAGTTGGTATTCAGGTTGGTCCTATAAGAGTGTTGACAAAGGCTTAGTTGTAGAATTCGGTTCTGCATATTGTGCTGATGGCATGAATGCAGTTGACTGGGCAGCGGACAATTCTCCTGTACCAGTTAAAAGAATTGGAATTATTGCATACCAAGGTGACTATGGTGGCGACTGGGCGGCAGGCGTAAGAGCTGCTGCTAAAACTCAAGGCTGGGAAATTGGCTGGGAGTACATACCGCCAGCATCAGAGTTTGACGTTGCTCAAGCTGCTGGGTTACTAGTTACAGATCCTGTTGATGCATACTTTCCTGCACTTAGCCCAAGCTTGATGGCTCAAGTTATGGGAGGAGCAGCACAAGCTGGAGTCACACCTTTAGCTATGTTGGCTGCACCATCATATAATGATGCATTTGTGCAAGAAGGATTTGCTTTGAAAGGTCTTTTTGAGTCAGGATTGGTCTACACCTTAGCATTCGTAGATCCTTATGAAGCAGATACACCTGGTCACGCAGCTATGCGTGCTACCATGGCTAACTTCACCGATTCAGCTAGTACATTCTTAGTTGCTGGCTGGGCTTCACAGTATCACCTTAAGGGTGTTCTAGAAGCTGCCGTTAAAGGTGGAGATTTAACGAGAGCAGGCATTAGAAGAGCTGCAGCTAATGTAAGCGTTGATTCTGATGGAATGATGCCAACAAGAACGTTGGGTCAAGACAAAGCGGACAAAGAAACATCAATAGGTAAACCAGATGGTTCTATTTTGAGTGGAACGCAATTACTTGCGTCAAAATATGTTGGTAAAACAGCAGCCGCTCATGACTGGTCAGCAGGACCTTGTTCATAAGCTAAAAAATTTATTAAAATTTTAAGAGCCGGCTGATAGCCGGCTCTTTTTTATTTTCTAGAGAGAGATAGACTGTATTCTAATGTTAAATAAAGTCCCAAAATCAGTAAAAGTATTGATTATCATTTTGGCGTCGCTGATGCCTTTCGGTGTTATCAAAACAGACTATTACTTTATGTCTCCTGGACCCCCATATCAATGGGATATTGAAATAGATGGAGCTGATTCCTACGAATATGATGGTAATTTGTATCAATTAACTGTTAGAAGAGATGAGGCAAATTACTTTACATATGTGTGGGCAAAAATTGATAGATCAGTAGATCTTTATTCACGAGAAGTTATTTTACCTAAAGGAGTTACGCCTCAACAATTGAGTGAAATAAGCATACAAAACATGAAAACTTCAGAAAATGTAGCTATTGCGGTGGCTCTTGATTCATTAGATTTTAATATTGAGACACAGGGAGACGGGGTACTCGTTGTAGGCATTTTAGAAGACTCTCCTGTTGAGGGTAAATTGTTAAAAGAAGATTTAATTAAATCAATTAACAATGATGAGATTAAATCAACAACTGAATTTATAGCCTTACTAAGAACTTACGAAATTGGAGATATAGTTACAATTGGGCTCACACGAAATGATAAATATATCACTATTCAGACAAAATTAATTGAACATGTAGATTATAAAGATGAACCAATGGTAGGATTTCTTGCTTCAACACCTAATCAACGTTTTGTATTTCCTATAAATGTTGATATAGATACAGGAAATGTAGGAGGACCTTCTGCAGGATTAATGATGGCTTTAAATGTTTATAATTCTTTGACTCAAGAAGATTTAACAAAGGGTATCAAAGTAGCAGGAACGGGAACTATTGAAATAGATGGTTCGGTTGGACCTGTTGGTGGAGTAAAGCAAAAAGTTATAGCTGCTAAAAAAGCTGGATCTTCTTTAATTCTTGTTCCAACAGCAAATTTTGATGATGCTAAACCATATATTGATGAAGATACTGCAATTGTTGCTGTAAATTCATTCAACCAAGCCTTAGATGTAATTTCTGAGTATAGTTCACGTTAAAGACGAAACATAAATAAAATAAGCTGACATGGTAAATATAGGTAGCGGTAATAATTCAGACAGAAGAGGTCTATCCTTTGTAATTTTTATTGGAATTATCGGATTCTCAATTGCTAGAGGAGTAGCTACATTCTTTACTAATTATTTATGGTTTGATTCAATTAATTTAAACAGTGTATGGGTCAAAATACTCTTAACAAGAATTGGCTTGGTAGGAGTTACTTCTTTAATTGCATTTTTATTTATTTTTATAAATCTTAGATTAGCTACCAGGGCAACTCCTGTTATGGATATATTCGAAGCCTTTGATTCAGAAGATCCGTTAGCAAGATTTAGAAGCTGGGTAAGTGAAAGATTTGCAAGATTTAGATTAACAGGTGCTATCGCACTTTCACTTTTTCTAGGCGGAGGTGCTTCATCGTTATGGGAACAAGTTTTACTGTTTCTTAATAAAGAAGATTTTAATATACTCGATCCTGTTTTTGGATATGACGTATCAAGTTACGTATATGGATTACCCCTTTACAGATTATTTATCTCTTGGGGTTTTCAGTTAGTAATTATTACTTCCTTAATTGTTGTTTTGTACTTTATAGCAACCGGTGCAATGCAGTTAAGACCTGGAAGACTTCCTGATGTAAGTAGTGGGGGTAAAGCACACCTTTCTGTATTGCTAGCTTTTATAGCATTGTTAAAAGCAGGTGCTTACAGACTTGATGCATTAGAGCTACTTTATTCACCTAGAGGAAAAGTTTTTGGTGCAAGCTATACAGATGTAACAGCCCATTTACCTGCTTTAAATTTATTAGTGTTAATTTCAGTATTTGGTGCAATTTTACTTCTTGTAAACATAAGAAGAAGAGGTTGGCTATTACCAGCAACTGCGATTGGTCTCTGGTTGGCAGTTTCTATAATAGTAGGTGGACTTGTTCCCGCTGCTATTCAAAGGTTTAGAGTTCTTCCTGATGAATTAAATAAGGAACTTCCTTATGTTGAAGAACATATTAACTATACACGCATTGCCTATGGATTAGATGAAATAGAGGAGAGGCCTTTTGAAGCTTCCTCATCACTTTCTCAGAGTGATATAAATGATAATTCACAAACAGTGGACAATATAAGACTCTGGGATCCAACAGTGCTAGCTGAAACATATAGTCAGCTTCAAGAAATTAGAGCTTATTACGCCCTTAAAGAAGTTGATGTTGATAGATATGTTATTGATGGAAAATTAACACAGGTGATGGTTTCTGCTCGAGAGCTTGATCAAACTAATTTGCCGGCCCAAGGTTGGGTTAATCAAAGGCTTCAATACACACATGGTTTTGGAGTTGTATTTAGTCCAGCAAATGCAGTTGCGAGTCAAGGACAACCAGATTTTTATGTTAAAGGGGTTCCAGCCAGCACATCAGTTGCAGAATTAACAGTTGAACAACCTAGGATATATTTTGGAGAATCAGCAGAATCTTCTGAGTATGTAGTGGTGAACTCACTACAGGATGAAGTAGATTACCCTCTTTCGACTGAAGGACAGTCTGTTGCCTATACAAATTATTCTGGTGATGGTGGAGTAAGCATTGGGTCCTTCTTCAAAAGGCTTGGTTTTGCTTTAAGATATAGTGAGTTAAATTTATTAATTTCTAATCAATTAAGTGACACTTCAAAATTAATTATGGAAAGAAATGTAATTTCTAGAGTCAAAAAAGCGGCTCCATTCCTTTATACAGATAACGATCCATATCTAGCCCTTATTGATGGAGATTTATTTTGGATAATTGATATGTACACAATTAGTGATAGATACCCATATGCACAGCCAGCTGATAGTGGAAGAATTAATGAAAGATCAGGATTGCCAGTTAACTTCAATTACATTAGAAACTCTGTAAAAGCTGTTGTAAATGCTTATGACGGAACAATGGATTTCTATGTTTTTGATGAAACCGATCCATTAATTAAATCTTATTCAAAAATATTCCCAGCAATGTTTAATGATAAATCTGACATGAGTGCTAGCTTACTTGATCACATTAGATATCCAGAAGACTTGTTTACTGTTCAATCTGATATGTATAGAGATTATCATATGATTGATCCAAGAGTATTTTATGCTGATGAAGATCCTTGGGTTATTCCGACAGATTCTTCTACAACCCCTAGAGTTGCAACACTTCGTGGGGAATTTACAGAGATAGGTTTCAAGCCTATGTTGCCATATTATTTATTAATGACGTTACCAGGTGAGCAAGATTTAAGTTATCTAATATTTCAACCATTTAATCCTGAAAACAGACCGAATATGCAATCATTTTTAGTTGCCGACGCTGATCCAGAAAATTATGGAGAATTAATTGACTTTAGATTACCAAAAGGCGAGTTCGTAGATGGACCGTCACAAGTTGCGACAAGAATAAATCAAGATCCAGATATATCACAAATTTTTACGCTTCTTGATCAACAGGGTTCAAGTGTTATTAAAGGTAATCTTTTTGTTGTTCCAATTAACCAATCAGTTCTCTACTATCAACCAATTTACTTACAAGGTGAACAGAATCCGTTGCCAGAATTCAAGTTTGTAGTTGTAGTATTTCAAGATAGAATTTTGATGGCTGAATCATTGGGTGAAGCATTGGAAGGTATATTTGGCGATATAGACTTTGATACATCTGTAAAAGAAGATGATGATCCAGATGCCAATCCAATTGATTTATTAAACAAAGCTAACTCAGCTTTTAGGCAAGCTCAAGAAGAACTTAAAAATGGAAATCTTGGAAAATATCAAGATTTAATTAAGAAAGCAGAAGAGTTCGTTTCACTGGCTATTGAAATATTAAACGAAAAATAAAATAGCTTGAGTTTAGATATTATTTAATTACTATTGATATTCAGCGCGGGGTGGAGCAGTCTGGTAGCTCGCTGGGCTCATAACCCAGAGGTCGTAGGTTCAAATCCTACCCCCGCTACCATTTCATCTGATAAAAAAGTCTATTATTCTTTTTCTACCAGTTGATGCAGCTAAGAGCTTTAGAGTAAATATACCCATTCCTCCAAGAAAAGATAAGATACCTCCAATTAATATAATTCTCCAAAATAGTATCTGATCCATATTTTGATTATAGACTTATATGAAATAAATTTTTAACCTGAATAAGCAGAAATTAGATCATAAGTGATTGGACCACTGTAACTCTTAAGAACCTTATAATTCTTATCTAATAACAAAGTTGTTGGAATTCCATTCCAAGAAAATTTTGTAAGTATCATTTCTACATTTTCTTGTTTCAAAATATTTTGATAGTTTAATTCATATTCGTTAATAAATTCTTTACCGTTATTTTCAGAATCATCTACTAACAAACCTAAGACATAATAGAGATTGCTATCAGATAACTCTTTTAAATGTTCAACTTCCTCGATGCATGGTGTACACCAGCTCGCCCATAGGTTTAAAATAATGTATTCTTCATTTTCTAATTTGATATCTACTTCATTATTTTCATTAATAACTGAGAGATTAATTCCATTATTAACATTGATACTTACATCTTCAACAATGTTTTCTGGTTTGTAATTAACATATACAGCTGACATAAGCAACAAAAGAATGAAAAGTACAAAATTTCTTTTTAACATAACTTCAATTTAATAAAGTAATGAACATAAAATACATATGTATGGAAATTGGAAAATTATTTTACCCAGGTTTTAATCGTTCTTTTGAAGAACTTTCTTCAATTGAAGTAAAAAATGAAAATTTGATTGAAATAGCTGACTTTACTGATATTGAATGGGTTCGCTCTGCAATTAGAGAGCTAATTAATGAACAAAATAGCGATATAGAAGTTACCTTTAAGGAACCAACCGAAGAAGATATATTACAAGTAAGTAAAATCGTAGGCGCTGATAAGACACCTGATGAAGCAAAAAATGAATTCAATACTGGTAAACGCATAATTGGAATTGCATCTGGTAAGGGTGGAGTTGGTAAATCAACCATTACTTCATTACTTGCTTTAGCTTTCTCTGAGCAAGGTAAAAAAGTTGGGATTCTTGATGCTGATATTTGGGGATTCTCCATACCTAAAATGCTGGGAGCAAAATTTCCACCTATTCCATTTAATAACAGAATATTCCCATCAAAGATAAACAAACTAAACGTAATTTCTATGGAGTATTTTGTTAAACAAGATGAAGCTGTAATTTGGAGAGGGCCAATGCTCCATAAAGCTATTGAACAATTCCTATATGAAGTCTTATGGCAAGACATCGACGTATTATTAATTGATATGCCTCCAGGCACAGGAGATGTATCGATATCTCTTTCACAGTTTTTAAATTTTTATGAGACAATTATTCTTACTACACCTCAGTCAAACGCAACAGTGGTTGCTGAAAGAGCTGGAATAATGTCAAGAAAAGTCAACTCAAGCATAATTGGTGTAATTGAAAATATGTCACATATTGAATTAGGTGATTCTAAACTTTATCCTTTTGGAAAAGGTGGTGGAGAAGTATTATCTGAAAACCTCGAAGCCCCTTTAATAGGACAGCTACCTTTAATTGAGGATGTATCAAAATTATCTGAAAAAGGAAGATTGAATGATTTTATTAAAGATGACTTATTTAAAAATGTTTTAGATCTTGCAGAATCAATAAATAAAATTGGACCAAAGAAAAAACCGATCAGTTTAAAAGTAAAATAAGTTAATTTACCAGACAAAGAGCTGACAAAGCTAAACAATAAAAACCAAAATATTTTAATTTTGCATTCAAAGTGAAATTTACCAATATATTGATTGCTAGAAGCCCGGCAGCAAATGAAACAATAGCAGGAATAATCATTTCAGGATTAAAAGCAAAAGAGGATTTTACAAAAGTAAGTAGCCAAGCACCAAATATCGTTGGAAGTCCTAGAAGGAGAGAGAAATATATTGCTTCAGATTTTTTTATACCTAGGTAGAGAGCAACTATTAATGTAATGCCAGACCTTGACACTCCTGGAACTAAAGCTACAGCCTGGGCTAGGCCAATGTAGAAAGCTTGTTTTGAATTTATATTTTCAAATAAGACACTCCCATCTTCTTCATTTTTTTTATTAAATTCATAGGACAGCAATAGAGAAGCAAATCCTAAATAAGCAATACCAATAATTGTTAGTAAGTTATCACTATTATCAATCACCTCTTGTATAGGAGAAAATAGACCAATTATTACCGCAGGCACTATTGCAATTAAAATTGTCTTCATAGTGTGATTAAGGTTATTTTTATTATTAAAGGTCTGAGATAATCTGTCTTTATAAAACACAATTATTGAAAATAAAGTACCAATATGTAGAAAAGCTATATCATTTGTATTTAAATTTATTGAATCTGAGAGTGTATCAAATATAACTAGATGTCCACTTGATGAAATGGGAAGAAATTCAGTGATTCCCTGTATTATTCCAATAATTATCTCATTCATCTTCTATTTAATACTAGCTAAATGCCAACCGTTACATTTCATGCAACTATAAATGCTAAATTTCTTTTTATGCTCAGATTCTGCCCATCCACGTTCTTTTCTTGCTTCGATTTCAGAAAAAAAGGTTTTTTTCTCTTTGCAACTTTCCATATTATTCATTACTTATTAACAATAAATTAAAAAATGTAATAAAAACTAATATTATTTTTTTTAATTAAACTCTATGTTTATGAATATCGGTTTAGTTATATTAAGTTATTTAATGGGTTCAATTAACTTTGCTTACTTAGTAGCAAGATTTAAAGGTGTAAATATCCAAGATTTAGGTAGCGGGAACCCGGGATCTTCTAATGTATTAAGAACAATGGGTAAATCATATGCAATCATTGTTCTAATTGGCGATATCTTGAAGGGTTTTATTCCTGTAATTATCGGTTTAAATTATGACTATTCATTGATACTGGGATTTGTTGCTGTTATCGGGCATTGTTTTCCTATTTTTTATAAATTTAGAGGAGGTAAAGGCGTAGCAACTTATTTTGGTGTTTATTTAGCATTTATTTTCAATCATCCTGATGCATTTAGCCTAGATATCCCTTACTTTAAAGTTAATTTAGTTCTCCTCTTCATAATTTTATATTTTGGTTTAATGAAAGTATTTAGAATATCTGCACTTGCAAGCCTAACATCCATAACATTGGCTGGTTTTACAGTAATTTATTCTATAAATGATTCATTTACAATAACGTATCAAGTTTTTATTATTCTTTTAATTTTTTATCAGCATCGAGAAAATCTCCAGAGATTATTGAAAGGTGAAGAAAATAAATTCTGAATTAAAGATAATCTTTTAAAAGTAATGTAAAATTATTTTAATAAGTTGGGGCAGGGCAATGAGTTCAACATTAGTTTTAATAGCTTTACTAGCATCATTATCGATGGCAGTTATTCTGCCGGAGATGCAGATTTCAAAAAATAATACTTCATTTAATGCTGAATACGACTTCATGGTAAACAAACAGAGAAAATCATATTTAATGATAGGACTTTTCGCGGTTGCTACGTTTTTCGTTTCACTACAAACAATGAGCCTAGGACTTTTTGTTGTTCATTTAATTACAGATTGTATTTTTGGAATTTACGCATTTATTTCTTTTCAAGTTAGAAGGTCTACTCAACTTCAGAATTCATTAAGCTCCTTTAATGATGATGTTCAGGTTGAATATGACAATGAGGAATATCTCAAAGAAGCAGTTTAACTTTGAAACCAGTTGAATCAATTACTAAAAGTCTTGCTAAAGAGTTAGATAAACTAAACAATATAAGAGAAGACTCCCTTAGGCTATCTCGAGAAATTATTCGATCTTGTTCAAAAAGCATAAGAAATGTTCACAGGAATGAATTAAAGGATGCAAAAACTTATTTAAAAGAAGCTGAGAAAAAAAATACTCAGCTTAAAAATAGTTTAAAAAATTCACCAGAGTTACGTTTTGCAGGATATATTGTTGAAGCTGAAAAGGAATTGGTTGAAGCTTCTTTAGTTTATGAATATGAATTAAATGGAGAAATACTTCCTTATAAGTCAATGGATGTTTCAGCATCTAGTTATATACAGGGTATTGGTGATGCTATTGGTGAATGGAGAAGAAAAGCTTTAGATCACTTAAGAAAATTAGACATTGAAAGTGGAGAAAAGTACCTAAAAGTTATGGAATCAGGCATGGAAGTATTAAATGAACTTGATTACCCAGATGCTTTAACAGGAGGATTGAGAAGGTACGCTGATAATGCGAGAGCATTAATTGAGCGAACTCGTTCTGATATAACAAATGCTGTTGTAAATGATTCATTAAGAAGAGACTTATCTAAACTTAAAAAATGAATTATAAATATATATCTGGAGAAGTATTACCTCTCCCTGAAGATACTCGATGGTCTGATGGCATGAAGTTACAAGATATATATCCGAACTCTTCTTTTGTAAGTGGGACCGAGAATCCAGAGGGAATGAAAATTCATCCTGTCGTAAAAAATAACATGGTACAAATTAATTACACGTTCGAAGAAAGGTTCGCGGGTGGTCCGGGTTTAGTTCATGGAGGTATTCTTGCAGCTGCGATAGATGACCTAATGGGATATGCAACAGTAATTCATAATCATATGTGTGTAACTGCAAATCTTTCTGTTAATTACATTTCGCCGGTACCCGTTGGAGAAGAATTTGAATTATTAGCTTGGGTAACAAAGATTGATGGAAAAAAAGTCTCAACAGAATCAATTATTAAATCAGGTGACAAAATTCATGTTGAGTCGAGTGCTTTGTTTTTAGAGATCTTAGATAATGTAGAAGAAATATTTAAGGTAGATAAAAACTATCCGTAAGTTATATTTTTGAAGTAAGGAAATGACTCATTGACTGGATGCTGATCATAGGATTGACTCCAGAGCATCTTGGAAAAACCGATGAATCTGTAATATAAACATTTTCTAATCCATGAACTTTTCCATCAAGATCAACGACTCCTTTATTTGGATCAGGATTCATTCTTGCTGATCCCATCTGATGGGCAGATCCAAGTAATATTCTGAACGGTTGATGCTTTATTGAATTAACTTTGGAAATAAAATCTTCAATTGATTCTTTTGAGTCTTCTTTCCAATGCAGTGTCGGTGATGAAGCTACCATAATTTCACTCGCTCCCGATGAGTGATAGGCTTTAACTAGATTTACTAATCCATCAATAAGATGATCATGATCAAATTTATTGAAATCATATTTCCATAAGTGTTGAGGTGATTTATTTACTATTGAACCACTGCTTGTATCTGAAGTTAAAACTATTCCTCCAGACCAGTAGTTGTAATCTTTTATAAAGCTTTCATAAGAGTCAGAATTATTAGGAAAAAATGGAAAAAATAAACTTGGATGCATAGGGAGTCCTTCGAGAAGATATCCGTAATTATCATTCTTGAACAGAAATTTATCAGAATAAAAACCCTGCATGCTGCCATTCCATGGCTTTTGTTCTTCGCTATATTTTCCAGCAACTCCAGATACAGGATGGAGTTTCAGGTTCTTTCCTAACTGTTTATTTGAGTAGCCACTATCCATTAATATTTTTGGTGTATTTAGTGCTCCAGCACACAAAATAACCTTATTTAAAGCTATTTTCTTACTATTTGAGCCATTCTCAACTTCTATATGAGTAGCTCTATTATTGCTTATTACTAATCGTTTAATATTTGTATCACTATATATATTGTTTTGATCAAAAGTATCCTCTGAAAACCAGGATGTATATGATGAGTTTCTGCTTTCATAACTAGAACCAAATGTAGAAAATCCATCATCTAGATAATCTAAGTTACTGAGGTTTCTTGGAATAATTTTGTAGCCTATATCATTTTTTTCTAATCCTTCTATGAGCTTTACTTCTTTATGCGGTATCTTATTATTTTTTTCACTTACATTTAATTGTTTGCAAACGTAATCCATACTGTTGTTGAATTCATCTGAATTAAAATAATTATCCTGGTTTGTTAGAGAATCCCATTCTTTTAAAATATTTTCCGGTGTTTTTAAAGAATTTGTCCAGTTTATTGAAGTACCACCTCCGACACTTTTTCCAGCTAATAGAAGAACACTAAATTTTCTTGTTTGCTGCATACCGTAACCTTCATAAAAATTGTGATAACCAAACGTTTCGTTATTTCTTTCTTTATTTAAATAACTTCCTTTATCAAATATTCCAACTTCATATTTTTCGTTAAGGAGGTTAGCTGCAATACCGCCACCAGAACCACTTCCAACAACAGCAATTTCAATGCTTTCAGGAAATTCGTTAGTCTTCTTTTCTATATTGTTATTTTTATGAATAGGGTATTCAAAATGCTTATAGAGGTTTCCTTCACCGGTAAGAGACCTTGCATTACATATTCCAAACAATGTAGAGATAGATGTCCCAAGTTGTCTTAATAGTGTTAACGATGAGCTCTGTAAATTTTTAACAAATGAAGGAATATTTTTATCTTTAATGAAAAGTTTTCTAATACCAAAAGAGAAAGTGAAGAAGAATAGTTTTAATTGGTTAATTTCACTTCTGTCTGGATAATTTTTTAATATAAAGAAAAAATATTCTTCAGCGTTTTCTCTTTCTCCATCATCAAAATTTGGATATAAACTTGAAAAAATTATTTTAAAGCTTTTGCTAATTCTTTTATCCATAGTTTTATGATAGCTTGAAGGCTTGGAACATTATGACTAAAAAATTTGGAAATACCATTTCTTCTATGATTAAGGAGTATCTTTAAAGTATGAATGGAAATAAAATACCAATCATATCAACTACTAAACTTGAAAAAGTTAAAAATTGTAATGCCTCAAATGCCAAACCAGAGCCACGTGTTAATTCAGGAACACTAACAAGGTGGGGTATTCTAAATGACGCAATAGGAGATTGGCTGAATAATGATGCTCCTGAAGAAACCGCAATAAAAAAAGCAGAGAATGAGCACTTTGTTAACTTTGATGATCTTCAGAAAAGAATATTATCCGATATGTTTGCTGACTTCAGAGTACTTTATCCTAAGAGGAAAGCAGAAATTGATATAGACTTTCCTAACAAAACAGTATTTAATGAGATTAATGGTGAAGAGCATGGTATATCTGCTTATTTTCAATATCAAGTTAGTGATAAAAATACAATTGAAAATATAAAACTAAAAATTGGAAGGCCAGATGTTAGTGAAATCGATAGAGCAATCTATTCAGCTGAAAAATTAGACAATGAAACCTTTTATGCAGGCGCAGTTGCTGATACAGAATTAATTGAGATTGAGGATATAGAAAGTCATCAAAAAATTATTGATGAATACTTTGAAATTTATGAAGATTTTCTAGACAACCCTAATAAAACAACTCCAGGGTCACATTGTTTAAGTAAGTGTGGTCGACCTGCAGCATGTGGTGAGTTCCCTCTAATCGGAGATGAAAAAATTAATACACGTTATAGAGGTCTAACTGTATCAAAAACAAACATAAGAGATCTTGAGAAATGTGAAAGAAAAGCCGCATGGAATTTTCAGTACTCAATACCAAGAGATAAAGAGGATTCATTTAGTGGTGATTTTGGCATAACATTTCATAACGTAGCCCAAAAAATGCTAGTCAATAATGAAAATCGTAATGATGAAAGCGAAAAAGAGAGGCTGGAATCACTGATTGTCGAACAAGACGAAGAAACCAAAGTAAAGATATTTAAAAAATATGAAGAATTACTAGAAAAGTTAAAAGGGTATGAAAATTTGGATATTACATTATCTGAATATCCGGTTGGTTTTACAACAATAACAGATGGTCTTATTTCAAATAAAGACCTAACGGTTAAAGAAGGAAGAGTTGCTTCTTCATTTATAGGTAAAGCAGATTTACTAGGACGCTTAGATGATGTCCCGATTGCAATTGAATTGAAAACAGGAAAAAAACATCCAGGAGATTTAACTGAGGCAGAACTTTACGCATTAGGGGTGTCTAAACGCTTAAATGCAAAAGAAGTAATTGTTTTACATATATATGTTAATGAAGAAAAAGATGAGCCAAATGAGCGTCGATTTGGAGAAGATGAGTTTGATTCAATTGAAAAGAAATTTGAATCATTTGCAGAAAAGATATCATCTTGGAATCCAAATGATGCATTATCGCCTGATTATTTATTAGGAGACTGGTGTAATTATTGCGAATTTCAAGAAACATGTGCTGAATTTAGATAAGGTTATCTTTACAGTTTTTTTCTTAATATAATTATCTTGATGGATTTATCAAGAACACCAATAGAGCTAGTTGAATCAGTTTATAAAACGTTAACTGAAAATATTTTAACTATAAGGGAGCGAAAAAATGCTTCTTTAACTCTTGCTGAAAAAATATTATTTGGTCACGCTACGGACCCTTCATCAATTTCATTAGATAAGGGAGAAGATTATGGAGATTTTGCACCTGATAGAGTAGCTATGCAAGATGCAACAGCTCAAATGGCCCTTTTGCAATTTATGCAGGCAGGAATGGAAAAAACAGCAGTACCTTCTACTGTTCACTGCGATCATCTTATTCAAGCATATGAAGGAGCAAGTAGTGACTTAGCCGTTGCAAACCAGACACATAAAGAAGTTTTTGATTTTTTACGTTCTGCATCACAAAAATTTGGAATAGGTTTCTGGGGTCCAGGAGCTGGAATAATTCATCAAGTTGTTTTAGAACAATATGCATTCCCTGGTGGAATGATGATTGGTACAGATAGTCATACTCCTAATGCTGGAGGGCTTGGAATGGTAGCGATTGGTGTAGGAGGAGCAGACGCAGTAGATGTTATGGCCGGAATGCCTTTTAATACAAAAATCCCAAAGTTAATTGGAGTTAAATTAACTGGTTCTTTAAGTGGATGGAGTTCACCTAAAGACATAATTCTCAAAGTTGCTGAGATTCTAACTGTTAAGGGTGGAACGAATGCAATAGTTGAGTATTTTGGTGAAGGAACTTCTTCAATATCAACTACTGGTAAATCAACTATTACAAATATGGGTGCAGAGATTGGTGCAACGTGCTCAATATTTCCATATGACACTAAAGGAAATGACTACTTAGTTTCTACTGGAAGGTCAGATATTGCAGAGCTTGCATCAACAAGAATGGATTTATTAACAGCTGATCAAGAAGTTTTAGATGAGCCAGATAAGTATTTTGACCAAGTGATTGAGATAGATTTGGATACTCTTGAACCACATATTGTTGGCCCTCATACCCCAGATTTAGCTAGACCAATAACTGATCTAAAAGAAGATGTTGAAGAAAACGAATATCCAATAAAAATATCAAGTGCATTAATTGGTTCTTGTACCAATTCATCTTATGAAGATATCGGGAGAGCAGCCTTTATTGCACGAGAAGCAGCAAAGCATGGTCTGAAAGCGAAAGTTCCATTAATGGTTACTCCAGGTTCAGAACAAACAAGAGCAACTATTGAAAGAGATGGTTATTTGAAAGATTTAGAGGATATTGGAGCAGTAGTATTAGCAAATGCTTGTGGTCCATGTATTGGGCAATGGAAAAGAGATGATATTAAAGAAGGAGAGAGTAACTCAATTGTCTCATCATTTAATAGAAACTTTCCAGCTCGTAACGACGGTAATGCTGAGACCCTATCTTTTATTGGTTCACCAGAAACAGTTATAGGACTAGCACTAGGTGGAAGATTAGATTTTAATTTCTTGAATGATACTTTAACTGACGAAGAGGGTAATGAAATAACATTAAATCCACCAGTTGCTGATGAGTTGCCTGAGTCAGGATTTGAAACAACACTTGAAGGCTTTATTCAACCAGATGCTGGGGAAGTGGAGATAATAATTGATCCTGAGTCAAATAGATTACAAGCACTAGTTCCATTTAGTCCTTTCGAAAGTGATAATTATCAATCAATGACAGTATTAATGAAAGCAAGTGGCAAATGTACAACTGACCATATTTCCCCAGCTGGGAAATGGTTACAATTCAGAGGTCACTTAGAAAATATCTCACAGAACTTATTTATAGGAGTTAATAATGCATTCACTGAAAATGCAGGTGAAGGTATAAATCAGTTAGATAATTCGGTTATGGCCTTACCGGATATCGCAAAATCATATCATGAAGAGGGCATAAACTGGATAGCAGTTGGTGATGAAAATTATGGAGAAGGTTCATCAAGAGAACATGCAGCAATGGAACCAAGGTTTAGAGGATGTAAGGTGGTTTTAGTAAAAAGTTTCGCAAGAATCCATGAAGCAAATCTTAAAAAGCAAGGCATTCTTCCTCTGACTTTTGAAAATAAAGATGATTACGACCTGATTGAACAAGAAGACAAAATAACAATAAAAAATTTAGAAGAACTTGCTTCTGATGCTTCAGTAAATATAACAATCGAAAAAACTGACGGAGAAACAAAAGACATTAAAGCTAATCATTCTCTTTCTGATGAACAAATTGAATGGTTTAAAGCTGGATCTGCTCTAAATTCAATATAAATGGAAAACATTTCAGACAAAATATTAAAGATACGATCAGAGTATGGAGATAAAGCCTTAGTTAAAGAAGATCTTAATCCTGATCCTATAAAGCAGTTTGAATCTTGGTTAGAAAATGCAATTGAGATTGAAGCATCTGAACCTAATGCTATGGCGATTTCGACTGTTGATTCTCAAAACAACCCAAGATCAAGGTATGTTTTGTTTAAAAATATAGTAAATGATTCACTGGTTTTCCATTCTCATTACGAAAGTGCAAAAGCAAAAGAGATAGAAAACAATCCAAATGTATCAGGGCTATTTTTCTGGCCAGAAATTTACAGACAAATAAGATTTGAAGGAGTTGTCAGTAAAGCTAGTAGAGAGGTTTCTGATGAATATTTCAAATCTAGACCAAGGGGTGGACAAATAAGTGCATGGGCATCAGATCAAAGTGAAGAAATTGAAGATAGAGAAATACTGGAGCAGAAAATAAAGGAATTAGAAAAAGAATTTGAAGGAAAAGAAATTCCAAGACCTAAATTTTGGGGCGGGTACTTAATTGATATTCATTATTGGGAGTTTTGGCAAGGTAGAAAAAATAGAACACATGATAGATTTTCTTATTCTAAAGTAGATACTGAATGGAAAACAGTAAGGCTATCACCATAATATGAGAAACATAAAAATTACAAAAGACTTTATAAATTCAAAAAATACATCTGTCTTATATGAGTCAGGAAACACAAAAGTATTAATAACTGTGTCCATCTCTGATAGACTGCCTGGCTGGCTTGAAAATTCAGACTCAGGATGGCTTACTGCAGAATATAATATGTTGCCAGGATCTTCTGGAAATAGAGTATCAAGGAAGGCATATGAAGGAGGAAGGTCAAAGGAAATATCTAGATTAATTGGTAGATCGCTTAGGTCAATTTGCAATCTTAAATTACTTAACGGTTATATGGTCACAGTTGATTGTGATGTTTTGGAAGCTGATGGGGGAACAAGGACAGCTTCAATTAATGGTTCCTGGATTGCATTAAATGAAACATTTAACAAATTAGTTGAAAATGGTGAATTAGTTCAAAATCCTTTAGAGAATCAGATAGCAGCAGTCTCTGTTGGAATAGTTGATGGAGAGTATATTGTTGATTTAGATTATGAAAATGATTCCCAAGCAGAAGTTGATTTAAATTTAGTCTTAAATGACAAGTATGAAATTCTAGAAATTCAAGGTACGGCAGAAAAGAAACCATTTTCAAAAGAAGATTTAGATAAATTATTTGAATTAACAAAAGATCAAATTGATGAAATATTTGAAGTTCAAAAAAATTAATGGAAATTTTATTAGCTACTAAAAATAAGAATAAGTTTATAGAGTTAAAAAATATTTTTGATCAATCAAATTCTGAACATGAGCTTCTCTTTTATGAAGAGTTAATTGAAGTAGAAGAAGATAAAGAAACTATTTTTGATAATGCTAAGAAGAAAGCAATAGAAGTACACAAAGAATATCAAAAACCTGTTATTTCAGATGACTCTGGCTTATTTGTAGACTCACTAAATGGAGAACCTGGAGTGAAGTCAGCACGTTACGCAGGAGAACAAGCTACTGATCAAGATAATATTCAAAAGCTTATTACAAAATTAACAAATGAAGAAAACAGATCCGCTTCTTTTAAAACGGTATTGTTTTTTTATGACGGAGTGAAAGAAATTTCCACAGAAGGTGTATTAGATGGTGAAATTACATTGGAACCAAGAGGAGATAATGGATTTGGATATGATCCAGTATTTCAACATCAAGAGAGAACACTTGCAGAACTCTCTTTAGATGAAAAAACAGAGATAAGTCATAGAAATATTGCATGTATTAAGATGGTTGAGTTGTTAAATGAAAAATTATAGAAATATCGTCATAATATTTTTGTGCATTTTCTTTTCTGCATGTGAAGCGGAATGGGTTATGGATCTTGAAGTTAATGAAGATGAATCTGGAAAATATTCTATTTCAATTTTATTAGACCAAGAAGCTCAAATATATGCAATTGAAACTGGTCAAACAGAAATTGGTGGTCTTCAGTCAATAATAGAGTCTTTACCTGACGGTTACGGTTCAAGTGTATATGAAAAAGATAATATGTTTGGCATTATGGTACGTAATTCATTTAATAGCATTGATGAATTTGAGGAACAATTAGATGTTTTATTAAATAATGAAAATACTTCATTACTACTTTTACCAATTCAAGAAATAAAAATAGAGATAGCTGATGATGATTACCTTGTATCTGGAAACTTTTCAACCCTGTTCAACTTTGAGGAATCTAAGATAGATCCTTTGGCAGCCGAGCAGCTCTATTCGGGTACATTGTCAGTAAAGCTTCCAGGCAGGATCACAAAGCCAAATCTTGAGGAAATTAACGATAATACAATTATATTTGCTCATTCAGGATTGCTAGAACAGACTTTTGAAGTTGAATCAACAACCTCAAATATAAATATTGTTCGTATATTGATTTTTACTATCCTTGCTGTCGCAATCTATTTTTTTGGTAGACAAGTAATAAATAATAAGTAGTATTAATCAATGATGAATATCATAATTATTATTTAAGAACAACGAAGTAGTCGTTGTTTCCCTTGCGTTGCAGGGGTTTTTTTTTGGAAGAGCGAGAATGAAAATAGACATATTTGATACAACTCTTAGAGATGGGTTCCAACAGGAGGGAATTTCACCATCTGTTAAAGATAAGCTTGCTATTGCTAAGTTGTTGGATGATTTAGGTGTAGATTATATTGAAGGCGGTTGGCCTGGGGCATCACCTAAAGAAGAAGAGTTTTTTGATAAAGCAAAAAAAGAATTAAAGCTTAAAAATTCAAAGTTAGTTAGTTTTGGCTCTACAAGAAAGCTAAATATAAAGGTTGAAGAAGACCCTCAAGTTAAAGCTCTAGTCGATGCTGGAACAGAGTATGTTTGTATTGTTGGTAAATCTTCTAATTTACATATTACAAAAGCAATAGAGACGGATGTAGAAGAAGCAATTAAGATGGCAATCGATACTATTGAATACCTAAAATCAAATGGCAAGAAAGTATTTTTTGATGCTGAACATTTTTTTGACGGATATAAAGAGAACAAAGAAGTAAGTTATAAAATTCTTGATGCAGTAATAAATGAAGGCGTTGATTGCTTTATTTTTTGTGATACTAATGGTGGAACTCTTCCGCATGAGGTAACTGAGATATTAGGTGAGATAACAGAAAAATATGATAAGCAAAAATTTGGTGTTCACTTTCAAAATGATAATGGTTGTGCTGTTCCAAATTCAATGGCTGCTGTGAACCTTGGAGTAGATCATGTCCAGGGAACCATGAATGGTTATGGTGAGAGAACTGGTAATGCTGATTTATGTACTTTGCTTCCAAACTTAACTTTAAAAATGGAACATGATACTGTTCCTTTGGAATCTCTTGAAAAGTTGACACCAATTGCAAATCACATTGCTGAATTAGTAAACGTAGCGATTGATTCAAGACATCCTTATGTTGGGTCATCAGCATTTACACATAAAGCTGGCCTACATGCTTCAGGCATGGCAAAAGACAGCTCTCTTTATGAACATATCGACTCAAGTAAAGTTGGGAACTATACAAGAACAACAGTTTCTGAACTAGCTGGAAGAGCTAGCGTTATAACAAAAGCAAAAGAATTTAATATTGAGCTTTCAAATGAAGATGCAAAAAAATTAATTGAAGAAGTTCAGAACCTTGAACATCAAGGATTCCAATTTGAAGCTGCTGACGGTTCGTTATTTTTGTTAATGAATAAGGTACAAGGTATAAGTCCAGATTATTTTGATTTTGAAAGTTTTAGAGTATTTTCTGAAAGAAGGAATTCTGAGAATGTTGTTTCAGAGGCTGTTTGTAAGATTAATGTCAAAGATCAAAGATATGTTACTACCGGTGAAGGGGTAGGTCCTGTTGATGCATTAAGTAAAGCTTTAGTAGGTGGACTTCGTAATGATTATCCAGACGTTGAAGTTGTAAAGCTAATTGACTATAAAGTAAGAATTATTGATTCTACTGATGGAACGGAAGCTACAACTAGAGTGTTAATTGAGTTTACAGACGGAAAAAGAAAATGGAACACAGTAGGAGTTCACCAAAATATTATTAATGCTTCTTGGAACGCTCTATGCGATGGTTTCAATTTTTATTTTATGGCTCCTTAAGTAGTTCTTTTTAAAACATTTTATTTATACTAATTAATATAAGGAAAATAAAATGAATGAAAAAATAGAGAATTTATTAAACGAAGATCGTTTATTTGAACCTAGTGAAGAATTAAAAAATAATGCAAATGCAACATCTGCATGGTTCAAAGATGCTGAAAAAGATAGATTAGAGTACTGGAAGCAACAGGCACTTAATAGAATAACTTGGTTTAAAGAACCAACCGAAGTCTTAGATGATTCAAATGCACCATTTTTTAAGTGGTTTAGTGATGGGGAGTTAAACCTTTCTTACAATTGCCTTGATAGACATTTAGAAACAGATGGAGATAGAGTCGCATATTACTGGGAAGGTGAACCTGGAGATACTCAAGAGATTACCTATAGAGATCTTTATGAAAGAGTATGTAAGTTATCAAATGCACTTAAAAGTTTAGGAGTCCAAAAAGGAGATAGGATAGCTATTTACCTTGGTATGACGCCTGAGATAGTAGTTTCTATGCTTGCCTGTGCAAGAATTGGAGCAGTGCACTCTGTAGTATTTGGTGGATTTTCAGCTGAAGCACTAGCTGATCGTATAAATGATGCTGAAGCAAAGATAGTGATAACAGCTGATGGTGCATGGAGAAGAGGAGAAATTGTTCCTCTAAAGGAGAACGTCGACAACTCATTAGAACTTACAGAATTTATAGAAAGTGTTGTTGTAGTAAAAAGAACCGAACAAGAAGTAAATATGCAAGAAGGAAGAGATTATTGGTATGAGGAGATTGTTGAAAAGCAGTCTGCAGAGTGTGAGCCTGAAGTAATGAATGCAGAAGACCTACTCTACATACTTTATACTTCTGGAACCACAGCAAAGCCAAAAGGAATTGTTCACACACAAGCTGGTTATTTAACTGGGGTAACCACTACTCATAGTGCAGTATTTGATGTCAAAGATGATGATATTTATTGGTGTGCAGCAGATTGTGGATGGGTTACTGGACATAGCTATATTGTCTATGGGCCATTAGCTAATAAGACAACAAGTGTTATGTATGAAGGAGCTCCTAATGCTCCAGATGAAAAAAGATTATGGAGCTTAGTTGAGAAATATAAAGTAAATATTTTTTATACAGCACCAACTGCGATTCGAGCATTTATGAAGTGGGGAGTTGAACATCCAAAAGCTCACGATTTAAGTTCATTAAGACTACTCGGATCTGTTGGAGAACCAATAAACCCTGAAGCGTGGATGTGGTATCACGAAAATATTGGAAATGAGCAATGCGCTATTGTTGATACATGGTGGCAGACAGAAACTGGCTCCATTATGATTTCACCTCTACCTGGGATAACCAGTACAAAACCAGGATCAGCATGTGGACCATTACCAGGGGTTGACTCTGTAATTATTGATGAAAAAGGCAATGAAGTTGGAAAAGGTGAAGGAGGTTATCTTGCAATTAAATCTCCTTGGCCATCCATGTTAAGAACTGTATATGGAGACGACAAAAGATATATTGATACATATTGGTCTCAACACGAAGGCCTGTACTTTGCCGGTGATGGTGCTAAATATGATGATGATGGTTATGTTTGGCTTCTTGGAAGAGTAGATGATGTAATGAATATCTCTGGTCATAGAATCTCTACTGCTGAAGTAGAGAGCGCACTAGTCTCCCATGAATCTGTTGCTGAGGCTGCTGTAATTGGAAGGTCAGATGAAATAAGCGGTGAAGCAATTGCCGCATTTGTTACTTTGATTGGAACAGATGTAGGAGATGAAAATTTAATATCAGAATTAAGACAACATGTAAGTGACAAGATTGGTCCAATAGCAAAACCTAAGAGCATTGTCATTACAGCTGATCTTCCAAAAACAAGAAGTGGAAAAATTATGAGAAGGCTGTTGAAGGATATTTCAGAAGAGAGAAAACTTGGAGATGTTACAACTTTAGCAAATGCAGACATTGTGTCTGAACTACAAACAAGAGCATCGGATTCTGACGATGAATGAAAGAACTTTTAAATGGGAGTTAACTCAGGGCTTAGTTCTTGAATTGGTAAGTTTAGATAAAGAAGAGAGAAGAGATTTTTTTAAGAATTTGCCGATTGAAAATGTTCCTATGGGTTCTCTAATGGATACTTCAAGTGTTGATGTTGATGATGAAGGACAAGTAACTTTTGCTGTTACACCCCAAGAATTCCATTATAACCCTTTAGGCACTGTGCATGGGGGACTGGCCGCAACGATGCTAGATTCTTGTAATAGTATTTCGGCTAATTGTCAGCTTGATAAAGGTTTTTTAACAATGACTACAGATATTAGAGTAAATTATTTTCGGCCAATGACAGTTGGAACTGGGGAAGTTACAGCCTCAGCTAAGATTGAAAAAATTGGTAGTAGAGTAATTTTTGTAACTGGAACTTTACAAGACAAAAGTGGAAAAATTTATGCAACTGCTAATTCAACCGAGCTTATTGTGGAGTTTCCACCAAAATAAAATCAAAACTTGTGCGGATGAGAGGACTCGAACCTCCACGAGCAAAGCTCACTAGATCCTAAATCTAGCGCGTCTACCAGTTCCGCCACATCCGCTAAAATGTCGCGTGGGTCGCCGGGGACTTGAACCCCGAACCTGCGGATTAAGAGTCCGATGCTCTACCAGTTGAGCTAGCGACCCTTTAATACAGAGTACCTATGTAATATTACTTAACTATAATTATTTTGATTTATTGTTTCCATAAAAGCAGTATCATGGAACAATAATTAGACGTGCGGGCTGTGGCTCAGCTTGGCTAGAGCGCCTGGTTTGGGACCAGGAGGTCGTGAGTTCGAATCTCACCAGCCCGACACACGCGGGTGTAGCTTAGTGGTAAAGCTCCAGCCTTCCAAGCTGGCTACGAGGGTTCGATTCCCTTCACCCGCTCAGAGGCTCTCGTAGCTCAAATGGATAGAGCGACAGACTTCTAATCTGTAGGTTATAGGTTCGAGTCCTATCGAGAGCGCAGACGTGGTGATCGTAGCTCAGTCTGGTTAGAGCGCCTGGTTGTGGTCCAGGAGGTCGCGGGTTCAAATCCCGTCGGTCACCCAAAATTTAAGGAGAATAGTGAAATACAAGATAAAGAATGATTCTGATTTTGAGAAAACATTAGAAATTCAAATTGATGTTAGTGATTTAGTAGATTTTAGAGGTGACGCTATTAAGAAAATCGGAAGTCAATTAAAAGTAAAAGGATTTAGACCTGGAAAAATTCCAGCAAACATTGTTGAGAGAGAAGTGGGAGAAGAATATATCAATGAGGAAGCAGTGGAAATGTATCTTCCTGAAAATTTATTTACCATTCTTAAAGACGAAGAAATTTCACCTGCAACAAGACCAGCTATTAAAGAGATAAAGAAAAAAAAGAATTCTTTCGATGTTGAAGTGCTTATAACTTTATGGCCTAAAATTTCTAAATTACCAAAGCTTGATCAAACTGTTGAGGTTGAGTCAATTAAACCAACCAGTGAAGAAATTGATGACCAAATAGAAAGAGTCAGGTCACAATTTGCTGAAGCAACAAAAACTGATAGAGCTGTTAAAACTGGTGATTATGTTTTAATTAATTTAACCTCTACAAAAAATAATAATGAAATTAAAGACTTCACTTTTAGCGATAGGTTATATGAAGTCGGAACGGGTTCTTTAATCAAGAGTCTTGATAGTAAATTAGAAGGAGTTGCCTCTGGAGCAATAATTAAATTTACAGACAATATTGAACAGATCAATGAGGAAAATGTCGATGTTACTGTTTTAGTAAAAGAAGTGAGAGAAAAAATTCTGCCAGATCTAACTGATGAATGGGTTTCTGAAACAACAGAGTTTGAAGACATTAATGAGCTTAAGACTGAACTTGAGAAAAATATTGAAAATATCAAGAAACAACAAGTTGCATCGCAATATCAAGCAGGGTTAACAACAAAATTAATAGAGGAAGCAGATATAAAACTGCCTGAGCAACTAGTTATTGCTGAAATGGATAGTATTTTGCAAAATTTCTTAGCTGAATTAGAGCAAAATAATATTAAATTAGAGGACTATTTCAAAATAACAGGATTAACAGAAGAGGCTTTAAGAGAAGACCTTAATCAACAAGCTTCAAGAAACTTAAGTATGGTTTTAATTTTAGATAAAGTAATTGAAGACTTTGAAATAAAGTTAAATGAAAATGATAATTCTTTAATTGATCAACACATGGAATCGCACGATAGTGATAAAGATGATGTTGAAAAAACCACACACAGAATGAATTTAGAAGCAGAATCACTAAGAAATAAAGCTATGTTACATGTTTTACAAAATGGTGTATCAATTGATAAAAATGGTGAAAAAGTATACCTGCAAGATGTATACAATCAAGATAGTGAAACAGGAGAGGAAGAATAGAATGGAAAAAGAACCTTCAAATTATGTAGTGCCTACTGTTATTGAAAATACTAACAGAGGTGAAAGAGCCTTTGATATTTATTCAAGACTTTTAAAAGATAGAATTATTTTCTTAGGGACACCAATAGATGATGGTGTTGCAAATTTAATTATGGCTCAATTGTTACATTTGGAGTCAGAAGATCCTGAAAAAGACATATATGTATATATTAACTCTCCAGGAGGATCAATAACTTCTCTATTTGCTATATATGACACTATGAAATACATAAAACCAGATGTTGCAACTGTATGTATGGGTCTAGCAGCTTCAGCTGGAGCAGTAATTTTGGCTGGTGGAACTCCGGGTAAAAGATACTCCCTTCCACATGCACGAATAATGCTTCATCAACCAGCAGGTGGCGCAGAAGGAACATCAAAAGATATTGAGATTCAAGCAAAGCTTATAACCGATATGAGGCACCAAATTAATGGATTATTGGCAGAATTTACAAAGAAAGACATAGATCAGATCTCTGTTGATACAGATAGGGATTTCTGGATGACTGCACAAGAAGCCTTAGAATACGGTATAGTGGATGAAGTACTAACTCAAAGGGAGTTAGTAGACAAAAAATAACAGCAGGGTAATTATATGGCTAATAAAGAATCGTCATCAGAACCTTTAAAGTGTAGTTTTTGCGGAAAATCCCAGAAGCAAGTAATTAAATTAATTGCCGGACCAGGTGTGTACATTTGTGATGAATGTATTGAATTATGTGTAGAGATAATAGAGGAAGAAAAAGTTGAAAGCATAGATTCATCTCCTGAGGATTATTTACCACTGCCAAAAGAAATAAACCAATCTCTTAATGAGTATGTAATTGGTCAATCTGAATCTAAAAAAACTCTTTCTGTTGCAGTTTATAACCACTACAAAAGAATTTATAAAGGCGACAAAATTAATGATGAATTAGAGATTCAAAAATCTAACGTTTTAATTTTGGGCCCAACCGGCAGTGGAAAAACTTTATTGGCACAAACATTAGCAAAAATATTACAGGTTCCTTTTGCAATAGCAGATGCTACAACGTTGACAGAAGCTGGATATGTAGGTGAAGACGTAGAGAATATACTTCTAACTCTTATACAAGCAGCGGATTTTGATATTAAGAAAGCAGAAAAAGGAATTATCTATATTGATGAAATTGACAAGATTACAAGAAAATCAGATAACCCTTCAATAACAAGAGATGTATCAGGTGAAGGTGTTCAACAAGCCTTACTTAAAATATTAGAAGGAACAGTCGCGCAAGTACCTCCACAGGGTGGAAGGAAACATCCTCAACAGGAGTACTTACAGATAGATACAACGAATATTTTATTTATTGTAGGCGGAGCTTTTGATGGGCTTGATGAAATAATAAATCGTAGACTTGGCGAAAATTCAGTTGGCTTTAATACAAACTTAAAAAATAAAGATGAATTAGATTCAAAAGAAATATTTCAAAATGTAGAACCAAAAGATTTAATTAAATACGGTTTAATCCCTGAGTTTATAGGTAGGTTACCAGTGGTAACAAGCGTTGATGAGCTAGATCAAGAAGCTTTAATAGAAATATTAACTGAGCCAAAAAATGCAATAACAAAACAATTCCAAAAAATATTTGCATTAGATGATATTGAGTTGAAATTTACTGATGATTCTTTAGTGGCAATGTCTGAACTTGCACTAAAAAGAAAAACAGGAGCAAGAGGTCTTAGGTCAATTTTAGAGAAGCTATTGCTTGATGAAATGTATGAGTCTCCATCAAGAAAAGATATTGAGCAAATAATTATTGATAAAGAAAATGTTACTGATGATATACAGCCAAAGATGGTTTTAAAAGAGAAAAAAGAATCTAAAGATTCAAAACCAGCATAAATCTATGCAAGACGAAACCTATGAGCCATTAGCTATTGAGAAAAAATGGCAAGAGAGCTGGGAGTCAGCTAACAAATTTGTACCAGTAGGTTCGGATAAAAAGTTTTCAATTGTTATTCCACCACCAAATGTAACCGGATCTTTACATATGGGACATGCATTAGAGCATTCAATAATTGATGTAATTACTCGTATAAAAAGGCTTCAAGGATATGAAACTTTATGGGTGCCAGGCACAGACCATGCAGGAATCATTACTCAGTTATTAGTTGAAAATGAATTATCTGAAAAGGGTGTGCAGAAAGAAGACATTGGAAGAGAAAACTTTATATCAAAAGTTTGGGAATGGAAAGAAAAATCTGGTGAAAACATATCAACCCAAATGAGGAAACTTGGTATGAGCTGTGACTGGTCTCGTGAGAGGTTTACTATGGATGAAGGTCTTTCCACAGCCGTAAGAGAAGTATTTATAAAACTTTATAAAGATGGATTAATTTATAAAGGTACACGAATGGTTAACTGGGACACGGAGCTTATGTCTGCAGTTTCTGATCTTGAAGTAACTTTAAATCCAGAAAAAGGAAAATTGTGGAGTATTAAATATAAAACAGAAGGTTCGTTTTTAACTATTTCTACTACGCGTCCAGAAACTCTTTTAGGAGATACAGCAGTTGCTGTAAATCCTGATGATGAAAGATATAAAAATCTAATTGGTAAAACAGCTATTGTGCCTTTAGTAAATCGTGAAGTACCAATAATTGCAGATGAATATGTTGATCCAGAATTTGGTTCAGGATGTGTAAAGATTACGCCGTCACATGATTTCAATGATTATGAAATTGGAGAAAAACATAAATTAGAGTTTATTCAATGTATTGACCTTGATGGAAAAATAAGGAACGAAGATTTTATTCCTGAAAATTTAAGAGGGAAAGATAGATTTGAAGCAAGAAAATTAATAGTAAATGAATTGATGAAATTAGAACAGCTTGAAAAAGAAGAAGATTATGATATTCAATTACCAAAAGGAGATAGGTCGAAAAGTATTCTAGAGCCAATGATTACAGAACAGTGGTTTGTAAAAACCGAAACATTGGCAAAGAAAGCAATCAAAGCTGTAGAGACAGAAGAAATTAAGTTTGTGCCAAAAAACTGGGAAAAAACTTATTTTGAGTGGATGTACAATATTCAAGATTGGTGTATTTCAAGACAAATATGGTGGGGCCACAGAATCCCAGCTTGGTACGATGAAGAGAATAATATTTATGTAGGAAACACAGAACAGGAAATAAGGGAGAAAAACAATCTTTCTAAAGAAACAAAATTAAGACAAGATGAAGATGTATTAGATACATGGTTTTCATCTGCTTTATGGCCTTTTTCAACTTTAGGATGGCCTAAGGACTCTGAAGATTTAAGTAATTATTATCCAACATCGTTATTAGTAGTAGGGTTTGACATCATATTCTTTTGGGTAGCTCGAATGATTATGATGGGCATTAATTTCCAAAAAGATATTCCTTTTAAAGACATACTTGTACATGGCCTAGTAAGAGACTCAAAAGGAAGAAAAATGTCTAAAAGCCTTGGAAATACTATTGATCCATTAGAACTGTCTGATAAACATGGAGCGGATGCTCTAAGATTCTCTTTAGTTGAAAAAGCTTCTCCAGGCCAAGATGTTCCTTTTGATGAAGAATGGACAATAGCAGCAAAAAAATTTGGCAACAAAATATGGAATGCATCTAAATTTGTCCATATATACACAGACGGTAAAGAAACCAATGATTTAAGCACAATAGAATGTGAAGAAAATAAATGGATAATAAATAAGTTTGATGCAGTTCTTGATGAATTTAACTCTTTGTTCGAAAAGTATAAAATTTCAGATGCATACAAGTTGCTATATAACTTTCTATGGTCTGACTTGTTTGATTGGTATTTTGAATTTTCAAAAAATTTAATTGAAAATGAAAATCATAAATCAGAAACTATGGAGGTACTTAATTCAGTTTTCCTTAAATCAATAAAAATTTTAAACCCAGCAATGCCTCACATTACTGAAGAGGTATGGGAAACGTTTGATGATGAAGTATTAATAAGTAATAAATGGCCCGAAAAATATAATATAAACGAAGACAACGATGGAAGTGTCGAAGATTTAAAAAATATGATTTCTAAAATTCGAAATTTTAAAGCAACATATCAAATAAAAATTAACACTAAGTTAAAAATATATTCTGATATCGAAATAGAAGATTGGTTTAAATCTCAGTTTGAATCTTTAGCAAAAGTTGAAATACAAAAAGATACATTTACCCCAAAGGAGGGAGAAGCTGTTTTACATTTTCATGCAGGAAATTATGATTTTGTTCTATCTGCTGAAGAGTATATTGATATAGAAGTAGAAATAAAAAAATTAAATAAAAAAATTAATGAAATTGAAAAATCTATCGAGATTTCAAACAAAAGACTTGAAAATGAAAAATTTATGAAGAATGCAAAACCAGAACTTATTGATGAAGAAAAATCTAACAAGGAAGCTTTAGAAATGGAGCTTAGTGTTATAAAAGAAACTCTTAAAGAATTAGGTAATTGATAGATTTCGAAAAATTCTTAAATGATAGAATCAACAATAATAAAAATTTAGAATTCCTTGCCTCGTTTTTTACTGAAGATGAACTTTCACAACTTTCAGATAAAGCTATATCCATAGTTGGCACAAATGCTAAAACTTCAACAGCTAACTATATATATCAAGTACTGTCAGAAACAGGGGTAAAATCACTTTTATTTACCTCTCCTCATTTAATTTCCTACGATGAGAGGATTCAATCAAATCAAAATACTATTAACCATTCACAGTATGTTGAAAAAATAAAAGACTTTGAAAAGAAAAATAGTATAAATTTAGGATATTTTGAAACTTTATTTTTAATTGCTTGTAAAACTTTTATTGATGAAAAATTAGATATATTTTTAGTAGAGGCGGGGATAGGCGGACGTTTAGACACAACTTCCATAATAGATTACAAAAATGTAATTTTAACTAATATTGGTTACGATCATCAAGAACTATTAGGTGAAACTCTTGATGAGATATTGTATGAAAAAATAAAAATTTCAAACAAAATTAAAAATTTAGTATGTGGCGATATTTCTGACGAACATAAAGAACTAATTTTTAAAGAGTTAAAAGATACTTCGATTTCATTCTTAGATGAAAATAATAATTTTAAATCTTACACAGAAGATTTTAGACTCAGGAATATTGATCTAGCTTTATTGTCAGTAAACAAAATTTTAGGTAAAGAAGTAAACCCAACAATTATTTCAAAGATTAAAGAATATAAGGTACAAGGAAGGTTTGAAATAATAGATAATAATCCAGTGAAAATTTTGGACGGTGCTCACAATATTTCAGGATTTGAAACTCTATTCCAAAATTTGGAACACTTATATAAAGACATTCATTTTGACTGTTATCTAGGTTTAAAAGAAGGTAAAAAGTATGAAAAAATCTTAGATTTTTTATCACAAATAGATAATATCTCTATAAACATAATTGAAGATAATAGCTTTTATAACCAAATGAGTAGTAAATATTTGCAAAGCTACCTAGAGGAAAGAAATATTAACTTTGAGATATCGCCAATTGGAAAATTTCATTCATCTAAACAACACTCTATTTTGATAGGAAGTTTATATTTAATTGGAGAATACAAAAAGGAATATAAATGAAAACATTTTTTATGGTTAAGCCAGATGGAGTAAAAAGGAATCTTATTGGGGAAGTAATTACTAGAGTTGAAAAAGAGGGATTTCAGATTACAAAAATTAAGATGATGGATATTTCAGAAGAATTAGCCAAAGAACACTATGGAGAACATTCTGATAAACCGTTCTTTAATGATCTTGTCAGTTTTATTACCAGTGGACCTGTTGTAGCAATGCAAGTTGAAGGTGAAGATGTTGTATCAGAGATAAGACGAATAATGGGTGCCACTAACCCTTCAGATGCTGATCCTGGAACGATTAGGGCTGATTTAGCTACAAAACTTGAAGAAAATGTTGTGCACGGATCAGACTCACCAGAGAGTGCTGAAAGAGAATTATCTCTTTTCTTTAAGAATTAATTTTTTATTTTCTTTGGCCCTGCAGTCTATTAATCTGAATATACATGGCAGGAATTAACTTAAGAAGAACATTATTTGGTGGCAACGATATTGCTATCGATCTAGGTACAGCAAATACTTTAATATATGTTAAAGGAGCAGGTGTTGTTGTTGACGAGCCAACTCTTCTGGCAATTCAAAAAAGTGATAGATCTATTTTCACCTATGGTGAGGAGGCAAAGAAATTAGTTGGAAGAGTACCTGATTCTATTGAGTTAGTAAAACCATTAAGAGATGGTGTTATTTCAGAAATTGAATATGCAGAAGAGTTAGTAAAAACATTATTGTCTAAAGCTATTGGAAGATCTTACTCAAGGCCAAGAATAATTATTTGTGTTCCTAATGGTGTAACTAGCGTTGAGCAAAGATCTATTGAGACTGCGGCACACGCAACAGGAGCTTCAGAGGTCTTCACTATCGAAGAGCCAATGGCTGCGGCGATTGGTGCTAACTTACAAATTTTTGAACCATTTGGAAATATGGTAATTGACATTGGGGGTGGAACAACAGAGATTGCTGTTATTTCCATGGGTGATGTTGTTAATGCTAACTCAGTGAGAGTTGGTGGCGAAGATATGACTGATAAGTTAATTGAATGGCTTAGAAGTGAACATGCAATGTTAGTTGATGAAGGAATAGCAGAGTCATTAAAACATGCAGTGGGATCTGCTTATCAGTATGATAAAGAACCTCAAGTAACAGTTACAGGTAGAGATATAGTTAAGGGCATTCCAAAGCAAGTATTGTTAGAAGCATCAGATGTTAGAAATGCTCTTGCACCGGTGGTTAGTGAAATCATTGAAGCTGTAAGAATCTCATTATCACAAACACCTCCAGCTTTAGTCTCTGATATTGATAAATATGGTGCATGGTTAACAGGTGGGGGATCAATGTTGAAACAACTTGATAGAAAAATTGCAGAAGAACTCGGAATACCAATAAATATGACCGAAGATCCATTAAGTACAGTAGTTGTAGGCTCAG
>QBZE01000002.1 GCA_003282445.1 OCS155 cluster bacterium AG-333-G23
ACGTTTCTTTTTTCAGCAGCATCAACAGAGATAAATGAGCCTTCAGTTTCGTCGCCTTCCTCAACACTCTTTTTTTCTTTTTCAACACGAGCCTCTAGAGATTCTGTTTCAACTTCTTCTTTTTCTTCTTCAGTATCAGAAGGAGTTTCTTCTTCCGCTTCTTCTTCTTCTAAATCTTCTAAAGTAGGTTCTTCAATAACTTCTTCATCTTTTTTAGCCATAATTTCCTTTAAAGTTTCCTAAAGATAATACTAAATTTTTAGTTGTATGGAGTGTTTTTTAACAGATATCTCTGCAGGTCCATAATCAAAGAAATCACCATCTATTTCAATTGGTTGTTGGGTTTTTAAAGAGATTTTATCTGATTTTTTAAGTATTACGTCTGGATCAGTCAAATGTAATCCCTTCTTTGCTAAAAAAAATAATTTCATAGCTTTAATTTTTGTAACTTTAAATATTTGTATATTTAGCAAACCATCTTGAAGACTTGATTTTGGTGAGATATTCCAACCTCCTCCAAAAAACTGCCCATTACATATTGAAATATTAAAAGCTTTTTTATCAAATTCATATGTATTAGTTTTTAAATTAAATAAAGATTGTTTCCCAGTAAAAAGTTTTAACCAAAAACTTATTGGATATCGGAATCTTTTAAACATATTTGGTAATTTTTCGCTTAAGTTAACAGTTTCAGCTAGAAAACCATAATTTAATACGTTTATAAAATATCTTGATTTTGTTTTGGATTCTATAAATGAGGCATCAATAGAATAATTTTGATTACTCTTAATTCTTGAAATCGCTTGATGAATATCAACAGGCATAGCAAATGTTCTCATAAAATCAGAACCACTACCAGAAGCTATGCATGCTACCTCTGGATTTTTAATATTATTACTTAATAAGGCATTAATTAAGGAATTTAAAGTACCATCACCACCTATTGCACAATAGACATAGTCTTTAGAATTTTTAAATTTTTTAACAATTTTATCAACTTCCTTAATTTCATTAGTCACAAATATTTTTGAATCTAAATCATGAGATGAAAATATCATCTCTAAATCTTGTTTTGAATATGTTTTGCCCCTTGAGTTTTTATTGTAAATTACTATATATTTTTTCATAGCATTGTCTTTTGAATTAACTTATTATTAAATAGTTTATTAATCTGATTAAATTCATCAATGTTAAAAATAGTATACAATTTTGATGAAAGTTCTGAAGCTTCTTTTGCTGTTCTTATAAAATCGCCAATATTTAAATTAAATTTATTTAATACATACTCTAAATTATTTGTAATTATATATTCATTAAAAACACTGAACCATGAAATATCAATAATTGTTCGTGTGTCTATGTTATTAAATGCTTCTAGTTTATTAATTTCTTCTTGTGAGATTATAAATTTTGTATACATGTTCTCATATTTTTCGTGTATCGAAAATTCATATTTTGACCTTGAGAGCCCTGAACAAAGAAACATAAGATAAAATTCTAATTCTTTTCCTTGTTCAATTAGTTCTAAACCTGGAATGAAAGTATCTCTATAAGTTTCTGTTAATGTTTTTTGTTTTAATCCTGATTCATAATAATTTAAATCTTTAAGGATTTGTAATTTACTATTAAAAATATTTTCTAAATCATAATTATCATTTGTATTTTGAAAAGATAAAAAACTTTTATTTATTAACTCAATTGCTTCACTTACTTCATACTTGCTAGTCATATTAAGTATCGATGCATATGAAATAGAAAATGATGATCGCAATTCACTTGGTTTTAGAGAAAATAACTTATCGTACCAATGCGTATCAATATTTTTATCAAAATTTATAAAAGCATAACCTATATTATCAATCCCTCTTCTTCCTGCCCTACCTGTTAATTGTAAAAATTCTGATTGAGTTATTAACCTTGTTTTGATTCCATCATATTTGTAAGGAGAGTCAATAACAATAGACCTCGCAGGCATATTTAATCCAAGGGCTAATGTTTCAGTGGCAAAAAGAATGTCTATATGTCTATGTAAAAATAAATATTCAATAAACTCTTTAACAATTGGTGCTAGTCCTGCATGGTGATAAGCTATTCTTCTAGACCACATCCAATATAGCTCATCCAAATTTAGCAAATTATATTCCTCATCATCCAAATTTATAAATACTTCATCAAATATTTTTTTTAACTCATTTTTGTTTTCTTGTTTAGGTCTTGTTGATGTAGCTTGTCTTGCTTTCGATTCAACTCTATCTCTAGAAAAATAAAAAAATATTGTAGGAGTTAAGTTGCTATTATCAAGATAATTAATTTGATTAGATAATAATGGTTTCTTATGATTTATAAATTTATTATCAAACTTAAAAGTTCTTTTGTTTTTATTATTTTTTGATGATTTTATAGTGTAAATTTTTTCATTGTTTCTTTCAGTCGCTACTAATTCAACATCTAATGGAACTGGTCTTGTAGTGCTTTCTACAAGTTCAGTTGGACCTCTTAATGAAACTATCCAATCAAGAAATTCAATTTTATTTTCTACTGTAGCTGACAATGATAAAAATTTTATATTTTTTGGTGCATGAATTATTATTTCTTCCCATGTAGTCCCTCTTTCTGAATCTCCTAAATAATGAACTTCATCAAGTACAATTATTCCTATTTCTTCAAGCCTTTTATCATCTGTAAAAATCATATTTCTTAATATCTCTGTTGTAGCAACTATTAATGAAGACTCAGGGTTTATTGCTCTATCCCCTGTTAATAGGCCTGTTTCGTAACCAAGACTATTAAAATCATTATATTTTTGATTTGATAAAGCTTTTATAGGTGTTGTATATATTACATTCAATTGCTCTGACAAGTATTTCTCAACAGCTTTTTCAGCTATGTAAGTTTTTCCAGAGCCTGTTGGAGCAATTACTAACACATTCAAGTTTTCATAAATAGATCTAATCGCTTCTTCTTGAAATTTATCTAATTTAAATTCCACTATTTTGTTTTTTTATGTAACAAAATCATTGTTTCAACTAATAAATACATTGGTATAGCAAAAATAAATAATGTTATTGGATCTCCTGTAGGTGTTATTACAGCAGATAGTATAAGAATAAATATAAAAAGCTCAGGCCGGTTGTCTGTAAAAAAATTAACTTTAATAATATTTTTGTTAAGAAGAAAAAGAATTATTAGAGGAAATTGGAAAGATATTCCGAAAAGTAAAGAAATTCTTATTATGAATTGAAAATAGTTTTGTGAGCGAAGTAAAATTTCGTTTTCATTAAATGATAATAAAAATTCAATACCAATATGGCTAATAGTCAAAGCGGAATAAATCCCAAAATAATATAAGAATGTAAAAAATATAAAATATAAATAAAACGTAGTTGAACCAATACTTAATGCTGGTTTTATAAAAAAGCCAAAATTAATAAGTATCAATGGAAAAAGTATAGACAGTGAAATTAAAATAACATTTGAAATCTTTACTTGGAAACCTTCATAAATAGTTATAGCAAATATATTTTCTACACTATAACCTGCATCTTTTAATGGGTTTATTAAAAAATCTATAAAATATGAATAATTTATATAAACTATTATCGAAAATATTAACATTCCTGAAATAGAAAATAAAAATCTTAAATTTAATTCTTTTAAATGATCAAAAAATGGTTTTTTCATTCATCCTCATCGTCGTTTCTGTCTATCCAAGTCCATTTTTGTTCTATGCTCTCATCACCAATAATTTCTCTTTTCGGACCATTTTGTATATTTTTAAATGTTGTGTATAAGTTTTGTAACTTTTTTTTATCTACAATTCCTAAAGTTATTAATAAAATAATTACTAGTTCTATAAAACTCATTTTGTTAATAATGCTCTAATTGACTCTACTCTATTCATAACATCAACTTTAACTGTATCTGGAGAAATTACGTTTGCAGAAGTAAAGTTCTCAATAAAAAATTCTATTGCAATATTTTTATTTCTAAATTTAGCTTCATAAAGCTTTTCTTTTTTTTTGTATTTATTAAGTTTTAGTAAAACACTATCGTCTTTGACATCAAATATAACGTCTATATCATTTTGGTTATATTTTTGTTTTGATTTTTGATTTATATCGTCTCCGATTGAAATTATACGATTAATTAAAAAAGTTTTTATTTTACTATCATTAATATCTAGAGCCTCAAGAACAGAGCCTTCTAAGTTTGATGTTATTAGCAAAGGTTCTACATCATAAAATTCAGGTTTATCATTTCCTAATTTAATATATTCAATTGTAGTAACTGTATTTAAATTAATATTTTTACTATCTATTTCGTTTTCATTTTCTAAATCATATATTTTAAATGCATCTTTGAGGATTTTACTAAAAGAATTTATGTCATTTTTTGTAAGAGTGTCAACATTTAGGTCTAAATTAATAATATTTATAAGTGTATAGACCTTAAATAATTCTAAATCGGTTACAGTTTCCATATCGTTAATAACAGAAGTGTTATTAAAAAGTATTTTGTTATTTTCAGCGTCTATGTCAAAATCTAAAAAATATTCTCCATTTTTAGAATATATATCAGAAAGTATTGTTAATAAATATAAAAGTTCATCATAATTTATGTCTACTTTTTTTAATAATTCATCAATGGTCCATATTTGCTTAAGTTTAATTATTGAAATAAAATTTCCTACTTTTTTTAAATTAATTTTTTTAACCATCTAATACCTCAAGTAATAATGGTTTGTATTTTTTTCTTAATGTAATTGTTTTTGGATTAGTCATAAGTAAAAACTTTAAAAGTCCGTTTATATCGTAAGTATTTATTTCTAAATTTAATAAATTATTTTTTTGTTTTTTTATGTTTACCGAATGATTAAATATATTTTTATTGATTAGATATATTTCTTTATTCAGATTTAACTTAATAGTTATTAGATGGTCTTTATTTTCCCAAGAAAACTTAATTTCTTTATATTCTTTATCATGTAAATCAGATTTGTTTCCTATTTTTAAATCATTAATTTTGTTTAAATTGTATGTTTTTAGTTTTTTATTATCTTCAGCACCAAGATACCAATTATTATTAAAAAATTTAATTCCCATCGGGTAAACTTTTCTTATTTTATTTTGATATTTAAAAGAAACTCTTTTCTTTTCTATAATTGCATCATTCAATTTAGACACATTGTTTATATTGTTTGTATTTTCACTATTTGAATCTATATATTTTTTTATTATGTGATACGTGTTTAGAAATTGATTAAATTCAATATTTTTATTTTTTTTTATAGAATTAATAATTGAGGTACCTGATAAGTTATATCCCTCATCTATTGACCATTTATCATTTACATAATCTAGGCTGTACCCCATTTCTCTCAAAAGAACCTTGTCTCGCTCAAAAGATCTTTTAAATGCAGAATCAGATAAATCCCTATAAGAACTTATATTATCTCTTATGTATTCAGTACTTATCTGAGTAGATTTATCATTGAATAATGTAAGTAAAGAAACGCATCTTTTTATGACATTTTTCATAAACTCAATGTAAATATATATGTTTTATGCATATATGTATTCTACAAATTATTTAATATAATTTTATTTTCAACTATTTGTGTAAAACTTATTTGATGTAAAATGTATCTTATGAAAGTTTGGATAGATCAAGACCTCTGTACCGGTGATGGATTATGCGAAGAAATAGCACCTGATGTATTCGTTGGTTTGGATGATGGTCTATTTTATGTCAAAGAAGGCGACAAAGTTTACGCTGAAGAAAATGGTAATGTAGGTGGAGCTGAAGGAGTTGCAGCTGTTCCTAAAGGTCAAGAAGATGCAGTAATTGAATCAGCTGAAGAATGCCCTGGTGAATGCATTATGATTGAGCCTGACTGATTTCTATAGTATAAACCTACCAGATACAATAAACCCAGTATGGCCAACCATTTCATTTTTTGGTCTTAAAATATTGTCTTTAATTATCCAATACCTTTCAAGTGTCTCTTTAATCTCGATATTTTGAAAATTATTTTCTTTTAAACAAACTGATATCTTTTCAACTTGAGATATTGATGGTAAATATGAGACCCATGATAAGTCTGTATTTATAATATTGTTTTCAAAAAAATCCCATGGTTCGGGAACGTCAGTGACAACTGTATCAATTTTTTTTTCTAAACTTTCTAAGGAAAAATTAATCAATTCAGAATTAACTAATTTTAAATTTGATTCAATATCATTATTCAAAGTACTTAAATATCTTTCAATTGTTTTTTGTGCACGATATTGATTTTTTTTGACGGCATCTAAAGAATATAGCTTGCCCTCCTTCCCTAAAATTAATATTAAAAATAATGTTAATGCTCCTGAACCTGTTCCAATTTCCAAGACTGTTGAATTATTTTTAATATTTCCATCGACAATTATACTTCCAACATCTTTTGGATATATTATTTGTGGCCCTCTTCTCATCAATAAGACAAACTCTTTATATGTAGGGGTGTAAATATTAAAATAATCTCCAGTTGAGGATTGAACTTGTACAGGTAGAGTCTTGATGTCATCATAAGATATTTTTCCATCATTAATAATAAATTCATCTCCTGAAGTGAGTACAGTAAGATATTTTTTGTTTTTTGATTGTATGACGACTAATGAATTATCTAAACTCACTGGTACTAAAGTAAAAGTAAAAAATAAGAGATTGTAGAGAGTAGAACACCTGCAGCAATCGCAATAGCAACAAATTTTTGCATTGTTCTGTTCATTTTTTTCTTCTTAATCTTTTTTTAAGGTTATAAAATTTTTCTATAAATCTTCCAAGTAGCACGCCTAAAACTAGAAATGACACTATTTTTGAGTTGTCTGAATTTATTGAATCTTTTAAATTTCTATATTCATCTTTAAAATCATTCATTTCAATATCCTCCAAATAATAGTAACAAAAGTTACAATGCATAAAAAAGCCATCGCAAAATAACTCATAGCCTGAAGAAAGAAATTATCAGAAAAATACTGTGACAATATTGATGAAATACCGAGAATTATGAAAAACATAGCTAAAGCTAAATAATTTCCAGCTTTAAAATTCTTTTTTAGGTTTTTAAAAGATTCTTCTACTTCGTCTATTGTTTCTTCTCTGAAGTTTTGGAGTAACTTATCGACTGTTTTTATTGCATTAGATGGAATGTTAAATAAATTATCCATTTTTCCTATTTTCAATAATTGTTCCTAGCACTCCTTGAATGGTTGCTGCAACAGGTAAAGCTAATATTGCCCCAACTGCTCCAATTGTATATGCTCCAAATAAAGTTGAGAATACAGCAACAGCTGGATGAATTTCCATTGTAGATCTGGTTACTCTAGGGCTTACAAAATAATTTTCAACAAACTGATACAAAACTAGAACTAACAAAGTATAAAGAATAAAAGAAGTGCCCAATGATACGGAAGCTAGTACGGGAACAATTCCTCCTAAGAACGTACCTACAACTGGAATCAATTGAGAAAGAATTCCTGCAGATATACCTAATGCAACTGGTGAGGGTAAACCAATCAGAGCAAAAGCAATTGTAAATACAATACTCGCTAAGATAGCTAAAATTACTCTAGCGACAATAAACCCACCAGCTTTTGAGACACCTATTGTCCAGACCTGATCAATAGCATTTGAATACTTGTCATCTAGAGATTCTTTTAAATTTATTCTCCACTGCTCACCTTCTGATATTAAATAATAAGCAAAAAAGAATATTATAAAAAAATGTCCCAATGCACTCAGTATTCCTTGACCAGCAAAAACGACTGTATTTCCAACTGCTCCACCATAATTTTTTATGAATGAATTAAATTCATTTTCTAAATCTAGAGATTGGTTAGATATTGTAAAACCTTCACTGTTAATATAATCTAAAATATTATCTAAATATGTAGGTAGTTGTGTTGATAAGAAATACAATTCTTCAACCATGACAGGAATTATTGAAAATAGTATTCCTGTTATAATTAATAATATAGAAACTACCGTAAAAAATGCAGCAAACTTTCTTCCAGATTTTTTTGATAATCTATAAACTATTGGTTCAGCTAAAGCTGCTAATACAACAGCAACAAATAAATCAAAAAGCAAGGATCTGACTCTTAAAAATATGATTACAGCAAAACTTATAGCAATTATATAAATAAATGCTCTGTTCAAAAGCTCCTGTCTTGTTTCACCCTTAGGTATATTCACAATTATTTGACCTTGTTTTTCGCTTTAGAGTTACGATTTTCTAAAACTAACCAGATAAAAAAAGCACTTAAAGATACTGATGTATAAAGCTCAAATGGTGTGATAACAGAAAATTGATAATGCCTTAAAGCAAGTGATAAAATTTGTGCAATTGAGGCTACTAGTAAAATATTATCTTTTAAATCAGCTCTTCTGATTGTTGTATTAAGTAAAATTACACCTGTAAATAATTTTAAAAATGCTTCAAAAGTATTACCTGTTAGAAAATATAACTCTCTTAATGTGAAAAAACCTGAAAGACCAACTCCACCCAAAGTTATTTGTAGAACACCAATTAAAATTAAAAGAGATGAAACCCATGATAAATAAAAATTACTATAAGATCCTTTAGCTCTAATCGGTGATGGCCACGGTTGAAGAGGGTTTACACGTTGAACTAACTTTGTTGAAAGTTTAAATATTTTTCTTTCATAATCTCCAAATATAATTACTACAAGAATTAGAAATAAAGGATATAAATAAAAATCAAAATTAAAAATATGCATAAAGAAAAATAAAAAAATATGCCATAAAAATATTGTGTATATGTTTGAATGAATGAAACTAAAAAATGTCCATGTTTTAATATTTTGTAACATTTCTTCAAAAGATTTTCTAAAAAAAAGAAAAAAAGATAAAAGACCAACAGAAGATATTAGATAATATATTGTGGGAGGATCTTCGTTGCTTATATCACTTAATCTATAGCCTGAAACTGACATAAAATCTGTAGAGCTATCAAATTTGTAAAAAAGATATACATAAGAAAAAATCGAAATAGTTGCAAAAATAGAAGTTTTATATTTAAACATTTTTCCATCAGCAAAAAAATAACCCAGCTGATGGATAGTAAGCCAAAAAAGCAAATAATTAAATAATTTTAAATAAGATAAAGAAATAGAAAAATCTATCGTATCTATAGCTACAGTCATAAAAATAAAAGCAACTACAGTCAAATATGGATTCTTTTTATGTAAATAAATAGTAACAGGACAAAATATAACAACGACCAAATATATTGCAACTATCCATAATGGCCACATAAGAAACTCTGTTATTGTAATCATTCCATCTTCTTCCGTTGTTAAAAATAGAGGAAAATTTAGTACTCTAAAAAAAACATTCAATAATAAAGTAATAGAAGCTATCCAGACTAAGACTGGCCCCATCAAACTGTTTACTCTATCTGTAAGAAATTTCCACTGACTACCATCGCGTCCTACGTTTGAATACCAAGCTATTTTATTTGTAAATCCTGTAGAAAAGAAAAATAAAGAAATTCCAGTAGTGAACCATGTGAATCTTGTTTTGTTAGAGCTTGTAAAAGATTCGTTATAAACCAATAATTCACCAGCAGAATTTTTGAATTCTAACAAATACTCAGTATTGAATGTAATCATAAGCAATCCAATAACTTTTATAAAATCTATAAAACGTTCCCTGGAAATAGATGTATTCTTTGCTTCCTTTGCAACATTTCTAAAACTGCCAAAAGTAGGTATAAAAATTTTAACTATTTGCTTCACATTTAATATTTTACATGCCTTATGACTATTGAATAGGAATATAATTACTATGTGGAAGTTGTACTATATCAACCAGAAATAGCAGGAAATGTTGGTGCATGTATTAGATTATCAGCAAATACAAACATACCCCTAAATATAGTAAAACCTCTAGGTTTCAACTTTCAAGAGAATAAAATTAGAAGAGCTGGTTTAGATTATCATGATTTAGCTTCAGTTAGTATGTACGAAGATTGGAATGAATTTAAAAAAGATATAAATCTAGATAATGTTGGTTATTTATCATCAAACGGCAAAAAAAATATATGGGATGTTGAGCTTAAAAAATATACCCACCTAGTTTTTGGCCCTGAGTCCGTGGGTTTGCCAAAAGATATATTGAAACAGAATGGTAATACATTAACAATACCTATGAACAGTGATTCTCGAAGTATAAATCTTGCTAATGCTGTTTCTATAGTTGCATATGAATATCTACGCCAAAATTATGAAAAATAAGTCTAAAATTATAACTAAAGGAAAAGAATGCCAAGTTTTGATATAACATCTGAATTTAATCAGCAAGAAGTTATTAACGCAATAGATCAAATGAATAGAGAAATAATTAATAGATATGATTTTAAAGATACAAATACCTTAGTAAGTTTTAGTAATTCAACTATCTCCTTAAGAAGCACCACTGAAGAAAGACTAAATGCTGCAGACCAAGTATTGAGAGAGAAATTTGCTAAAAGGAATGTCTCAATAAAATTTTTAAGTAATTTTAATGATGAACAAACACCATCTGAAGCGAAAAGAGAATACACATTAAAATCTGGTTTAGATAAAGAAATTTCAAAAATTATAGTTAAAGATTTAAAAGAATTTTCAAAAAAAATACAAAGCTCTATTCAAGATCAATCTATTAGAGTTAGCTCTAAAAAAAGAGACGAGTTACAAGATGCTATATCTTACCTAAAAGAGAAAAATTATAAAGTATTTTTAAACTACGGTAATTTTAGAGATTAAAACGTAATTTAAATTTTTTATAAAAATAACGTGATACAAAAATAGAAAATATAAATACGGGTAAAGACCCATAGATACTTAAATTATATTTTTGAGTAAAAAAATATGCAAATAAAACAATAGTGAAACCGTATATTGCTCTAAATATAGAAAAGATAAGGAAAGATTGAAATATCTTATTAGATAATATTTTATCTAAATTCATGATTAATTAAATCTGTATCTATTTCTTGCAAAAATTTTATATAGCTTATAGCTAAATCTTGCAGGAAATAATTTAAGCAACTTAACAACTTTATAAAAACTGCCTAAATCATATATAGATTCTACGATTGCATCATTAGCGTAATATTTCTTATTATTTCTTTCATAAACTAACTCATCTTTTGTAATATCTTCTGACTCTAGATCTAATTGATTAGCTAAAATTAAATCAGTATTTCTATTTTTGAGAAACTCACCATAACCACTGCATAAATTACATTCAGAATCGATATATATTTTATTCAACTGGATCAAAACCTAAACTTAGTGAATTTACACAATATCGAAGGCCAGTAGGCGTTGGCCCATCATTAAAAACATGCCCTAGATGAGAATCACAATTCTTACAATTTATTTCAATTCTTCTCATGCCGAAAGAATTGTCTTCTTTGCTAGTGACTGTATCCCCTATTGCATCATAAAAACTTGGCCAACCTGTTCCAGATTCAAACTTTGACTCTGATTCAAATAATTTATTATTACAAACAATGCACTTATAAATGCCTTCTCTTTTTTCATATAATAGTTTTCCAGAAAATGGAGGTTCAGTTCCACAATTTTGAGTAACTTCTATCTCTTCTTCTGATAAATGATTTTTATTAATGGGCATAGTTTTATTTTATATTATTTAGGGTTAAAGTAAATTTCAGAAACAGAGCTATCTACATCTTGTATTTCATTTATTAATTCTTTATTTAAATTTACTATTTCTTTATCCGTTAACTTATCTAAATAGTCAATTGAAATTAATGCTAAATAACTATTTGTTCCTATTGATACAATTTTTAGAGATGAAACATCAAGAACCTTTTGATTATTAGTTAGAATTTTTCTAATCTTTTCTTTGCTCTTTTGACTTATACTTTCACCAGTAATTAAATGCTTCATCTCATATCCTAAAAATATACCAGAAACCATTAGAAGAAGACCGATAAGAATCGAACTAACAGCATCGTAAGTTGGATTGCCTGTAAAATTTGCTAATAAAGTACCAACTAAAGCAATAAAAAGACCCATGGTCGCTGCAAAATCTTCTACAACGATAGCTATAAGAGGTCCATCAGTTGATTCTTTTAATAACTTAATGATTGATTTCTTTTCGCTGCTGGTTTGTTGAAGCTGTTTAACTGCTTTGTACAAAACATATGATTCGAGAATAATGGATACTGTTAAAACAATTATTGATATATACAAATTCTTTAATTCATGTGGGTGAGAAAGTGCTTCTATTCCATGCTCTAGAGAAACCAATCCTCCAATAGTAAAAATTAAAACTGCAACAACTAGTGTCCAATAATATTCTTCTTTCCCTCTTCCTAAGGGATATATTTTTTTATTTGCTTTTTTTGATTGTTTCATTCCAAACCATAAAATAAATTGGTTTGCAGAATCAACATATGAATGAATGGCTTCAGAAAACATAGCACTTGAAGAAGTAATTACTGAAATAATTGTTTTAACTATAGCTATAAAAAAATTAACAGATAATGCTAAAAAAACAGTTTTAGATGATTGATTAGTAGCCATTCTCTTCAAACCAAGTAACTAGTTGGGGGTACCCACCTATTCTTTTTTCTTCAATGTATATCTGTGGAACTGTGCTCACTCCCTCACCTACTTTTTTATAAAACTTTTGTCGTTCATTATCATCTGATAAATCTATTTCTGTATAAGTTAAGTCTACAGAATTTAGTAAGTTTTTTGCTCGGTCGCACCAGATGCAATTATCTTTAGTGTAAATTTCTATTTTCAAAGATTTTCAGATCCTGTGTATATCTCATTAGTAGTTTGAGTAACTCTAATAAAGGTTGTGCTTTTTGGTAAATCTTTAAGTTTTTTAGCCCCTACATAAGAACAAGCTGACCTCATGCCACCAAGGATTGATTGTACTGTTTGGTCTATAGGTCCTTTGTATTTTAATCTTACTTTTTTTCCTTCTGGAGCTCTATGTAAAGCTAAGTCGCCATAATATGTTTGTTGAGCTTTAGTTGAAGACATGCCATAAAAATCTTTGTACTGCTCACCATCTTCACCTGTAACAAGTTCACCTCCTGACTCTTCATGTCCTGCAAACATACCGCCTAACATTACAAAATCTGCTCCAGCACCAAAAGCCTTCGATACATCGCCTGGGTATTTACAACCTCCATCCGCTAAAACATGTCCTCCTAAGCCATGAGCAGCATCTGAACACTCTGATATAGATGATAATTGTGGATAACCAACACCTGCAACGCTTCTAGTTGTACAGACAGAACCAGGACCAATTCCTATTTTGACTATATCTGCACCTGCAAGTATTAACGCTTCGGTCATTTCTCTAGTGGCGACATTGCCAGCAATAATAATTTTATCTTTATATGTTTCTCTGTATTTTTTTACAGCTTCAAGGAAATCTTCTCTATATCCATTTGCAACATCGATACAAAGAAACTTAAGATCTTTACTGAGTTCAAATATTTGTTTACCTAAATCATAATCTTCTTGAGACTGTCCAACTGTTACTGATACATAGTTTGGGTCTAATGAGTCGATGTTGTCTTTCCAATCCTCTAAAGTATAAAATTTATGTATAGCGGTTAGCATCTTATGTTTTTGTAATGCTTTAGCGGTTTCAAAAGTACCGGTTGTGTCCATATTGGCAGAAAAAATAGGAATTCCTTCCCAAGTATGTTTATTGTGTCTAAATTTAAATTCTCTTTCAAGTTTTACTTCAGAACGAGATATTAATGTACTTCTTTTAGGTCTAATCAATACATCATCAAATGTTAATTTTATTTCATCTTCAATTCTCATAATGTAGTTTTTCCCTTATCCTAAATAACAGAAATTATGATAGTTGAATTTCCGATATTTGGTGCTGGTATTATATATTTTCCTACAGAACTATCAGCATTAAGAGTTTTCGAACCAAGATATTTATTACTTATTGCTGATGCAATAAAACAAAGAAAAACGTTCTGTGTAAGTAATAATCTTAACGAAGAAAGCCAAGTAATATCAGAAGTTGAAATTATAGAACATAGAGATATTTCAAATGCTGAACAACTAGTTTTAGTAAAGTGTGTAAATTTATACAAAACTATAGATGTAGTAACTGATAAAGAATACCCCTTATGTAAAGCAGAAATAATAATTGATATTGGATTGCCTCCAACAACTGATCAGTTAGATAACCTTCAAATTAAAATTAAAGAAAGCTTATCTGAATTAATAGAAAAAGGATTAGATATAGATATACCAACTTTTGAAATTGATACTGAAAATAGAATTTTAAGTTTATGGGAGATTTGTTCTAAAATTCCTATGACAATGGACCTAAGAAACAAACTATTACTAAGTAACGACATAAGTTATAGATTTAATTTACTGGAAAACTACTTAGATGAAATAAAAGAAAGAACAACCTAGGTGTCTTTCCATTTCTTATAAAAACTATTAACTTTTTGGTTCATTGAATTCTCGTAGTTTATTAATTTATTACGAGTGAGTTCTACATCATAATTTTTTAATTCATTCTTACTTACTTCACTTTCATACCATTTATCAAATAGATCAACTGTTACTTCCGGATGAAATTGAATACAGACTGTATTCTTTATTTTATAAATTTGTGGGAAATCTGTTTCAGCAATTAATTTTGCTTTTGATGGAATTCTAAAAGTATCTCTATGCCATGTAAAAACTTCAGTTTCTTGAAAATCAGAAAATATTTCTTCATTTCTGACAAAATTCAAGTTTTTAAAACCAAATTCTATTTCATCAGAGAGGTAAGCCTCACCATCTAAAGAATCGGCTACAAGCTGAGACCCTAAGCAAATTCCTAATATTTTAGTTCCATTATCCACTGATTTAGATAACCATTTATTTTCAGATAGTAAGTACTCATGCTTATCAGTGTCATATGCCCCCATATGTCCACCTAAAATTATATAATCGTAAGAATTGGTCATCTCTTCCCATTTCAATTCCCATGCATTTAGAGATACAATATTATTATTTTCAAGAGATCCTAGAGTTACTTCAGGGTCATTGACAATCGCTATAGTTTCTTTATATTTCATTTCTTTGTGCGCGGAAGAGGACTCGAACCTCCACGGGTTTTATCCCACAGGATCCTTAATCCTGCGCGTCTACCAGTTCCGCCACCCGCGCTTTATCAGTCAAGAAACCAAAATAAAGATAATGTAGTTGCTGCAAACATTAAAGCAACCAAGGCAGTAATACGGCTAAGATTTCTTTCGGCTAGCGTTTGGCCAATATTTCCAGAAGCACCAGCCCCACCTAACATATCAGATAAACCTCCACCTTTACCACTATTAAGCATTATTAAAGCAATGAGAGCTATGGATACAACAATATGAATCGATATAAGTATTGCAGTTGTAGATCCCATATTTAATTATCCTTTTCTATTTTTGATTGTTGTTCTATTTCTTTTTCTAACTCTTCTATTGTTTCTTGGTCACCAAGGTATCCAATCTTAGTTATTTTATCATTGTTAATATTAAAAGCGAGAGGTATTCCAGTAGGAATATTAACCTCAACTATTGAGTCATCTGAAATATTTTCAATAGTTTTCAACATAGCTCTAATACTATTTCCATGTGCAACAACAAGTATATTTTTATTTTCTGATAGCTCAATAATTTCATTTAAAGTTGATTCAACTCTTGCTACTACATCTTGTAGTGACTCCCCTAATGGTAAAGCAATATCAATATCTTCATAAGCTTTATCTTGTCTTGGGTCAAATTTTGAGTCTTTTTCAATTAAAGGCGGCTTTGTTTTATAGCCTCTCCTCCACTCGTGGACTTGCTTTTCACCATATTTTTTTGCAGTATCTATCTTGTCCAAACCTTGTAATGCTCCATAATGTCTTTCATTTAATTGCCATCTTTTAATAATGTTTATTTCATTAAGAAGAGCTTCTTCATACTCATTTAATAAATGATTTGAAGTTTCTATTGATCTACTTAAGTAAGATGTAAAACAAATTTCAGGTTTAAAATTATTTTCTATTAGCGTTTTTCCAGCTTTAATAGCTTCATGAATGCCTTTATCACTTAAGCCAATATCTACCCAACCAGTAAATTTATTTTCTAGATTCCATATACTTTGTCCGTGGCGTACAAAAACTAAATTCATAAATCTATTGAATTGATTATCGTTACAAATTTATCGACATCTAGTGATGCTCCGCCAACTAAAGCTCCATCAATAATTTTTGAATTTAATAACTCAGAAGAGTTATCAGGAGTAACACTCCCTCCATAAATAAAGCGGATACTGTCACTGTCATAAAAAGGTTTTTCAGAAATGTTTTCTTTTACCATAGACAAAACCTCAACAGCATCTACTACAGAAGCAACTTCTCCTGTTCCAATTGCCCAGATTGGTTCATAAGCAAAAACAAGATTTTCAACTTTGTCTTTTCTTAAACCTTTAACAGCTGAATTAATTTGATTTGTAATATGTTCTAAATATTTATTACTATTCCTTTGTTCTAATGTCTCTCCAAAACATACTATTGGTGTTATCCCCTCACTAACTAAGTTATGTACTTTTTGGTTTATTACTTCATCACTTTCATTAAACTCTATTCTTCTTTCAGAATGTCCAACAATACAGTAATTTACATTTAGTTTATTTAATTGGTGACTTGAAACTTCTCCAGTATATGCTCCTCCAGAAAATTGAGATACATCTTGTGCAGATAGTTGAATATTTAATTTATCTGTATCAATAATTGTTTGAATGGAACGTAAAGATGTATGAGACGGAGAGACTACTATATCTATCTTTTCCTCTTTGCCTTCTTCTATCGTGTAATTAAGTTTTTGCAGAAGCTGAATTGCTTCTAAATGATCTAGGTTTAATTTCCAATTGCCTATTATTATTTTTTTCATTATTCCTCTAAATTATAAGTTGATTATAAATATTTACACCCGGTAGAGCTTTTCCTTCTAAATACTCTAGAGATGCTCCGCCGCCTGTAGATACATGGTTAAATTTATCTACACTAGAAAATTTATTTATTGCATTTACTGAATCTCCTCCACCCACTATTGAGTAAACATCCATTTCAGCTATTGCATTCGTGATTTCCTTTGTTCCATGGCTAAATTCATCAACTTCGAATACTCCCATTGGGCCATTCCAAAATATAGTTTTAGATTTTGATAATATTTCTTGAAATTTTTTTATTGTTTCCTTGCCTATATCAACACCAATATCATCATCGCTAAATTCAGATATATCAATATTATTTCTTGCATGACTGTCAATTGCTTTAGTAACTCCAAAATCGATTGGTAAAGTTATTTTTTTACCATCAGCTGAATCTAGAATTTCTTTAGCTGATTCAATAAATTGATCTTCACATAGTGAATTTCCTATATTGTAATCTAAAGCTTTTAAGAAAGTAAAACACATTCCTCCACCTATTAATAAGTTATTAACTCGAGGTAGTAGATTTTTTATAAGTGCTAGCTTATCTGAGACCTTTGCTCCTCCGAGTAATATCGTAAAATCCTGATTAGATTCATTTAATACTTTATTTAATTCTTCGATCTCTTTAGACATTAAAGGCCCTTGAAATGAATTTAAGTGATTTCCAATCTTAACTATTGAAGCATGTTCTCTATGAGAAGCCCCAAAAGCATCAAGAATATAAGTATCGAAGGGACTTGCTACACCTTTTGCAAATTTTTCATCATTCATTATTTCCCCTTCATTAAATCTAAGATTTTCTAATAAAAATATACCTTTCTCTTTACTATTTAAAATATTTTTAATGTCTTCGTCTAAATTATTATTTATAAATACAACATCTTGGTTTAATAGTTTGCTCATTTCATCTGAGATTGGTTTCAATGATAAAGAATGTTCAACTCCTTTAGGTCTTCCAAGGTGGCTTGTAAAAGTAACGCTGCTTGAAATATTTTGTAGTTTTTCTATATACTCAATAGATTTTTTTATTCTAAAGTTATCTAAAACAGTTCCATTTCTAATTGGAACATTTAAATCAGACCTTATTAATACATTACCTAAATTTTTAGACGTCAACTTATGCTTCTTTCATATCCCTATGGATAATTACAGCATCCTTTCCGTCATTTTTAAGCCAATTTCCAATTTCTTCCGTCATGACAACGCTTCTATGCTTTCCACCGGTACAACCGATTGCAATACCAACATATGACTTACCTTCGGATGTGAATCTTGGTAGCAAAAATTCAACAAGATCTTTAGCTTTATCAAGAAAAATTTGTGCGTCTTCAAAAGATAAAACATAATTCCTAACCATAGGTGATTGTCCTGTAGATGAACGAAGTTCTTCTCTCCAATGTGGGTTGGGTAAAAATCTAACATCTAAAACTAAATCGGCATCTCTAGGTGAGCCATTTTTGAATCCAAATGAAGTTACTGAAATTTTTAAATCTTGATTAGTTGCTTCGCCTTGGAATCCTTCTATTATCCTTTTTCTTAAATCGTGAACATTCATATCTGTTGTATCAATAACTAAATCAGCTAACTCCCTGATAGGTTTTAATAAATCACGCTCCAACTTTACTGATTGTGATAATGACTCCTGGCCCATAGGGTGAGGACGTCTATTCTCTTCATATCTTTCAATTAATGTTTCGGTATCAGCATCAAGAAATATAATTCTTGTTAATACTCCAGATTGACTCAACCTATCAAGACTTTTATTTAATTCCCCTTGAGCAAATCCATCTCTCGCATCAACTGTTAGAACTAATTGTCTATTAGATTCTGCTACATCATTAGAATCGACAACAGACTCAACTAAATCAGGAGGTAGGTTTTCAATAACATAATATCCTAAGTCTTCAAAAACATTTGAGCTAGCAGAACGGCCTGCACCAGACATTCCTACAAGTAATAAAACTTCTGGTCTTTTTATTGACAATTAATCTCCTTCTATAACATTCTAATTAGGACTAGTTTAGATGGTAGAACTTTATTTAATGTTCGACTAAGTGCTTAATTCCTTTGCTCTTAAGCGTCTATTTTCTTGTAATGCGAATCTATGAGCTTCATCTCGTATATTTTGTAAAAGAAATAAAGCTTCAGAATCTTTATTCAATAAATAAGGTTCTTTTCTATTTGGTAAAAATAATTCTTCTTCCTTTTTTGCTATAGCAACCAAATCAATATCGAGCTCAAAATGATCAATAACGCCTTTTACCGAAGACAGTTGACCTTTGCCTCCATCAACTAATATCAAATCTGGTGTTTTTTTGAAACTTTTATCGTTCTCATTATTTTTATTTAATCTTTTTAACCTTCTAAAGAGGACTTCTTCCATTGATCTAAAATCATCTTGTCCCTCAAAGGATTTGATGTGAAATTTTCTATACATAGATGGTTTACAAATGCCATCTTCCATAACAACCATCGAGCCTACTCTATATTTATCTCCTAAATTAGATATATCATATGCTTCAATTCTGTAAGGGATATTTTTTAAACTAAGATTATTTTTTAATTGCTCAAGCGATTGTGATCTAAATTCTAAATCAGTACGCCTTCTAAAATTGACGACTCTTCTAATTTCAATAGCATCCATAATTGCTGTGTCCAATAAATCTTTTTTCCAACCTCTTTGTGGGGTTTTTACTTTAATCTTTTTTGACCATTTTTTTGATAACTCTTTTTCAATAACTTCTGAATAAGGAAAATTATGACTAACTAATATTTCCTCTGATGGTTCGTTTTCTGAGAAAACAGACAAAATTACTTGAGGCAAATATTCATTATAATCTGAAGTATCAATAGGTTCTAAAGTTTTTTTTACTTCGCCAATAATTCTTCCATTCCTAATTAGTAAACAAGAAATAACAACATCTAAATTATCTATATCGACACCTAAAACATCAACTGACTTTTTATTATCTACAAGTAAAGTTTGTGTAGTTCTGGCATTCTCTAAATGATTAATTAAATTTTTAGCTTGATTTGCTTTTTCATATTCTTGTTTCTGAGAATAATTTTTCATATCTATTTTTTTTTCATTTATGTATTTATCTGACTTGCCTGTATAAAAATCTTTTAGTTTTTTAGTGAGTTTTGTATATTCAACTTTTTCAATAGCTTCAATACATGGACCTGAACATTTTTCTATATCAAATAACAAACATGGTTTATTTAGTTTTTGATGCCTATTAAATACAGTGTTGGTACAGGTCCTAACTGGAAAAATATTTATCAAATGATCAAGCGATCTTTTTGCAGAACCAACAAAGGGAAAAGGTCCAAAATTATTATTTTTGGAGTTTATTTTTCTTGATATATATGCACGCGGCCATTCTTCATTTGTAAGAGTTACATATGGGTATGATTTATCATCTTTAAACTGAACATTATATTTTGGTTTATATTCTTGTATGAATGAGTATTCTGCAAGCAAAGCATCTGCTTCGTTCTTAGCTACAACAAAGCTTACCTCATTTGCTTCAGAGATTAATCTCTTTATTTTCCATGAAGTTTGTTTTGCAAAATAAGAAGGTACTCTTTTTCTAAGATTTTTTGCCTTGCCTACATACAGAGGCTCTGCATAGTTGTCTTTAAATATATAAATTCCTGGTTCGTTAGGGATTTCTTTATTGGCTATCTTTTCCATTTATAAAACTAACTTTAAATGTTTCCCTGTTAATGAATTTTTATCTCTAACTACACTTTCTGGAGTGCCTTCCGTAATTATCTTCCCACCATTCTCGCCACCTTCTGGGCCAAGATCAATTATCCAGTCTGAATTCTTTATTACATCTAAATTGTGTTCAATTACAACTACCGTGTTTCCCTTGTCTACAAGCATATGTAATACTTCCATTAGTTTTTGAACATCTGCAAAATGCAATCCTGTGGTTGGTTCATCAAGGATGTACATAGTCTTACCTGTTGACCTTTTACTTAATTCTTTTGCTAGCTTTACCCTTTGGGCTTCACCACCTGATAATGTTGTCGCAGATTGACCTAAAGTAATATAAGATAAACCAACATCGTCAAGAGTTTTAATTATTCGATAAATTTTTGGTTGGTTTTCAAATATTTTTAGTGCATTTTCAACAGTTGAATTAAGTATCTCCGCAATACTATATCCTTTCCATTTAATGCTCAATGTCTCTGGGTTATATCTTGACCCGTTGCAATCTTCACACATGACATATACATCAGGTAAAAAATACATCTCAACTTTTATTGTCCCATCGCCTTTACATGATTCACATCTTCCGCCGGGAACATTGAAAGAAAAGCGACCTGGTTTATATCCGCGAATTTTTGATTCTTCTGTAAGAGAATATAGATTCCTTATCATATCGAATACTCCTGAGTAAGTTGCAGGATTTGATCTTGGTGTACGACCTATAGGTGACTGATCTATTTCTATTAGTTTATCAATATAATTTAATCCACTAATACTTTTGTGTATCCCAGGAGGATTCCAATTTTTTCTAGTAAATTCATTATGTATTGCTTTGGCTAATATTTCAGATACTAAAGTTGACTTCCCACTACCAGAAACTCCAGACACAGATATAAATTTACCAAGTGGAAATTCAGCAGTAATGTTTTTTAAGTTGTTTTCTTTTGCTCCTCTAATAACTATTTTTCCTTCATTTCCATTTCTTCTGACCTTTGGATATGGAACTTTTAATTTTCCTGATAGATACCTACCTGTAATTGACTTTTTATTTTTTGATATTACATTCCAATCACCAGCAGCAACAATATTTCCACCGTCTTCTCCAGCACCCCAACCTATATCTATTAGGTAATCAGAACTTTTCATTGTTTCTTCATCGTGCTCAACAACTAATACTGTATTCCCTAAGTTTTTCAATCTTAATAATGTTTCTATTAATTTTTTATTGTCCGATTGATGTAGGCCGATTGATGGCTCATCTAATACGTACAACACCCCTGTCAGACCTGATCCTATTTGTGTAGCTAGCCTAATTCGTTGTGCCTCTCCTCCTGAAAGTGTGGCTGCACCTCTATTCAGCTGCAGGTAACCTAGTCCAACTTCATTTAGAAAACTCAATCTTTCTTTTATTTCTCTAATTATTGCTTCTGCTATTTCCTTTGAGTTCCCGGTAAGCTTTAAATTCTGTATCACTTCATAAGCTTTTTTTATAGATAGTTTGTTAAATTCACCAAGCGTTAAGGCTTTTACTTTTACATTTCTTGATCTTTCATTTAATCTTTCACCATCACAATCTCCACAATCAAGTTCTCTCATAAACTGCATGTAATAATCCCTTCTTTTGTCAGAACTTGTTTCTTCATATATTTTTTTAAATAATGGTATTACACCTGGAAACTCTCTTTTCCATGACCTTTTATTCCCAAATCTATTTGTATAATTTATCGGTGTTTTGATTCCATCAGTTCCATACAGTAAAATTTCTTGATCATTTATTGATATTTCTTCATACGGAATATCCATCGGTATCTCAAAATATTCACATACACCATGTATTTGAGCACGGAAGTATTTCCTAAAAGACATTTCTGGAAATACATTCTCTTTGATAGTTAAAGTTCTATCTTTTAAAAGTAAATTTTCGTCTATCTCATAATTAACTCCTAATCCATTACAGAAGTCACAAGCTCCAAAAGGAGAATTGAATGAAAAATCTCTTGGCTCTAGCTCTCCATATGATGTTCCACATTCTTTACAACCTAAATTTTGACTAAAGCTTTTAATTTCATCATCAATCTTTATATCTACGATTCCATCAGTGAGTTTAAGAGCTGCCTCTATTGATTGAGGTAATCTCCTTCCACCAGTTTTTTTAATTTTTACTCTATCAACAACAACAGAAATATCATGATTGAAATAACGGTCTAATCTTTTAGCTTCATCTAGCCTTGTCAACTCCCCATCAATATACGCCCTGCTGAAACCATCTTTAAGCAAATCTTTAAATAAGTTTTCAAATTCACCTTTACGAGATTTTACAACTGGTGCAAGTATTTCAATATTTATCTCACTACCTAAATTAAGAACTTGTTTTACAATAAAATCAACGGACTGTTTCTGTATTTTTGTTCCACAAATAGGACAAAAACTAATACCTATCCTTGCCCAGAGCAGTCTTAAGTAATCATGTACTTCAGTAACTGTTCCAACAGTTGACCGAGGACTTCTAGAAGAAGTTTTTTGATCTATTGCAATTGCAGGTGAAAGCCCTTCTATGCTTTCTACATTAGGTTTTTCCATTTGTCCTAAAAATTGACGCGCGTATGCAGACAAGCTTTCAACATATCTTCGCTGCCCTTCTGCATATATTGTGTCAAAAGCAAGTGAAGATTTCCCTGAACCAGATAAACCAGTAATTACTACAAATTCATTTTTTGGGATATCAACTGATATATTTTTTAAATTATGTTCTTTTGCACCTTTAATTTTTAAATAATCTTTAGACATTAATTTGGTAACTCCATTATTTCTTTTTTTATTTCTTTTAGTTCATCTCTTAATCTAGCTGCTACTTCAAACTCTAGTAAATCAGCTGCTACATGCATTTCCTTCTCTATTTCTTTAGATATCTTATATAAATCATCTTTAGAGGCATCTTTTAAATTAGTATTTAATCGTGAGCTAATATTTTCTTTAGATGGTCTATTTCTTTCAACTATTTCTAACAAATCTGTAATTTCTTTTTTTATAGTTTCTGGATTAATTCCATATTTTTCATTATGTAATTCTTGAATTTCTCTTCTTCTGTTAGTTTCATATACTGCTTTAGTTATTGAATCTGTCATTTTGTCGGCATACATTATGACATATCCGTTTTTGTTTCTAGCAGCTCTTCCGATAGTTTGAATTAAACTTGTTTCAGATCTCAAAAATCCTTCTTTATCTGCGTCCATTATTGCTACAAGTTGTACTTCTGGAAGATCCAACCCTTCTCTAAGTAAATTAATTCCAACTAAGACATCAAATTCTCCTTTTCTTAAATCTCTTAAAATTTCTATTCTTTCTAAAGTGTCAATGTCAGAATGTAAATATCTCGTTTTAACCCCAGTTTTTAATAAATAATCACTTAAAGATTCGCTCATTTTTTTAGTTAATGTAGTTACTAAAACACGGTTGCCATTTTTTACTACAGAGTTAATCTCATCTAATAAATCTTCAATTTGGTTATTAGTAGGTTTTATAACTACAGATGGATCTAATAATCCAGTAGGTCTAATTATTTGTTCTACAAATTCTTTTGAGTTTTCGTTTTCCCATTTACCAGGTGTTGCTGAAACTAATATAGTTTTAGAAACTTTGTTTTCCCATTCTTCAAACTTTAGTGGCCTATTATCTAAAGCTGCTGGCAGTCTGAATCCATAATCAACTAAAGTAGTCTTTCTTGATTTATCTCCTTCATATTGTCCTCTAATTTGAGGAATAGCAATATGGCTTTCATCAACAACCATTAGAAACTCTTCAGGGAAAAAATCTATTAGCGTATGTGGTGCTTCACCAGGTTTTCTTCCATCAAAATATCTTGAATAATTCTCAATTCCTGAACAAACACCAAGCTCTCTGAGCATTTCAAGATCAAACATTGTTCTTTGTTTAATCCTTTGAGCCTCAAGAAGTTTATTATTCTTTTCAAATTCTTTTATTTGATTATTCATATCTAATTCTATTTTTTCAAGAGCATGTTTTATTGTGTCATCAGAAGACACGTAATGTGAAGCTGGTAATATTGCTAACTCATTTAACTTTTCAAGTATTTCACCTGTAACTGGATCTATTCTTAATATGCTCTCGACTTCATCACCAAAAAATTCTATGCGATATATTGTCTCTTCGTAAACTGGAAAAATATCTAATGTATCTCCCTTTAATCTAAAAGAACCTCTTGATACCACTAAATCATTTCTAATGTATTGTTGTTTAATTAATTTTGTAAGTAATGTATCTAAATCAAATTCTTTATTTTTAATTATTGGGATGATTTTATTTCTATATTCTTGAGGAGAGCCTAAACCATAAATACAAGAGACTGATGATACAACAATCACATCATCTCTCATTAATAATGCGCTTGTTGCTGAATGCCTCAACCTATCTATCTCTTCATTTATATTTGCATCTTTTTCTATAAAAGTATCGCTTCTAGGTACATAAGCTTCTGGTTGATAATAGTCATAATAAGATACAAAATATTCAACCCTATTCTTAGGAAAAAATTGTTTAAATTCATTCGCTAGTTGAGCAGCTAGAGCTTTATTGGGAGCTAAAACAAGAGACGGAAGTTGTAGCTCTTCAATCAGCCAAGCAATGGTTGCTGATTTACCAGAACCAGTTATACCCATAAGAGTTTGAAAATCAAAACCTTTATTAAGACCTTCCTTTAATTTTTCTATTGCCTTTGGTTGGTCTCCTTCAGGTTTGAAATCAGAAACAACTTCAAATCTACTCATTAATAAATCCGTTTATATAATTTTTAATATCTATTTCAAGTTGATCTAAATCATTGTTAATTATTAGGGCTCCAATAGAATGCCACCATTCATCAGTTGGTTGAGATTTAATTCTATTTTTTATATCATTAATTTCCATACCTCTATCTATTAGTCTTTTAATTCTTTCCTCTTTAGATGCCCAAATTACAACAGTATGAAAATCTTTATGTAAATTTTTAGGAGCAGATACCTCAATGAATGTTATATCATCATTTTTTTGGATAATGTCGTTTAACTTAATTAATACTTTTGGATGTAAAAAATTTTCTAATATTTCCAATTTACTCTTGTCTCTAAATACTATATCTGCAATATTCTCTCTTGAAACATCACCATTTATTAACGAAGATGGAAAATTGTTAGAAAGAAAATCTTTTGATTCCTCACTTAATAATATATCTCCAGATACAACGTCTAAATCAACAGTGTTATATCCTAATCTATTAATTATTGATAAGACTTTAGATTTGCCACTACCAATAGGTCCAGTAATTACTATTACTTTTTTATCCATAGATATAAGAATAAGTAGTTATTAAATTTAAATCTAATCCGTATTGCCTATCCCACGATCTTTAAGCTCTTGGAGGATATTATCTAATGATTCGTCTACACCTTCTACTTTTTGACGTGTAGATTTTTCATCATCTGAATCTGACTTTTTATCTGATTGAGAGGAATGCGTTTTAGGTTCATTTTTTTCTTCTTCAACTTCTTTCCATTCTGGATCTGCTTGTTTTATAGAAAGATTGACACGCCTTTTTGGAATATCTAATTCAATAATTTTAACTTTTACTTTTTGACCAATTGCTAATGCCAATTCAGGTGAATCTACCTTATCAATGGAAATTTCAGATATATGAACGAGACCTTCTACACCTTTTCCAATAGTTACAAAGGAACCAAATGGAACAACTTTTGTTACTTCACCATCTACAATGTCCCCATCATTAAAACTTAATTCAAAATCTAACCAAGGGTCTTCAGTAACTTGTTTTATTGAGAGTGATATCCTTTCTTTGTCATTATCAATTTCTAAAACTTTAACTGTTGCTTTATCTCCAACTTTTACTATCTCATTAGGATTCTCTACATGCCTCCAAGAAAGTTCGGAGACATGAACGAGGCCATCCATTCCACCAATGTCTACAAAAGCTCCAAAATTTACAATTGATGAAACTTTGCCTTCTTTTATGTCTCCAACTTCTAAGTCTTCAAGAAATCCTTGTCGTTCTTCAGACTGTTCTTCTTCTAGATGTGCTTTTCTTGAAAGTACAATATTATTTCTTTGTCTGTCAAGTTCAAGAATTTTTGCTTCTATCTCTTCACCAATATAAGAAGTTAATTCTTTTACTCGCCTTACATCAATTAGTGAGGCTGGTAAAAATCCTCTAACACCTATGTCTACTATCAAGCCACCCTTTACTGACTCAATTACTGTTCCCTTAATTGAAGTCTTTTCATCAGCAACTTTTTGAATATCTCCCCATGCTTTTTCATATAAAGCTCTCTTAACAGACAATAATAATCTGCCTTCATCATCTTCCTTATCCAAAACTAAGGCTTTAATTTTTTCACCTTCTTTAACAATTTCGTTAGGATTTATAGATTTCCTTACTGTTAATTCTCTTGAAGGAATAACTCCTTCAGACTTATATCCAACATCTACGAATATTTCGTTTCTATCAATTCTTACTACGGTGCCTTCAATGACATCTCCAGTATTAAAAGTAACGATAGTTTTTTCTAAAAGATCTGGAAAATCTTCAGGCTTAGCATCATCTGGAATCTCAACGACATTTGAAGAATTAGACTTCTCATCTAAATTATCTGTCATAATATGTAATTTTTTCCAATCATAGTATTGCGACTTTTAGAATAACATATCTAGGATATTTACAAACTAATTATTAAAATTAGCTAAATTTTTATTTTGTTTTATATCAACATATAAAGGAACGTCTAAAACAGTGGCATTTTCCATTTCTTTTTGTACTAATTTAGCAGTTTTACTTACAATGTCATCAGGGGTTTGAATAATTATCTCATCATGAATTTGTAAAATTATGTCAGTAGAGTTTAGTTTTTTAATTTTATCTTCTAATTTAATCATAGAAATTTTCATGATATCTGAGGCTGTCCCTTGAATAGGGGCATTCATTGCAATTCTTTTTCCCATAGCTTTTAATTGAAAATTAGAAGAAGCTAACTCTCTAATGAATCTTTTTCTTCCATATAATGTTTCAGTAAAAGTAGAGCTTTCTGCATTTTTTACAATAGAATCTAAATAGCCTTTAATTCTTGGAAATTGATTAAAATATGAATCAATTAATTCAGTAGCCTCTTTTTTAGGTATATCTAAACTTTTAGATAAACCAAAAGACTCCATTCCGTAAATTAAACCAAAATTTACTTCTTTAGCTTTTCTCCTCATATCTTTTGAAACAGAATCTATATCCACATTAAATATTCGAGCAGCAGTTTCAGAGTGTATATCTGCATCTCTATTTTTTAACATGCTGATCATATTTTTATCTTTGCTTAAGTGAGCAAGTACTCTTAATTCTATTTGTGAGTAATCAGCAATAACAAATGAGTGATTAGTGTCAGCTATAAAAAACTCTCTAATTTTTTGACCTATTGGTGTTTTATTAGGAATATTTTGTAAATTTGGTTTTTCAGATGAAAGCCTTCCTGTCGTTGTTCCAAAAAGGTTGTAAGAAGTATGAATTCTATTTTTTACAATTTCATTTTTTAATCCTTCTATATAAGTTGATCTAAGTTTTTCGTACTCTCTATATTTAAGAATAAATTTTGGAAGTTCGTGAGATTTAGATAATTCTTCTAAAACTGACGCATCTGTTGAAGGTGCTCCTTTAGGGGTCTTTTTAATTATTGGGTATTCCATATCAACATATAAGATTTCAGATAATTGTTTAGGTGAGTTTAAATTGAAATCCTTATTAGTAATCTTTTTAATTTCTTTATCGAGTAAATCTAACTCATTATTAATTTCTTTAGATAATTTCTCTATTTTAGTTTTAGATACCTTTACTCCTTTTTTACTCATTGAATCTAATATGGATAAAAGAGGAAAATCTAAATCTTCATAAAGTTTATAAAGTTTTTTTTCATTTTTAAATGTTTGTACTTCTTTAGATATAAATAAAAAATGTTTTTGGAAAAATATAAGATAATCAAATACTTCAGATTTATTAGTTAAGCCTGCAGTCCTATCCAGATGTTTTGAGATACTTAATAAATTATCAGGCCTAATGCTTGGATCTCTCAAGAAAAGAACACAATCATATGCATCAAATTTTAAATTTTTAATTCCTTCCTCGTTTTTGTTAATAAGTTTTTGTGTATTCAAAGATATAAAGTAATCCAAATTTGATAATTTACCTATGTATTTTCCGTAGTTATTTGAATTTATAAAATATAATTGATCTTCATAGTTAATCATCAACTGTGAGCCTGTTAAATTTTCAGTTATTATTAAATCGTCATTTTGATCATTTTCATCATTTTCTTTTTCTCGAGAGTTTGATGATTTAATATATTTATTTAATTCAAGTTTCTTAACTTTATCTTGAGAAGCTTCTAAAACTTCATCCGAATAATATGCTGTGTCTTTTAATTGTACTTTCGGTAATTCTATTTTTAAGTCTGTTCTAATAGTTGCTAAATCTTTGCTCATTTTTAACATTTCTTTATTTTCTTGAAATGAATTTTTTATTTTTGGTGTTAAATCATTTAAATTTTTATAGATTCCCTCTATTGTTTTATATTTTTTTAATAATGATGTTGCAGTTTTTTCTCCGACCCCAACTAATCCAGGTATGTTGTCTGATGGATCTCCTTTTAGTGCTAAGTATTCAATATATTGACCTGTTTTAAATCCATATTTATTAAGAAAAAACTTTTCATCTACTATGTCTATTTCCGATATTCCTCTTTTTGTATAAAGTATCTTTGTATTTTTCGATATTAACTGGAAAGTGTCTCTATCTCCTGTAACGATCATTACTTCTTGACCTTTATCATTATATTTTTTTGCTAAAGACCCAAGTACGTCATCAGCTTCGTACCCTACTTCCGAGACCTGAGGGATATTAAATGAATCTAATAAATCGTGTAAAAGAGGTATCTGTACCTTAAAATTATCAGGTGCTGGAGATCTATTTGATTTATATTCTTTATATATATCATTTCTAAAAGTTTTTCCAGGTAAATCCCATGTAACAATCATTTGTTTTGATTTGTATTCATTTATTACTTTGTTAATCATTGAGAGAAATCCATGAATAAGATTGGTAGGAGTTCCGTCAGATGTCATTAAACTCTCTGGCAAAGCATAAAAAGCTCTAAAAGCAACACTAAATCCATCAATAAGAATAATCATTAAACCATTGTAAACTTAAAAAATAAATTCTCTCATTTTTGGATATATCAAATATAATCTTTAAGTAAGCCCGGATGGCGGAATTGGCAGACGCGCTGGATTCAAAATCCAGTATCTTCGGATGTGGGGGTTCGACTCCCCCTCCGGGTACTTTTTTTTGATTAGGTTTAAATACTGATTAAGTTAATAATGAAGTAGTGAATAATATATCAAAAATTGGTTTTATAATATTTATTGTTTTTGTGAGTGGAATAATAATTTACTCAATTACTACTACTGAAAGATTTGGTGATAGTTATATAGATCAATTACGAATAGCTGATGCCGACGAGACTCTTGAAACTTTCAGTGACGAGATTGTTATTGAAATTGGAAAATCAGTATGTAATGAAGCAATTAATTGGATAGATGAAGAAACATCTTCAATTTTGATTCAAAATATCCTCCTTGAAAATGGAATAGAAGTAAAAAAGGAAAACAGAATTATTCCAATTATAAGATTTCAGTCTATTTATGAATTATGTCCCGAGAACATAAATCTTTTAGAAGATTTATTTGGAAAAAATGAATAGACAAATATTAGAGAGGTTACCTCAATTATTGTTTGGTTTGTTTTTATGTGGTTTTGGACTTGCTTTTACTATTGAGGCTAAATTGGGATTAAACTCGTGGGATGTTTTTCATGATGGTTTTAGTCAATTGATAAATGTAAAGATCGGATTCGCTGGAGTCATTACAGGTTTTATTTTGCTTCTTGGGTGGATACCTTTAAAACAAAAGCCTTTCATTGGAACAATAATTAATATACTTACAATCGGCAATGTAATTGATTTGACTATGTACTTCTTGCCAACTCCTGATTTATTTTGGCTTAGACATTTGTATCTATATTTTGGCACTGTTGTTTTTGCCATGGGTGTAGGAATATACATAGGTTCTGGTCTTGGTCCAGGTCCAAGAGATGGAATTATGACAGGTATTTCAAAAATGGGACCAAGCATTAGAGCTACAAGAATAGCAATCGACTTTACAGCATTCATAATTGGAGTTCTACTTGGTGGATCCTACGGATATGGAACGGTGGTTATGGTTTTAACAGTAGGACCAATTGTACAGTTTTCTTTAGAAAGATATGATAAGGGCGCAATTTTTAGCTTATAATTAAATTTTAATAAATTCTTGAACACCAGCTTCGTTAGTTATCAATTTCCGTCTTGGTCTTCCTCTAAAATTAACTCTTGATACAGGCTCTTGACCTAGGAAGCATCCTTTTTCAAAATTAAGAAATGTTAGAAGCCATTTAGTTTCATTGGGTAATAGTCCATTTTTAATAGTTTCTGTTGTTGGGAGTTCATTTTTTAAAGTTACCTCATTCCAAGTATGCAAATCTTCTCCAGGAAAGCTGTTTTCAAATCCTGATTCAAATGTATCTGGATTAATTTTTAAATAAACATCTATATCTTTTATCTCTATTTCACATTTAATTCTTATTTTGTATTTTTCAAAAGTTTCTTTTATTTTTAATAATTCATCTTTATTTTGATATATATTTATAACTTGACCATTTTTTTCAGTTAAGAACCAATAATTTATCTTTCCGTCAGGGAAAAGTAAAAAAGATGGGGTTATTTTTCCTTCAACGAATTCATTAGAGATCAGTGAATCTAAAAATGAAACTGCATCTTCTCCTTCAAAAGTTAGGACTTTATCTAGTTTTAAGTATTGCATTCTTATATTGTACTTAACCAATCAAGTTTTAAATAAATAAATAAGTCCTGGAATATTGATGCTAGAAGGTACATCCTGTCAGAGAATATTAAAAAACCAATAAAAATTAGAATACTTCCAGATATTTTATTTGAATATTGTTGAAATTTAATAATAAGCCTTCCTTTAAGGTTAACTTTTGAAGAAAGTAAAGGCATTGATATGAATGGAATCGCTAATCCTAATGAATAAACAGATAATAAAAGTATGCCCTCACTTACTGTTTGTTTATTTGAAGATAAAGTAAGAAGTGCTCCTAAAACTGGTCCTATACACGGGGTAAATCCAAAAGCAAAGGTTAAACCTAGAATAAAGTTTTTAAAATTTTTAAATTTATTTAAATCAACATAGTTTGCACTATAAAAATATTTTTGATTCAAATTTGGAAAGAAAAGTATTAGACCAAAAATAATTATTATCACACCGCTTAACATAGATAAAGACTGGGAGTTGCGAGAAAAGAAAGAGCCAATGTTAGTGGCTATTGCCGCTAAAGAAATAAAAACTAATGTAAATCCAAAAGTAAATTGTATTGAACCAATCAAACGTACACGAGTATTTTTTTCTACCTCTGAAAATATAGCAAGATAACCGGGAACTAAAGGAAGAACGCAAGGTGAGAAGAAAGAAAGGGCCCCAAATATAAATGCTATTGATAAATTTACATCCATGTTATTTAATCCCCTTACGGCCATATTTACTACAAATAGGGCATGTATCTTTTTTATGTGATATAGCTGGACAATATTCACGCCCAAAATATATCATTTGTAAATGTAGTTTATTCCAAGATTCCTCAGGAAATAAACGTTTTAAATCTTTTTCAGTTTTTTCTACACTTTTCCTTGTAGATAATGCCCATCTCCATGCTAATCGATGAATGTGTGTATCAACCGGAAATGCAGGGACTCCAAATGCTTGACTCATTACGACTGAAGCTGTTTTGTGACCTACTCCTGGTAATTCTTCTAGTTGTTCAAAATTTTTAGGAACAACTGAGTCATATTTATTTACTAGTATTTTTGATAGCCCCACTATTGCTTTTGATTTTTGAGGTGACAATCCACAAGGTTTAACAATTTCGCGTACTTTCTTTACATTTTGTTTAGCCATTTCATTTGGATTGTTGGCTAATTTAAATAAATAAGGTGTCACTTCATTTACTTTTTTATCTGTGCAACGGGCAGATAGTAAAACAGCTATTAAAAGAGTGAAAGGATCTTTATGGTTCAATGGAACTGGTGGATTTGGATATTTCTTATCTAAGATTTTTTGAATCTCTTTTACCTTAACTTGTTTTTTCATATAATTATTTTATACAATATATTAATGTTCACTTATTCAGATGTTTAAGAATAAAAAAGTTATAGCAGTTAACGCTTTGGTCCTTGCAGCTTTATTGTTTGGATCAACTTTTATTATTGTAAAAAACTTGTTGGATGACTTATCTCCAACAACTGTTGTATTTCTTAGATATTTAATTGCATCTATTTTATTTCTTATTTCTGGTGGAATTCCAACAAAAGAATATTTAAAACCAGGATTATTAATGGGACTTTTTCTTTGGATTGGATATATTACTCAAACACAAGGATTGCTAACTACATCCACAATAAATTCTGGTATCGTTACTGGATTTTATATTGTGCTAACTCCAATATTTTCAAAATTTATCAATAAAACAACAATAGAAAGAAAAAACTATATCGGATCTACATTTGGATTTCTTGGAATATTCTTAATTGCGATAAATAGCATAGACCAACTTTTTGGTAATCTCTTCACTTTAATTTGTGCTTCTGGTTACGCCCTGCACATAGTAATGGTTGAAAGATATATTCAAGGAAAAAATATTTCACAACTTATGTTTATTCAATCTTTGGTAGGTGGAATACTTTGTATCCCTTTTTTGAACATTAATCAAATTGCAGAAGGTATAGATTTCATATATCCAATATTATTTTTGGGTATTCTTGTTAATTTCTGTGCCTTTTATCTCCAGTTATTTGGTCAAAAGTTTATAAATGCCTCTACTGCATCTTTATTGTTTGGACTAGAGGGAGTGTTTGCTTTATTAATTGGAGTATTTTATGTTGAAGAAGTACTCAACTTAACTAATTGGATTGGCGTTTTTGTTGTTCTTTCATCTATATATTATGTAATTAAAGAATAGAGCTATTTTCTTCAAGACTATTCAAATATTTCATTATTAAACGTAATAAGAAGACTAAAAAGAAAAAGGCCCCAATTAGAAAGATTAACAATCTTGGACCTTCGCTTATTGGAATAGAGCAAGTAACTATATTGTCACATAAGCCGAATCCATCACCGCCATTTGCTAGGTCGTAAACAATTATTAATGGATACCCTAGTATCAAAACTAAAGATACAAGTATAAAAAAAACTATCGCTCTTAATAAAAACATATTTTTTTTATTTTAATATAGTTACATAAATGAAAGTTAAATTAATAAGTTATTCAAAACCTACTGAAGAGGTAAGTAATGAAGGTATCTCAGATGCGCAAGAATTGGTGGCATTTTGTGCACGCGTATCAAACCCATCTAATCAATTAAATACAGAAACAAGTGAAAAGTTAATAACTTATCTTATTAAAAATGCCCATTGGTCTCCTCTGGAAATGGTAAGTGCTTGTTTAGAAATTGAAACAACTAGAGATATTGCAAGACAAATGTTAAGACATAGGTCGTTCAGTTTCCAAGAATTTAGTCAAAGATATGCAAACCCAGTCGAAGATTTAGAATTCGTCACAAGAGAAGCAAGATTGCAGGATCCAAAAAATAGACAAAATTCTATTGATACTGATAATGCTGAAATTGTAAATGAGTGGACATCTAAGCAAAATGAAGTCATTGAAGCAGCAACCAATGCTTATAATTGGGCTATTGATTCTGGAATAGCTAAAGAACAGGCAAGGTCTGTTTTACCTGAGGGCAACACAGTTAGCAGGTTGTATATGAATGGTACATTAAGAAGTTGGATACACTACATTGAGCTTAGAGCAGGAAATGGTACTCAAAAAGAACATATGGAAATTGCAAAAGCTTGCGCAGAGGTTATACATATTATTTTTCCAATGGGAGAAAATTTAAATTAAGAATCTAGCTTATATTTAAAAACTAAATAACCATCGATAATTTCATATTCAGAATCAGAAATTATCATATAATCTTGATAGTCCTCTTCAGCCTGTTTTATAAAAGCTAGTCTCTCATCTCCTCCAACAGGTGGCACAGATCTATTTTTTACAGCTTCTGCTCTTTTTTTAAATCTATTTTGAAAATCGCTTATATTAAATGTCATAGTTAAATATTAATTAATTTGAAAGTAATGTATTTATTTCGTTTCTTAATTCAGTAGTTTTCTTTATTTTTATAGATTTTAATTCTAATAATTTTGGTACTTCGCCTTCTGAGCTAACCTCTAGCTCAACTTTAGAATTTCCTGGATGCTTCTGTAGAAGCTCTTTAAGAAGAATTAAATTATTTTTATCGAGTATATCTTCTGAAACAGAGATTCTTAATGGGCTAGTGTCTTGGTCCATTATCATTTTTGATGGCTCTACCGCTTCAATGTCTCTAGCTCTTATAATATTCTCAGACCCCCCAACATAAGTTCCAGTAACTTTAATATAAGCCTCTCCATCTAAATTTGAATTATACTTATCTACTAATTTGTTAAACAATAGAACTCCAACTGATCCTGTAATCTCCTGAATGTCAAATTGAATCCAGGGGTTCCCTCTTCTAGAAACTCTTTTCTGAACATTGGATACTAAACCAGCAATAACGACGTTGACCTCTTCCTCCTCTGAGTAATCTAGTAATTCAACTACAGAATGTGAAGAATCAGACCTAAGAACTTCCCCATACCCTTCGAGAGGGTCCTCACTAACAAAAAAACCAAGCATTTCTCTTTCTCTATCTAGTAATTCCTTTTTATCCCATTCAACATTTTGAATTTTTGTTTTATTTTCACTATCGTCAAGTTCAAATAATGAACCTTGCGAGCTTTGTCCATTTTTTTTCAAATCTTTTGCATCTTCAATTAAGTCAGTTATTGATTCAAAAACCCCTTTACGTGGAAATCCAAATCTGTCGAAAGCGCCTCCCTGAACCATAGCTTCTATACCTCTTTTATTTAAAGATCTAGAATCAATGCGAGATAAAAATTCTTCTATTGTTTCAAATGGACCATTTCCTCTTTCATTAATTATTTTTTCAGCTGTAATATCTCCAACATTTCTTATTGCAGAAATGCCAAAAACTATTTCATTGTTACTCACTGAAAAATCTTCGAGGCTTTCATTAATATCTGGTGTAGAAACTTTAACACCTAAGTCTCGAGCCTCGGAAAGAAAAATAGCAGTTCTGTCTTTATCTCTTTTTACTGCTGTTAAACATGCTGCTAAATACTCAGCTGGATGATTAGCTTTCAAATATGCAGTTTGATAAGCAAGAAGAGCATATGGAACTGAGTGACTTTTATTAAATCCATATCCAGCAAAATATGCTATCTGATCAAAAAGCTCTATTGCAAATTGTTCAGAGTAACCATTTTTTGTAGCTCCTATTGTAAATTTTTCCCTTTGTTTTTCCATAACTTTTGGTATTTTCTTACCCATTGCTTTTCTTAATTCATCTGCTTCTTCTAATTCAAATCCAGATATTTTCTGAGCAATCTGCATAACTTGTTCTTGATACAAAATTACTCCGTATGTTTCGGAAAGTATTTCTTCAAGATCTTTATGCAAATATTCAATATCTTTTCTTCCTGTAGCGCGATCAGTAAACTCATTGTGCATTCCAGCACCAAGGGGTCCAGGTCTTATAAGAGCAACTAACGCAACAATATCTTCAAAAGTATTTGTTTTTAAACTTCTTGAAGTCGACTGAGCTACCCTACTCTCTAATTGGAATACACCTGTCATTTTTCCATCAGCAAGTAATTCAAAAGTTTTTTTATCATCTAAAGGTATATTGTCAATGTCTAACTTCTCATCACCGATCAGTTCTAACGTTCTATCAATTACAGATAAATTTCTTAGACCTAGAAAATCCATTTTTAAAAGACCCAGTTGTTCAACTGTGTGCATTTCAAATTGAGTTACTAATTCAGCTTCTTTTCCTTTTTGTTGAACTGGCAAAAAATTAGTAATTGTATCTGGAGAAATAACAACAGCTGCTGCATGAATACCATCTTGTCTTCTTAGACCTTCTAATCCAAGTGCTATATTTATGATTTCTTTTACTTCTTCATCTTTTTTATATTGCTCTCTTAATTCTGAGGATGCTGAGTAAAACTCTTTACTATATCCACTCTTATTATCTTCATCTAGTTTTAAGCATTCAGATATTGTTGCGGTATTGCCAAGTATCATTGGAGGCATTAACTTTGCAACCTTATCACCAGAAGAAAATGAGAGTCCTAAAACTCTAGCTGCATCTCTTATTGCTTGTTTGGCTTTTATAGTTGCAAATGTAATTATGTGTGCAACTTTATCTTCGCCGTATTTTTTTATTACATATTCTATAACATCGTTTCTATATCTTTCATCAAAGTCCATATCTATATCTGGTAATTCTTTTCTGCCTTTATTTAAGAAACGCTCAAATAGTAATCCGTACTTTAAGGGTTCAATACCAGTTATTCCAAGACAGTATGCAACGATTGATCCTGCTGCGGAACCTCTTCCAGCCCCTGTTCTTATATCATTTTCCTTAGCGTAGTTCATTAAGTCACCAACTATTAAAAAATAAGATGCAAAACCCATAGAATTTATTACTTCTAGTTCGTAATCTATGCGCTCTTTGATTTCTTTAGAAAGATCTGAGTAAACTTCTTCTGCACCTTCATATACTTTTTCATTTAAGTATTCTTCAATTGTTTTATTTTTTTGAGGTACGGGAAAGTCAGGGAGATAATACTTTGGAGAACTAAAGTTATATTCTATTCTTTCAGCAATCTCTACAGTGTTGTCACAAGCTTTTGGAAATTTTTCTTCTGGAAACAATTTTCTCATTTCTTCAGATGATTTAACATAATAACCTGAGCCATCAAATTTAAATCTTGTATTGTCGTCTAATGTTGCATTTGTTTGAACACATAGCAGTGCATCATGAGCAGAAGCATCATCTTGATTTACATAATGTGAATCATTAGTAGCAACTAAAGGAGCCCCTATCTCCTCAGATATTTTAAGTAAATCAGGTAAAATTATTTTTTGTTGTGTAATTCCATGATTGTGCAATTCAATATAAAAGTTACTTTCTCCAAAAATTGATTGATAAAATCTAGCTTTTTCTAATGCTTTTGAAAAGCTTCTCTCTCCTTCTTGATTGCCCTCTTCAACTGAGCCATCAGGTGCTAAAAATTGTGAAATTTCTCCTCCAAGGCATCCTGATAAAGCAATAATCCCTTCACTATGGTCTTTTAATAATTCATAATCAACTCTTGGTTTGTAGTAGTAACCTTCTGTATAAGCTTTGCTGGCCATTTTAACTAGATTCCAATAACCAACTGTATTTTCAGCTAAAAGGGTTAAATGATACCTTTTATTACTTTCACGATCAGGCCTATCAAATCTTGAATCATTAATAACATAAGCCTCATATCCAATTATTGGAATTAATTTTTTCTTTAAAGCTGAATGATAGAATTCTAAAGCACCATAAAGATTCCCGTGGTCGGTAATAGCTGCGCCAGGTTGATTAAGCTCTTTAACCCTATCAAGATAATCATCAATCTTAGCTGCCCCATCTAACATCGAATACTCAGTGTGGGCGTGTAAATGTACAAAGGATTTACTCATAGATTTATTGTAAATGTTTTTTAATAAATTTACACTTCCAGAACTTTATTAAAAAATTCTGGAGGTGGAGATTCAAAGGAAAATTCCTCATTAAATAATTTAAAATTCAAATTTTTAGAATGTAAACAAATAGCATTAGGTGGAATGTGTTTATTCAATTCGGCTCCATATAAAGTATCATTAACTACAGGGGTATTTAAATATTCCATCTGAGCTCTAATTTGATGATTTCGACCTGTTATAAGATTTATACTAATTAGCGAATATCCACTGTTCTTTTTGATAACTTCATACTCAGAGATAGATAATCTTCCATTCTTTCCTATAGACCTTTTTGATCTGTTTGATTCTGATCTTTTTATTGGCAATTCTATTTTTCCGCTTTCTGATGAAAGATTACCTTGTACTATCGCTAAATACTTTTTATTTACTTTTCTATCTTTGAATTCATTTTTCAAAAATGTATATGTTTCATGATTTATTGCACATACTATAAGACCAGACGTTACTCTATCCAACCTATGTACTATGCCTTCTCTGTATTCTTCTCCCCAATCTTTTATATTTGGAACTACTTCAAGCAGAAAATCCCTCAAAGTTTTTTCATTAGATTTACTGTTTGGGTGAGTTAACAAACCATTGGGTTTGTTAAAAACTATAATGTTTTGATTTTGAAATTTTATTTCTGGATTATTTATTTTTTAACTCCGAAAGTATCAACATACATATACCTATTGTGATATACGAATCAGCAAAATTAAAGCTAGGAATAAACAAAAGCTCTATAAAATCTGTAACTTTACCATCATTAAAAGTAATTAAATTGTATCCTCTTTCGCCTAAATTCCCAATTGCCCCCCCTAGAATCAAAGCTAGAGAATAAAATTCCATTGTATTGTTTTCCAAATTATTAAATTGTGTAAGCAACCAAAAGAAAACAATCAATGAAAGTACGAAAGTAATGTTTGTTTGTTCACTAAAAAGTCCGAATGCGATTCCAGTATTGTATGTTAAATCTATTGTAAGGAAATTTTCAATTATTACTGTTTCTTGGATATTGTTAAGTCGAACGTAATATTTTACATAATTATCAAGAAGAGCTAAAAAAATGGAAATTACTAAAGGTTTGTAAAGTTTATTAAGATTCAAGTAATTCTGCACACTCTTTGCGTAAGGTTGCCCAAGGTAGAGCCTCAAGCCTAGCTACTGGAATAGCTTCACCACAATTTTCACAATTTCCGTACTTTTTCTTCTTTATTAAAACTAGGGCGTGTTCAATCTGGTTTAATAGGTGTTTAGTATTTTCGTCTAAAGTTAACTCTTTTTCTAATTCAAACGCCATGGAACCACCATCTGCAGATGTTGGATCAGGACTTCTCTCAGCTGATGCTTCAGAAATTCTAATATTTTCTCTTTCCTTTTGATGTTGCTCTAACATTGTTAAAAGCTGTTCACGTTCAGCTAACAGTCTTTTTTCAAACTTTTTTATAGTATTTGGTGCAAGTTTTCTAGCCATAATTTTTTTATTAATTAATGTATATTACTAAATTTCTTATTAAAACAAATAATTAATAAAAATAATTTATTTGTTAAGTTAAACAGTGCTTTTCTTGATAAAGTATTTAAAATCTTAGAGATATGTTCAAAAGAGTAGATAATAATATTCATTTAGCAAATAATGAAGAGAAAATATCTAAGTATTGGGATGAAATCAATGCGTTCGAAAACTCAGTAAATAACAGAAAAGACTCAAAAATATTTAGATTTTATGATGGGCCTCCATTTCCAACAGGAAGTCCTCATTATGGAAACTTGTTAGCAGGAGTTATCAAAGACATTGTTCCAAGATACTGGACTATGAGGGGATTCTATGTAGAAAGAAGATTCGGTTGGGATGTGCATGGTCTACCTATTGAAATGGAAGTGCAAAAAGAACTAGGCTTAGAAGACCCTCAACAAATAGATGATTATGGAATTGCTAAATTTAATGAAGCATGCAGATCTCAAGTTCAAACAAATACTGAAAACTGGGAAAGAGTAACTAGAAAAATAGGAAGATGGGTTGATTTTGAAAACGATTATAAAACTATGGATATTGATTTTATGGAAAGTGTTTGGTGGGTATTTAAAGAACTCTGGGAAAATGAACTAATTTACAAGGATTACAAAGTTTTACCTTACTCATGGGCTGCTGCCACCCCTCTTTCAAATTTTGAAGCAAATATGGATTATAGAGATGTTGAGGACCCTTCTATTTTCTTTACTTTAAGAGCAAGAAAAGATCATAATAAAATCAAAAAAGATGATGAATTTTTAGTTTGGACGACTACCCCATGGTGCATACCTGGCAATCTTGCTATTGCTGTTGGAGAGAAAATTAAATACTCCAGAATTTTATTGAATAATACGAACTATTGGATAGCTAGTGAAAGGTTGAATGAACTGAACGATCATGATTATCAAATTATTGATGAGTCAATTGGTTCAGATTTAATTGGAGGAGAATATATTCCTGCATACGATGAATTTGAAAATGAATATTTAAATGGAGCATTCAGAATTATACATAGTGATGACACAAACACAGATTCTGGCTCTGGTTTAGTTTCTCAAGCACCTGCATATGGAGAAAGTGATTTTTATGCTTTAAAAAATGGAGGGATAGATGCAATTGTTGACCCTGTAACACTTTCTGGAAAATTTGATTCAAGTGTAAAAGGTTTGGAAAATAAATATGTTAAAGATGCTGATGCAATAATCATAAAACAATTAGATGAAAGAAAATTATTATTTAGTCAAACTACAGAAATGCATTCTTACCCATTTTGCTGGAGAACTGGAGAGCCATTAATTTATAAAGCTATACCAACTTGGTTTGTGAGTGTTGAGAAAATTAGACAAAGAATGGTTGAGCTTAATAATGAAACACACTGGGTTCCGGGCTTCATAGGAGAAAAAAGATTTTCTAACTGGCTAGCAAATGCAAGGGATTGGGCAATAAGTAGAAACAGGTACTGGGGAAGTTGTATCCCAATATGGATAAATAAAGAAGACTCTGAAGATCTACTGTGTATAGGTTCAATAGAAGAGCTTGAAAAATTAAGCGGAGAAAATATTACCGATTTACATAAGCACTTTCTTGATGACGTTGAAATAACTATAGATGGTAAAACATATATAAGAACACCAGAAGTGCTAGATTGTTGGTTTGAATCAGGTTCTATGCCTTATGGGCAACAGCATTATCCTTTCGAAAACAAAGATTTATTCATGGAAGGTTTTCCTGCTGATTTCATAGCAGAGGGCTTGGACCAAACAAGAGGCTGGTTTTATACACTCACTGTTCTTTCAGTTGCTTTATTTGATTCTGTAGCTTTTAAAAATTGTATAACTACTGGAATGATTCTTGCTGAAGATGGCAGGAAAATGAGCAAAAGCTTAAAAAATTATCCTGATCCTGAAGAATTATTAAATACTTATGGAGGAGATAGTTTAAGAGCTTATCTAATAAATTCACCCGTTGTAAGAGGAGAACCATTAAAATTTTCAGAAGATGGTGTAAAACTAGTAACCCGAAACGTTATCTTACCTTTATGGAATAGTTATTCATTTTTTTCTAACTATGCTAATGCTGATGACATTTCATTAGAAGAACTTAATTCAGCATCACCAGTTAGTGAAAGACCCTTAATGGATCAATGGATTATTTCATCTCTTCAATCACTAATAAAGACAGTTAATGAAAAGATGGAAAATTACTATCTTTATGAGGTAATCCCCCCTCTTATGAATTTTATAGATGAACTAACAAATTGGTATGTACGTTCTAATAGAAAAAGATTTTGGAAAGAAAAAGGGAAAGATGATTTGGATAAAATAAACGCCTTTAAAACACTTCATGAAGTTTTATTTGATTTCTCAAAAACAATGGCGCCTGTATTGCCATTTATCTGCGAAGAAATTTATCAAGGTTTAACAAATGAAAGCAATAAAAGCATACACTTTGAAAATTATCCTGACGCTGATGAAAATTTAATAAATACAAACTTAGAAAATGAAATGCTATTAGCTAAAAATATTATAAAATCTGTAAGGAACATAAGGTTAAATGTAGAAATTCCAAATAAACAACCGTTAAGAAATTTAACAATAATTACAAAGGATACAGATAAGATTAATGATATTTCAAACGTCAAAGATATTATTCTTAATGAGCTAAACATCAAAGAACTTACATTTGACAATAATTTTGAAAACTGGGTTAAATATGATTGTAAGCCAAATTATTCAAACTTAGGCCCTAAGTTAGGTAAAGAAATAGGAAAATTTGGAGAATACTTATCAAATTTAGAACAGGAAGATATTGAAGATTTGATAAGCAAAGAATACATAGAATTTAAAAATGAAAAAATAAATATCTCAGATATAGATGTAAGACTTATAAAAAATAAAGATACAGCTAATCAAGAAATCGTAAATGATTTTTCTGTATATCTTGATATTGAATTAGATGAAGAATTGGTGCTAGAAAGAATTTCAAGAGAGCTTGTTTCTGCAATTCAAAAACAGAGAAAAGACATGGGTTTTGATATTACCGATAGAATATCTCTTGTAATTTCAACAAAAGATGAGAGTGTATTATCTTCAGTTGGAATATTTAAAGATTATATTTTAAATGAAACTCTAACTACTGAATTTGAAATTAATGACGTTAAGGGTGTAAATAAAATTTTAGATTACGCCGTAGATATTAAAATAAAACAAACTTAGCAAATAAAATTCATAACTCTTGGATATAGGAAATTTACACCCAAAATAAGAACTATAGGAGACAAATCTAAACCAGCCATACCTATCCTTACTGTAGGTATTGCAGATCTAATTGGAGCCAGAATTCTATTATAAAATTGGTCTAAAATACTTTTAATTTGGCCAATTGGATGTTCCTGAGGGACTTGTATCCAGGACAATATTATCCATAGAAATAAAGAGTAGCTGAAAAGCCTATAAGTTAATTCAATTAGACTACACATTTACCCGATAAAGCCCTAATTCTTGAAGCCTTTCTCTCTCTTGTGAAGGAAGTGAAGAGTTTGAAGGAAGTATTAAATATACACCATCTTTATTTATAGACCTCATGCTTGAGTTATTAACGAATACCATTCCAAAAGTAAAATCAAGTATTCTCCTTCTTTCTGTTTGGTCTTCAATATCTCTAATATCCATTGCTACAATAAAGCCGTCTTTAATTGGTATACCTAGACCCTCTACTTCATTGAATGATTTTAATACTTTTATTTCAACCTCATCCTTTGGTTGATGAACCCTTATGTCTCCTGCATATTCTTCTTCATTAGTGAATCTATTTTCTGTCGAAGGTCTAACAGTTGTTGTTGAGTCATCTACATAGGGCTCTAATGAGCTTGGCTGTTTTAAACCTATTGAAATAAGAAATTTTTCTAACATTAATTAAAAATTTTACTACCTATACGAATTAGTGTAGCACCATAATCTAAGGCTATTTCATAATCATCGGACATACCCATTGAAAGCTCACCACTATAGTTTTTATAATCTTTCTTAATTTTTTCATTGATTTTTTGCATTTTTGAAAATGAAATCTTTGAGTTATTTTCCAAACTTGGTATACACATTATCCCAACAGGGAAAAAATTAAAATTTTCAAACATATTAAAAAAGGGCTCTACATCTTTAGGATTTATGCCGCTTTTATTTTCATCATCATCTATATTGATTTGAACAAATACTTTTTGATTAGAGTAATTTTCATTAATTATTTTTGCTTCTTTTTCTCTAGCAAGAGTATGAATATAAATGCAATTTTCCATAATTTGACTTATTTTTCTTGACTGTAGAGGTGCAATAAAATGAAACTTAGAATCATTAAATTTTTCTCTATGCTCTAGTAGTTGTTCTATTCTATTTTCACCAAATTCTCTAAAACCTTGGTCATATACTTTTTTAATATCTTCATATTTTTTATCTTTAATAACAGGTAAAAGTTTCGCTTTGTATTGAATTGCTAGATTGTTTATATCATTTAATATTTCTAAATCCATACAATACTCCTCTGTCTATTTTTAGTTTTATCTCTTCTGTATGAGTTATATTTTTTGTTTTCTATAGTGCATATTTTAGAAATCTCTATATCAATATTATTTTTTGTACAGAATTCTTTTATCTCCATACTTAAATCTAAATAAATTTTATCTCCAACATTGATGCAATACTTACTAAATTTTAATTTTAAATCCTCTTTAACTTCATAGCAGCATTTCTGAGCATGAGGTCCAATAGAAACTTTTAATTTTGATAAATTAAAATTTAAGATTGTTTTATGAAATATTTTATTTTCTAAACCCTTCCAACCAATATGGACAATACCTATTTTTTTCTCATCTGTAATAATTACGGGCATGCAATCTGCGGTTTTAACAACTAGAGCAAGTTTTTTCTTGTTTGTTATTAATCCGTCAGCCTTATAAGTGCCGGTAGTGTCAACTTCTATTGAAACGTCGCTATGAGACTGTTCCATAGATGCAATCTCTAAATCATTTGAATTTTCTGAGTCGTTTGAGTCATTAAATTGTGCGTTAGGAATTAACTTGGAGTGAATCATCCTCTGATGAAATCAGGGAGACCATCACCTCCAGTAGCATCATCAACATCTGAAACGGTTCTTCTATTTGGTCTTGGACCAAATCCAGCAGCTACTACTGTTACTTCAACAGCATCTCCTAAAGTATCGTCTACTAAATGACCAAAGATTATTTCAGCATTGTCATCAGCTCTTTCTGTTATGACCCTTGCGGCTTCATTAACTTCCTGCAACTTAAGATCCTCTGAACCAGCTATTGTTATAAGGACTCCTTCCGCACCGTCCATATTTGCTTCAAGTAACGGTGAAGAAATAGCAGCTTGAGCAGCATTTGGAGCTCTTTGTTCTCCAGTAGATTTACCAATACCAAGTACAGCGTTTCCTGCGTCTTTTAAAATAGTTCTAACATCAGCAAAGTCAACATTTATAACTCCAGGATTTGTTATTAAACCTGTGATACCTTTGACTCCGTTTGCTAATATTTCATCAGATTTTAGATAAGCTTCACTTATCTTTATATCTTTATCGCTTATTTGCAACAACCTATCATTCGGTATGACTATAAGGGTGTCAACAACATCTCTTAAAGCTTGTATTCCTTCTTCAGCTTGTACTGATCTTCTTCTTCCTTCAAAACCGAAAGGCCTAGTTACTACACCTACTGTTAACGCCCCTAACTCATGTGCTACATTTGCAAGAATTGGTGAGGCTCCTGTACCAGTTCCTCCACCTTCACCCGCAGCAATAAATACCATGTCAGAGCCTTTTAGAGCTTCGGCAATTAATTCTTCAGAATCTACAGCTGCTTGTCTTCCAATTTCAGGATTAGCACCCGCACCAAGACCTCTTGTTGACTTTCTTCCTAGATCCAATTTCAAATCAGCTTTTGACCCAAGTAAACTTTGAGCGTCGGTATTGCAAGCAACAAAATCTACACCCTTAATACCTAATTTAATCATTCTATTGACAGCATTTGTTCCGCCACCGCCTACTCCTACGACTTTAATTACAGCAGAATAATTTCTTGGTCTCATATTCAAGTTCACTCCCTTTTCTTTCTTTTTACTATTTTTTGTAGCCATTTTTAATCCTTATTTTCGTATAAGAATATCATTGAAAATAGGGATAAACAATATTTTTTTTTATTTTTATCTAGACCTATAGTTTAGGTTTAGATTAATTACAATTAGAAACTGCCCTAATTTCATTGCCCTCTTCACTATAAACAAGCCTTATTTCGCCATCACAAACTTCTTCAGTTAGGTAGTAGCCAACCACTGAAGCCTTTCTAGCTAAATCCGAGGGATCTCCTAAATCAAAATTAGTGTTAAAGTGAGTTACTAAGATACTTGTTCCGTCAAATTCCATACTTACATTTGAAATGTTTATTGAGTATTTTTTTAATGTCAGAACAAAAGTTATTATCTCTTCATAGAAACCTTCCCTGACGGGTCCATTATTTATCTTTAAAGAGAGCAGACCTTTGTTAGTTTTTACATCATCAATATATAAATTTTTATGTAGTACAAATGCCCTAGGAGGAGACTGTCTATTGTCTTGTATGTAAGCTATTTTCTCAGATATAGTCACATCAATGACTAATGTGTTGGGTAGCTCTTTTGTTATAGTAATTTTTTCCACTGAGGGGTTGGCTACATAAAAGCTATCAAAATATGTATCGTCTACTAACCATATAGACGTTCCTTTAATGCTTTCTATAGAGGCTTTACTCAAACCTGTATCGTTAATATATGTGATGTTTGAAACCCTGTAAAAATTTGATGAAATATTGAAAAAAATCAAAACAACAGTGATTAGAAGACCTGAAAAGGCTAGAAAAGTCCTAAATGTTTGCCTTTCTATTTCTCCATAATTCATTGTTAATCAAATTTACCTACAAATAGTATCTCTTTTTGTAAAGATACTCCAAATTTACTGTCTACAACTTCTTTTACATGGTTTACTAATTTGTATAATGAGGAAGAATTGGCCCCTTTAGAAGCAACAAAAAAATTTGCATGTTTATTGCTTACCTTAACACCATCAATACTAAAACCTTTCAGTTCAGCCTTGTCAATAAGTTCGCCAGCAGAATACTGGTCTGTATTTTTAAAGACACTGCCAGCATTGTATATTGCTGATGGCTGAGTATCTTTACGATATTTAATATTTTCCTTAAGTCTAGATTTGATTAAAGCAGGGTCTCCCTCTGTTCCGATCAATGTCGCGGAAATAATAACTTTATTTTCCAAGTTACTAGAACTTCTGTATGAAAAATTTATATCATCTTTGTCTAATGTCTCAATTTTCTTTGTAACTAAGTTGTAAACTTCTATTGAAGATAAAATGTCAGAAAATTCCCAACCATATGCGCCAGCATTCATTTTAACTGCTCCCCCAACAGAACCAGGAATACCTATTAAAAATTCTGCATTGATTAAATTTTTATCTTTATAAAATCTTGCAATATCCGGTAAAAAGACTGAGGAGCCTACTTTAACTTCACCTAAGTTTTTAATAAAACTTATTTCATTAAAATCTGGATTTATTACATTTCCTTCGTAATCTTTATCGGAAAAAGCTACATTTGATCCCTTCCCTAGAATAAAGTATTCTTTATTAGAGAATGCTTCATCAAAAAGATCTATGTCGTTATTTGAAATTTTATAGAAATTATTGCAATAACCACCAAACTTGTACGTAGTTACAGTTGAGAGTTTAATATTATATTTCATCTAAATATTTTAATATCTGTGGTCCCAATAACGTAATATCTCCAGCACCTAAAGTTAAAATGATATCATTTTCCGTTACTCTAGTTGATAGATAGCTAGGGACCATTCTCATAGATTTTAAATATTTTATTTTTTTGTTTTCAAAGTTTTTACTGCTTACTCCAGGTATAGGTTCTTCTCCGGCTGGGTAAATATCAACCACAATGGTCTCATCTGCTTTTGATAAAGAGGCTCTAAAGTCCTCAAAACCATTTTTTGTTCTTGTATATCTATGAGGTTGAAATATAACGTACAATTTTCCTATTGTATTTTCTTTAAGGGCAGAGATTGTAGCTGCTATTTCCGTAGGGTGATGACCGTAATCATCATATAACTTAATACCCTTTATTGAGCCAAGATATTCAGTTCTTCTTTTTACTCCGGGGAAAGTTTCAACAGCTTCTATCGAGTCTTCTATCTTTATTCCATTGAGATAGGCTAAAGCTATAGCTCCAGCTATATTTGAAATAAAATGATTGCCGATTAATTTTGTAGTAACAACATATTCCTCATTTTCTATAATAATTTTGTTTGGGTATTGAATTTGAATATCAGCAATTTCTGATGAAGAATAACTAATGCAATTATTGCTTGTTTTCAATTCTCTTAAGTTCTGATCATCAAAATTTAGTACTAAATTACCTTTAACGTTCTCGATTACATGCTTGAATGCATTGAGCAAGTTTTTAAAATTTTTAAAATAATCAAGATGATCAACATCAATATTTGTTACTAATAAATCATCGATATTAATGTCTTTAAATGTATTAAACGCCTCATCTGTTTCTAAAATAATAGGCTGATCCTGATCACCATAATGTCCCCCTATCCCATGGAATGAGGTAATACCTCCAAATATGTATGAGACATTCCTTTCGTTATAATGGAATATGTGAGCTAGGAGTGCAGTAGTTGATGTCTTTCCATGAGTTCCAGTAATTCCAATAATTTTATTTTCTTTTGATAATATATTAAGAAATTCTGGTCTTGATAAAACATTATCACTATCTAAATAATCTTTTAGCGTTGTTTCGTTAATTGAAATAGCTGATGAATAAATATAAAGTATTTTCTTAGAATATTTTAAATTACTTAAATTAAAATCAACTTTTATACCATCTTGATTCAACTGGTTAGTTATAAATGATTTCCGTTGATCGTAGCCAGCTACATCAATATTTTGTTGAACCAAATATTTAGCTATAGAACTCATCCCTGAGCCTCCGATACCTAATATGTATACTTCTTTATATTTATTCATTGAATGCTTCTTTTAGGTACCTAGTAATTTCATTATTTCCAATTTGTATATTTACGTTATTAAACATTTCTCTTTTTATACCTTCATAATCGTTAATGACATTTAGCAGTATATTTTCAAATTCATTATACGAATTTACAACTATTGCTGCGCCTAGATTATCTAAGTATTGAGCATTCAAATGCTGGTGGGAGGATGTAGTACCATGCTTAAATGGAATGAGGACTTGTGGAATTCCTAAATATGCAGCTTCTAAAGCTCCCCCACCAGACCTTGAAATTTGTAAATTTATTTTTTCATAGTATTCACTCATATTCTCAATAAAGTCAAACTGGCTGTAATTTTTAAAGTTTAAATTATTATCTAATTTATCTTTGCCCGTAATGTGCAAAAAATTTACTTTTATTGTGTTGTTTTCATTTAAAAACTTATAAAGATAACTATTTATTTGCTCAGAACCTTGACTACCACCCTGAACGCCTATTGTAAGAAATTCTGCATTATTAGTTTTATTAATTTTGACTATATCTTTATTAATAATTGGCCCTACGTAGATAGTTTTTTTCTTCTTTATATTTTTTGTCTCAGGATATGAAGTAAATATTAAACCAGGCAAGAAAGACGTTACTTTATTTCCTAAGCCCGCATAAATATTTTGCTCTTGACCATAATATTTAATTCTAAATGTGAAACTTAACAATGAAGCAATAGGGGCGATATAAGAACCAGTCGATAGGCTTATTTTTATTTCTTCTTTTTTTATAATTGTTCTAATTTCAAGTAATGTTTTTATTACCCTATATATATTTAATACATACCCGAATAATCCAATTTTAGATCTATAAATATCTAGTATGTAAATTTTAATATCTAAATTTTTTAAATATTGTGATCCTCTTTCATCAGTGATAATTATAAATTTGTCTAAGTCAATACCTTCATCATTTAATTGCGTTATTAAGTTTTTTGCAGGTAAAACGTGCCCTCCAGTTCCAACACAAAATATTCCTATTTTTTTCATAAATCTTCAATCTTATCTTTAGCATACGCCATAGTTAGTCCAATAAAAATAGCTACCATTGCTGATCCACCATAGGCTATAAATGGCAAAACAATACCTGTTATTGGTAAAAGCCCGACAATACCACCTAAATTAAATACTGTTTGAATTAAAACCCATGAACCCATTCCAACAAAATATAATCTTATAAAATCATCCCCACTAGTTAAACCAAGTCCGAAAAATGAGATTATCAATGAAACTAAACCGATAATTAATAAGAGAAGACCAATAAATCCATACTCCTCTGCTGCTATCGAAGCAATAAAATCTGACCACGCATTTGGAAGACTGCCCCATCTAGCTCTTGAGGTCCCAGGCCCCAAACCAAATAACCCACCAGAACTTATTGCAACTTTACTCTGGAACAATTGATAACATTCATCAGCTAACAATTCTGAGTCAATGTTTGTACCTTCACATATTTTGTCATACCAAATACTGAATCTTCTATTTCTATAACCCATAATATTTATAGCTATATATGTTGGTATTGGAGATAAAGCTAATATTAATAACGGATATCTTAATTTAATTTCAGAAAACAATAATTGCATTAAAATAATTCCCGAAATAGTTAACGTAGTTCCGAAGTCCGGCTCTAATAATACTAAAATTGAACATAATGCTGGGAGAGTTAAGGCTTTTCTTAAATTGTAAAAATCAGATTTATCACTTTCAATATTTGATAAGTGATAAGCAATAAATAAAATTATTATTGGTTTGGCAAACTCACTTGGTTGAATATTAACATCCCCTAAATCTATCCATCTTCTACTTCCACCTGCTACTACTCCATAGGTAAGGACTAAAAATAAAATCCCTGTGATTGTCAACATACCAGAACTGGCTAATTTTTTATAATATTCTTTTGATAATTTTTTTCCAATATTAAAAATTATTAGACCTATAACTATTGATCCTATGTGTCGTTTAATTAAATGAAAGTTATCATTATATTCTTTTAAGCCTCTAACGGAAGATGCTGATAAATTTAGTAATATTCCAATAGTTACAAGAAACGATATCGAGATTACATTAATTCTTTTAAAGACAGTATTACTCAATTTAAGCATTTCTATCCTTTATATTTGAAACAACAGTTTTAAAAAAATTACCTCTTTCTTGATAATTTTTAAAATCATTGAAGCTTGCTCCCCCACAAGAGAACAAAACGGTATCACCTGGTTTTATGATCTCTATAAGAACTTGCTCTATATCGAATATTGATTTTATTTTGATTATTTTGGCGTTTGCCTTACTTAAATCAATCTCCATATCTTCAGGAACTAAAATAGTCTTAACCTTTTTAGATATTTTTAAATCTTTAGAACTAATATTTTTTGTTAAACCATGTAAAAGCAAAATTCCATTGTTTATTTTTGTAGTAGCCATTGAAAGTGAGTTAAAGTTTGTAGATTTTGAGTCATTAATATAAGTGACATCATTAACTTTATCTACTAATTCAAACCTGTGAGCTTCTGTCTTGTAATTTAGTAAAAATTCATCAAAAGAATTATTCGTTATCCCTAAATCACCAACGGTTTTTATAAATGAATAAACAGTGTCTTCATGCAAGTTAAGTTTTGATACTATGTCTTGAATTCCTGCTGATTTAAATAATAATTCTTTAGTCTTTTTTTCTGGATAGATTGTTCCTGATTCATTTAAAGATATATTTTCATTTTTATGCATAAATTTTAAAATCTTTAATTTTGCATTACTGTAGTCATCAAAATCTGAATGCCAATCTAAATGGTCTTCAAAAATGTTTAAAACAATAGCTTTATATAAATTTAAATTATTTAAGTAATAAAGCTGAAAACTTGATAGTTCCATTACAACATATTCATAATCTTCGGAGACAATCTCCAGAGGAGATTTCCCCACATTACCAACTGCAATAGATTTTATTTGATGTGAATTTAGATAATCTGTTAATAAATTAACAAAAGTTGTTTTACCATTAGTTCCCGTAACTCCAATTATTTTACCTTTATAGAATTGATTAAATAAATCAATATCTGTATTAATTGTCAATCCTTGAGAATTGATCTCAATCAACATAGGGTGGGTAGGTTTTATTCCTGGGGAAATAATTACTTCATCTATTTCATTAAATTTTTTCTTATCAAAAATGAGATGATTTTCAATATTTAAATTTTTATCATCATGAATTAAATATTCAATTTTATTCTTTTGAAAATAACTTTCTACTGATTTACCAGTTACCCCGTATCCAAAAATTAGTTTCTTCACTTAATTACCAAACAAGACCCAATCGCCGTAGAAAAGACCTAGCCCTATTACAATAACTATTCCGTTTATAATCCAAAACCTAACAATAATTGTAGTTTCTGCCCAATTACTCATTTCAAAATGATGATGTATAGGAGTCATTTTAAAAACTCTTTTGCCTCTATATTTGAAAGATAATACCTGAATTATTACAGATAGAGCTTCACCAATATAAAGAAAACAAAAGAATAATATTAATGTATCAGCTCCTATTGCAAATAAAATTAAAGGAAACATTGAGCCTATAAATTGAGATCCTACATCTCCCATTATTATTTTAGCTGGGTTGGTGTTCCACCATAAAAAGCCAAGACAAGAACCTGCAATTGAAGAGATTAAAACTGCCAATTCAACTGAAATAAATACAGGATTTATAAAATTAGAATAATAATCTGGGTGTCTGAATATCCAGAAAGCAATTATTAAAATAGCACCAAAAGAAACAGCTGAACTGCCAGCAACTAATCCGTCCAAACCATCTGTTAAATTAACAGCATTAGTAATTCCAACAATAATAAATATAATTAAAAACCATTTAAGTAAGCCTACATCAATGCCAAAGCCACTAAATAAATAAAAAATAGTAGAATCATCTAAAAAATAGAAATAATAACTTGCTAGTAATGCAACAAGTGTTTGAAGTATAAATTTATTTCTGGCTTTAAGACCTAAATTTCTATTTTGTGTAACTTTCAAATAATCATCAACTAAGCCGACTACACCCATAAGAGTTCCTATTAGTAAAAGATAAAAAATTTGTGGATTAATTGATAACAATTCAATTTTAAAACCCTTACCAATAGTCCAAAAATTTATATGCGATAAAACAAATCCAACAAAAGTTCCCAGTATTAGGAATACGCCACCCATAGTGGGTGTACCTTTTTTATGATCATGAAAATTTAATTCTTCACGTATTGGTTGTCCAATATTTCGAGTTTTAAAATAATTTACTCCAATTGACGTTGAAAATATAACAAATAAAAAACTTAAACCTCCAGCGACAATTATCCCTATCATGAGTTTTCCTTAATATATTTATTCACTACGTCTTGATCACTAAATTTAATTGAAGAACTTTCAAATTCTTGAATTTTTTCATGACCTTTTCCTAGGATTAATAATACAGAATCTTTGTCAAGATTATTAATTCCTTCTATTATTGCTTCTTTCCGATCAAGAATTACTTTTGTTTCTTTATTTAATTTAATCCCTTTTAAAATCTCTTTAGCAATGTCTTCTTCATTTTCATTTCTAGGATTATCATTAGTAATTATTATTTGATCTGCCAGATTTACTGATTTACCCATCAGTATCCTCTTTTCTTTATCTCTATTTCCACCGGCTCCAAAAATAACAATAACTTTACGATATTTATTTTTTACAAAATTAATTACTTGAGTAATTGATTCAGGTGTATGTGCAAAGTCAATGATTACATCATTATTTTTTTTATATTTAATTATTTCAAATCTTCCTATTGGATTCATTAAAGATGTTGATGCTTCTAATATGTTTTCTAAATTAGATATTTCTGAAAAATATGCCATTGAAAGAGCTAATAGATAATTCAAATGAGACTCAGGACCAGATAAAGGAACTGTAATTTCAAAACTTTTTCCTTCTATTTCAAAAGTTAAATCATATTTTTCTTTATCAATATTTATTTTTTTAATATACAAATTATTTTTCTTACTTCTTCCAATACTAAAAGATGGTATCTTCGATAATGAATTTATTTTATTGCCCCAATCTGAGTCAATATATACTAACTTTTCAGATACATTATTTGAAAACAGTTTTAATTTAGAATTGAAGTAGTTTTCAATATTTTTATGATAATCAAAATGATCCTGTGATAGATTTGTAAATCCTGATATTTTAAACTTTAGTCCTTTTAGCCTTTCTTGTTCTAAGGCATGAGATGAAACCTCAATTATCACATTATTAATATCTTTATTTTCATTTAAACCTAGTAGCTTCAAAATATTAAATAACTTTGGAGTAGTTAAATGTTCTTCATTTGTAACTTTTTTAAATATATCTTCTTCAGTAGTGCCAACAAAAAGAGAGGGGTCATTAATAAGCTGGTTTAAATAGAAACCTGTAGTAGTTTTACCATTTGTGCCAGTAATACCATAAAAATTTTTGCCTTGGTATCCTGGACATAATTTTATGAGAACTTCATTATATTTTTCTTCATAATTTTTAACCTTTATTATTTTTTCGTTTGAAATAGAACAATTCTCACTTGTTACAATTGTTTGTAAATTTTTATCAAGAGCTTCACTAATATATTTTTCTAATTTTTCTTTAGATTCATGATTTATAAATAAAACCGAATTGTCTGTAATATCAAGTGTGCTGTTTATTATTTGATTTGAGTTAAGTTCTTTAATTAAAGAAAGCTCATCGTTATTTAAAGTATTCATTGCTACTCCTTCGGCGCAAAGTAGCTTATTATTTTTTTAAATATTGGCGCTGCTGTAGAGCCTCCTGTAACATATTCTGATGTGGGGTTAGTTTTTGCTCCCCAAAGAAGTACTGACCCTACTATCGGTCCTTCCTTAGTTTCAACAAAGCCAGTAAAAGAAGTATTAAACCTATCTTCTGAGTACCCAACACCTTCTAAGTGAGTTCTACTTGTTCCTGTTTTTCCACCAATAATATATCCTTCTTTTCTAAGAGATTTACCAGTTCCATTCTCTCCTTCTACAACATTTATTAATAGTTTTTTTAATCGACTTGACATTTCAGCACTTATTATTTCTATATCTTCCACATCAACATTATCTTTTTGAGTTAGTGTTAATTTTACATCGTTACCACCATTAGCGATGATGCTATAAGCTCTAACCATTTGATATTGAGAAACATTTACAGAGTACCCAATAGAAAGAGAGCTTAAACAAGTCACACAACGTTTATAATCAATAAACCCACCCCTTGTTTCTCCTGTTAACTCAACTCCAGTTTTTTTTCCAAAACCAAATTTCATTAAAAAATTTTCTATTTCTGATACATTAGAATTTTGTGTAATCTTTATTGTTCCAACATTAGATGACCTTTCAATAATTTCTTTTACAGTCAATTCGTATGGGTCATGCTTTAAAAAGTCTCTAAAACAGCCTTTGAGTCCTTCATAAGTCTTATTGCATGATTCTTCAATAATCTCAATCTTGTCTTCGACATAATAAGTATCATTTTCATTTACTTCATTCTTTTCAAGTAGAGAGCCTACTGTAAATATCTTCAGTGCTGATCCTGGTTCATATAAAGCTCTTCCACTTATTAGATTTATATTAAAATATTTGTTATTAGTACTAGATTTTTCTGCAGAAATAATTATTTCCCCATTTTCTGCATTCACAAATACAACAGAACATTTAAATGCTTGTGTTGCTTTAAGAGCCTCTGAACAGAGGTTTTCGGATATATATTGTAATTCAGAGTCTATTGATAATATTAAATCTTCACCATGAACTGGATCCAAAATGCTACTTTTACCTTGTGGTATAAAATCACCATTTGGAGCTGCTTCGTATCTTAGTTCTCCATCTGTACCCTTCAAACTATTGTCAAAATATAGCTCTAAACCCTCTATGCCATTACCATCAGGGTCTACATGACCAATAATTTGTTTTAGTGAATCTGAATATAATATTCTTTTAGAAGATTTTTCAACATTAATGCCTTTGTAGTTCCAATTATTGATTTTTGTTCCTATTTCAAAATCTACATTCCTTTTTAAATAAAAATAGTTTTTATTATTTTTTAGCCTTTCAAATATTGTTACTTTATCAAGCTGTAATAAAGGAGCTAAAAGTTCAGAAACTAATTCTTTATCATCAATTTGCTCAGGATAAATTCCTATATTAAAAGCATTAATAGTTTCTGAAACTTCATTAAATTCTCTATCAAGAATTGAACCTCTTTTTGCTTCAATTATGTCAATTTTTTGACGGTTTGATAAAGCTTGATTTTTAAAATATTCTGAATCTGAAAACTGAAGTTTGTATATTTCTTCTATAAATAAAACCGAAGTAAATAGAACAAAGATATTTAATAGTATAAATAAGCTACTTACCTTTATTTTTTTTAAATTCATAATTATTTACCAAAACCTAATATTGCAATTTTTTCAGTTCGTTCATAATTTAATTTATAAGGTATTTCCAACTTATTTATTTTTTGTGATATTTCTAATCTTTCATAAGAATGGTTCTTCGCTAATTTTTCTAAACTACTTATTGAATAACTTTCATGATGTTTTAAGTCAATCGTATTTTTGCTTCTTTCTAAATAATATATCTCAGAATTTAGTTCATTGATTTTATTAGACAATTCATTAATTTTTATATTTAAAATAAGAGGCACCGAGACAACAAGGAAAGTTAATAAGTATATTGAGGTAAAAAAGATTGATCTTTTCATAATTTAACCACATACCTCATAATTGCTGATTTTGATCTTGGATTTGATTCTTTTTCTTTTTCTGTTGGTAAATACTTTTTTTTTCCTGGATAAGAATATTGTTGTTCAACATCACATTTACAAATTGGAACACTGGGTTCACAGATACAGAAAGTAGTTAGTTCGTTGAAAAATTTTTTTACTATTTTATCTTCTAAAGAATGATATGAAATACAAAGAATTATTCCCTTCTTTTTTATAGATTTCTTAATTGAATTAAGTGAAAAAGTAATTTCATTTAATTCATCGTTAACTTCAATTCTTAAAGCCTGAAAAATTCTCCTAATTGTCTTTTCAGTAAAGACTGGGTTCTGCCTAGGCAAAGCTTCTTTTATGGCTTTAACAAGTTCATTTGTTGTTAGTACTGGCCTAGATTCAATAATTTTTTTACTAATTTTATTAGAATATCTATCTTCACTGTAAGCTTTTAATACTTTTGTTAATTTTTCTTCAGAGTAATTATTTACGATAGATGCTGCGGATAAATCTTGTAACATATCCATTCTCATATCGAGTGGTGAATTGTTTTGAAATGAAAATCCTCTATGCTTTGAATCTATCTGATGAGAAGATAATCCAAAATCATACATAATACCGCTCAGAGGAAGGTGATTATTTTGAGATAAATATTTATATATATCAGAAAAATTTAAATGATAAACATTATGAACACTATTGCTATTGTTAATTGATTCTAAATCTCTATCGAAACCAATAAAATTTAAATGATCATGAATAGTAGATAAATTAAAATGGGAACCGAACCCATAAGTAGCATCTACAAAATTTCCAGTTGGTACATCTTTAATTATGGAAGAAATCTCTTCCAACATAACGCCTTCATGTGGCAAATACTCGGCCCTGTTTGTATTCATACCCAGCTCTCTAGTACTGGCACCAATTGGAAAGTTGGGCGGAGTAAGGGTATTCCAATTTAGTTGTCTAGAGAGCTGGCTATGAACTTATCCTTTCACTTCATTAATATTTGCAAATGCTTTATCAGCGTCATTTTGAATTTTTTTCCAAACTTTTGTTGACCAAATTTCAATAACAGGGCCTGAACCTGTAACAGTTACGTCATCATTTATTCCGATTTCACTGTATTTTCTAAGATTTTCAGGTATTTGTATTCTTCCTGCTGAATCTAATTTAGAATCTATAGCCCCGCTGAATAAAGCTCTACGCAATTGTCTTGATGTTTTTTCTGTAGAAGGAAGGGAAGCCATCTTTTCAGATTCATCCAACCAATTTTTCGTAGTAAGCACTTGAAGACAGTTATCAAGTCCCTTAGTGACCACACAGCCCTGTTGAAGCTCTTTTCTGAATTTCGAAGGTATTACTACCCTTCCCTTCGAATCCATCGTATGTCTAAATTCACCAAGGAACACTTTTCTCCGCCTTTCGTGCCTTGAACCACTTTTAAACATTATATGACACTTTCTGACACTGCGCAACACAAAAAGATAAAAAAAATTATGCTGAAATTAGGTATTCTTTCCATTCAGGATCAGGGTTAGATCCTATAATTGTTTTAATCCAAAAATTACCTTCTGGTTTAATAGGAAAGTTTTTTAGTTTCAAGATTGTTTGACTTAATAATTTATCAGCTTTAATTAAATTGCATCTTTTACAACAAGCAACAACATTTGACCACACATTTTCACCACCTTTTGATTTTGGAATTATATGATCTATTGACTCAGCACTGCTCCCACAGTACTGACATGTGTTGAAATCTCTTATGAATATATTAGAACGATTTAAGGCTACTCTTCTTGCATAAGGTGCTTTCACGTAATAAGTTAGTAAAGCCACTTTTGGAACAGTTATAATTTCATTTTCTGAACGTATTTGAAGATTTGATTCTTTAAGAACATTTATTTTTTTTGATAATAAAAGTGCAACGGATCTTTTTGCTGATGCAATTGAAAGGGGTTGGAAAGTAGAATTTAAAATGAGTGTGCGATGAGAATTAAAATTATTCATAGATAATATAATTTTTTTTATTTTTACTATGCTTGCTTTTGTTGACTAAGTACATCCTCTTCTACTTTAGTCAGTAAATTTAAAAATCTTTCTTTATCTAATTCAAATTTAGAAACATCTTCTCTAACTTCTTTTGTAACTTCGTCAATTGTTTCAAAAAAAGCTAGCTGTCCTGATTTCAACGCATCAAAAACTTTATCATCCTCTACTGTATAAATAGTTTCACCATCGGAGACAAGTTTTACTTCTGATAGTTGATCTTGAAGGTTTCCATTCCTTGTTAAATATTTCCACGCTCTTCTAACTCTTTGAATACTCATGCCGTTATCTAAAAGAGTTTTAATAACTCTTAGTGAAACAATATCTCTAAAAGAATAAAGCTTAGGAACCCCTGGTTTTCCATTTGATGACTGAATTGTTGGAGAAACTAATCCTACTTTATCCCAATATCTTAATTGATGTGAAGTACATGCTGATAAATAGCATGCTTGTTTAGATGTAAATGCATCTTTCTTCAAAATCCTTACTCCTTAAAAAAAATGATGTATTATTTAATTTAATTTATTCTATTTATTTTGTCTAGAGCTATCTTTATTTCTTAATAGATTAAAAATTTGCTTAAAATTCCACTCAGTAATATTTTCAGCTTTAAGAAGTGCTCTTGTATTGGTTACAAAGACGTATCCAGATAATGCCATTAATACAAAACCTATAACAGCAACAACTGGTTGTATAATATATGATCCAATCATCATAAAAAATCCAACTATGAATACAATTCCCGAAATAATTGATCTACTTCTTGAAAAATTGGAAAGCGTTAAAGATTCTACAGCTTTTTCAAGTTTTGGATCATCTTCGCTTAAACCCATCTCAATTTGTTTTAATATTTCTTCTTCTTTTTTATTCAAACCCATATGAAGATTTTAATATAATTAGAAACTACGCTGTAATTGTGAGCAAATTATTTTTAAGACATGGAGAAGTAAAAAATAGCAAAGATATTTTTTATGGTGATTTAGTTGGTTATCAATTAAGTGATAAAGGACATGAGCAGGCAATAAAAGCATCCAGGTACATTGCTAATAATTTTGATATTGAAAATATTTATTGTTCACCTCTTCTTAGAGCAAGGCAAACTGCAGAGCCCTTATCAAGATTATTAAATATAAAAGTGACCTATACAAAGAATCTAATTGAATGGGGTGGGGTAAAAAATTGGAAAGGAAGAACATTTAGTGAATTTAGTAAATCAAAAGAATATAAATTATATATAGAAGACCCATTAAAAATTAAAACAACTGAAGAGAGTTATAATGATGTCTACAAGAGAGTGAAAAAAGAATATATGAATACTAACAACTCTGTTTTTGTTAGCCACCAAGATACTATAAGATCATTTACATTTTACGAATTAGACGATAAAAACTTTAACGAAAACAAACCTGATCATTGCAGTGTTCATGAAATAATAAAAAATAAACTTATTATTCATACCTACCTTGATTAAGTGAGTATATAATAAAGAATTATTAAACTTAATCCAAAAGAACCACAAAAAGCAACTATGCCAATAATTGGTTCAAAAGATTTTAAAAATTTAGTTTCAACTTTTTCTAAATACAAATCAACAAGTTTCTTACTAATAACGAAAGAGATGAATCCCGCAAAAATAAAATAAACAAAACTCATTATTGATAGCCAGGGGTTAACAAAATTCATACTAAGGTAAACTTAATATCCATATGATATTTAGCAAGAAAACTAAATTAATTTTTTATTTGTTAGTTGTTAGTTTCTCAACATATATTGGTTATATACTTGGAAATGCTTTTTGCGTTGATAATTGTTCTCTTACATTAATTTCAAATATATTAATTACGAATATTATTACTCTGTCAGGGGTTTTTGTTTTAATTAATTTATCGGAAAAATCAATTACGGAATGGAATGAAGAAAATAGTTACGAAGAAGAATAGTTAACATTCTCTACTATTTTGTCTAAATCTTTTTCATTTACATCTTTATGTAACACTATTCTTACAATATTTTTTTTAATCAGTCCTGTTTTAATGTTATTTTCTTCAAGTTTCTCTATGAATTTATTAGCTGAAGAATTGTCTTCAAAACTTAAAAATATCATATTTGTACCTTTGTATTCAATCTCATGGATTGGATCCATTTTTTCTCTATTTTCAATAAGCTTTTTATATATGTATTGAGCTTTTTGATGGTCTTTAAGTAGCTCTTCTCTATGAATTAAAGCAAATTTCGCTGCAGAAGCAATAATACCAATCTGTCTCATTCCTCCCCCAAGTTTTTTTCTATATTCTCTTGAATTCTCTATAAAATCTTTGGTGCCAAGCAACATTGAGCCTATTGGTGCACCTAACGCTTTAGAGAAACAAAAAGTGAGACTATCACAATACTTTCCGTAGTCATAACCTTTGTTTTCCTCTAAGATAGCATGCCAAACTCTTGCTCCATCAATATGTAGTTTTAAATTACTTTCTTTTGCTATAGAAGAAATTGATTTGATTTTATCAAAGGGAACAATACTCCCCCCTGAGGCAAGATGTGTGTTTTCTATACTAATTAATGATATTTTCGGTTTGTGTACTTTTGAATTCTCAAGTGTTTGATTTAAATCTTCCTCACTAATCAGGCCATCTACATTATCAACATCCCTGAATTGTATACGGGACAAAAATGATGCGGCTCCGTGTTCATAATTCTTTATATGAGAATCGGAAGTTGTAATTACTTCTTCACCAGGGTTTGTATGATTGAGTAAAGATATCTGATTTCCCATTGTGCCTGAACTAACAAATAAGCCAGCTTCAAATCCTAAAAGTTCTGCACAAAAATTTTCTAAGTCATTTACAGTTGGATCTTCTTTATATTCATCATCCCCTACTTCAGATTCAAGTATTACATTTAACATTTCTTTTGAGGGCTTGGTAACTGTATCTGAACGTAAATCTATCATATGCTATTCTATCATTCTTAAATGCTCATTTAAAAAAATGATCAACCTGCGATATATAATCTTCAGTTGATGATTCTCTAATGATATAAATTAATTCAATGTCGTTAAAAATTATTTTGTTTTCTAATGCTAAATCTTTATTCAAACATAAACTAATAGATCCTTTTGGATTTTTTATTTCTTTATATATATCTCTAGTCTTGTAAATCTCTTTAATTGAACCTAGCCATTGATTAATACCAATAGAATACTTTTTCATTAATTTAATATTTTCATTTGAGTTACCACCTAAAAATAGACTTCTACTATCTTTCGATAATTCAAAATTCTCAAATAAGTAACCAATGACTTCTTCTAAGCTATTTGAATAATTTGGTAAATTTTCTTGATATTTATTATCACCTATCCCAAGTCCTAATTTAAAGTTATCAATCTCTAAAAAGGGGTTTAAATATTTTGTAATTAAACTATCAAGTTTTCTTTTATTTATATTTAATACTGCAGTGCCAATATTGAAATTTCTATCTTCATAATTTTGTAAAAAGCTTACTGCATTTTTTATTTCATACATAGGTAATTTAAAATCAACTGGATTAACAGTATGATCAAAAACATATACTGTATGGAGATTTTTTAAATTTAAATAATTTAATTTGTATTGGCTATCTTTTTCAAAAAATGAACCAGGCAGTAGGATAGATTTCTTTTGATTACTCATTCAAAGCAAGAATTGTTGCACCAATTATTCCAGAATCTTCTCCTTGCGAAGCAATAAATATCTCAGGAAAATTTCTAGATGGAAATTTGTATCTATTCTTTATATCGCTCTGTATAAGCTCAATTAAATCATAAGGTTCAGACGACATACTTCCCCCAAGAACAAAAGCTTCATTATCGAATATCTCAAATAAACTTAAAAGTCCATTTGAGATATTTTGAATTACTTCATCTCTTACAGCAGTTTCTGAGTTTGTTAAGCTCAGTGTTTTATCAAACAGAACTGAACCAACATTTTTGATAGCAAATATTTTGGCAAGTTCTGAATCTTGATTTTCCTTAGTTAGTTCTAAACATTTGTTTGTCCATACTGATGCAGCAACTGATGATTCAAAACTACCTTTTTTTCCGTTAACCCCTTCGACTTCTCTATCATTTGAGGTAAGCATGTGTCCAATCTCTCCTGCATTACCTTTTCCTCTTAATAATTTATTTTCAGATATTATTCCCCCACCTACTCCAGTACCAAAAGTTAACATAATTAAATTTGAATATTTGTTTTTATAATTTAGAAAGTATTCACAATAAGCTGCCACATTGGCATCATTGTCTAGATAAAATTCGTACTCTGGAAATTTTGATAACTTTGAAAAATCAATATCATATTTTAAATGTGCGCCGTACAAATATTTGTTGTTTGATAAATTTACGTATCCTGGCATAGCTACTGAAACTTTTGAAATATCTGATAAGTTGTCTTCAATAATTTTAGAAAATAAATCAATTAATTTTTCTTCGTTTTCTGGAGTGGGAAAGTTGTCTTTGCTGATTATTTCTAAAGTATCAGAGACTAAACCATATTTAATGGAAGTACCGCCGACATCAAATGCTAAAACATTCATATATCTATTGATGATAATTCTAAATAATGATTATTTGCTCTAAAATATCCCACATTCATACAAATAGTTTTGCCTATAATCCACTCAGTAGCTTTTGGTTGATGTACGTCTCCGAATAGAGAAAGTTTAGGTTGATGGATACGAATAAATTTATTTAAGCTTTCCCAACCTTGTTCTTTTTTATTTGTAATTACATCAATAATTAATTCATCAACTAGTGGAGGAGCATGTGTACATATAATATCAACATCAATTAATTTATTTAATTTAACTTCAAAATCTTCTTCTGATATTTCACCTCTGGCTTTTATTGGTGTTGGAACACCACCTCCAGCAAAACCTATCTTGTTATCTTTATATTTAAGAATTTGACCATCAACATTAGTTACATTACTCGTTTTTACTGATTCAAATATTTTGAGAGAATCAACATTTCCTGGAATCATCCATACTTCATAATCTTTTAAAACATCAAATACATCTATGTATTGTCTTTCTATTGCATCTTCTATTTTTTGCTGTTTTCCTTCTGGATCATCTAAAAAAAGATCCTGCCATAAATTTTTTCTTTCGTCAAAATTATGGTCTTTTCTAAGTTCAATAAGTCTATTTAAATTAGCATCTCCAAAAACATCCTTGGCTATTCCATCCCCATTCCTATAATCAATCCAGTTAATTAAATCTCCTAATATAACTAATGGCTCTTTAGTTTTTGGAAGAAGTTTTAACGAATCTAAACCGTGATGTACATCAGAAATAAATAGCATGTATAATAACTAACCTGTTACAGCTCCCCTATCAGCACCTGTAACTAATTTAGAATATTTATTTAGAACTCCAGAATTGTACCTTGGTTCAGGGTTGCTATATTTTTTTAATCTTTTTTCTATTTCGTCTTCATCAACATTTAGATTTAGTTGCCTTTTTTTTAAGTCCAAGCTTATTTCATCACCAGTTTCACAAATTGCAATCGGTCCATTATCGAAACTTTCAGGAGTAACATGTCCAATGCATAAACCCGTCGTCCCCCCAGAGAATCTGCCGTCTGTGATGAGTAATACGTCTTTACCTAGACCTGCTCCTTTCATCGCGGCAGTTATTTGTAACATTTCTCTCATTCCAGGCCCACCTTTTGGCCCTTCATTTCTAATTACAACAACCTCACCTTTCTTAATTTTGTTATTAAAAAGAGCATCCAATGCCTCTTGCTCACTGTCAAAAACATTTGCTGGTCCTTTGAATGTATCAATTTCTATACCTGCAACTTTTACAACTGATCCATTAGGTGATAGAGATCCTCTTAATATTGCTAGACCTCCCTCTTTAGAAATTGGATTATCCGGAAAATAAACAACATCTTGATCTTTAGGTACTTCAATATCCTCTAAATTTTCTCCGACTGTTTTTCCAGTCACCGTCATACAATTTGGATCTATTAATTTATTCTCAAGTAGTATTTTTGACACAACAGGTACTCCGCCAATCTTATCAAGGTCAACCATATGATATTTTCCAAATGGTTTCATATCTGCAAGGTGTGGAACTTTTCTTGCAAGTTCATCAAATACATCGATAGTCAAATCAACTTTTGCTTCATAAGCAATAGCCAGCAAGTGCAATACTGCATTTGTACTTCCTCCAAGAGACAAGACTGTAGTTATTGCATTATGAAAAGCTTCTTTAGTCATTATATCTCTAGGTTTTAAATCATTTTTTAACAAATAATTTAGCTGATCTCCTGTTTCCTTAGCTGCTTTTCTCAATCTCGGGTCTTCAGCTTGTATAGAAGCTGTTCCTGGAAGACTCATGCCAATAGCTTCACCAACTGAAGCCATTGTATTAGCTGTGAACATCCCTGCACAAGACCCTTGCCCAGGACAAGCTGCACATTCTATTTCATATAGTTCCTCTTCTGTAATTAAGCCTTTTTCCAATGCACCGATTCCTTCAAATACATCGACTATAGATATGTCTTTACCTTTATACTCACCCGGTAAGCTACTTCCTCCATAAAGAAATATGGATGGCCTATTTATGCGTGCTGAAGCCATCAACATTCCAGGTAAAGATTTATCACAACCAGCTATCGTTACCATCCCATCAAATCTTTCTGCATGCATTACTAACTCTACGGAGTCAGCAATTACCTCACGAGATACTAAAGATGCTCTCATTCCCTCGTGCCCCATTGATATACCGTCTGAGACAGCTATCGTTGAAAAAATCAATCCAGCAGAAACATCTCCATTAACACCTTCTTTTGCATATTCTGAAAGTTCTGGACCAGTTAGATTACATGGTGTAACCTCATTTCCTGCAGAAACTATACCAACTTGAAACTTTTGAAAATCTTCATCTTTAAGCCCAACTGCTCTTAGCATTGCACGAGCAGCTGACTTTTCTACTCCTTGTGTAACATCATCTGAAAATTTAACCATAGATTAAGGATAGATTATTTGTTTGAGTAAATCATTTCATTTAATCTTTGATACTCCTGCAAAATCATTTCACTTTTCTCATTTTTAATATCTAAATATTGACTTACGATTTCAAACTCACCTATCTTCCATAATCCCCAAATGGTATAAAACCTTACAAGTTCAGATTGTGATTTTAATAAACTTATTAATACCTCTCTAGTATCACTAGATGGATTATTAGCTAGAGCGATGATTGCATTTCTTTTTAGGTAATCGCCATTTCTTTTTGGAATATAAAACCAATTATATAATTCGACCAACTCTTGGCTTTCGCTATTAAGTATTTGGTTGAGGTCAACTGAGGTATCAGTATTAAAATTTTTTATACCTCCTTGACCTGGAGGACAGGATATAAGACATTCATCACAACCATAAAACCTGTTACCAATTTTCTCTCTCATGTCATGTGGAATGATGTCAGGTGATTGTAGCCAATACGAAATACACTTATTTGAGTCTAAAATAAAATCATCATCTAATGCTCCGGTTGGACATGAAATCTGACAAAGGTTGCAGCTTCCGCATGAATAATCTTTTTTAACCTCTACATCAAATTTTTTTTCTACATATATATTTCCAATTAATTGCCAGGGGCCCTTGCCTGGAGAGAGCATCATTGTGCTTTTTCCTTGCCAACCTAAACCTGATTGTTCAAAAAATAATCGATCATAATGCTTAGGATTATCAATAAACTCTTCTGTTCTTAAATTTTCTTTTTTAAAATGTTCCTTAATTAAGTTAACAAATTCTTTCAATGGTACGTAATAGTCTTCTTTTGCAAATTTAGCTATTGATCCCCTGCCGGGTGAAAATCCTAAGTTTGAGTTATTTTCACTTATATATGAATATGAGACAATGATGCAGGATTCAGCCCAATCAAATTTATCTCCTAATCCTGAATAATTTGGATCAGAGAAGGTAAATTTCATATTTGCATGTCTGTTTTCTTCTTTTGCTTTGTTTATTTCTAATGATTTATTTATTTGTGAAGGGAGGCTAACTACAGATACATTAATCCCATTAGGTATGTCTATATCATTTTTAGATAAATAATTTAATAGATTTATATCTTTCATTTCTATCAGGTTTTACTATAGTTAAGTCTAATGAAAAAATTAGAAATCTTAATTACTTTATTAGTGCTAGTGCTTATGTAGCGCTCATTAGTATGTATTGAGCGCCTCCTTAAACTAAGGAGGTTTTTTTTTGAGGATGGATATGACAAAAGAAATGTTAACTGGAGCAGAATTAATAGTTAGAACCCTTGAACACTTAAAAATTTCAACGGTTTTTGGACTCCCGGGTGGTGCAATATTGCCTGCTTATGATCCTTTGTATGACAGCCCTATAAGACACATCTTAGCAAGACATGAGCAAGGTGCTGGCCATATGGCGGAAGGCTATGCACAAGCTACTGGAGAACTTGGAGTAGTAATAGCAACCTCCGGACCTGGTGCAACAAACTTAATAACATCATTGAACAATGCTTTAATGGACTCGACCCCCTTACTTGCCATAACTGGACAAGTTGCAACAGAAGCAATAGGTAATGATGCTTTCCAGGAAGCTTACACAGTTGGTTTAACCATCTCAGCAACAAAACATAATTATCTAATTACTGATGTGAAAGAAATACCTCAGATACTTCTTGAAGCTAAGCATATTGCAACTTCAGGTAGGCCTGGTCCTGTTTTAGTCGACATTCCTAAAGATATTTTGAATGACAAAACAAGTTGGGTAGAACCTAAGTTAGAAGAACTACCAGGTTATAAACCAACTTTAGAAGCAAACCCTAGAATGATTCAACAAGCAGTTGAGTTAATAAAAAATTCTAAAAAACCAATTCTATATGTTGGTGGAGGGATAATACATTCAAAAGCCAACCAAGAGCTGTTTGAGTTATCTACAAAATATAATATACCTGTAGTTACAACTCTTATGGGTAGAGGAGCTTTCCCGGATGGGAATGACTTATGTATAGGAATGCCTGGTATGCATGGTAATTATACAGCTACTACCTCTATACAGAATTCTGACTTACTTATTGCTTTAGGAGTTAGGTTTGATGACCGAGTAACTGCAAATCCTAAATTTTTTGCTCAAAAGGCTAAGGTCATTCATGCTGACATAGATCCAGCTGAAATAGGGAAAGTAAGAGAGCCAGAGGTTCCTATTGTTGGAGATGCAAAAAGTGTAATTAAAGGTTTAATTGAAACTTTAGCTGATACAGAAGTAGATACAAAAGATTGGCTTAAAGAAATAAAAGAAATGAAAAAAAGTTATCCTTTAAGTTATAACCAAGAAGAAAAAGGTCCGCTTAAAGTTCCATATGTTCTAGAAGAACTACAAAAAATGTCAGAAGAAGATTCCATAGTTGTTTCTGGAGTTGGCCAACACCAAATGTGGATTTCTCTTCATTGGAAATTTACCTACCCCAACACTTGGTTAAATTCAGGAGGATTAGGAACAATGGGATATTCACTTCCAGCAGCAATTGGAGCAAAAGTTGCATTTCCAGATAAGCAAGTTCTTGCTCTAGATGGAGATGGTTGTTTCCAAATGACTTGCCAAGAATTAATTACTGCCTCAACTGAAAATATACCTTTAAAGATAGTAGTTTTTAACAATGGAAATCATGGCATGGTAAGGCAGTGGCAAAAAATATTTTATGATCATAGATTCTCGGCATCTGAACTAACTCATCATACGCCAGATTATGTAGCTCTTGCTGAAGCTATGGGAGCAGTTGGGCTTAGGATGGTTGAAAAATCGGATGTTAATAGAGTGTTCGAAGAAATGTTCAAAGTTAATGACAGGCCTGTACTAGTTGATTGTGTTGTAGATCCCGATGATATGGTCTTCCCAATGGTTCCTGCAGGCGGTAGTAATGATGTAGTACTTTTAAATGAAGATGACTTGAAGAAAATATGAGTGAAAGAATCCTAAGCGTTCTAGTTGAAGATAAGCCAGGAGTATTAGCTAGGGTTGCATTAACTATTTCTAGAAGAGGATTCAATATTAATTCTTTATCTGTGGGGCCAACAAATATTGAAGGTAGATCAAAGATGACGATAGTTACAGAACTTGAGTCAGTAGAGCAAGTAAAAAAACAATTAAACAAGCTAGTAAATGTAATAAAAATTGTTGAATTAGATCCAGATAATACTATTGAATCTGAAGTTTTACTTATGAAAGTATCAATTAACAAAGAAACTCAAACATCTGTTATTGAAAAAGCTTCTTTATCAGGAGCAAAATCGGTTGATGTAGGTCAGGACTACGCAGTTTTTGAATTAACAGGAACATCGAAAGAGCTCATGAAATTTGAAAAACTTTTAAAACCATATGGAATTATAGAAATGATAAGAGGTGGAAGAATAGCCATCCAAACAAAACTTTAGGAGGAAAAATGGAAACTAAAATTATATATGATGATTCGATTGACCAAGATTTAATTAAGTCAAAAAAAGTTACTGTAATTGGATTCGGTAGCCAAGGTCATGCCCACGCACTTAATCTACATGAATCAGGTGTGGATGTTACTGTAGGATTAAGAGAGTCTTCTGAATCATTTAAAAGAGCATCTGATATGGGATTAAAAGTTGAGAATGTAAAAGATGCAACTTCTGGGGCAGATGTAGTTATGCTTCTATTGCCCGATCAGCTCATGGCTGATATATATAACAGTGATATTGCACCACATATGAAAGATGGTTCTACATTGTTATTTGCACATGGATTTAATATTCATTTTGGTGAAATAATTCCCCGTGAAGATATATCTATAGGCATGGTAGCTCCTAAAGGGCCTGGTCACTTACTCAGAAGGACTTATGAGGAGAATTCTGGGATGCCTTGTTTAGTAGCAGTAGATAAAGATGTAAGTGGTAATACATTTGAATTAGCACTCTCCTACTCTTCAGCTATTGGTGGAGGTAAAGCAGGAATTTTAAAGACAACATTCAAAGAAGAAACTGAAACGGATTTATTTGGTGAGCAAGTTGTTTTATGTGGTGGTTTAACGGAATTAATTAGAAATGGTTTTGAAACTTTAGTTGAAGCAGGATATCAACCAGAAAGTGCGTATTTTGAAACATTACATGAAGTAAAACTAATAGTTGACCTTATGTATGAAGGTGGATTTGAATGGATGAGACATTCTATATCAGATACCGCAGAATATGGGGATTTTTCAAGAGGTTCAAGAATCATTACAGATGATACAAAAAAAGAAATGAAAAAAGTTCTTGAAGAAATACAATCTGGTGCATTTGCAAAAGAATGGATGGCTCAAGCTAGAGAAGGTGCCCCTTTTCTTAATCAAAAAAGAGAAGAGGCTTCTAAACATCAACTTGAAAGTATTGGAAAAGATTTAAGAGAAATGATGCCTTTTTTAAATGCTAAGGACACTAAAAAAGATATATGAGTTCAGATCAATTAATAATTTTTGACACAACCTTAAGGGATGGTGAGCAGAGCCCTGGTATAGCTCTTACCCCATCTGAAAAGCTCTTAATAGCTCAACAGTTAGAAAAATTAAAGGTTGATGTTATTGAAGCAGGTTTCGCAGCTTCATCTCCAGGAGATTGGGACGGAGTTAATTTAATAGCAAATAATATAAAAGGTTCTACTATTGCATCTCTTGCAAGGTGTGTACCTGATGATATAGAACAAGCTTGGGAAGCCATAAAGGTAGCTGATAGATCTAGGATTCATGTATTCACTTCTACATCTGACATACATATGGAGCATATGTTAAGAAAAACTAAAGAAGAAGTATTAAAAGATGCTAGAGAATCTGTAAAGTATGCTAAAAAACTTTGTGATGATGTGGAATTTTCAGCTCAAGATGCAACCAGAACAGATAAAGATTTTCTTATTGAGATCTTAAAAGTAGCAGTTGAAGAAGGTGCTACAACAATTAACGTTCCAGATACTGTAGGGTACGCAACACCATCTGATTATTTAGAGTTGCTTAAGGGCGTATATGATGAAGTTAAAGGAAAAAATGAAGATATTATAATTTCTACACATTGTCATAACGATTTGGGCCTTGCTGTAGCAAACTCTTTGACTGCTATTACAGCAGGTGCTCGACAAATAGAAGGAGCTATAAATGGTATTGGTGAAAGAGCTGGAAATACATCGACTGAAGAAATTATAATGGCAGTAAAAACTAGGCAAGATCAATATGGTGTCGATATAAATGCTGAAACAACTGAAATATTAGAAACATCAAGGCTTGTTTCGAAATTAACCGGTTACCCAGTTCAGTACAACAAAGCAGTAGTTGGAAAGAATGCTTTTAGTCATGAATCCGGAATACATCAACATGGATACCTCAGAAATAAATTGACCTATGAAATCATGACTCCTGATTCAGTAGGTCAAGAAGCAAAAATTGTATTAGGGAAGCACTCAGGGAGAGCGGGATTTAAAGATGCTCTTGATAAATTAAATATTGAACTTGATGAAGAGTCATTCAATACAAGTTTTGAAACATTAAAAAAGATAGCTGATAGAAAAGGTGAAATTGTTGAAAGTGAACTTCTTGCAATTGTTGGTCAAGTTTCTACTCACTCAGCGCCTGTTAAATTAATTTCAGTATCTGTAAATAGTAAAGATGCATACGCTTCAGCAACTGTAACATTAAATGTAGAAGGTGAAGAAAAAACAGAAAGTGCCGAGGGAGATGGAATGATTGATGCCGCTTTTACAGCAGTTAAAACTATTTTAAATTCTGATGCAAAACTAATTGACTATAAAGTTGACAGTATTACTAAGGGTTCAGATTCAACAGCCGAAATAGTGACAATTGTAAACGATGGCCATAACTTAAAGCAAGGAAGAGCAGTCTCAACTGATGTTGTACAAGGTTCTGTAGAATCTTTTCTAAATGCTCTTAATAAATAATAATGAATAACTACAACATATCTCTTTTACCTGGTGATGGCACAGGCCCAGAAGTAATAAATGAAACTGTAAAAATACTAGAAAAAACTGAGGCAAAATATGATGTAAAATTTAATTTTACTAATAATGATCTTGGTGGTGATAGATTTTTAAAATCAAATGAATTAGTAACTTCAAAAGATTTAGATGAGCTTGGTAGTAGTGATGCAATACTTCTTGGAGCTATAGGTCACCCAGATGTAAAGCCAGGAATATTAGAGCAAGGTATTTTATTGAATCTGAGAAAAGAGTTTGACCAATACATCAATCTTCGTCCAGTAGTCTTATATCCGGGTGTTGAGACTCCTCTTGCTAACAAAGGTCCTGAAGATATTAATTTCACTGTCGTAAGAGAAAACACAGAAGGTCTTTATGCCGGGGCTGGAGGATACATACACTATGGAACAGAAAGTGAAGTCGCAACACAAGAATCAATTAATACATGGAAAGCAATAAACCGGTGTATTGTTTATGCATTTGAGTATGCAAAACAAAATGATAGAAGAAAGATAACGCTTTGCGCTAAAACAAATGTATTGACTTATGCACATGATTTATGGGAAAGAATTTTTTATGATGTTGCAGAAAATTATCCAGAAATTGAAACAGATTATGGACACGTCGACGCTGTTTGCATGTGGATGGTTAAAAATCCAGAGTGGTTTGATGTAATAGTTACAGACAATATGTTTGGAGATATTATTACTGATTTAGGAGCAATGATTCAGGGAGGAATGGGTATTGCTGCTGGTGGAAATATAAATCCAGAAGGTGTCTCAATGTTTGAGCCTATTGGTGGATCTGCACCTAAATATACTGGAAAGAATATTATTAATCCTTTAGCTTCGATTGCTGCAGCTTCTATGATGCTTAAACAGCTTGGGGAAGAAAAATATGCTGATGATATTGAAAATGCAATAATCTCAACAGCTCAAAATTTGGACTCTCTTTCAGCTGGAAAAATGGGAATGAGTACTTCTGAAGTTGGAGATAGAGTACTTAATTCAATATTAAATAACTGACCATGGCTAATGAAGAAACTTATCTTCAAAATTTATTAGCTAATAGAAAGATAGTAAGAAACTATATTGAAACCAATAAAGAGTTTCCTGAACTAAAAAAAGTTATTGATTATGCAATAAAAATTCCTACTGCAGGGTTCTCAAGAGGCATAGAGTTTCTTCATATATCAAAAAAAGAAAATATTAATAAACTAGCTAAATTAGCAAATGAAGAATCATATGTTCAGAAAGGTTTTAATAAATGGATTTCAAATTCTTTATCTATTTACTTGATTTTGATAAATGAAAAAGCATACCATGATCGATACTCTGAGAAGGATAAAAAAAATTCTACCCAATCATATGAATGGATTGTCCCCTATTGGTATGTAGATGCTGGAGCTGCAATGATGAATTGCATGTTGCTTATTGAAGAAATAGGTCTAAAAAGTGGTTTTTTAGGGTCTCATAATATGAAAAGTACAGAAATAAAATCTTTAATGAAAATACCCGAGAGTTATCAATTATTAGGTTTTGTTACTGCAGGAATTGAAGGAAAAGCTAGTAGCATAAAAAAGAATGTTCCCAAAAAAAAGATAACTCATTATGAATACTTCAACAAATAAATCAATAACTTCCTTAAACAACCCTGAATTAAAATTTTTAATTTCGCTTAGAAAAAATAAAATAAGGAAAACAGAAAAAAAATCTTTAGCTGAAGGATTTAGAGAGAATAATTTACTAATTTCTTCAGATTATCAAATAGATACTCTTTACATATGTGAAGAGCTTTTTGTAGGTGAAAATAACTATTCACTTATAGATTCTTTCAATAAAAAAAAGATAAGAATAGTGACTCTTTCAAAAAAAGCATTTGAAGTAATTTCATATAGAGACAAACCAGATGGATTAATATCTTTATTCCTTCAAAAAGATTTGTCAATTCAAGAAGATACTATAGAAGGACCGGTTCTTGTGGCGGACCAAATAGAAAAACCAGGAAATTTAGGAACTATGATAAGAACTGCTAAATCTTTAGGAATACAAAATATATTTTGTTCTGATGAAATAACAGATTTTTATAATCCCAATGTAATTAGAGCATCTATAGGTCACTTATTTACAATAAATAAATATAGTGACACCAGTTCGAAAATCATTGCACTCTTGTTAAAGAACAAATACCAGATAATATTATTAAAGCCTGATGCTAAAAAACTAATTAACAATTTTAAGCCAGAAAAGAATTTTGCTTTAATTATTGGATCTGAGCAATATGGAATTTCTGAGAATTGGAATGAATTAGATAGTGAGCACTTAAAAATAGAATCAAAAAATAGTGTTGACTCTATTAATGCATCTAGTGCAGGAGCTATAGCTATGTGGGAATTATGCAAAAATGAATAAAAATAAAACTCTTTGCGTTCTAGATATAGAAACTACCGGGTTTGAACCTGAGGAATCAGAAATAGTTGAGATATATATTTTAAAAGTTCAGAACAATAAAGTAATTGACGAATTCTATTCATTATTTAAACCAGAAAAAAATATTAAGAATTCAGACATACATGGCATTACTGATCATAAAGTAAGAAATGCTCCTCGAATAAAAGAAATGAGCGATGAGATTACAAATTTTTTGGCTGGATCAACATTGGTTGGTCATAATTTGGATAATTTTGATCTAAAGTTTTTAAATTATCACTTAGATAAAGAATTACAAAATAATACATTGGATACGCTCACATTGAGTAGGTCAATCCTTAAAGATAAAGTTGAAAACCATAAACTTAATACGCTCGCTGAATATTTTGAAGTAACACCCCCAACACATAGTGCAAAAGACGATGTAATGACAACATTTGAGATTTATAAAAAACTATCTTCAATACAATAGTGATGTGAAAAATATTTTTTTAAATTCGAATAATCTAACTATCGGTTATGGAAATGAAATAGTAATTAAAAATCTATCGCTTTCTCTTAGTAATGAAAAAAATTATGAAATTATTGGTAAAAATGGTTCAGGAAAAACAACCTTGTCGAATTTTATTTCCTATAACTTTGAAGGTAATTTATTTGATTCTGTAATAACAAGAGATAAATTAGATATTTCAGAAATATCACCTAAGCCTACTCTTTTAGAAAACTTGACGCTTGATGAAAATGTAGCTTACTTTACACATTATTTAAGTATCGATGAAGAAACAATTAATTCAAAATTAAATAAATTCAAACTTACAGATTACAGAAATGATTCGATTAAAAACTTTTCTAGCGGAATGATTAAAAGATCTGAATTAGCAATTTGTGATATCAAAAATCCAGATGTTTTATGTATCGATGAACCATTAAATTATTTAGATAAAGAAGGAATTGAAATTTTAGAAGATTTATTAAATATAAGATCTTCAGATAATAGGTGTTCAATACTTTCATCACAAGAATCTTTAAATATTTTAACGAATATGGAAACGGTTAATTTGAATGAAGTTTAATAAATATTTAATCAAGAAAGAGCTATTTACTGAGTTTAGAAATAATTCTTCCCTTTATCTAATTACCCCAACTATGACTGTCCTAATAATTGTTTTTCCTATCCTTGCCGAAAATAGGTTTGCCATAGATGAAGACTTATTCATTATTATTCAAATTCTATTTTTGATACTTTTTTCTACATTATTTTCTATTAGGAATCCAATTGATAATCAAAAGCTATCAAGGGAATTAAATTTTGCAAGAATTACTAGATCTGAATACTTTATAAATAAAATCACTTCAGAATTCTTTATCTATTTCCCACAAATTCTACTTTTTAGTGTTTTGTATTCAGCCTTTACAAATACATCAGTAAAGACAAGTGTCCTTTATTTTATTCTTACAATTATCTTTTTCTCAGTAAATACAGTTATGGTAAATATAATTTTTCAAATGTTTACTTCCTTTAATAACAAATTTGTTCAATTTATTCTTATAGTTCCAATTTATATGGCGTTTTCATTTTTTATTGCTCCTATTTGGTTAGGAATAAATCAAGAACTAATTAATATTTACCTTATGCTCTACTTAGGCATAACTATTTTAATATTTTCATTTACGAACATATATTTAGAAAGGAACGAAAAATGATGCTCTATGGACCTTTATTAGTGTGGATCGCTGTCTCTGTCTTTGGACCCTATGACGTAACACAAGGACAATATTCAAAGTTGCTTTATGTTCATGTACCAACTGTATGGATAGCTTATTTAGCATACACTCTTACATTTATATATTCATTGTTGTATCTTTTCAAAAAAAATCCAAAATATGATTCTTTAGCGTTAGCAAATGCAAAATCTGGAGTTATTTTCACTGCCTCTACTTTAATTGCAGGTTCTGTATGGGGAAAATTTACTTGGGGAACTTGGTGGGTATGGGGTGATGCAAGACTAAACCTTACAGCCATACTTCTTCTTGTTTATCTTGGATATCTTGCATCTAGAAACTTTAATAATGATTTGGAAAGAACAGCTAAAAACTCTTCATTTATAGGAATATTTGGTGTAATTCAAATACCTATACTCCACTTCAGTGTTATCTGGTGGAGATCTGTTCATCAACAAGCCTCAATATTAAGCCAAGAGACAGTAGCAAGTGGTGATGCACCTATGTCCTCAGATATACTAACAACATTGCTAATAAGCGTTCTGCTAGTCACTTTAGTCCATGTATTTTTAACTAAAAGATTTAGGATTAACGCAGACAAAACATGGGAAGATTATCTAAATCCAAAAACAAGGGCTAAAATTTAACAATAAGTGAAAAAAAATTTATTGTTAGTTCTTTTTGGAATAAGCTTAATTGTATTTGCAAGCATTAGAATTGCATCCAGCAATACAATTTACTATTACACAACAACTGAAGCAATTGATAATATAACAGAGATCTCATCCGAAAGAATAAAACTAGGAGGATTCGTTGTCTCAGAGTCGGTTTCAAAAAGTTCTATTGATGAAACTAATTTTGAAATTACAGACGGTAACAAAACAATAAAAATTGTATTTGACGGTTTCATACCAGAATTATTTCAAGATGAAATGGGAGTGATTTTAGATGGATATTTTGAAAATAATATTTTTTACTCTGATGATATGCTTGTGAAACATGATAATGAATATATTTCAGAAGATGGTGAAACTTATGACGTTGAAAATTATTCAAAATGATTTCATCCGTTGGTATTTTAATTACATGGCTAGCATTTCTAAACCTTTTAGTAATTTTATTAATAAATAAAAAAGATCTTTATCAATTATTAGTAAGAATTAATTTATTCTTGCATTTTTTATTATTTTGCATATTAGAAATTGCTCTATTTCTCGATGACTTTTCTTTAAATTATATTGCAAATTATTCTGCATCTTCTACCCCACCGCTGTACAAGTTTGCATCTTTATGGGGATCTCTAGATGGTTCAATTTTACTTTGGAATTTAGTATTAAGTTTTTATTTTTATCTATATATAAAAATTTATAAAAAAAATAATGAACTTTACGATATCAAAATTTTTTCTTTAATAATTATTTTCTTCAATGGTTTTACAATTTTTAGTTCATCACCTTTTGCAGGGTGTATTCAGTTGGCTTCTGTAGGCTGTGCTGATTTTACTTTATTGCCCTTTCAAAATTTAGTTGAATCTTTATCTGGAAGAGGCCCAAACCCATTGCTCCAAAATCATCCATTAATGGCAATTCATCCACCAATGTTGTATATAGGTTATGTTGGATTAGTTTTGCCATTTGTTATAGCAACTAGTGAGTTAATTAATAAAAATAAGAATGAAGAATGGATAAAAATAGCAGAAAAATCTACTTACATGCCTTGGGTATTTTTAACAGCAGGAATATCATTAGGAGCTGCTTGGTCATATGAAGTTTTAGGTTGGGGTGGTTATTGGGCCTGGGATCCAGTTGAAAATGTATCATTTATTCCATGGCTGCTTGCTACGGCATTTTTACATTCAGCTAAAACACAGATTAAAGAGTTTACTCTTTTAAATTGGAATTATGCTTTATCATGCTTAATGTTCTTATCAGTTATTTTTGGAACATTTATAACAAGATCAGGTGTTCTTATATCAGTACATGCTTTCTCAAATGGAAATATTGGTACTTATTTAATAATAGGATTAACTTTTTTCACATTACTATTTTTAATAATTGGAATTAAAAATATTGAATACTTTCAATCATCATCAAAAGTAACAAACTTTTTCGGTAGAACAGGATTCTTCGTAGCTAATAATTTACTACTAGCTGGTTCAGCCATTGTTGTTTTTATTGGAACAATTTATCCTCTTTTTTATGAAACAATCTATTCAAAACAAATAACAATTGGAAGATCTTTTTATGACATATTGGTTGGACCAATACTTCTTTTATTAATTTATCTTATGATATTTTCTACAAAGATTACTAAGAATAATCTAAAAATTACTTCTTGGCTAGAAGAAAATTATTTTGAAATTAATTTATCAATAATATTATCTATAATATTTACTTTCTTTTTCAGGTCTTCATTTAAATTCGCTATAACCGTGCTTGGGTCAATATTATTAGTTGTCATAATTGGAAAGAATATTTTAAATAAAGCTAAGAAAACAAAACTTCAAGGATCATATTGGACTGGTCAGATTGCTCATCTAGGAATAGGAATATTTGCAATAGGATTAATTATGAATGTATCGCAAAGCTACAGCAGCGAACTTATAATTTCATCTGGAGATACAATTCAGTTTGGAAATCAAGAATTTAATATATTGAATCCTAATGAAGTACAAAAAAATGAAAAAAATGTAATAAATCTTCCGATTCAAAAAAATAACACCACTAAAAATGCATCACTTAATATATTTAAAAATTCAACACAACAAGCAATAAGCTCCCCCGCTGTATTTAGAAATGTAGAAAGTGATACCTATATAACTATCAAAGTTATTGATGATAATAATTTCAAATTAATTTTTAGAAAAAATTATGGGATATTCATTATTTGGTTAGGTTTAGCAATTAGTTCTTTATCATTTATAAGCAGGTTGAAAAGATGAAAAAATTAGTTCCTCTTATTTTATTATCAATACTTATTATTACTTCTATATTTTTCTTTGAAGATACAGATTCAAGATATGAAAAATTAAGCAAAAGTATTTTATGCCCAGTCTGTCAAGGTGAGACTCTTTTTGACTCTCCATCTGAATACGCAGACGATATGCGAATTGTTTTAAGGGAACAAATTGATAATGGTTTAAGTGACAAACAAATAATGGATTATTGGTCATCTAGATTTGGAGACCGTATAAATACAAATCCTCAAAATGAGAATCTGATACTTATAATTTTTCCATTATTTTTAGGTTTTATATTCTTTATATTATTTTATAGAAAGATTAAAGAATGAATAAATGGCTCCTTTCTATGATATTGTTTTTATCTTTTACTTTCGTATTATTTATCAATCTTCAAAACAACTCAGAAGTTGGTAATCAATTTAGTACTAATTTAGAAGATGTAACAAATGAAGAGATGGAAGCTGTAATACTTGAAAACCCTAATATTTTTCCCATGAGAGTTGCTTTAGGAAATAGATATTTTGATGAGCTAGATTATTCAAATGCACTACCCCATTACATGTATGTAGCAGAAAACAGTGACGAGAATGAAATAAAAAGTTTCGCTTTAGCTCAAATAGCTTGGATGGTTTTTGAGTCTGGAAACACTGAAGTTGCAACAAATTATTTAAATGAATCATTAAATATCAATAATAATTCATTGATTGCTAAATCATACTTAGGAATTATATACCTTCAAGATGCATCAACAAAAAACGAGGGGCTTGAGTTATTAGAAAATATATTATCTTCAAATAAACTAAGCAAAGAAGATAGGGAGCTTATTGAAAGGTTGCTTCTAAGATATGAAAATTAAATTCTTATCAATTTCTTTATTATTTTTTACAGCATGTAATTTAACTGCTTCAAATGAAACTGAACAATATATAAAAGTTAACACTTCAACTTTGTACTCTTTGGAAGAAAATAAAAACATAGATTTAGATGAAAAATTTTTAATAATAAATTATTGGGCTTCATGGTGCTTGGAGTGCATTGAAGAACATGAGTTATTACTTTCTTTAGCAGAATTAGAAAAGTTTAATGATTCTGTTGTAATGGTTAGTTTTCAGGATAATGCTAATAATTCAATAGAATTTTTAAATAACTACGGTTATGGAAATGTTATTTATGCTGTTGATAATAATAGTAAATTGGCAATCGATTCAGGTGTATTTGGTGTTCCAGAAACTCATCTAGTTAAAGATGGGATCATTATAAAAAAATTTATAGGACCTCTAAATTTAGTAAACATTGAAGAAATTATAAATAATTTTCCATAACATTAAAAAATCATACTATTGTTACCTTGTGAGACGGATAATCGCGATTTTATCGAGGAAAGTCCGGACTCCGTAGAGTAGAGAGCTGGGTAACTCCCAGGCAAGAAATTGACGGAAAGTGCAACAGAAAACAAACCGCTTATTTATATAAGTAAGGATGAAAAGGTGGTGTAAGAGACCACCAGTAATTTAAGTAATTAAATTAGCTTGTAAACCCCTCTCGGAGCAATACCAAGAAGCAATTAGCTTGCTCGGCTAAATATTGCGGGTAGGTAGCTAGATATATTTGGTAACAAATATACAAGATGGATGATTATCTTACACAGTGTGTAAACAGAATCCGGCTTATAGTCTCATAAAAACTTGGGTGCCTCTTTATGAGGCACCCACCTTAAAATTCAATAATGTTAACCTGAATTCATGACAAAATTTGCTTACTTTTTAGGATCTGAACAATGGCAACCAGAAGAGTTAATAGATCATGCTAAATTAGCTAAAGAAGTTGGTTTTGATATGGTAACGATATCAGAACACTTTCATCCATGGGTTGATGATCACTCAGCATCAAACTTTACATGGTCAACATTAGGTGCCTTAGCGGTAACAATACCTGATATGGATCTAGGAACAGGTGTTACAACACCACTATGGAGAATGCACCCAGGAGTTGTTGCTCAAGCTTCTGCAACAATTGATCGGTTATCTTCATCTACATTTCATTTAGGTGTTGGAACTGGTGAAAATCTTAATGAGGGGCCGTTGGGATATGATTTTCCAAAATATGAAGAGCGTGCAAATAGAATGCGTGAATCTTTAGAAATAATAAGAAGGCTTTTAGATGGAGAAAAATTAAATTATGATGGGGAATTTTACCAAACTAAACAGGCAAAACTATACTCCCCTCCTAAAGACCATATTCCAATCTGGATGGCCGCAGGTGGTCCCAAGTCTGCAAGTTTAGCTGCAGAGTATGCTGATGGAGTAATGATAAGTGTTAAAGATCCAAAAGATGCTTATGAAAAAGTTATTGACCCAGCAAAGAATAAAACAAAAGAACTTAAAAAAGACAACTTAAGACTACATACTTATAGGTGGACTATGTTTGCAAAAGATGATGAAGATGCATGGGAGGCACTGAAATCTTGGAGGGGGTTGAGAGCTCCAAATAGACTACAAGAAATTGACCCTGCAGCATTAAGAGAGACTGCTGATAGTTTGCCTAAAGATGAAATAATGTCTAAATTTTCTAGAGCAAGCTCCATTGAGGAATTAAAAGAAATTTATCATCCTCTAGTAAGTGATTTTGAATCAGAGATAGTAACAATACAGATTTCTTCTACAAATCAGGAAGAAACAATCAAACTCCTTGGTAAAGAACTCCTGCCAATTTTGAAAAAATAAATTGATTAAATTATTTTTAATCGGTTTAATAGGTGGATTGCTTTCTGGGATATTAGGAATAGGCGGAGGAATTGTCTTTGTACCACTTCTTACTTATTTAACTAAGGAAGATTTTAAAATCAATACAGGAATTTCCTCTCTTGCAATAGTATTTGTAGCAAGTGCAAGTGCAGTTTCATATATAGTAAATGGTATAGAAATTTCAAGCTACGTTTTGTATCTAATTATTGGAGCTGTAATTGGAGGTTATCTAGGGAGTACAATATCAAAATTTATAACCTCTAAAAATTTACAAAGAATGTTCTCTGTACTTTTGTTGTTTGCAGCTTACAGAATGTATTTTGGGACGAACTTTAGTTCTAGATTCGAAGAAAATATTTTATTATATATTCTCATTGGCATCCTTTCAGGATTGGGTTCAGGATTACTAGGTATCGGTGGAGGTATAATTAGAATTCCTTTACTAATATTTTTCGGAGGTATTGGAAATTTGGCCGCACAGGGAGTTTCATTAATTACAGCAATTCCAAGTTCAGTTGCTGCAGTTATTCCAAAGTTAAGAGACAGAGAATTTATAAAAAGAGGAATAATAATAGGTATCTTTGGAATTATAGGTTCTATTATTGGAAGCAATATAGCTTTTGCTCTACCACAAAAAACACTCAATTATTCATTCGCTACTTTTCTGGTTTTAGTTAGTATCAATATGTTCTTCAAAAAAGATTAAATTACACCTTCATTAAATAAACGTTTTATCTTTTCTTTAGAATTTAATTTTGGAATCAAATATACCAGACCAATAACTTCTTGAATAAAGAGAGTTGAAGCGTTGAAGATAAATGTGTCTTTATCTTCAAATTGAAGTGGAAAAAATAAGACTTCCTGCCTAAGCCACATAAAATCAAATAATAAGTGAAAAAAAACACCTATTGCAATAAGTAAAAAATTTCTCCTTAATTTTGTATTTCTCTTTGTAAATATCATTACAAAAATTAATGAAAATATTGCAAATAAAAGAGTGTGTCCAATTTGTGAATAAAGTTCTGAAAAGTTCATTAAATTTAAACTTATATAAATTATTTCTGGCAAGATAACTCCAATTATTAAAAATCTGAGATCTGCAGAAAAATCTTTAAAAACATATCTAAAAAAAGATATAGAAAGACCTATATGCCAAAAAAACACTACTTATCCAATGCCATATTTGCTAGCTGATCTGCTCTTTTATTGTCTTCTCTATAAACGTGGTTAATTTTAATTAATTTAAATTCCTCAATTAACTCTTTGACTTTAGAATTCAGTACTTTTAGATTGGCCGCTTTAACTTTAAAGTTTTCATTTACTTGCTCAACAACTAAATTCGAATCTAGAAAAACTTCTATTTCTTTTATAGAATTATCAACACAATAATTAAGCCCGTCAATTAATGCTTGGTATTCTGCTTCATTATTTGTTGCAATACCAATCTTTTTTGAAATAGTATGTATTTCTTCACCATCTAACAAAACAGAAACACCAATTGAAGCATCTCCAGGATTAGATCTTGAAGCACCATCACAAAATAATTGATGCTTCAAACTACAACTCCATCACAATAAGGACACTGTTGATATTGAGATTTAGAAATTTCATCTATTTCACCTTGAGCTAACTCAACACCACAACATCCACACTTGTTGTCTTCTAGTTTATATGCTGCAATAACCTGTACTCCCCTATTTTTTAAATCATCATATAATTTTTGAAATTCCTCTGGAAAAGTTAAAAGCATTTCTTTTTTTCTAGATTCTGATTCAGCTAAATTAACATCTAAATCTTTCCATTCCTCTTTTACTATTTTTGAAACATCAATTAATTTTTGTTTTATTTCATTAATCGTATCTTCATATTTCTTTATTTCATTTAGTTCTTCATGATTCTCACTTTGAAGTGCCTCTATATTTTTTGAAATTTTTGATAATTGCTCTTCACTAGATTCTTTTTGTTTTGAATAGTTAATTAACTCATTTGGATCCAAAGATTGATCAGTTAACTTGGCTTCAATATTTTCTATTTTTTGTTTAATATTTTTTATATCTAGTTCATCTTTTTCTAATTGAACAAAATATTCAGATAAATTATTTTTTGACTCATCTAATTCAGTATTTGCTTTTTTATATTGTAACTCTAGTTCCTTAAGTAAAACTACATTCTCACTTTCACCCTTTTGAGATTCAATATTATATATTTCATTATCTATCTCTTGGAGATCTATTAGATTACTCAGTAAAAAATGTTCATTCATAGTTTTTATTATAAAAATATTCAACTTTCATATTCAATTCATTAGCTAATATATCTACAAACTTACTCATACCTGGTATTTCTGTTGATATATGATTTACCTGTACTAGCCCTAAACCATTGTCATCAGCTAGTAAGAAATATCTATGTGATATATCGCCAGTTAAAAATACATCTGCTTCATTTATGATTTCATCAATAAATTGAGTTCCTGAACCAGGTAAAATTGCTAACTTATTAATTACTTCTATATTTTCAAAATAAGCATTTGTTCTAATAATTTTTGTGTTTAAATTTTTTTCAACTAGTTTTATAAAATCAATATTTGAAACTGGATCTATTATTCCTATCCTTCCTGCACCAAAGTCTTCCTGGGTATTTGCAAAAACTTTTACATCTCTAATATTGAACAATTCAACTAAAGAATCAGCGTTTCCGTTATTTTTTACATCTTGTGCAGTATGAATTGAAATTACATTTATATTCTTATTATCAAATTCAAGAGATAGCCCTATCAACTCATCCCTGTACTCTCCTGTTGTGTCAAGAGTTTCTTTCATTGGAACTGGATGATAAGTAATAACAGTATTTATATTTTCTTTATCTAGTTGTTCTAATACAGCATTCTCTAAATCATGAGCAACAAGAATTCCTGAAACATCATTTTCTTCAGAACCTATTAATAAACCAACCTTATCATCATCAAAAGCAAAATTTAATGGTGTTATTTCATTTATTACTTTTACTAACTCAGCAACATTCACTTAATTAATAGTAATAAGTAAATCTATAAAGATTTGGCAGTTTTGCGATTATGATAATTTGCCCAAAATACCAACATCGTCGGTAGAATCAATATTGAAGCTACTAAGGCAAACCCTAACGCAACAACAACTACCTGGCCCATTTGTTGAAATGGCTTTAAAGTTGAAGTCATCAAAATTCCAAAACCTGCCATTGTAGTAAAAGCTGATCCAAACAAAGAACCTCCAGTAGTCCTCAAAGTAGTTATTGCAGCCTCAACAGGATTATTATTTTGTGTAAGTGCCTCTCTAAATCTATTTGTAACATGAATAACAAAAGGCACTCCGATACCTATTGCTAAACCTGACAGTGTCGATGTCACAGGATTTAAAGGAATATCTAAATAATACATACCCAAATAGGTACCCATAACAATTGCAATGACTGGCAATATAGTTATGACACCTAAAAATGGTCTTCTCATATCTAGGAAATAATAAATTATTAAGAAAGACATCGATGCCAAAATCGCAAATATCAAAGATTGAAATTGTGAAGTGGAAATTAAATCACTTACACTTTGTGTGACAATAGCATCATTGGTTGCTGCTACATCTAAGCCTAAATCTATTAAAGGCGCGAATGCTACATAAATATCATCTCTTAATTGGGCAGCTCCTAGCGAACCTGCTGAAGTAGTAACTCTTACCTGTTGAGCAGTCATTTTATTGTTTTCATCAAAATACATAGAACCTAAGAAAGTTTCAGAATCTTTTTCAACAAGAAATTCATACAAACCTTGGACATCTCCATCGCTTTTAATATTTAATGCATCTAAACCTTGTTTTCCAGACATAATGTCTACTCCATAACCAGCCATAGCGCCTATTAATTCCATGTCTGGGGGTCCTGCAGGAGCACCTGGGGGGCCTGATTGAGGAACAAGCATTTCACCCATAGACCCTACAACAGACTCAGCAGCAACATTACCTGCGTAAACAACTATATTTTCTTTGTCAGCTAGATTAATAATTGATTCTATAAGAGCGTTATGGACTTCTGGTGTTGCCAAATCGTTTCCCTCTATTAAAACACTCGTTGTCTCTCCAAATCCTCCTCCAAATTCTTCAGTTAACAAATCTAATGTTTGAACAACTGGATTATCTTCCGGTAAAAAGTCTGTAAATTCAAAAATTGTTTCAAGATTGGAAAAACTAATATATCCATAACTTGAAACTGTAACTAATAAAGCTAAAGCTATAACTTTTAATTTTTTTGGAATTATTCCACTAGCTTCAGATATTCTATTAAGAACACTGTCACCTGAAGATGTAAATGCTTCAGAATCAATTTTTGATTTTTTTTCTGCTCTTCTGTCTAGCAATGTTCTTATTGCTGGAACAAAAGTCATAACTAAAAAGAAAGCAAAAAATATTCCAACTGATACAAGGATTCCAAAATCTTTTAGCTCAGGTAAAGGAGAAACAATATTGGTTAAGAACCCTACCATTGTTGCAAGGGTGGCCAAGGTTAAAGCAATTCCTACAGATTTCAAAGTTGATGAAGTAGCTCCGTTTACTGTATTTCCTGAACCAATTTCTTCCCTGTATCTTGAGTTGAAGTGAATAGCATAATCTACACCAAGACCAATTAGAATTATTGGCGCGATTTGTGAAACTTGGTTTGGAGCTCCAATTATATCAAGAAAACCTGGGCCAAGAATTGTTCCAGCACCCTGCATCCAGCCAATTGACAATAATATAGCTCCTAAACTTAAAAATAAATCACTGGAAGCTCTTCTTCTAGAGTTCAATAAAAATCCTAATGTAAATACAGATAAAGGAATCATCCTGCCCAATAGTGGATCATCTAATTGCATCCAAGCTAAAAAAGGTGCCTCTATATCACTAACTAAAGGTGTTACGACACCAGCAACTCCAAAAGCCATCAATGAAATCGCTATAAATCTTCTTAATATATCAAGTGGTTTTCTGTTAAATGATCTTCCTTTCATAAAGAAGATATAACTCAAAACTACGAGAATGATTACAAAAGCTTGGGCGAATAAACCACCAATTTCTTGCTGAAAGTCTTCTCCTTCGTCACCAAATAGTAGGCCAAATGAAAAACCAGATACTTTTACATTTCCAACTGAAATCTCACTTAAGCTCTCATTAAGTGCAACTTCCATTCTTGGTTGCTCTATAAATGCTCCCCCGTCAAAACCATATTCTTCAATAAATTTATTACTATCTACTGTCACTATTGCTAAACCAGCTGTTGCTGTAGTTGTATCTTCATCATAAGATTCAGACAATAATGCACTTGCAAATGCTTTAAACTCAGGGGGCATCTGACTATTTGCTTCATTGTATAGATTTTTAAACTGTTCATCATCCATGGTTTTTATTACGCTTGTATTAAGCATTGGATTAAAAGTTATAGCAAAATCTACAGGAGCAAAAAAACCATTAACTAGCGGTTGCCCTGGTTGAGAAACTAAATAAGGAGCAAGTTCACTTTCTGATACAGTTTTTTTAACTTCTTGCCAAGCTAGATATCCATCTACAGATAGTACATCCTCACCGCTTAAAATAATCTGAAAAACTGATTGTGAACCCGAAGTTTGAAAATAATCTCCCAACTTACTTTGTGCTTTTATTTCAGGTGTATCTAATTCTCCACCAAAGCTTGTATTTAACTCCTCTGCTTGTCCAGCCATATATCCAAAAAAACCTGTTAAAAGTAAAACTACAAGTATCGTGATTAACGGTCTTTTAGTTGCGGCTGATGAAAAAAAGCTAGTTAATATTTTCATTTGTTTATTCTTTCTTTATTAAAACATTTAAATATTAGTTGTTAATTGAAATTACGCACACCTATGTAAGTTAAAACTTTGTTAAATTGCTCATGATTCATGTAAAATATATGTTCGTGAAGCGTTTTTTATTATTAATATTTTTCTTAAGTATTGTAAGCATTCAAAATTTTTCATTTGCCGAAGAATCAAACGAAAAAGTAATTAAATCAAACAGAATTGATAATTATGAAATTTTGAGTATTTCTCAACCTGGAAGTCTTTTCTATAGCGTTACGAACGGAATTATTAAAAGTGCGAAAAATCTTAATTCAAATTTAACTTTTATAGGTAGAGCAAATGTGGGACTAGAGAAGGTTATAGATAAAAACAATATAGAAATATTGACAACAAGAAAAGATTATTTATACAGTCTTTCAATTAAAACAATTCATAATGACGTATCTGATTTATTTTATTCAGAAGAAGTATCTGAAAGTTTAATAAATAATAAAATAATAATTTCTGACCTAACTGCTAATTTGTATTCATTAACAAAAGGAGACACAATGTTTCTTGTCGGTTTGAATCAACAAGAAGTAGAAGTTGTGGTTGGAGAGATAATTCCTGATTCTGAAATTGGATGGTTTGAAGGTGTAGTAAATAAAGATTTGGGTTATAAATTAGGGATCAATAGAAACATACAAGCAATCATCTGGGGGAATAAAATTACTGAAAATCATTTGATTGAAATTCATAAAAATATTAATTATAAAAAAATCAGATTAACTGGTAGAGACTCAACACCAAATAGAAACTGGGTTCTACCAACTGCTCTGGTGAAAGAAATGTTTGGTGATTTTCAAATTAAAGAAAGAAACGGTACCTGGATAACAATTGATAGAGCTTGGAAAGATGAAAATATTGAAACAAAAAATGTTCCTATCTTAGGAAGGATTACTTGCCATAGATTAATGTGGGAGCCATTATTAGGAGCATTCAATCAGATAATTGAGGAAAATCTTCAAAGTGGCTTATCAAGAGAGCAATTCAAAGAAGCTGGTGGTTGTTATGCTCCAAGAAGAATAAATCGTTTTGATTCAGGAGGTTCAATTTCTAGACATGCTTGGGGAATTGCAATTGATATAAATACAAAAACAGGATACAAACCAAGAATTGTTGAAATTTTTAACGACTGGGGTTTTGCGTGGGGTGGCACTTGGACTTCGCCAGATGCCATGCATTTTGAATTAAGAAGTTTGTCAGCTAGTATTTCTCAAGCCAACAAATAGGCAAATTATTTAAATTCTTTCCGAGTTTGATAGATAATCAGTGCCTGTAGCATCAAATATTGGAACGTCGATTTCTTGAAAATTGATTTTAGAAAATTCAGAATGTGAAGTATGAAATAGAATTAAGTCATAATTATCAAAATTACTTATATCCTGTTCTTTATTTACAGAAACATTTAGGTCAAGAGATTCAACATAAGGGTCATAAAATGAAACATTTACTCCTTTAGAAACTAAATTTTCAATAATATCGATAGAAGGAGATTCCCTAGTATCGCTAATGTCTTTCTTGTATGCAACACCTAAGATGAGAATATTCGAGTTCTTCATAGGTTTTTGTAAAGAGTTCATCTTTTCTAATATTCTACTCACTATATAAGAGGGCATTGTATTGTTTATTTCCTGTGCTAACTCTACAAACCTAACTGGTTTACCAATCTGTCGTGTTTTAAAAGACAAATAGTTTGGATCTATTGGTATGCAGTGACCCCCGACACCTGGACCGGGTCTAAATGATTCAAACCCAAAAGGTTTGGTTTTTGCAGCTTCAACAACCTCCCATATGTCAATGTCCAACATATTACATAAGATTGCAAGCTCATTTATAAAAGCAATATTTACATGCCTATATGTATTTTCAAGTAACTTCACCATCTCTGCTTCTTTTGTTCCGCTTACTTCTACAACCTCATCTATTATTTTTTCATAGAAATTTTTTATTTTTTTTGTTGAATTGTCATCAATACCACTAATAACTTTGGGTGTATTTTTAAAATTCCATGTTTCATTACCTGGATCAATTCGTTCAGGAGAGTAACCAACATGAAAATCTTTACCTGCTTTCAGTTCACTTATTGACTCTATCTCTGGTATTAAAACTTCTATTGTTGTACCTGGATAAGTTGTAGATTCTAAAATGATTACCTGATCTTTTGAAATATTTTCAGCAATTGTTCTAGCAGCTGCCTTAACATAGCTTAGATCAGGCTGATAATCTGTAAGAGGTGTTGGAACACTTATAACTATATATTCACAATCTTTTAATGCTTCTGGTGAGTCGGAAATAGTAAGGTCTTTTTGAAGGGCTTTTTTTAGCATTTCGTCACTAATGTCTTCTATTGGAGAAGTGCCATTTTGTAATTTTTTTACCTTATCAGAATTATTATCATAACCAAATACGTTTAGCCCTGAATTACATGATTCGACTACTAAAGGAAGGCCAACATATCCAAGGCCTATAACTCCTAAATCTTGTTTAAATTTACTCATAATTATTTGTACAAAATATTAAATATTCGTTCAGATGTTTTTCCATCCCAATTCTTGATTTTCATTTCATTAGAAAGTTTACTTGTAAGAGAATTATTTATTTCAGATATTATATTTTCTGTATTGAGACCAACAACCTTATTTGTGCCAAGTTCAACAGTAATAGGCCTTTCTGTTTCATTTCTTAATGTAAGGCAATTTATATTCATAAAAGTAGTCTCTTCCTGGAGGCCACCAGAATCTGTAAGAACTAGCGTAGACCCATTTACTAAACTTAAAAAATCTATATAAGACATAGGATCAACAAGTGAAACATTTTCAAGTTCTATAGAGTTTGTATCAATATATTTTTTTAGACGTGGATGTGCAGGAAGGATTATTGAAAATTTATTTGTAAATTCGTTTAATGCATTGAAAATATTATTTAAATTTTCATTAGTTAGATTTGATGGTCTGTGTATTGTTGTCACAAAATAATTATTTTCAATTTTTAATTTTTCAAGAATATCACTTGTTCTATTTTTTATTTTTTCATGGTTCTTTTTTAGGGTATCTATCATAATGTTTCCAACAGAAAATATTTTTTTACTATCTATATTTTCATCAATTAAATTCTCTACTGCATCATCTGACGGTGCAAATAAATAATCACTTATTGAATCAACAACTATTCTGTTTCTTTCTTCTGGCATTTCCATATTTCTAGACCTTAGACCAGATTCAACATGGAACAATTCTATCTTCTTATTTTTAGCAGCTAACGAGGCAGCCAGTGTTGAGGTGACATCTCCAAAGACACCTACTCTACTTAATACATTCTTATTAAAAATATCGTCTAATGCCTCCAACATGTAACTTAGCTGTTCATTCATATTTACTGTTGGAGTTTCTAAAGTTATATCTGGATTTCTTATATTTAAATCATCAAAAATATTTGATGACATCTTTTTATCTTTATGTTGTCCAGTATGAATAAATAAAGTATTTATATTATTTTCTTCAAAATATTCAAGAAGAGGTGCAGCTTTTACAAAATTTGGCCTCGTTCCTACAACAAGAGCAACATCATATTTTTCTTTCACTACTTAATGATTTTAGTAATCAAATAGTTCTTATTGAACAACTATCATTGAAATGGTGAATAAAAAAATAGTACTTAATGTTTGTGGGGTAAAGTCTTTAGGTGGATTAAAACTATTCCTTGAGTCTTTTGATTACTTTGCTGAATCAGGTAACAAATTAATAGTTTTATATTCTGAATTACCTTTTTATAAAGACCTACAAAACCAGTTTTTAGATAGTGAGTTAGTTAAATTTGTCTATGTAAAACAAAAAAGATTTTTACATCCTTATCTAAACTTTTTTTTAAGTAGAAGTACCAAAGAAAAAATAAACTCAAGTAACGCAATTATTCATTATGGAAATTTTGGATTTAAAACAAAAATTAAGTCTTTTGTTTTAATCCAGAATGTACTTCCACTAGTAAAAAATGATTTCCGTAATAGTCTTCTAAGGTACTTTATTTTAAGAAGTAGTAAGATTTCAGATCATGTCCTTGTTCAGCTTGAACACTTAAAAGACTACCTTCCAGTTGAAGAAAGGAATAAAATTATCGAGATTGGCGAAATTGTTGAGAAATCTGTACCACTTTCTAATACAAATGGAGGAATAGTTTGTTTTGGAAGCGAAATCCCTAATAAAAATTTTCAATTCATTCTTAAAGCACTAAAAAATATTTCTAATAGAAACCGCATAACAATTATTAATCCTGTAAGCAATATTAAAGAATTTAGTTGTGTGACTACTTCAAATAATGCAGAAACTATGAAAATATTATCTGAAAATGAAATTTATTTTCATGCCAGTAACTTTGAAACAGTTGGCTTACCATTATATGAGGCACAAGAATTAGGTCTTAAGGTAGTTGCTCCATCAAGTCCTTATACACAATATTTTGATAAAGACAGTACTTTTCTTTATGAAGTCAATAATGTTAATGACGCTGTGGAAAAAATAAATTTAGCAATCGAAAGTAAGTCAAAAAATATACAAGCCTTAAATTACTCAGAAAACTGGGCAAAAGTTTTAGGACTAATTTAAAATCTCTGTTATTGAATTTGATGTATATTTTTCAATAAATAATTCTTTATTAAAAGTTGAAATATCTTTATAGAAAGAATTTAATTGATTTAACAAATTTTCCTTATTAGATGTTTCCGATATGATAAATAAGTTTTGAAATTCATTAGCAATATTTTTTACAGGATCGTTTTCAACTTCAGAAAAATGTATGACAGGTTTTCCTGTTGAAATATATTCAATAACCTTACTAGGTATTTGTGTAGTGTTTAAATTGCCAATAGAGACTAAACAATGAAAAGCGCCAGCCATTAATTTCAACGCTTCTTCTCTCTCAACAATAGAGTGAAAAATTGAATTCAATTCCTTGTTGTGTGAAGCTATTACATTTTTTGAATCATCATTTACATACCAATGAAATTCAATATTTTCCGCCTCTTTAAAAAAATTCATAAAATTTTTAGGTGATCTCACTCCTTTAGTGAAAACACCAAAATATCCAAATTTTTTAGGATTTGAATTGTAGTTGTATTCTAAAGAAGCTGAATATATTTCTTCCTTAAAATTACTAATAGGATTTCCTATATAAGTTTTTATTGTTTCTATATCAAAATAATCAATATGCGCAGATCTAGCGTCTTCATGAGTAAATATAATTTTGCTAGCTAAAGAATAAAATTTATTTTCATAATATCTATTTAACAAGCCATACAATATTCTATTATTTTCCGGTGCATCTTTTTTTAATGTAAATGGATCGCCTATATCCATTACCCATTCTTTTTTATTTTTTTTATTTATAATGTAAGCCGCTATATGAGATGAGAATGGAAGGCTAACACTTATTATTTGGTCATAATCTATATTTAAATTTTTTTTATTTCTATATATGGATAACAACCAAAACATCGAATAATCTGGCCATGCGAAAGTTTTCACAATAATTCTGTATATTTTTTTCAAAGTCTTATAAAACAATCTTTTTATGAAATTACTTTTTGAGAGGTTATTAGATTTTTCTCTCATCTGGCTTACAACACTACTAGAGCTCTTGCTACCAACATAAATAATATTTTTTTCTTCATCTAATTGTTGAGTTCCCGTTACAACAGTTACTTCATGTCCTTTATTGATAAGATCATCTACAATCAATTTCCACCTTGTAGTTCTAGGACTTACATGTGGTAAGTACTGATGAGTAACTACTAATATTTTCTTTCTTTTATCGTTCATTTTTTTCATTTAATGTAATTAAACCAATAGATACTGCTAAAGATAACCCTAATTCTTCTGCTTGAAAGAAATACATAAGCAAAATAATGAAAAAATTAATAAATAAATATAAATTTAAATCATTAAAACTATTCAATAATTTCCTAAATAGAGCAAAGATGATAGATGTGAACCAAGCTATCCCTATAAGTCCTGAGGATAGATATATATTTACATATAAGTTATTGAACGAAACTATTTGTCCAGGATTTCTAAATACTATCTGACCTTCTTTTTCTTGTTTAGACATTTCTTCAAATTCATAAGAGTAATCAATATTTGATGCTCCTAAGCCACCACCAAATATTTTTATATTTTCAGAAGATATATAGCTTCTTAAAAATGAAATATTTTCAAAAGCATCAATACCTCCCGAAGAAATAAGAGTAACCCTAGTGAATATACTCTTGGTAACGCTTTCAGAATTTTTTGCTTCATCTAATTTATCATCATAAAGAGAGCAATTACATTTATCGGATGATTCCGGTGGACACATTGTCGGATCTAAAGCTGGAAATTTATAAGACAAATTATTTCCTAAAATACTTACAACTAAAATCATGACAATAGGAATTAATAAATAAAAATTGAATGATTTATTTTTTATTGTCCAAATTAATGAAGCAACTAGGAAAGCAAGGATTACGCTTATTACTCCCGTCAAACTTCTTGTTAAAACCATTGCCAATAGTGGAATCAATGAAACAAAATACCAATAATTTTTCTTCTTTGCTAAAAAAAACGTCAAAGGAATAGTTGGAGCTAGCCATACCGCAAGAAAACTTGGTTCTCTAAAAGTTCCATAATTTCTCAAAATAGAACATGCTCTTTTAATTGGTTGTGTCCACCCCCCTGATCCAGGTCTGGACCTTGTGAAATCTGGCACATCTAGGAAATAAGAGAAGTATGAATAAAGTGAGAATAAAGAAACTAGTACTCCTACATAAACTAAATATTCAATTATCTTTTCTTTATTTAAATGGTCACTGATGAAATGTATTGCCCAAATTCCAGCAATAAATCCAAGCAGTTTTAAAAGTCGTAAAGTTATATATTGAGAAAAAGTTGTTGACGCATATTCAGGAAGAATGCTATCAAAAGATACTGCCCTAATTACTGTTACGCAAAAAATATAAAATAGCCAGATTCTTAATGACGGAAGCTCATCAAATTCATAATCAAACCCAAAGAAATAGTTAATTATATACAATCCAATCATTAGGGCAATGCCGATCCACGGAAGAGGTATTGCATACATTGAAAAAGCATCCATTGCCTCTAAAAATATAGAAAGAATAAAAATGAAAACTATTGGATTTATATTTTTTAACTTCAACTTATTCTTTTATACCCTTCAGAAAATTGAACTTTAACTCCATTTTTATCTTCTCCCCATGATGAATACTGTTTTAATTCAATATCTTTGGAATAATCCTCAATTGTTACTATTCCGTTTTGAATTTGAATTTTTCTATATATTCTTTTGCCATAAAAGTCTGCATACCCCAAGAAACCGTTCTTGTCATAAGTTAATACTTCACCATCACTCATATAATTTAATCGAAAACAATCAAACTCATCTTCATTTGGAAATTTAATATCTGCTCTAGGTCCCCAATGGTAACCTAGTGATCGGAATTTATTTCTTAATTCAGTATTGTCCGTATATGTACCTGTTCCAGGGTCTCTTGCAATCCAATTTCTATTTGTAAAACACTCTATTGCAAGTTGATCATAATGTGAATGACCTCCAACTCCATTCTGTCCAAGAGGACCACAACGTATACTAAAATATTCATCTTCATTTCTCCAGATATAAATACCAAAATCTTTAAAACAATAAGCTTGATAATCCTTAGAAAATACCTCAATGGGGCTATGCGTGACTTTCTTATACTCAGTTAGGATTGGTATTTCAGATTTAATTTCATTATTAAATTTTTCTCTTATTTCACTATCCTCTTTTGAATCTTTATAAAGGTTTTCAATCAAATTAATTAACCATTCCATTTTTAGGGGCTTATCTTCATCAAAAGCAAAGTAAAATAACCTTCCCGAATCATTATCTCCAATTTGAGATAATTCACCTTTGTTCATTAATACTGACAAAATTAGTCTATTTGATTTTATTATCTCTTCAATCCTGGGTAAAAGATTTGAATCTTTGTCAATTTCTTCTATTGCAAGCTTACATAAAATCATAGCCTCAGTAACAAAAGCTGAATAATGAGTTGATCCTTCAAAATTTGTTCCATCTTTATAAAATTGCTTACTCAACTCAACTTCCAATTCATCGTGATAAAATTTAAATTCTTCTTCATGTTCATTAAATGAAAATGTAGCAATAGTTAACAATAAAGAAGTGAGCTCTATAAGGTAATGATTTCCTACTACATCGCCTTCATTTTCCAAATTATTACTGATATATTCATAATGCTGGCTAATAAAAGTAGTCAACAAATCTGTATTATTTCCAAAAATTAAAGCATCTGCAGATCCATCTTCAATAGCTAAAAGATGGAAAATTAGATTTATATTTCTTATAGCAACATCCATGGGGCTGTTCCAGTAAATCAATGGTAAGTTATTTATATCAATAGTTCCTCCATTGGCTTTTTGTAAGTATTGAAACCTGGAAGCCTCATAAGGCACTTTCACATCAGCAACATTAAAAAATGCTGGTTTTAATTTCTTATTTGAAAAATCATAATTTGAAAATATATCTTTAGACAATTTATATCCATTAGATACCTTGCCAAAAATTTTTAAACTATCGTTTAAATTAACTTCATCTTCAGGAGATGGCTTACAATGAGTATTGATAAATTTTTCATAATTGGTTTTTCTCCTTTCGAATAATTTGAATTCAGATGGAATACTTATTTTTACACCAAAAAGATATCTCAAATTATATTTAATTTTACGTAAAAGAGTATTAAAGAGTTTCATTAGATTTCCTGAAACTATATGTCGTTAGCCCAGCAATTAAAACTTGTGAAATAATAATTGAAAGTACTGCTGGATTGTATCCTATCCTATGCATTAGAAAGTAAACACCGTAAGAAAATATTGCACCTATCGATATAGCTTTTGTTAAATTAATTTCAAAATTTAAGGCTCTTGAAAAAATTATGTTTATCCTTGACCAAACCATAACGGGTAAGCAAAAAAGAATAGATGAAGCATATGTTGATACATGACTGAATTCATCACCTAATAAAGAAACAAATATATCTCCAGCAAGACCTTTAACTAAGAAAAATAATATAGGAATGGAAAAAGAAAAGATAAAAACTTTTCTTAACCTTGTTCTAATTGCTGTAACTTCATCTTTGTTCTTTGCTTTTGATAATTCTGGAAATATAATATCTAAACTAGCTGCAAGTAATTGAAAGATTATTTCTAATATCCTTCTTGACCATGCAAGAATGCCTAAAAGTGATCCTGAATAAAAAAGCCCAAGTAGAACTATGTCTAATTCTGAGATAAGTGCACTTGAAAAACTTGTTAATACCATTTTTTTTCCAGATTTAGTTAACTCTGTTCTTGTTTCTTTATTTGTATTATTATTTAGTTCATTTTTAGGTATGTACAAGTGAGCAACTATAAAAAAGATATACAATACAACAGCCTGATAAACAATTACCCATATTATTGAAAAACCTTGAGATACTATTATCCAAGCACCTAGACCATACAAAATAGTTCTTAATATTATCTGTTTTGAAGTAATAACAAAGTTTCCTTGTGCCTGATAATAAGCCAAAGCAATATGAATCATCTCATTAAACACAAATCCTACTAAGAATAAAGAAGTCATTGTATAATCTCTTCCAAAAATTATTGTCAGAGGAATTAACAGAATTAAAGATAACAATAAGTTACGAATCACTAAATAATAAGAGTTATAAAAAATTTCTTTTGAATATTCAATATTTTGAGCCCTGCCTTTAGTAACTACAAGAGCTAGCGAAAGAACTGTTGCCGTTCCAATTAAGACAGACAAACTTTTTGCTGAAGCATATTCACCATATATTTCAGCACCGTATACTCGACTAATAATTGTTATTAAAAAAAAGTTAACTATTAATAGGGTCAATTGCATTAAAGAGATGTAAACAGTATTCTCTTTCCAATTTCTAATCAATTCGCAACCCTTGTCATATGCCATTGAGAAAGATTAACTAAATACCATTTTTTTTGAAAGTCGTTACCTTGAAGAACTTTCTTTAATTCTCTCTCACTAAATAAATTTACTAGAGAATTAAATTCTTTTATTGATTCATAAAAATAATCCTCATCTTTTTTAATCCATTCTCCTATCGGCGCTCTAAAACCTTGTTTTTTTCTGTCTATTATTTGATCAGGAATATGTCTTCTTGCTACTTTTTTTAATAATGGTTTTGTTGATGAAGTATTAACTAATATCTCTTCAGGTATTGTTAAGACATACTCAACAAGTTTATGATCTAAAAATGGGACCCTTGATTCTACACCAGATTGCATTACTAATTTGTCCATCCTCATTAAAAGTAATTCTGGAAGACGTATATTCAAATCAATTAATGTCATCCATTTTGATAAATTTGCATTTTTCTTTCTGAAATATTCATCCCACTTATTATCAACATAGTTAATAAGTTGAAATTCGTTTGCTAATCCTCCATCAATAAGACTATCTATTTCGGATAAATTAAATCCTATTGCTCCTCCAGAAAATGAGGTTCTATTAAATAGAATATTTGAAACTAGATTCATTCGATGATTTTTAAAACTTAAAAAGTTTGAACGAGATTGATTTATTGTTTTTATATATTTATTTAACTTTATAAACCTTAACCAATGATCATAACCATAAAAAAGTTCGTCGGCACCTTCTCCTACCTGTACAACTTTCATTCCATTAGATCGTGTACTCTTTCCAAGAAAATACAGTGGTATACCTACTTCATCTCCAATTAGGTCATCTTGGTAAAAAGAATAATTATTTAATAAATCTTGAAAATCAGAATACTTTATATTTTCTTTAATTAATTCTATATCTATATTTGAAGAAGCAAATTCAGCTTCTGCTGCTTCACCTTCATACCCTGCAAAGTGATCTTCATAGTCTATGTTAAAACCTTTTAATCCAGCTGTTTCGTTTTCTTTCATTAGTTTTCCAATTAGTGATGAATCTATTCCCCCGGAGAGAAACAAGCCTACTTCAACATCGCTAACTTTTCTGTATTCAACAGATTCAGACAATAGTCTGTCTACTTCTGAAATGGCTTCTTTTTCATTGATATCATTATTTACCTCAAAATTAAAAGGGTTCCAATATTTCTTTTTTGAAATTCCATTCTTTGGTGAATAGATGGCATATTCACCTGGTTGAAGTTTTAAAATATTTTTATTTCCAGTTCTATCAGACGGTACACATAGGTGTCTCAAATATGTAACATATGAGTCAATGTCAGGCTCAAAGGGTACTACACCAGATTTCTCAATTGCTTTAATCTCAGAACCAAAAACAAACCAATCTTTATATGTAGAAAAATATAATGGTTTAATTCCAACCCTATCCCTAGCAAGAAAAACACTTCCTTCTGCCTCATCATAAATAGCAAAAGCAAATTGACCTCTAAGCTTTTCCAATATGCCTTCACCATGTTCTATAAAACCTTTTAAGAGTACTTCCGTATCGCCTTCAGTATTAAAACTGATCCCGATTGACTCTAGGTCTTTTCTTATTTCTTTATAGTTGTATATTTCACCATTAAATACCAATGTATATCTGCCATCGGATGATTGAAAAGGCTGATTTGATCTGTCATTTAAATCAATTATCGAAAGCCTTGTATGTACAAAACAATTTGATTCGGAAATGTATTTTATGGAAGAGTTGTCCGGTCCCCTATGTTCTAAGGAATCTTTAATATTTTCAATAATATTTGGGTCAATTTTGGAATTATTAGTGTTAATAATTCCACCTATTCCACACATTTATCTAACTCTAATGTTATATTTTTTATTCAAGTACATTAATTTGAATAGTTTAGAGTAAATACTATATGAAAATTTTAACGGACATTACAATAACAATCTTTATTCTTCCTATTTTGTTAGTAGTAATTCCAATTATCTATTTTTCTATACTTATCTCAGATGGTTCGCCTGCTATTTATAAACAAGAAAGAGTAGGTAAAAATGGAAAAATATTTGTTTTATACAAATTTAGAACAATGGATCAATCCTCAGATGAGAACATACATGAAGAGCATTACAAAAATCTTTCAAAAGAAGAAGCAGTGGAACCATCTTTAAAACCTGGCAACCCAATAAGAATCGAAAATGATGACAGGATAACAAAAATTGGTGGATTTTTAAGAAAAACATCCCTAGATGAGCTCCCTAACTTATTCAATGTTTTGTTTGGGGAAATGTCAATTGTTGGACCTAGGCCTTTAGTAAAATATGAATCAGACTTGCTTGGAGAATATCAAAAAGATAGACACTCCGTTAAACCTGGAATAACTGGATTAGCCCAAACTCAAGGAAGGCTGGACTTGAGTCTCCAAGAAAGACTCTATTGGGATTTAGAGTATGTAAATGGATATAATTTATTTTTAGATTTAAAAATAATTTTTCAAACAATAATGTCAGTTCTTAGTAGAAAAGGTGCAAATTAGATTAAAGATAGATACTTGTCTATAACTTTTTCTTTATTGATCTCATTCTTATTCAAAATTGCCACATTATTGAGTGATTCTTCAATAAACTTAGATGAATTTAATTTCTCGATAACATCTCCTAAATTATTTATATTTTTTGGATCAATATTAATTCCTACTTTATATTTTTCTATAAATCTTGCAACTGCAGAATTTTCATTTGCAAAACATAAAATTATCTTATTCATTGAAAGATAATCAAAAGTCTTGCCAGGAAAACCTTCAATAGTTAAATTTGGATCTAAAGAAACTAATGCAAACGGGATATCTGAAGTTAATTCAATTAATTTATCTCTCTCTGTATATTCATTTACTACTACTTTTTTATTTTCAAGAGATTTAACATTATCATACTCTTCACCAGACCCATAGATATTTAAAGTCCATTCATTACTTAGAGACTCATTAAAGTAATTCACAAACAAGGGAATGTTTTGAGGCTTTCCAATATTTCCAGCATAAAAGATAGACTTTTTATTTATATTAGGTCCTTCTTCTAACTCTAAAAAAGGTGAAAAATGGTTTATAGTTAATAAATTATTCTTTACTAAACGTTCATTTTTAATATATTCCTCTAACTCTTCAGAATTAAGAACTACTGAGTCAGCACTTTTTAATGCAAAGGTATCAATAGATTTAAATAAACTTATAATAAATTTATTTTTTATTCTATTAACTTTTTCAGCAATTTCTGGATAAAGCTCCCAATATGAATAAATTAATTTAATCTTTAAAAATTTTGAAATAAATATTCCAACTATGTTCATAGTTGGTGGATAACTAAAGAGAAAAATATGAGAATATTCGTTTCGATGTTTAAACAAATATTTTTTTGAATGATAATGAAATTTTAACCATTGGAAGATTCTTTTAGAATCGGAGTAGCTTCTCTTTTTAGAGCTAATATGAAATACTTTTACGTTTTTATAAGTAGACTCATAAAGATTTTTAGAAATTTTTTTTAATTCAACTTTACTATCTACATTTGAATCAAAATTATATTGTGGAGTACTAGCTAATATTTCAACATCAACTCCCCTGTCTTTAAAACCACTCGCTATTTCCGCAACAAGCATCCCTGTCGAAACTTTGTCAGGAGGTATTGTTAAAGAATGGAATAATATTTTTTTCATTCTTTAAATGCATTACTTACATCATATGCATAATCATTACGATTATGTTTATTGAATGTATCTGTGCTTGAAAGTTCAATTAGGTCATTTACAATTTTTTCTGAAGAGTTCCCATCACCAAATGGTTGTTTCCATTCATTTGATGTTAATTTATTTACTTTACTTATATAGATTTCAAATTCTTTAATTTCTTCACTCGGATCAAACTTTATAGAAGAACCAACATCATAAACTTCAGGCCTTTCAGTAGAATGTCTCATTTGTATTGATGGTTTACCAATAATGCAAGCTTCTTCAACCACAGTGCCTGAATCACTAATAACATAGTCAGAATTTTTCATCAAATACATAAATTCCAAATAACCAATTGGGTCAGTAACTAAAACATTAGATTTCAAATCTAAATTAAACTCTTTTAACATTTCCTGAGTTTTATAACCCATAGGGAAAACAATTTTACTTTCTGATTGGTTAAGGAGATTTACTATATTAGTTAAGCTTTTCTGGTCTAATATATTTTCCCTTCTATGACTAGTTGCTAATGTAAAGTTATCATTTTTAATAAAATTTAATATTTTATCATCTAAGTGTTCTCCACCTGTATCAAATAATTTTTGATTATCATTAATTATGTCAACAATCGGATTTCCAGTAACATTTATTACATTTTCAGAAATACCTTCATTTAAACCTTGTTTTTTGTATGAGTCTAAATATGCATAAATTCTATCTGATAGATGGTCTATGGTTGTTCTATATTTCTCTTCAGGCATTCTCCAGTCATATGACCTCATACATCCCTCAATATGAACAACAGGTATGTTGTGTTGAATAACCCCAATACAGCCCATGACTGTATTTGTATCACCTAAAAATATGACTGCTTTATATTTGTTTTTGTCTAAATGCTCATATGTATTTTTAATTATCGAAGAAACAATTGTTGAATCATTAGTTGTGTCAATTTCAAACTCAAAATCAGGTTTTGGTACGTTTAATTGACTAAAGAAAACATCTTTCATGTTGTCTGAATAATGCTGTCCTGACCATATAAAATCATAAGTTATTTCAGAGCTTTCAGCTAATAGATTTAGGATCTTACTTGCACGAATTACATCTGGTCTAATTCCTAATATGATTGCTAAATCTTTCATGCTGACTCCAAAATTTTATTTGTACCTTCAAAAAGAGATAATTCTTCTATATTCTCTTGGATAGTTTGAACTGAACTATATCCCCCTAATTTCCATATTAATTCATTTATTTTAGGATTATTAGTTTCTAGTGTTCTATCAATTTCTACATCAGCTTCTACAGAATTAATTACAATTTCTTTATCAAAATATTCTGAAAATAATTTCAAAAGTTCATATTTGTTAACCATGTTTTTTGGAATTAAATGAAGTAATCCATCGTTTTTGTAATCTTCTTCAATCATGCCGTTTACTATTTTTGCATAATTTAGAGTTGTAATACCATTCCAATGATGATTCTTAAAACCATTTACAGCCTCCTCTTTGGTATTTAAAAACCAATTTAATAATGACTTACCTTCACCTGGTTCCGGACCAATAATGCTTGCTCTGGTGATAATTTTATTTGATGCTTTTACCTCACCAACGACTTTTGACATCCCATATACATCATCGGCGTCTGTAAAACTTGTTTCATCATACTTTCCAGTTTTACCAGAGAATACACAATCTGTTCCTATTTGAAAATAAGTAAAACCTTTTTTAAAACTTACGTTTGTTATATCTAAAGGAAACAAAGAATTTGTTTTGATTGCATTAGATATTGACTTACTGTCATCACTAATTGTTGGTTTAATAGCTCCTATACAATTAACCACATAATCAGGATTTATTTTATTGCATAATTCTTCAAAATTATCATTAAAAATATCAAAGCTAATTACTTCGCCATTTAGATTATTTATAAATTTATCTTCTTTCCTGCTAGTAAAGAAAAGTTTATTAGAAGAAATATCTGAAAACACATATGAAACCATCCTTCCGAGCATTCCACTTGCACCAAGGATTAATACATTACTCAAATAAAACTCCACCTTTTTCAGTCCAAATATCCCAATATTTAGAATCGAATCTAAAGTCATCGTCCAATGACTCTTCTAAATTTGAAGTAGAAAAATACATAACAGTGCTGTCGTCTGAGAGACTCATTGCTCCATTTGCATACCCAGATGGAATAAATAGAATATCAGATTCTGCGTTCATCTCAAAAGACTCATGTTTAAGGTTTTTGTCAGGGCTTTCCCAGTTATCAATCTCCACAACGCCTACCAAGAAGCTTCCTTTTATAACTTTAAGTAATTTCCCTTCTTTCTTGTGCCCATGCCATGCTCTTACAGTGCCTTTACTTGGATTATTTACAATATAAAACCTTTTATAGGCACTTAAATCAAGATCATTATAAAACTCTACAGATCCTCTATGGTCATCAGCAAAACCTCTTTTAATCATTTCAATATCAGACATTAGCTAACTCCATGTTCTTTTAAGAAATTCTGATTTGAATACCTTGGATCATTTATATCCTTAATGCGATTATTTAGTATCAATTCATATATTTCATCTATACCTTGCTCTAAGCCTATTTCAGCTTTAAATTTAGACTCTCCTTCTAGCTTCTCGCTACTAACTTGATAGTTCCTAGCATCTTCAAAGCTCATTGGAGTTATATCTATTTCTACATCTCCAATCTTTTCTTTAATCTTTTCCGCAATATCTATTATTTTATAATTCTTGTAATGAAGGTTGTAGATACCATTAAGTGATGTATCTACAGTTTGATCAATTGCATTTGCAACATCTTTCACATGAAGTAGAGGTCTCCATTGATCTCCACCAAAAACACTGATTTTCTTTTCCATCAATGCTTTTGCAGTTAATATATTTACAACTAAATCTAACCGTACCCTTGAGAACTGATCGCTAATTCCAAAAAGAGTTCCTAAGCGAAATATTATTGAATTTGAATCCTTTAGATATTCTTCTCCAAGTAACTTTGAGGATGCGTACTCAGAAAGTGGATTTGTTTCTGATTCTTCGGTTAGTACCCCATCTTGTGCTCCATAAACTGAACATGTAGACAGGAAAACTATTCTTTTATCAAAGTTTTTAACCAAATTTTTAATACTTTCAGAATTTATTTCATGAGTTAGTTCGGGATTTATAGAACAAGCTCCATCACCCACTAATGCTGCAAGCCAAATAACTACATCAAAATCATTTAAAATCTTATTTAATTTATCGTATTCTCTGATATCTCCAAGAATAAAATTAACATTTTTTCTATAAGAAGTTTCATAAACTAAAGAGTCATAAACAGTTACTTCGTGATTTTGAGAAAGTTTATCTACAATTCCGCCGCCGACATATCCTGCACCACCAACAACTAATACTTTCATACTATTTCATAGTATATGTTGGAATAACCTATTTAAGGTGTATTTATTTTTCATGAGATTCTTTATTTTCTGTTTCTTTTGTAAAAAGAAAATAACTTAAATAGAAAAACCATGAAACTGAGTGATTTTGAAGCAAGTCACTAGAAAAACTTAAGAGAAGAAACGCAACAAGCACATAGAAATGTGGAGAGAACTCTTTGAAAATATTTTTATGTTTATCTACATGCTTAATCCATTTATAAAGTAAATCTATGATTATTAAGATATAGGGCAATAAACCAATTAATCCATAGTTCAAAAGTATGAATAAGTATGAATTATGAGGACCATAGGAAATATTATTTTCATTGAACTGATCAGCATCATATAATATATCACCTTTGACTATATAACTATTAAACCCTCTTCCTATTAAATTATTTTTTACAGAGTCTTCATAAATAAAATTAATTGTCCCTGACTGCATTTCTACCCTGTCTTCAATTCCTGAATTATCATCAGATGAAAATCTTTCAATCAATCCAAATTGGCTACAAACTAAAAGTGCAAGAATTAGTAAAACAAAATTAATTGTTTTATGTTCAACAAGTAATATTTTATAAATAATAAATATCAATAAAACAATTAAAGAGAATCGTGAATAGGTAAAAAAGCAAGCAAGAACAGAGGTGAAAACAATCCAAGGAAGCCAGGAATCTTTTTTCTTGAACATTGAATATATAGCAGTGACTGTAATTAAATCAGCAAAACTATTTGGTCCACCTGCTTGAAAACCGTTGGTTCTTCCCTTTATGTAATCAATATCACTTAAATTTAATCCTATATTCCAATTGTTGTATAAATCAGTACCGAAATTAATTGATGCACCATGAGCCTGTATTGAAAAATAACTTACAATGAGAAACAAAAAAAATGGAATATCTTCGTGAAATGTATTTATATCAGTAGAAATTACAAATATGAATAACATACCATAAAACAAGTACCGTAAAATTTCTGAATTAAAAAATGTATTACCAACTAATTGATTTTGGATTAATAAATAAATTACAAAAATAAAAAGAATAACAATTCTTACAGGTTGTTTGAATCCTAAATCAAGTTTCTTTATATTAAATAAAATAAAAATACCAAAAAATAATATTGGCAAATCATCTGTATGAATAAATCCTTCAACAACATTGAAGTGTGGAATTAGTGGAATGAAAAATAGAAGAGTTAAAGGTGATAGTTTCTTTAATTTACTATACATAATTCCCCATTAAATAAGATATTACCTTTTTAAGGTATATAAATACTATTTAAATCTTTTTAAAGAATTCTCTAATACTTTGTTAGCATATTATTTGTGGATAAAAAAGTAATTGTCACTGGTTGCTCAGGTTTTATTGGGTTTCATTTAACTTCAGCATTACTTGATAAAGGTTATGAAGTTATAGGTATCGACTCATTAAATGACGCATACGATGTAAATTTAAAAAAGTTTAGATTATCAAAAATAGAAGAAAACAAAAATCTAAAATTTTTAAATTTCAACCTTTCAAATCTAGATTCCTATGAGGAACTTTCCAAACTTTCAGAAGGTGTTTCTTCTGTTTATCATATGGCAGCACGTGCTGGGGTAAGACAAAGCTTTATAAATCCTGAAAATTACGTAGATGATAATACTGTAGCTACAACAAACATTGCAAAGTTTACTAAATCAAATAATATTGAAAAACTTATTCTTGCATCCACATCATCTGTTTATGGAGACAGTGGTGATTTATTAATGTCAGAAAATAAAGACGAGAAAATTCAGCCACCTTCTGTATACGCTAGTACAAAACTTTCTGGTGAAATACTATCTAAAATCATGATGGAAGACACGTTAACTAATTTAGTCATTCCTAGATTTTTTACTGTTTACGGACCCTACGGAAGACCAGACATGTCTATTCTTCGATTTATTCATTGGGTAATTGAAGAAAAAGAAGTTTTAGTTCTTGGTGATGGCGAGCAAATGAGATCATTTACATATATAGACGATGTTGTAGAAGCTTTGCTGTTAATGATGGATTATAAAGAATCAAATACTTTCAATATAGGATCAAACACAACGGTTTCTCTTAATGAAGTAATAAAAACAATAGAAAAATATTCAGGAAAAGAAGCAAATATCAAAAATGAAGAAAGAGCTTATAAAGACCCTGATGTTGTTAGACCAAATCTCGAAAATATTTTAAATGAACTTAACTGGAAACCAACCACCAATATTGAAGTGGGAATTGAAAAAACTGTATCCTGGTATTCAGAAAATAAAGAATTTTTGAACGATATAGTATATATTTAGGAAAATATTGATGAAAAAAATTATTGTAACTGGTGGCGCTGGATTTATAGGTTCACATTTAGTTAAAAAGCTAATTGATAACGGAGCTGAAGAAATTCTAGTTATAGACGATTTATCTACAGGAAAAGCAGAAAATATAAAAGACTTTAAAGAGGTGGAATTTCTAAATAAAAAAATAGAAGAAATTGATAATCTAGCTGAACTATTTAACAATTTTGATTTTTGTTATCACTTAGCAGCAGGTGTTGGTGTTCAATACATAATGGAAAATTTGAGTAAGTCTTTGTTAACAAATATTGAAGGAACACATAAAGTTTTTGAAGCTTGTAAAGAAAATAATATTCCAGTTTTAATAACTTCAACCTCAGAAATTTATGGCACATCTGATGAAAAAGAATGGTTTGAAGAGACAAAAAGCTTAATTGGCCCAACTACAAAATTGAGGTGGTCTTATGCTGCATCAAAAATGATAGATGAGTTTTTAGCACTATCAGAATTTGAAGAAGGTAGCTTGAAACCAATTGTTGTTAGATTATTTAATATTATTGGACCAAATCAATTACCAGATTTTGGTATGGTTGTACCAAAATTTATTGATGCTGCATTGAAGGATGAACCTATAATCGTCCATGGGGATGGAAAACAGTCACGTTCGTTTACCTGGGTAGAAGATGTCGTAGAATATTTTATAAAACTTGCTGAAATGAAGCCTTATGGAGAGATATTTAATATAGGACAAACAGAGGAAATCAGCATTAAAGAATTAGCAGAATTAATTATTAAAATTACTGACTCTAATTCTGAGATTGTTCAAAAAACGCATGAAGAAATCTTTGGTAACAAATTTGAAGATACAATGAGAAGAACACCAAACATAGACAAAATTGTTAATTTCACGGGAATTAAGCCTTCTATGGGTATCGAGGACATGATAAAAGAGATTGTTGCTTACAAAAAATAATTTAGATATAGAATTTAATTATGGACATTTTAATTACTGTGGGAATTTTTCCTCCAGATATAGGTGGACCCGCTAGTTTTGTTCCAAAAATTGCAAAATATTTAATTAATAAAGGGCATAATGTAAAAATAATATGCCTATCAGATAAAGAAGATTTAACTTACAAAAATGAATTAAATGTAATCAGAATTAATAGAAGCTCACCAATTATTTTTAGATGGTTAAAAACAATAGTAAAAATATATAGTAATAGTAAAAATAGCGATTTAATTTTTGTTAATGGTTTAGGCACAGAAACAGCAATTGCAAATTTATTCATAAGAAAAAAAGTAATAAGAAAAATAGTAGGAGATCCTGTTTGGGAGAGGGTATACAATAAAAACTTAATAGACGAATCGTTTGATGATTTTCAGGAAAATAATCATGGATTATTTATAACATTACAAAAAATGATTAGAAATTGGAGCATAAACAAATCAAATTTAATAATCACACCGTCTCAACATTTAAAAAATTTTTTAGACAAAATAGGTTTTGATAAAAATATATTTGTTATAAATAATGGTGTCAATATAGAGCAACATAATAAAGTCGTACTTGAAAACAACATTATTCAATTATTAGTTGTATCAAGATTAGTAAGTCAAAAAAATATAGATTCAATCATTAAGGCAGTAAAAGTAATGGAGAATGAAAACATTATATTGAATATTGTTGGTGATGGTTCTGAAATAAATAATTTAAAACTTTTGGTTAAAAAATATGAACTTGATAAAAAAATAAACTTTATTGGGAAAATAGAAAACACCAAGCTAAACGAATACTTAAAGAATGCTGATATTTTCATTCAAGCATCAAATTATGAAGGATTACCCCATTCAATTCTTGAAGCAATGAATTTTGAAATACCAATTTTAAGTACAGATGTTGGAGGCTGTTCAGTTTTATTAAATAAAGGAGAAAGAGGGTATATACTCCCAATGCCTGTATCAGAAGTTGAAATATCAGAAGGAATAAGAAAAATCATAAATAACAAAAATGAAGCTAAATCAAAAGCTACATTAGCAAAAAATTATTTAAATAAAGAACATAATTTCAAAACAAATGCTGAAATTTATCATGAAAAAATTAAAGAAGTGGTTAAAAGTCAATGAGTAAAAATGAAAAGATATTAGTCCTAAATATAGCTACAGACTCTAAAGACACATCCCTTGGTTTCGCTATATCTTGGCTGAATGAATTTTCTAAAAGTTATCTTGAAGTTGATGTAATAACCTTAAACAAAGGTGATACCTCTCCACTTAATGAGAATATAAATATTTATGAAATTAATAAAAATAAGTCTAGATTATTTGCTGTATCTAATTTTTATAAAACAATAAATTTACTAACTAAAAAAAATAATTACGAATATTGTTTTTCTCATATGTCAGCAATCATGATGTTAGCAAGCTATCCAGTTTTACTTATGAGAAAGCTGAAATCGATATTTTGGTATACACATGCAGGGCCAAAGAATTTATTTAACAAATTAATTTTGTTGAAAGCTTCATTATTAGCAAGCAAGATCATTACTGCTTCAGAAAATTCATTTCCACTAAAGAGTAAGAAAGTAACTCCGATAGGTCATGCAATAGATTACAAAACTTTCTATAAAAAAATAGACTCTTTTAGTAAAAAAGATTTTGCAATTGTTAGCAGAATCTCTAAATCCAAAAACATAGAGGAATCTATTGAAGGCTTCTTAAATAGTAGTGCTTCTGAATCAGGCTCTATATTAATAATTGGTGGGCCTCTTACTAATGAAGATGAAGATTATTACGAATATTTATTAAATATATACAAAGAGCATAAAAACGTATCTTTTATTGGTCCTGTACCTCATTCAGAATTAGTTAATTATCTAAAAAATGTTAGTTTTCATATTAATAATACTGATAAAGGATTTTACGATAAAAGTGTTCTAGAAACCTCAGTTAATGGGATTATTAATTTCTATAAAAATATTGATTACGACAAAAATATTCCGAGCAAATATCAAGAAAATCTAAAATTTGATGGCTCGCCAAGTGATTTATCAAATAAGATATCTTCCATATTTAGTTTGGATCAAAATGAATTTCTGGAGATTATTGAATATTCTCAGGAAGAGATAAAAAATGAGTCTTTGGATACTTTATTAAAAAGAATTACAAGAGTTATTTAGCTAACTCTTTCTTTATCCATTCTATAGTAAAAGTAAGTCCTGTTTCTAAATCAACCTTTGGTTCCCAATTTAAATTTTCTTTAGCTTTAGTTATATCAGGCCTTCTTTGTTTAGGATCATCATTAGGAAGGTCTTTATAAACTAAATTAGATTTTGAATCAGTTAATTTTAAAATAACACTTGAAAGCTCTTTTATACTCATTTCATTTGGATTTCCAATATTAAATACATCATATTTATCAGACTTCATCAAAGCCAAAATTCCAGCAACTGTGTCCTCAACATAAGAAAAGCTTCTTGTTTGAGAACCATCACCATAAATCGTTATATCCTCGTTATTTAATGCTTGGACAATCAAATTTGTAACTACCCTTCCGTCATTTAATTGCATTCTTGGTCCATAGGTATTAAATATTCTTACAATTTTTGTTTTAATGTCATATGTCCTTGCATAAGTAGCAGTTGCAGCTTCAGCAAATCTTTTTGCTTCGTCATACATGCTTCTTTCTCCATTCGGGTTAACATTTCCCCAATATTCTTCAGTCTGAGGCGTAACTAGAGGATCTCCATAAACTTCTGACGTGGAAGCAAGAAAATATTCAGCTCCATGTTTCTTTGCAAGACCTAATGTATTAATTGTTCCGACGCTGCCTGCTTTCAAAGTATTAACAGGATGTTCTGTATAGGCAACTGGAGAGGCTGCACTAGCAAAATGAAATACATAATCAATTTTTTCCTCAATTTCAATATGGTCTTGAACATCATGTTCAATAAATAAAACTTTTTCACTATCTAAAAGATGTTCAATATTTTTTGTACTTCCTGTTAACAAATTATCAATTAAAAAAAGTTTATTGTTGCCTTCATTAAGTAATTTTTCAGAAAGATGGGAACCTATAAAGCCTGAGCCTCCAGTTATAAGTATATTCATAACTGCCAAGGAGTATATAAAAATGAATTCGTATTAGATACAATATTATTAATTTTTGACAAAAGATCTTCTTTTACTGGGTACATTAAAGCAATTAAGTGAGCTCCTTCTAATTTTTCAAAATCTTCTATAGAAAGATATTCCTCTGATTTAATGAGATCATCGTAAATCATGGTACTCATATTTTCAGCTAATAATTCATTATATATATCTATGGTTGGGGAATTCCTTAAATCGTCTGTGTCTTCTTTGAATGCTGCTCCAACAAGTACTATCCCATTTAACTTCTTTTCATTATGAATTGATTTAAGCATATTTGCTGTCCATTTTGTTTGAATTTTATTAGATTCTATTATGTTTGCAATCAATGGAAGGTTTACTTCTTCAGAGTTGTAAAAATTATTTACTTCAACAACGTCTTTTGGAAAACATGATCCTCCCCAGGCGGGAGAGGGCCTAAAATAATGTTGACCTATTCTAGAATCCATTCCTACTCCTTTTAATACATCATCTAGATTCCCTCCGGAGCTCTTAACAAGTCTTGCTGCTTCATTTACAAAAGATAATCTCATAGGAAGATAGGTATTTGCTAAATACTTTATTAACTGTGAACTTATTGGGTCAGTAGTTATAATTTCGGCTTCAAAATTAGAGTATAAATCTTTTAGTTTTTGTACTTTTGAAGAATCATTACCTCCAATTACAATCCTATCTGGTTTAAAGAAATCTTCTACTGCTGTCCCTTCTCTTAAAAATTCAGGATTGAAGGTCAGTGAATCCATGTCAAGACCTACCTGATTGCATATTTTTTCTATTTCATAAGGAGGAATAGTAGATTTAATAGTTATTACCAAATTTTCGTTTTGAACACTGCTTACTTCTGTTATTGCTGACTCAAGAAATTTTGTATCGACTGAATTAGTTTCAATGTTATTAGGTGTCTGGACACATATAAATACTATTTCTTTATCTTTCCAGTCAATATCTGAATAACTAGAAACAAATTCCATATTTGTAAAAGTTTCATCTTCTTCAAAATATTTATCTAGACCTGGTTCATAAAATGTGAGTTTTTTATTATTTAAATTACTTATTTTTTCTTCATCTAAATCTATAAACGTTACTTTATTACCCAAACTAGCTAAGCCCACCCCTGTTACAAGGCCAACATATCCAGTCCCGATTATGACAATATTCATATTATGCAATGTTAACAATTTTAACACTTAATATATTATTAATGATTGTTTATTTATCACATTGGGACTGGAATCTGTATAAGTCCAGGAAAGATATTGTTGCTTCTCTAAATGAGAAAACTTTCATAGCTATGTCTCCTGAAGGAGATTACACAACTGAATTAATAGAAACATATCATAAATTTATAGAATGGAAAATCAATAGAAAAAAAATAATAGACATAAAAGGTGTAAAGAATTTAATAAAAAATTTGAAAACTCTAGAAGATGGAACAATAGTACACTCGTTTACTTTAAGGACCGGAATACTTTACTCAATTGCAAATATTTTTATAAAAAATAAAATAACTGGAGTCCTTTCAGTTAATGGTCTTGGATATTTGTTTAGTAATAATCTAAAAGCTAAAGTATTAAAAATTATTGTTAAATTATTTATAACAAGATTATTTAACAAGAGTTTCAACACAATTATTTTTCAAAACATTAATGATAAAAATACGTTTATAGAATATTCAAGATTTAAAGGAGATACATATTTAATACCAGGGTCTGGAATAAAACTTAAAAATTTTATTAAGAAAGATGATTATTCAAATAGTAAAACAAAAGTAATATTTGCTTCAAGGCTACTTTATGATAAGGGAATAAATAATTATATTGAATTAGTAAATAAAATGGCTGATTCTGATTTAGATTTCTATATAGCTGGTGAAATTGATAAGGGAAATCCAAACTCGATCTCAGTATCAGAATTGGAAGAATTAAAGCAATTAAGCAATCTAACATACATTGGAACATTGAACATAGAGAAAGAGCTTCATAATTATGACATATCCATCATCATGTCTAGCTACGAAGGGTTTTCAAGGATATTATTAGAATCTCTTTATGTAGGATTATTTTGTATAAGTAACAATATACCGGGGACTTCATGGCAAAAGGAATTTAAAAATTCTGTACTAATAAACAATAACGATGTAAATAAATTTATTAATGAAATAAACCATTTTAATAAGAATAATTTTTCAAAAGTTGATGCTGGGACAAATAGAGATTTAATAAAAAATAAATACTCAAACGAGATCATTTCAAGTAAATATAATGAGATTTACAATGAGTTAAAAAAGTATTAGTTTATGAACAATTTTCAACTACCAATATTTCAAGCAATTTTAATTACTTTGATTTTATCAACAATCTTTAATTTTTTAAGTTATAAAATTTCAAAAAAAATTACAATAAAGAAAAATGATGAAGAAAAAAGGTTGTCCAATAATTTAATTTCACCTTTTGGAGGAGTTGCTTGTTCCCTCTCTTTCTTACTATCAACAAGATTAATTGGTAAAGCTGGTGATGATTTACTTTTAATTGGCATGTTTGCATTTATTATTTCACTGTTAGGAATTATTGATGACATATTCAATCTAAAGTGGTACATTAAATTATTTTTTCAAATTGTTTTAGTACTTTATCCATTAGTTAATTTAAATTTGTTTTTAAACTTTGAGTCATTTTTTGGATTTGATTCTAACAATTATATAAACTTTATGATTTCAGTAATCTGGATAATTGCAATAATCAACTCTATAAACTTTATTGACAATATGGACGGACTAGCTGCTGTTGTTGCAGGTAGTATTTGTTTGCAAATTGCTTTTTTATCAAATTATTTAAACCAATACAAGCTCACTGATATATCACTTTTATTGTTTGCAACAATTGTTGGATTTTTTATTTTCAATTATCCTCCTGCAAGACTCTATCTTGGAGATTCTGGAAGTTTATTTATAGGATATTGTCTAGGATTCCTAAGCATAATCTTTAATTGGACTCCAGTAAATGATACAGTTTATACCTCTTTCCTTAATCCTATGCTTTTATTTTTTACAATCCCCTTATTAGATTTTGTAATTGTCATTTTTCATAGAATAAAAAGCGGGGTATCTCCAACTACAGGTGGTACTGACCATATTTCTCATCGATTTTTAGCTGCTGGATTTACAGAAAAAAAAGTTTTGACTATGTTCCTTCTATATATAATTTTGATTTTTACTTTAATTCTTGTTTCAATAATTAGTTCAAAATTTATTAGTTACGGAATAATAATTTTTTTATTAGTTGTCTTTGTAGTTACATTTTTAAAAATAAGCAAAATGAAAATTTTAGACTAGATTTGATTCTAACTCTTCTATTCTTTCTGGAGTACCTGCATCTATCCACCAGCCCTTAAGCGGTATATTCATGCAATTGTTTTCTTGAATATATAGATCACACAAATCAGTAATTTCATATTCTCCCCTAGCAGAAGGCTTTAAAGTTTTAATCTTATTAATTACTGTTCCATCAAAAACATATATTCCGACTATTGCATTGTTGCTTTTGGGATTTTCTGGTTTCTCTTCAATAGATATTACTTTTCCAAGACTATCAAGCTCCGCTACTCCAAAATCTCTCGGATCTTCTACCTCATAAGTGAATATATAACACCCAGAATTAAATGAAGATTTATCTAATTTTATTTCAGACAATGGGTTGTATTCAAAAAAGTTGTCACCAAGAATAAACACTGTAATGTCATCTTCTGAAAGATGTTCTTCGGCTTGAAGGAAAGCATGTGAAATTCCTTCGGGGTTTTCTTGAACTGAATACTTTAAATTTAGATTTGTAAATTCTTTATTTGTAACATCTTTAGTAAGCGTTTCAAATTCAGGATTTGTAATGATAATAAAATCTTCTAAACCCCAATCTTGTAATTGACTAATTTGTCTATTTATCATAGGAGTTCCATTTACTTCTAATAACATTTTTGTAGGGCTATTTCGATAATCTTTAAGCCGCGTACCCAAACCACCGGCAGCTATTACGCATTTAATATTTCCCACAATAAAGAATTATATATAGTTATAATTGGTTTTTGGTTTAATTATGAACAATATAAATAAATATTTAAACAAATATACATACTTGTTAATCGGTTTAATTGTCTTAATTATCACAACTATTTTTATAATAATTCCTAATTTTCAAACAGAAGAATTTAGCCAAGAAGTAATAGAAGACATCATTGAGGGAGTTACAACTACTTCAATACAAGGTAATGAGCAAGAAACTGAAACTGAAGAATCTAGCAATCTTTCAACCGAAGAACTAAAAATTAGTATGGAAGAAACCAATCAAATAACTGAAAATTTTAATATGTTTGTAGCTACTGAAGAAATAGAGGGTTTTGACACATACCTCTTAATTGGATCGGATGAAAGAAGTGAAAAGATTATTAGCACTAGAGGAAAAGTTTTTGGTAAAAGAGCGGACGTGATTATATTAGGTATGGTTAATCAAACCACTAAAGAAACTACATTATTGTCTTTTCCTCGAGACTTACTTATTGTTAATTTATGTACAAATAAGCTTGAAAGAATTAATGGAACTTTTAAAAAGAATGATTGTGGAAATAGCGCAGAGAACTTAGCTGCACATATTTATAAAATTTCAGGAATTAAAGTTAATCATTTTGCAAGTTTTGATTTTGAGGGCTTTGAAACAATCATTGACTCTGTTGGCGGTATAGAAATCTGTGTAGATAAAACTCAGAGAGAAGGTTATAGCTTTGAACTTCAGGAAGGATGTCAGAACACAAATGGCCTAACTACACTTAATTGGGTTGTTTCTAGATCAACAGAAGTATTAGTAGGCGAAAAAACTGTTGATTCTGAAGGTAATGATAACTCTGAATGGAAACCAATGGCAGGGGTTAGTGATTTAACAAGAATTAAAAGACAACAATACGTCGTTGTACAATTAATTAATGAATTAAAAAGTTTTGAATCTTTAAATGAAGTAAACAGTTTAATTAAAGCTTTGGAAAACACATTTATAATTGATGAAAATCTATCAATAAATAAAGCTGCTGAACTTTTGTGGGATTTTAGAGATTTTGATATTACAAAAGTAAATAAGATTACAACTCCTACAGACTATCTAACTTTGCAAGATGGTAGGCAGGTGCTGGTTCTTAATCAAAGCCTTTATGATTTCTTAATTGAAGAATCAATCATTGACTCTTAAAATATTTTTTAGAAAATAAATAGGAACTAACCAAAAATATATTGCGATATCTGGAGAATAAATTAGATCATTTGTTAAATTCTGTACCAGAAACATAGTAAAAATTATATGTTCAAAGAGGTAATTTCTATTTAGATTATTAAATACTAAATAAAGAAAGCTCAATAACAAGAATACAACTGGCAATATTCCATACTCAACGGACATTGTTAGAAAACCATTATGAGATGTTGTAATTTCGTCATATTGAGAGATATTAAAATCAGACATAATGGATTGAAATTTCCCATCTACAGAAATAAGTTTTCCAGATCGTAAACTTTGCCCACCTAAATAATTTGAATAGCCATTATCAACATTCTCAATCCAAAAAAAATACATTCTTCCGTCTACTATTGACCACTTCCAAGATTGATCATTAAATTCTTCATTTAGTCTTAAAATGGAGCTCTGGCTAAATATTGTTTCATTTCCTTTTGGTATCTCGTTAATATCTAAACCTACAACTATGCTGAAATCTTTTTTTGATAAATCTACATAATTTGGCAATGCAAGCCAATAATCTCTTGGCCTTTCTAATTGAATGCCAGATTCACTGTAATTTAAATCTCCTCTGTAAACATTCCTTAATTTTGGTGTAAGTACAAAATAATCTATTCCTCTCTTATATTTTGGAAATTCATATCTATTGATTGACGTGTCTGTTTTTATTTCTACTTCATTTATAACTCCATCTAAATATGAGTCATCATTTGATTGGCCATCTCCCCATCCACCAACTTCAAAATATGAATCATTTTGAATTAAATTAATAACACTTCCATTTGTATGGTCAAAACCAATTTGTTCCCACTGAGTTCCATTATCTGAATAATGAAATGAAATAACAGATCTAGGTAAGAAGTTGTCCTTATAAATAAAATCAAGTTTTAAAAAGCCACCCTCTACCGGCCCTTCGGTGTTTGCTGATAATTTTTTATTATTATTCTTTTCTGAAGCAGAATAAGTTATATTGAATTCATCCATTAGTGTCTTCTCGTCTAATGTAACTAAATATTCTTTATATACATTTTTAATATAATTTCCTCCACCAGTTCCTTGAATTAAACTAGCATTATTTAAACCAAGTTCATTAAGAAATCCTCTATTCGTTTGTTTTAAAAAGATTGAAGGGTTTACGTAGATAAAAATCAAAGTTAGAACAGTTATTAAAATAATCAAATAGAATTTGATCTGTTTTTTAAAACTATCCGTTGCTAAAAGTAAAATCAAAAAACCAACACCAAAAGCTAAATATGATCCCCTTGAGTATGTTAAATATAGGTTTAATAATGAAATCAATATTATCAATAGATTAAATTTGTTAGATTTAAGATTCATATTTGAATCTTCAGAGTTAAAAATTTTAAATAAATAAACTAGCGCAGATATAGCACAAATTATACCAATTACATTTGGGCCTCCGCCCTGAAGGCCTCCTAAACGACCCGAAGTAAATGGATTAATTCCTGCTGTATTATTTGATATCCAACCATTTAAATTCCCGCCAATTTCGAACTTTGTAAGAATAATAAAAAAATTAATAAACATAACTAACGAAAGAGGTTCAAATATTTTTTCTATTCTGTTTTTGTTATTATCGCAAATATTGACAATTAGGAAAGATAGGAAGAAGTAAAAATAAAATCTAAGATTTGTTTGGTTGAATACTCCTTTACTCTCAACAAATATGTTTGTATAAATCACAAAGACTAAAAGAAATGTCAAAAAGTAAATATCAAATTTATCTAAATTATTTTTCTTATAATCATCTAATTTTAAGTAGAAGAGATAACCAAATAAAAGGATGAGGGGCAAATCTTCAAAATTTAATCCCATAATATTTAAGCCGACATTTGGTGGGATTAGAAGGCTTATTGCAAAAGTATATCCAACTAATTTAACTTTATCCCCAGTTAAATTCATAACACCTTTCATATAGTGGGCCCGGCAGGACTCGAACCTGCGACCGACGGATTATGAGTCCGTTGCTCTAACCAGACTGAGCTACAGGCCCTTAAATTAACCTATGACAGATTGCAACTTCAGTGCAATTCCCATATCACCAGCAATTTTCATTTTTCCTGACATGAAAGCTGCTTGAGGGCTAACTGATTTGTCATACATGCCCTTAAATGTGTCCATATCCGTTGTAATTGTACAATCGGCTTCTGCATCTTCATCGGTAATTTCACCATTTTCTGGGTTCATAAAAATTACTTCCGAATCAACAACCCATTTAACACTTCCTGGTAAGACACTAAAATCTTTACCTTCAGCGTTTGCTTGAGCAAGTTCTAATAATTCAGACATTTTCCTCCTATTGACTATTAGTTAATTATATACATGATTGAAATTCTGTTGATATTTATTTGCTCCGAGGGTGGGACTTGAACCCACAACCCACGGATTAACAGTCCGTTGCTCTGCCAATTGAGCTACCTCGGATAGTAAATTAATAATACTAGAAATTAAAGGGTATTCTGATAATATTCCATATTCTTTTTTAATTCTTCAACTTCTGGAAACAAAGAAGTATCTTTTGATAAATCTATTTGATTGATTAAATATTGAATTTTTAACTCAGAATAAAATAAAATCAATCTAACTATTGCTTCTTCTAGTTGTTCTTCTGAAAATGAAATATTATTGTATTTATCATTTTCAGTTGAATCTAAATTAGATTTTATAGCTTTTATTTGTTCATTTAATTCAATATTGAGTTCTAAAAGTTCTTTCTCATTATCCTTAAGTTCAAATTTATTTTTTATTAAGTTTGATATAAATATATCTTTAAATGTTTCAATATGTTTATTCTCTTCAACATTTTCGCTCTGGTTAATAGTGGTAGTAATCAAATCTTCTTTGAAACTTAGTTCATTGACTAAAGTTTCCTTATTAATTCCAAGCTTTTTCCCTAAATATTCTATAGATAAATCCTTTTCTAGCGGACTTAAATAATTTGAAAATTTTTTATAAGCTGAAAATATCTTTTTTTTATCTGACTCTCCTTCTTTTTCAATTAAGTCATCTATACAAAATTCAACCAGGTCTTTTTTATCTGAAATTAAATTATCAATATTTTTTTCACCACTTTCATAAAATTCAGAAATATCTTTATATTTAGATGGAAGCAAAATAGAATAAATATTTAAATCTTTGCTTATATTGTTTTTTATTTCAACAATTCTTTTTGTTGCCTCAATACCAGCTTGATCATTATCAAAACATAAATAAATTTCATCTGTATATTTTGATACCTGATTTAATTGTTGAATTGTTAAAGCTGTCCCAGAAGGAGAAGCAACATTACTAAAACCTAATTTATTAAAAGCAATTACATCAAAATAACCTTCAACAATGATTACAAACTTGTGCTTTTTTACATCTTTTAAAAAATTTGGAAGAAAATATAAAGTTCTATTTTTTTTGTAAATTGAAGATTCTGAAGAATTTAAATATTTGGGACCAAAATCTTCTAAAGCTCTCCCTCCAAAACCTACGACTTCTGAACGAAAATTTGTAATTGGGAATATTATTCTATTTTTAAAAAGGAAATTTCCTTTTTCGCTTAAGAGACCCAACTTTTTAAAGTCTGCATCAGATATATTATTTGTTTTGCAATACTGAATTATTTTTTTCTCATCTTTTTCTGCAAACCCTAACTTATAATTTTTTATATCTTCACCGTCAAGTTTTCTATTTTTTAAATAATCTAATGCTTCAGTGCTTTTTACTTCATTCATATTTCTTGTAAAAAAATCGGATATTTTTTTTATTTGATCAATCAGATTTTTTTGATTTGTTTCAAATTTTGAATCTGTATAAGTTAAATTAAAAGAATACTTATCAGCTGCTATTTCTACTGAATCTTGAAATTCTACATTGTTTATCAATTGTATGTACTTAAATATGTCTCCCCCTTCTTTACATCCAAAACAATGAAAAAGATTTTCTTCATCAGTAAAGCTCATACTTGCCGTTTTTTCTCCATGGAAAGGACATAGTGCCATGCCTTTATTGCCCCTTAACTTCCCAGTTGTAGAACTTAGAATAAAATCACTAATCTTTGATTTATTTTTTAAATCTTCAATTGATTGTTTAGAAATTCCCATTAAAGTTTCTCGAAATACTCACTTAATTTATCTATGCTAATTCTTTCTTGTTTCATTGTATCTCTATCTCTTATTGTTACGCAATTGTCTTCTAACGATTCAAAATCAACAGTTATGCAATAAGGAGTACCTATTTCATCCTGCCTTCTGTATCTTTTTCCAATAGATTGGGTTATATCAACTTCAGTACGGTAGTCATTTTTAAGTGTTTTATTAATTTCACTACAAACTTCGATTAAATCATCTTTTTTGCTTAATGGGAGAATACCAATTTGTATAGGAGCTAATTCAAATGTAAATCTAAATACTGTTCTTTTTTCATCATTTTCAAGCTTTTCTTCATCATAAACTGACAATAATAAAGCAAACAGTGTTCTTGTTAATCCCCCTGCTGGTTCTATCACACTTGGAAGATATTTTTCATCATTTAAAGAATCAAAATAGGTTAAATCTTTTCCACTATTTTTCTGGTGAGACGATAAATCATAATTTCCTCTATTAGCAATCCCCTCAAGCTCTCCCCAACCCCATGGGTATAAATACTCAATATCTACTGTCTTCTTTGCATAATGAGCTAACTCACTATCTGCATGCTCTCTGAGTTGTAATTGGGTTTCTTTTATTCCTAGAGACTTATACCAATCCATTCTTTTATTTATCCAATAATCCATCCATTTATCTTCATCTGATTCTTTACAGAAAAATTCGATCTCCATTTGTTCAAATTCTCTTGTGCGAAAAATAAATTGTCCTGGTGTGATTTCGTTTCTAAATGATTTGCCAATATTAGCAATACCAAAAGGAATCTTTGCTCTCATTGTCCTCAACACATTTTCAAAATTTACAAAAATTCCCTGTGCTGTTTCTGGCCTTAAATAAACAGCAGAGTTTTCATCTTGAACAGGGCCAATGTTTGTTTCAAACATTAGATTAAATTGACGTGGCTCTGTTAAATCCTCCTTTTTTAAATCGTCTGGCACCTGGTCTGCTCTAAATCTTTCACCGGTAGGTTTATGATCAACCATAGGATCTGTAAATTCATCTAAATGTCCTGATGATTTCCAAACATCACTGCTTTGAATAATTGCTGTATCTACGGGATAAATATTAACTTCAACATCATTAAAACTCTCCCACCAATATTTTGAAATGTTTTGCTTTAGGATGGTGCCTAATGGACCGTAATCATACGAACTTCTTAGTCCTCCATAAATTGAAGACGCATTGAAGACAAACCCCCTAGCTTGAGAGATCTTAACTACTTTATCAAATAACTCTTTATCAGGCTTTTCCATATTTTCTTACTCTTTTTTTATACTCTTCAACAATATTATAAAAATCATCTTCATCAAAATCAGGCCAAAGTTTATCAATAAACATAAGTTCAGTGTAGCTAAGTTGATATAGTAGAAAGTTGCTTAACCTTTTCTCTCCTGCTGTTCGAATCAATATATCTGGATTGGGCATTTCAGGTAAGTACATATAATTTTTAAAATTTTCTTCTATGTGTTTCTTTGTAAACAGCCAAGCATTTAATTTAAGATAAAAATAATGGCCAAAGGCAGTTTTATGTACAGCATTATGTATTTCTTTATGAGAACCGTAATTAAAAGCAAAAACAAGATTTAATTTTTTGTTATCTTTGGTTATATGTTCTGTTTCTTTCATTAATTTTTTGTTCTCTTCAGGAATTCTTTTATCTTTTAGATCGCCAATAAAATTAAATTTTACTCCTTTTTCGTGAAACTCTTCTCTTCGCCTTATTAATATATCTCTGTTAAAAAACATTAAAAAATCAACTTCTTCAGATGATCTCGTCCAATTTTCAGTAGAAAACGCATAAACAGTTAACCAGCTTAAATTATTTTCTAAAGCCCAATAGATTGCTTTCGAAAGAGCATGTTCACCTGCAGCATGTCCAGCTGTTCTGTCTAAATTTTTTTCAGTAGCCCACCTACCGTTGCCATCCATAATTATTGCAACGTGTTGGATTCCAAATTCTTTAATATTCATTCCAAACCATTTTCATAAGTTCATCTTCCATCTTTCTTAACTTTATTTCATTCTTGTGTGAATAACCAACAAGATGTAAAAGCCCATGAATAATTATAAACTGAAGTTCTTCAACAAATGATTTTCCATAAATTTGAGAATGCTTTTTGATTATTTTGCGATTTATAAACATATCTCCTAAATCTTCTTCATTTTCAGGATTAAGGCTTAAGATTGAATCTATATTTTTATATAGTGGAAAGGACAATACATCTGCAGCATTATTTTTTTGAAAGTAGGTCTTATTTAATGACTTTGATTTATTTTCATTAACTGAATGTAAGTTAAAGTAAAAATTATTTGATATATTAAATTTTTTAGTAAAAATTAAAGATGCTTGATCTATTTTTTCTTTTTCATAATTATAGAAATACCCATTAAAAAATATTTTCAAATTATTCTTCTTCTAATTCACTTACATCTTCACTTATGTCTGGATACATAACTCTTTGATGGTAAAGACCCTCTAAACTTTTTTGGAAAGATTCCTTTATTAAATTTAAGTCTTCAAATGTAACCGGGGACTCATCAAGCTGGTTATCAGTAATTTTTTCGTTAAATATTTCTTCTACAACTTCCCTTATCTTTTCTTCATCAGCGTCTTCATTTAAAAATCTTGCTCTACAAGCTCCTTCTAACGAGTCTGCAAACATTAAAATAGTTGTTTCTTTTGTTGATGGTTTATTTCCTAAATGTCTAAATTCATTTTTTTCGACATTAGGATCAACATTCTTTTCCATTTCATAAAAATATCTCATAACAGCGTCTCCATGGTGTTCTAAAATTCCTCTATATACAATTTCTGGTATTTTAAATTTCTTAGCTAATGTAATTCCATCAGTAACATGTCGTCTTATAATATCTACCGATTCTCTTGGTGTGAGGTTTTCATGAGGATTTCTTGAACCAAATTGATTCTCAATATACATTGTAGGATTCTCTGTTTTCCCTAGGTCATGAAAATAAGCCATTGCTCTAGAAAGTTGTGAGTTAGCTCCTATCCTGTGGGCAGCTCTATCTGCTAAAGTTCCAACTACTAAAGAGTGATTAAAAGTTCCCAAAGCATTCTCTTCTAGATATCTAAGACCAGGATGATTACGATCAGCCAACTCAGATAATCTAAAATTAGTAGTTAATCCAAATATAGCCTCAATATAATTAATTATTGAAAATGCAGCAAGGTTCGCAAAAAGACCACCAAGCAAGGCCGATACTAAAATCTCAATTAGTTGAAAATCTTCTCTTAAGAAGAAATATACTCCAAAAGCGATAAGAGGCTGCGTTAAAGAAATATAAATAATTCTTTCTCTTAATAGTCTTCTATCAACATCTTCAGAAATAAAAACTGCTGGCAAGACTGCTAATATACCACCCAAAGCAACAAGACCTATATTTCCTCCACCAGCAAGAGCTAAAAGTGAACTTGACAAAGATAGAATTAAAGTTGCTCTAAGGTTTAATAACGTTGCAGAAATTACACCCACAAAGGATATCGGTACAGCATATTTCAAATAGTCAATTTCAAAACTTTGTGAAAAGTATGATGTACCTCTTAAAAATAAAGAGGCAATAAGAATTAAGGTTAAGAGTAAGAGAAATTCTTTATCATTGAACCAAATTGAATCTTTAAATCTCCAAAATAAGAAATAAATTAATATGAAGATTGAAAATATAATTGGAATTGCTGCTGTTTGTATAGTTCTTGATTCACCTGACAAATAACCAAACCTATCCAATGCTTTATATTGGACAGAGCTAATCTTTTCTCCTTCACTTATAACTAAATCACCTTCAAAATACTTAACAATTACCGGATCAACTGCTTCTGCAATTTTTGCCTTCTGCTCTTCCCATAACTCTTCTTCTAATTTTTCATTGGCTAATAAGTTTTCAGCTATTAACTCAGCAACCGTTGATCGAATTCTATTTTCTGGAATAAGTACATATAAATCACTAGATAAGTCTAAATAAGGTGGACTTGAGACTAATGTTTGTCTTAATTGATTTAAGCTTTCATTATTTATTCCATCAGATAATATTTGATCTGCTTGGGTTTTTGTTTCTATTTCAAGTTGAGAAAGATAGCTTGTTTTATTTTTTGCATCATAATTTGATATTTCTACCAAAACTTCAATTGTTGAAGTCGAAATAGTTGAGAAAAGTACTGATTCTGTAATATTAGCTATTTGTTTTATTTTGGAATTATCGATAACTTCAACTTCGGGCTCAGACTCTTCCTCAACAATTGTCTCTTCAGAAACTATTAATTTTTCATCAGTTCTTGCTTCAATAACTGTTAAAAACATATCAGTAATTCCATTTATAGATGAATTATTTAAATCATTATCAATGGAATAGATAGGACTAACTGATTGAATTGCAATTTCTTTATTTCTTTCTGTTTTATCTTCATCAATTATTTCTATATATTTTGGAGCAGTAAACGTTGTTGGTGAGATATCACCTATACTAATTTTAATTATTTGGTTTTCAGGAAATAACGTAAATGAAATAAACCAAACTAATGAACCAAATACAATAATGTAAAATAATTTTTTAATATGAAAAAGATACTCTTTAATCATTTTTCGGGAAACACCTCTAAGATCTTCGAAACAATTGGGTTTCTAACAATGTCGCTGTTCTGGAATTCCATTACAGAAATCTCATCAATATTAGATAATTTTTTTCTTGTCTTTCTTAATCCAGAATAGTCTTTTTTATAAAGATCTATTTGTGTTTCATCTCCTGTAATAATTATCTTTGAATTTTCTCCTAACCTTGTTAAAAACATTTTAATTTGATTAGACGTTGCATTTTGAGCTTCATCTAAAATAATACACGCGTTATCTAAAGTCCTACCTCTCATGTAAGCCAAAGGGACTATTTCAATATTTCTTTTCTCAATTAAATATCCTAATTTTTCATTACCAAAAAAATGTTCTAGTGCATCAAATAATGGAACTAAATATGGATCTATCTTTTGTGAAAGATCACCCGGTAAATAACCAAGCCTTTCGCCTGCTTCTACTGCCGGCCTTGTTAAAACTATTTTCCTTATTTTATTTTCTGCATAAAGCTTTACAGCACTCGCTACAGCTAAAAATGTTTTTCCCGTACCTGCAGGACCAATCCCAAAAGTAACAGTAGAATTTGAAATTATTTCCATATATTTAAACTGATTTATATTTTTAACTTTTATTGATTTATTATCAATAATTTCTACTGAACTTATTTTTTTTCCATTTCTCTTTGTCTCTGTGTTAATCTTTGACAATAATTCAACATCTGCTTGGTCAATAACTTCTTTGTTTGCACTCATTACAACCATCTCATCTAATATTCTAAGTACTTCACTTGCTTCTTTTTTATCTCCATCAATGTAAATAACATTGCCTCTCACATTTATTTTTAAGAGGGGAAACATTGATTTAATGTATTTAAGATTATTATCATTAACACCAAAAATATTTACCAGTTCTAACTCTGAAGGTATAACTTTTTCTATTCCCATTAAAATTCTCTTAGCTTTTCTCCACCTAATAAGTGTAGATGTATATGATAGACTGTTTGCCCACCATCCTTATTAGTATTCCATACTAATCTGTATCCGCTTTCATCTATTTTATATTTTTTTGCTAAATTTTTTGCTACTAACACCATGCTTCCTATCAATTCTTTATCTTCATCTTCTAAGTCATTTATAGTATTTATCCTTTTTTTTGGAATAATTAATAGATGTACTTTAGCCGCAGGGTTTATATCTTTTATGCAAAATATTTTTTCATCTTCGTAAATTATTTCTGATTCTATTTCTTTGTCAAGAATCATCTGAAATATTGATTTTTCTTCCATATTTGTATTTTAAATCATTAAAGACACTGCAACAATTGCTGCTGTTTCGGTTCTAAATGTAAATTCATTAATACTAGAAGTATAACTAAACTTATTTAATTCATCTTGAGACCAACCACCCTCAGGACCAATAGCTATGTTTTGAAAGCTTAAATTGTCATTAATTTTCTTTCCACATATATCTAATCCATGATTGAATTTATTAAAATCAATTTCTTCACAAATTTCAAACTTAGGAATAAATGGTGTTCCAGATTGCTCAACTGACGAGACTAACCAACTAATTACTTTATCATTGTTTACATTAGCTTTTTGTGAATAATCAGTTGGCCCAATGGTTATTGAGTTTACATTTAGTTCACCTAATTTTTCAATCATGAATCTGAATCTATTTTTATCTTGGATTGGAGGAACAAAAATATTAATAGTTTTATCTCTTTTGTATTCTTTTTTTGAACTTATCTGAATATTATTATCTTTTAATTTACCGAAAAATAGAATACCTTTTCCATTAGATATTTTTATTGGTGAATTATTTCTTATTCTTAATACATTAATTAGATGGTGAAGCTTATCATCATTCAAAACTAACTCATCATAAGACTCATCAATATCAGTATTATATATTGTTGGTACGTGCATTATTCTTTTAAAAATTCTCTAAAGGCTTCTTTGGGAACTTCAACTTTTCCTATATTTCTCATCTTCTTTTTGCCTTCTTTTTGCTTTTCTAATAGTTTCCTTTTTCTAGTAACATCGCCACCATAAAGCTTAGCTGTTACGTCTTTTCTTAAAGCTTTGATTGTCTCTCTAGCAATAATTCTCGAACCTATTGCAGCCTGAATCGGAATATCAAATTGTTGTCTTGGTATGAGCTCAGATAATTTTTTTACCCTTTTTCTTCCTATTAGTTCTGAATTCTCTTTTGATAAGATGGAGCTAAAAGAATCAACTATTTCACCATTAACTAATATATCAAGCTTTACTAAATTACCTTTTTCAAAATCAAGGATTTTATAGTCTAATGAAGCAAATCCTTGAGAGATTGATTTAAGGGAATCATAAAAACCTGAAACAAGTTCTAGAAGTGGAATTGTATATTTTGCTTTTACCATTGATGTACTTAAATAAACTAAATCTAATTGTGTTCCTCTTTTTTCATTAAGTAATTTCATTATGGATCCCAAATATTGTTTAGGAAATAAAAGATCTAATTCACAAATTCTTTCTTGAATATTTTTTATATCTGTAAATTCATCTATTTTTGAAGGATTTCTTACAATTATCTCATCTTCATTATTTCTTACTATTTTAAATTCTACTGAAGGAGGTGTAACAATGAGTGAAAGACCAAATTCTCTTTCGAGTCTTTCAATGACAATTTCCAGATGGAGTAATCCAAGAAAACCACATCGAAACCCAAAACCGAATGCTGATGAAGTCTCAGGTTCATATATGAAACTTGCATCATTTAAAACATACTTATCTAATGAATCTCTAAGCTTTGTATAGTCATCTGAATCTGAGGGATAAATACTTGAAAATACAGTCGGCTGAGGCTCTTTATAGCCAGATAAAATTATTGGCTTATCATCTTTTGCATCAACTAATGTGTCTCCAACTCTTATTTGTGATAAATCTTTAGCTCCAGTAACCACATAACCTACTTCACCAGATGCTAATTCATCTGATTCCGTTAAATTTAAATCAAAATATCCAATTTCTGATGCTTCAAATTGATAATCGGAGTTTACCAATTTTAAACTTGAATTTTTCTTTATTTCTCCGCCGAACATTCTTATTGATGCAATCACCCCCCTGTAGGAGTCAAAATAAGAGTCGAATATTAAAGCATTTGTTTTTTCTGATTCTTGCTGAGGTGAGCTTATGAGAGTAGGTAGTTGCTCAATCAGTTCTTCTATGCCTGTACCTTCTTTTGAAGATATTCTAAATATTTCCTCATCTTTAGACCCTATTAAATTATGTATTTGTTTAGAGACATTGTCTATTTCAACATCAACAGAGTCAATTTTATTAATCACAGGTATTATATCTAATCCCGCATCAATAGCTGCATATGAGTGTGCAAAAGTTTGTGCTTGAACTCCCTGAGTACCATCAACAAGTAGAATCGCACCATCACAGGCTATTAAGGCTCGGGATACTTCATAAGAGAAATCAACATGCCCTGGTGTATCAATTAAATTGACTATTATATCTTTGAATTTCAACCTAATAGGTTGTGATTTAATAGTTATACCTCTCTCTCTTTCTAAGTCCATAGTGTCAAGAATTTGATCTTCATGGTCTCCAGGTTTAATTAACCCTGAAAATTCAATCAACCTATCCGCTAATGTAGATTTACCATGATCAACATGTGCAATAATTGAAATATTTCTTATATTTTTATTAGTTATCATCTTTAATAAGTTATTATCTTATATACTAAGAGGTTTTAGATGGCGAATATTAAATCACAAAAAAAGAGAATAAGACAAGATAAGACAAAAAATATTAGAAATAAAGCTGCAAAAACTTCTCTTAAATCATCACTAAAGTCCATTTACGATGAGGAAAATAATTTAGTCATAGAGAATAAAGAAGAGGTAATAAGAAAACTTGATATCGCTTATTCTAATGGCATTATTAGTAAAAATTTTCGAGATAGGAACAAGTCAAGAATATCAAAGTTGCAATAAACTTTTTGATGAGACTATAAATCTTTTTGCATTTTCAGTATTGAATCCATTTTCTAAGATTAATTTTTCTATTTTGTAAATACGTTCTATACAATTATCAATATCTTCTAATGTATGTTGTGATTTTCTCTCTCTTGCTAGTTGATACTTGTAATCAATTTTTTCATTAAGTAGATTTGAAATTTCATCATCCTCATAAAGAAATGTCAACTTTAATCTGATTAATTCTTTTTGAAAATAAGATAAAAATTGCATAAAAGTATTTTCACTATTACAAAAGTGATCTACTACATCAGATGATAATTTTATTTTTGATGAAAATAATATTTTTGTGAAATCCCATGGAAAAATTTCTTTTTCTTTTTTTGGTTCTAAATAATGAATTTTAATTTCTTTATTTTCACTAGAAAACTTGCTTAAATTTTGTTTTTTTATTTGAAATATATATTTTTCATTGAAATTATAATTAAACTTTTTTAATTCGCTGTATGAAATATATTGATCATATATAAATTTATAAGTATCATTTTCAAAAAGACTAATGCTATTTTCATTTTTAAATTCTTCATAAGTTAATTTTTCAATATTAGATTTTATTTTTAATTCTTTATTTATTGATGAAAGGTCACTTATTAAGCTTGGGGTTACTATTAACTCAGTCACTTAAGTCACTATATTTATTAATTTATCTTGCAAGAAAATTACTTTTTTTGCATTAACAATATCAATATTAAATTGATTTTTACATATTTCTTCAGCCTGCTCTTGAGTTATTCCTCTATCAACTTCAATAGCATTTTTCTTTTTTCCATTAATTTGAATTACCAACTCATATGTTGGATTTGCTAATTTTTCTTTATTGAATTTTGGCCATGTCTGATTATTGATTTCTTCATTAAAATAGTTTTTATACTTTTCTGAACCAAAATGTGGTGCAAGCGGATATATCAATAAACATATATTTTTAACAATTTGGTCCTTAAGATCTTTATTAATCATTTCTGTTTTATTTAAATAACTAGAAAGGTCATTATTTAAAATCATTAAGTCAGAAACTACTGTATTGAATTCAAACTTTTCAAGATGATTGGTTACAGATTCAATTGTTTGGTTAAGTTTTCTTTCAATTTCATTTCCAAATTCATTATTATTGCTTTCGTCAATCTTCATTTCAATAATCTGATCTAAATTTTCCCATAATTTATTTAAAAATCTTTTAGTTCCTTCAATCCCTCCATCATTCCAATCAACTCCATCACTTGGTGGAGCCATAAATAAGATATATAACCTAAGAGCATCTGCTCCATGAGATTTAAAATAAGCTTCAGGATCTACAATATTCCCCTTTGACTTTGACATTTTTGCTCCCTCAAAATTTATCATTCCTTGGGAAAATAAATTATTAAAAGGTTCATCTATTTCAATAATTCCTAAATCTCTCAAAGCTTTAACAAAAAACCTAGAATATAGTAAATGTAGAATTGCATGTTCAACACCTCCTATATATTGGTCTACAGGAAGCCAATTATTTATAAATTCAGATTTAAAAGGTTCTTCATCATTTTTAGAATCTAAAAATCTCAAATAGTACCATGAGGAATCAACAAAAGTATCCATTGTGTCTGTCTCTCTAATTCCAGGTATTTTACATTTTGGACATTCAGCATTAATAAATTCTTCACTTTTCGAAAGTGGAGATCCATCAGTATTTATGTAATTTTCAATTTCTGGAAGAACAACTGGAAGTTTTGTCACATCCTCGGGAATTAAACCGCAACTTTCACAATTAATTAATGGAATTGGACACCCCCAGTATCTCTGCCTACTTATTAACCAGTCCCTTAATCTAAAGGTAGTTTTTTTATCTCCAATTTTATTTTTTTCTAAATAAGTAATAATATTTTCACTTGCATCAATATGTGAATTTAGATCATTAAATTCTCCTGAATTAATTAATACCCCCTCTCCTACATATGCTTCTTTCTCAATATCTTTTTTTGTGTCCATGTTCATTATTACTTGACGAATTTCTATATTGTATTTCTTTGCAAAATCATAATCTCTTTGATCATGTGCTGGCACTGCCATTATTGCACCTGTTCCATAATTAATTAATACATAATCAGCAATCCATAGAGGTACCTCTTCTTTTGTCATTGGATTAATTACCTTTAAATGCGTATCAACACCTGTTTTCTCCTTTGATATAGACATTCGTTCAAATTCAGATTTTGACTTTGCTTTTTCGATATATTCTTTAATTTCAGTTTTATTATCAGAAATTTCAATTATTTTTTCCATAAGTTCATGCTCAGGAGAAATGACTGCAAAAGTCATACCAAAAAGAGTATCCGGCCTTGTAGTAAAGACTTCAAAAGAAATGTCAGAATTACTAACATTTAATTGGAATTGTGCACCCTCTGACTTTCCAATCCAATTTTTTTGCATAGTCTTAACGTTTTCAGGCCAGTCCCCTATTTTTTCTAATCCAGACAGTAACTCATCTGAATAATTCGAAATTTTCAGAAACCACTGATTTAAGTTTTTTGGACTAACTTCTGTATCGCACCTTTCACAATTTCCATCTATAACCTGCTCATTAGCTAAAACAGTTGTACAAGAATCACACCAATTAACTGGAGCGTCTTTTTTATAAGCTAAACCAGACTCAAACAATTTGATAAAAAGAAATTGAGTCCATTTATAATAATCCTCTGAATGTGCAGCTAATTCTCTATCCCAGTCATAAAGTGAACCTAATCGTATAATTTGATCTTTCATATTTTC
>QBZE01000003.1 GCA_003282445.1 OCS155 cluster bacterium AG-333-G23
TAAAAACAATAGGACATGTAATGAAGGTGGTGGAGGAAACTTTGGTTTATCAATAGATCATACAGATTCAACTGTTGACGCAATTATTAAACTTTCAGTGTATATTGACAAAAAGATAGTTTCAGAAACCACTTACAAAATTTCATCAGGAACTTCTGCCTTTATTACAACTATTGAAAATGTTCCAGAAGATTCAAAATATAAACTTCTAATTAGTGTAAAAAATACATTAAATAATAAAGAAGCAAGTGGTAAGTTTGTTAAAAAAGCAAATTGTATAAAAGATGCAGATGAAACTACAACAACAATACCAAAACTTACTACAACCACTTCAATATCTCCAACAACTACTATTGATACGGATTTCGATATTGATGTTGATGTAGGAATTACAACAACTACTACAACAACAATTCCACCTCCAACCACAACTATTCCTATTGATCCTGATGAAGGAGATCCTTTGACTTCAGAAGAGGGTAATGATATTTATATTTGGGATTTTGAAGAAGATATTTATTTTACTGATGGAGATTTCATAGTCACTTACCTTTATCAAGAAAATAGCATCACAATGGCTGATACAGGATTAAATTTAACCTTTATTAATTACGAAGAACTCGATCCTAACTATTTATATTATGGAAGCGTAACTTCGTTTTTACTTGGAATAGGGTTCTTTATTAGATATAGAAAAAGAAGGTTGTTAAATAAAACATCATCACTTCAAAAAGTTTATGAAAATGCTCCTACTTTAAAGGAAGCATTAGAAAGTATTGTTCAGACAAAAGTCAAAATTACATTTGATAATGATGAAAAGCATAATCCAGAAAATAAGAAGCTTAAAAAATACAGTCATTTACTTAAGGAACTTCAATATACAACTGTTGCAATTCAAAATATTAAAAAGAAAGATATTTTTAGAGATATCGATAGAAGCGTAATAATAAAAATTCTACAAGAAAATCTTACATCATTAAATAATGCTGGTTTTAGAATTATTTTCTCTGATGAACAAGCCGTGCTTGATAAAAAAATATCATCAATAACCGAAATAACATCAAGAAAAAATAAATTAAAGAAGAAAAAAGCTAAAAGAAATGGATTTCTAATTGCCGCCTCATTTACAATGATGAGCTTTATCATTGGGTTTTATGCCTTTCAGCAAACTTTCTTAACTAATACTCAACAAATTGCAGCACAAGAGGAACTAAAAGAAATATTTACTAACGAAAGCCCGGTGGAAGAGATTTATGAGAGAAAGTTTAATCTTAATCTTGATTTCAGTAATGATAAAAATGAAGCTGGCCTGTTTCCTGAGATAAGGGATATATTAAGTTTAAGATCTAACACTACTAAAGAAGTTGAAGATGCTTCAGTTTTTGGCTTTCTTGAGATTCCTGAAATTAATCTTGAACAATACGTAGTTATAGGAACTTCAGAAGCAGAACTACAACTTGGTCCAGGTTATTATCTCGGAACAGAGATTCCTGGTTCTGGTGGAAATGTTGGAATTGCAGGGCATAGAACAACCCATGGTGCCCCATTTGGAGATTTACATTTGGTTAATGTTGGTGATGCAATCAATTTAACTTTCGCCGGTAATAAATATCAATATATTATTGATCAGATACATGTTGTACCAGCTAGGGGTGGAGAGTACTTGCTATACAATAATGGCGTAGATAGATTGACTCTAACAACCTGTCATCCAAGATATTCAGGGAAAGAAAGATTAGTTGTTTCAGGGATTCTGAAAAAAATTCAAAGTAGTGCCTAAAAGAAAATGAAGAAATTTTTCATAATTCTCTCCTGTTTCTTTTTTATAAATTCAACTTTAGATTCTGAAAATATTGAATTAAATATAGAACGATTAGGTGAGAATAGTGTACAAATAAGCTGGTCAATTAACTATGACGAGTATGATCGTATAGTTCTTGAGGTATTAAATCAGAACAACTCTGAGAGAACGAGATATATTTTGCCAAGCTTAAAAGGCGTAGTAGAACTCTGTTGTTTTGAGGGTGACGTTGGAGCTACGATAACCGTTACCAAATCAAAGGCGGTAGATAAAAGTGATGAAGATTGTAATGCATTAACTTGTATAGAGTATGTAAAGGAAGATTATTTCAATTCGAAGATTGTCACTGCATATCAACCCACAACAACTACAACCTCAACAACTACTACAACAGTTCCACCAACGACTACTTCAACTACTACAACAACAACTACCATACCTCCTCCGATAATTGAAGAGGAAACCCTATTAAATATTGAAATAACAAATGCTCTGATAACTTCTATTCCATTATTTGAGGATATAGATTTCACAGATCAAGAAAAAAATAGTATGGGTGTAATAGTTACAACAGGAATTATAGTTCTTTTCTATCTTGTCTTATTACTACAAGAATGGTTTAGTAAAATAATTTCTACTTATCGTATTAGATGGTTCACCCGTGATAAGGAGTTTTTACAATCTAATAAACTAGTTAGTTTTATTAAAATTTCATTTGTCTTAATAATTACTTCCTTCTTAATAAGCTACGTAGAAGAGGGGGCAACCTTAACTTTTAGTCTTGAAAACTTAGCAATATTTCTTGCAGCTTTTGTTGGTCTAGTAGCTGTAACACTTTCTTATGAAGGAGTAGAGGGATTTATTGAAAGAAACTTCTTTGGCGAAGTTGTTTATTACAAATGGGCACCTCAGGCAATTTTATTTGCTTTAATTTCGACAGTAACATTTATTTTATTCAATATGCCAATAGGTTTTATTTTTGGCTTTATAGCTAGCAGCTATATTGTGTCAACTAGGGTAAAGGCAACACTTTCACCTAAGTTCTTTTCATCCATTGCCTTAAGTTTGGCTGGGTTTATTTTCTTTTATTTAACTTCGTTATCATTCGTTACACAGTCGGGGCTTTTGACAGCTATATGTGCATTAACTTATTTAATGTGTTTAGAAGGTGTATTATTTAAATCACTTCCTGGTGGAGGAAATGAATTACTTGAGTCAATTAATGATTCCGAAGGAGTATTCAAAATATTTCCATTATTTTCATTTGTTATTTCAGTTTGGTTATTTATAAGAATATTAATAATTCCTCCAGATAGTGAATTTGCTACTTTTCAACAAGACTTATTAAGCATGGGCTCTTTTTCATTAACATTTGGCATAATGCTGATTATTTATATTTTTGGAATATTCATCTTAGGAACAGGAATAAAGGTATTTGGGGATAATGAATAATAAATATATAACCAGCTTTATTTTGATCTTAGTTGTATTTTCTTCTTTCCTATATATTTCAAATACGAGCTCAGATTCAGAATCTGCTGTAACAACATCAACAACACTATTAGAAGAGACCTCAACAACAAGTCCTTCAACAACTAAAGTAGAAGAGACCTCAACAACAACTTCACTCGTCCCAATTAGCAAAATTGCTGTTTCTGAAGATTCAGAATCTGTTCAGATTATAAGTAATGAAGATGATGAGGTTGTTATCTATGAAGGTCCGTTTACTTCTTTTGCTGGTTTTGAAGGAACAAATCAGTTAACTTTAGATAGTTTGGTTGACGATTTACCAGCTACATTAAAAGCAATAATTGAAGAAGAAGTTTTAGTAATAAATGGTTGTCACCAATATGCGTTATCACTTGTTGGTCGTTGTCCGTATGGTGTTTGGGATTCATCAGGGACAGACCCAGAAGGAGACAAAGGAGCAGACTGGGCACTTTCTATCTGGATATCAGATAGAGCCTTTGCTGCAGGACAGGTTAAAGATGTTTTAATTCATGAAGCATCTCATGCTTTGTCATATTTAACAAAAACCTGTATTAGTCCAGAGAATAGTAATTATAGAAAAGATGCTTGGGATTATTTTGAAGGAGAAGAACAGTTTGCTGATGCATTAGTTCTTTATTTTGAAGGTGCTTATAATCACTACCGAACAAAAGGACCGTTGACACAAGAAGAAATAAAATATCTTGATAGCTATATATCAGTTTGTACTGGAAATTAGTTATATAAATTAAGGTATTATAAAAAAAATCAAAAAATTTTAAATATTGTTGATTTATAAAAATTATGTATATAATGAGAATGTCTTTCAGACAAATTAAATCAACAACATTCCCTAACCGAATGTATTGATAAGGAGAGATATGTCCGCAAGAACACAATTACAATCAAAACCAGTCGCAGATTTACGCGCTATAGCTGAAGGTCTTGGCCTTGAATACAAAGGCTTACAGAAAGCTAAATTAATAGACCTTTTAATTGAGCAAGGTGATGCTGTGCTTGAAGCTGAAGTTCCTAAGTCTAAGCCAAAAGAAGATGATGATCTTCCTTCAGTAGTGAATTCTGGTGACAGTCAAATAAAAAAAGGTGAAACAAGAGTAGGATTTTTAGATATTCTTCCAGAAGGCTATGGATTTCTTAGATGTGATGGATACAAGCCAAGTGAAATGGATGTATATGTACCAGCTGGAATTGTTAAGAAATTCAGAATGCGAAAAGGTGATTCTGTTGAAGGACCAATTAGAGCACCGAGGGCGAAAGAAAAATATCCAGCACTAGTTGAGCCAACAACTGTTAATGGTGCAGATCCTGAATTATTAGCAAGAAGAGTAGAGTTTGATAAACTAACTCCTTTATTTCCAGATGAGAGATTAAAACTTGAAATTGATGGCGAGCCAGAGAAAATTGTTGGAAGGATCGTAGACCTAATTGCTCCAATTGGTAAGGGGCAGAGGGGGTTGATTGTTTCTCCTCCAAAAGCTGGTAAAACTACAATTTTGAAAGAACTTGCAAATTCAATTACTGCAAACAATCCGGAAGTTCACTTGATGGTTGTACTTGTTGATGAGAGACCAGAGGAAGTTACAGATATGCAACGATCTGTTGATGGTGAAGTAGTCTTCTCTACATTTGATAGACCTCCTGAAGAACATACACAAGTTTCGAAGCTAGCAATTGAACGAGCCAAAAGATTAGTTGAAGAAGGTAAAGACGTTGTTATTTTATTAGATTCTATAACAAGACTTGCGAGAGCTCATAACTTAGCTACTCCAGCTAGTGGAAGAATTTTATCTGGTGGTGTTGATTCAACAGCACTTACTCCTCCGAAACAATTTTTTGGAGCAGCTAGAAATATTGAAGGTGGAGGAAGCTTAACAATTCTTGGTACTGCATTAGTTGAAACAGGATCAAAGATGGACGAAGTTATTTTTGAAGAATTTAAAGGAACTGGAAACATGGAATTGCGTCTCGATAGAGGCCTCGCTGATAAACGTGTATTTCCAGCTATTGATGTTACTCCTTCAGGCACAAGAGAAGAGCAAAGACTTGTATCACCTAAAGAACTAGAATCCCTCTGGACTTTAAGGAGAGTATTAGTAGGCCTTGAGGGCGGAGCGGCAACAGAGTTACTTATTGATAGGATGAAAACTTTGAAGAGTAACGAGGCTTTCTTAAAAGATATCTCAAAAGCTAAAAAATAAAGTAAAGTAAAGTATTAGTTATGAAACAAGGAATACACCCAGAATATAAAGAAGTGGTCTTTCAAGATGAAGATGCTGGTTTTGCATTCTTAACTCGCTCAACAATTAAAACAAATGAAACAATTGAGTGGGAAGATGGAAAAGAATACCCTCTAGTAAAGCTTGAGATTTCAAGTGCAAGCCACCCGTTCTTTACTGGTAAGCAAAAACTTGTTGACTCTACTGGTAGAGTAGAAAGATTTAAACAACGATACGGTTCTACAAGCACCCGACAAGCACCTAAACAAGAAGCTTCTTCTCAAGAAGAAGAATAACTTTACTTTAATTAATTTATTATGTCTGATAATAATATTTCCTATGGTGGACAAGCTGTAATTGGTGGAGTCCTTATACAAAGCCCAAAAGGGTGGTCTCTTGCTGTGAGAAATCAAAAAAATGAAATTTTAAAATATTTTGAAGAAAGAGTTCCTTTAATTAGAAGAGAAGGAATCTGGTCCCTTCCTTTAATAAGAGGAATAGGTGCTTTAGTAGATTCTTTATATGTTGGTTATAAAGGTCTCGTAATGTCTGACAGTCTTTACTTTGAAGAGGAAGAAGATATATCTTTAATATCAAAAATATTTAACTACGTTTTTTTAATAGGGGTTTTGTCTATTTTAGTAATTGGTCCGAGACTTCTTATTGATTTGATTAATACGAACCAAATTAATAAAGGAATTTATGAAGGTGTCCTAAGAGGGTTGATAGTAATTGCTTATATATATTTAGTTGGTAGAACAAAAGATGCACAAGAACTTTTTGAATACCATGGTGCGGAACATATGACTATAGCTTCGTACGAAGATAAAAAATCATTGCAGATGGATGATATTAAAACTTATCCTAAAGAACATATAAGATGCGGTACAGCTTTTATTTTCCTCATTGTGTTTGTTAGTTTATTGACTCTTCCATTCATTCCAACATTAAATATTGCATTAACTTTTATAACTCGGATATTACATATATTTGTTGTAGCTATGATTTCTTATGAAATACTTAAATTTAATTTTAAAAATAGTGATTCATTTTTTGCAAAAATATTTAGTACTCCTGGTATCTGGACTCAAAAGATTACAACAAAAAAACCAAGTGAAGATCAGATTATTGTTGCAAGAATAGCAATGGCTAATTGTGTAAAAAATAGTGAAAATGTTTCGATGTTTGATGATATTCTTTCTACATCAAAAGAGGTAAGTAATGGATAAAACACTTATAGACAAGCTAACAGGATTAGAAGCTTCATTAAAAGAGCTTGAACAAGACCTTTCAAAAGTTGATATTTCGAAAGACCCTCAAGGCTATGCAGAAATGGCAAAAAGACATAGTGACCTAACGCAAGTTGTTGATTTGTTCAACCAATGGAAGACACTTAATTCTGATATTACGGACGCACAAGAGTTGCTGACAGAAGAAACTGATCAAAATACTAAAAAAGAGTATGAACTAATAATTAGTGACTCTAAAGCGCAGGTTGAAGATTTAACTTCAAAAATAAAACTTGCTCTGCTGCCCAAAGACCCTAGTGATGAAAAGGATGTTTTAGTTGAAATAAGACCTGGTGCGGGAGGAGAAGAAGCTTCCATATGGGTGGGTGATTTATACAAGATGTATAACCGCTATGCAGAAAGAAATTCATGGAAAGTTGAAAAAATTGAACTTATTGATTCTGATATGGGTGGATACAGCAAAATTATTTTTGCAATTAAATCAAAAGGAGTTTACTCCAAATTAAAATTTGAAGCTGGTGCTCATAGAGTACAAAGAATTCCTAAAACTGAATCTCAAGGAAGAGTACACACATCTATTGCAACAGTTGCAGTCTTACCTGAAGCAGAAGAAGTAGATTTAAACATTGATCAAAATGATTTAAAAGTAGATGTTTATAGATCAAGTGGACCTGGTGGCCAGAGTGTTAACACAACTGACTCAGCGGTAAGAATTACTCATATTCCAACAGGTTTAGTTGTTTCTTGTCAGGACGAAAAATCACAATTAAAAAATAAAAATCAAGCTATGAGAATTTTGCGTGCAAGATTATTAAAAGCAAAACAAGACGAAGCTGCTGCTGAGAGAGCAAAAGACAGAAAAGAACAGGTAGGTTCTGGAGAGCGTTCAGATAAAATTAGAACTTATAATTATAAAGACAATAGAGTTTCAGACCATCGAATAAATCTTACTGTTAAGAAGCTAGATCAGGTACTAGATGGGGATCTTGATGACTTTGTAGATGCACTAGTTGCTGATCATGAGACAACAAGATTGGCTAATTTAGAAGAGTAAAACATTGGATATAAAAAATATTCCGGAACATGAATTAGCTCGTTTAAGAGAAAAAGCAAAAGAGTTATCAGGCTCTACAACTGATTATCAAAGTGAGTATTCTTCACTTTTAACTAGAAGAGTCAACCATGAGCCACTTCAGTATATAGAAGAGTATGTACCTTTTTATTCAATCAGTTTGAAAGTTGATGAGAGATGTTTAATTCCTAGACCTGAAACAGAGTATTTGGTTCAAATAATCAAAGATAATATTGAATCTCCCAAGAAAGTTCTGGATGTGGGAACAGGTTCAGGATGTATTGCTCTTATGATGAAGTCAATTTTTCCAAATTCGGAAGTAACAGGAATAGATATTTCAGAAGAGGCAATTCAGTTAGCCAATGAGAATTCAAAGTTAAATTCATTAGAAGTATCTTTTTTTCAATCTAATTTATTAGAAAATGTAGAAGAAAGTGACCATGACTTGATAGTTGCTAACTTACCATATATTCCAACTGAAAATCTTAATGAGCTTGATAGAGAAGTTATAGATTACGAACCTTTAACTGCATTAAATGGTGGCAAGGATGGTCTAGAAATCATATCTAATTTAATTCATCAATTAGAGGAGAAAGATTATAAGAAAGTAAATCTATTTTTAGAAATAGACTCAAGGAAATCATCAGAAACTCTTGAATTACTAAACAGTTGGGATGAAGTAAAATTGTTAGAAGACTTAGCTGAGAAAGACAGATATGTTTTTGCAAAAAGATAATTTAAATGAAGCAGTAGAAGCGGTTTCAAAAGGTTTCATTATTGGGATCCCAACAGAGACAGTTTATGGGATTGGAGTAGATCCTTATTCTGAAGAAGCTGTTAAAAACTTGTTTAATATAAAAGAAAGAGATGATAATAAGCCAGTCTCCTTATTAGTTCCTTCATACAGCTCAATTCATAAATTAGATATAATTTCCGAGATTCCAGAAGTTGTTGACTTATATTGGCCAGGCCCATTAACAGTAGTTGTTGAGACAAATGAAAAATTTGTTGATGGTGTTGGGACAAAGTCACCTAATACTATAGGATTACGAGTTCCTGATAATGGATTAACGGTTGAGTTACTTAATATGACAGGACCTTTAGCTGTTACAAGTGCTAATTTAACTGGTCAAAAAGAAGCAAAGAACCATCATGAAGCCGAAGAGATTTTTAAAGAAAGTGTAGAACATTATATAGAAGGAGAAGCAGTTCATGGAAATGGCTCTACAGTAGTTGATTTAAGAGAACCAGGTGGGGAAATATTAAGGGAAGGCCCACTTAAGTGGCCTCCAAGTTACTGTTAAAGTATATATATGAGTAATAAAGGTGCTTCTAAAGATAATCTATTATCTGCTGATGAAGAAATAGCGGGCTTAATTAAAACAGATCTTGAAAGACAGAATTCACATATACATTTAATTGCTTCTGAAAACTTTGCATCACAAGCAGTAATGGAGGCCTCTGGTTCAATACTTACTAATAAATATTCAGAGGGATTCCCAGGCAGAAGATACTACGAAGGTTGTGAAACTGTTGATGAGATTGAACAACTTGCTATAGATAGAGCCTGTGAATTATTTGAAGCCGATCATGCTAATGTCCAACCTCACTCAGGTTCATCAGCAAATATGGCAGTTTATTTAAATCTTTTAGAACCAGGGGATACCGTTATGGGTATGTCATTAGACCAGGGTGGACATTTAACTCATGGTTCTCCTGTTAATTTCTCTGGAAGAACTTACAACTTTGTTGGTTATGGATTAGATAGAGAAACAGAATTAATCAACATGGAAGAAGTTGCAGAATTAGCTTCCAAAACAAAACCAAAATTACTTATTGCCGGATACTCCTCTTATTCTCAAGATTTAGATTTCAAAGGATTCAGAGAAATTGCAGATTCTATAGGTGCTTATTTTATGGTTGATGCAGCTCACTTCATTGGGCTTGTTGCAGGTAAAGTAGTTGAAAACCCTGTTCCATATGCTGATGTAATAACGGCTACTACTCATAAAGCACTAAGAGGCCCAAGGGGTGGTTTGATATTATCTAAAGAAGAATTTGCTAAAGGTATAGATCAAAATATTTTTCCTGGGGCACAGGGTGGTGCAATTAATAATCAGATAGCTGCAAAAGCGGTTTGTTTTAAAGAGGCTATGTCAGAAGAATACAAATCTTACGCACAACAAATATTAGACAACGCCCATGCTTTAGCTGAATCATTTAAAGCAGAAGGGTTAAGGGTTGTAAGTGGTGGCACTTCAAATCACATAGTTTTAGTCGATACAGGAAGTGTTGATGATGAGCTAACTGGTAAAGAGGCTGGAATTTTATTGAATGATATGGGCATAACACTAAATAGAAATGCAATACCTTTTGATGAAAGATCTCCATTTATTACTTCAGGTATCAGAATGGGGACTCCCGCAATAACAACATGTGGAATGAAACAAGAAGAATCAACTAAGGTAGGATATTTAATTTCTGAAGCTTTAAAAAATAGAGATAATGAAGATAGAAGGCAGGAATTAGAAGAGGAAATAAGAAACCTTGCAAAAGCATTCCAACCATATGAATAGTGAAGATAAAGGCTATTTAAATAAAAATAATAACGCGATAAAAGATAATGCTTCTGGCTGGGTGTTAACCACTTCTTTTGGTGCTTCCATAATTAGTGGGATGTTAATAGGTTTATTAATTGAGTATTTTTTTGATATAAACCCTTATGGGGTAATTGGTGGAATAATTCTCGGCTGTTTTAGTGGGTATTACAAATTATGGATCTATTCAAGAAAGTTATCTGATGAAAGTTGAAGTTGTTTTAGTAAAAAGAATGATCAAAAGATCTATTCCGCTATATCTTGGGGTATTGATTTTTTCATTAATAAGGTCTGAGGAAGCATTTGTGACCTCATTAATAGCTTCTTTCACAGTTACCTTTGCTTTTCTACTAAATGCCTACATGCAATCATATGCAGCTTCAATTTCAATAAATTTATTTTATGTTTCTGCATTATTTGGTTTCTTTTTAAGAATTGGCATGACAATCCTAATTTTATTGGCATTTAGGGTTGCATATCCTATGGATTTGGTAATCTTACCGATAAGTGTAATTATTCTATTCATTGGAATGTTGGCTATAGAATCATTTACATTACTAAAAAAAGACAGAGATTTAGATTGGATTGAAACTGAATGATTGTTGCAGCTGAGTCATGTGACATAGAAGGGGGAATAGTTTGTACTCCTTCAAATGTAAATGAGTTATTTGTATTTAAACCAATTTTCTACATTGGCGAAACTGGTATAAGTAGAACCCACTTCTTAATTTTATTCGCTGCTGTTCTTGTTGTTGTATTTTTATTCGCGGGACTTAGAAAAAAAGCAGTTGTTCCTTCAAAGATACAATCAGTAGGACAATCTATAGTTCTATTTGTAACATTTGTAGTTAACCAAGATCCTGAAGAAGGGTTTGAGTCTGCGTGTCTATATTGGAAATACACTGTTTCTTCATGATCTACTGCTGTAGTTGTATAGGTATCAGTATCACCGGCTGTGAGATCCCCTCCATCAGCTAAGTTAGTCCAACTTGATTGATCTGTAGACCACTGAACATCAAAGTATTGAGTATTGCCACTGGCGCTTGCTGCAAATTCTATTGAAACAGTTGCTGCACCAGAGGAGCATGAATTAATTGAGGTGTCAATAGTAAATGTAATATCACAATCTATAGTTCTATTTGTAACATTTGTAGTTAACCAAGATCCTGAGGAGGGGTTGGAGTCTCCATGTCTGTAGTGAAAATACACTGTTACTCCGTCATCTACTGCTGTAGTTGTGTAGGTATCAGTATCACCTGCTGTGAGATCCCCTCCATCAACTAAGGATGTCCAACTTGATTGATCTGTTGACCATTCAACATCAAAGTATTGAGTGTTGCCTGCAGCACTAGCTGCAAATTCTATCGATACTGTAGCTGCACCAGATGAACATGAATTAATTGAGGTTGAAATAGTAAATGTAATATCACAATCTATAGTTCTTTGAGTTAAAGTACCACTACCCGTTCCGGTTGTAGTATAAGAACCTGAAGATGGGTTTGAATCACCAATTCTGTACTGCCACTCTACAAGGGTGCCATCATTGAAAGCCGAACTGGTGTGAGTATTTGTTTCACCTGCAGCTATTGACTCACCATTTACTACATCGGACCAGGAGCCACCATCTTCACGTCTTTGCAGATCATAATATTGTGTATTACCACTAGCACTTCCTACAAAAGTAACTGTGGTTGTAGCTGTTCCATTAGAACATGAATTTATCTGAGTCGATACTGTTACAGTTAAATCACAATCTACTGTTCTAGAAGTTGCTGATGTATAGGAACCTGATGATGGAGCAGATGTACCTGTTTCATAACGCCAACTAACAGTAGTTCCATCAGCTTGAGCTGGTGTTGCATACGTTTCAGGGCTTCCTGGTGAAACTGCTTCATCATTTTTGAGTGTGACCCAACCATCACTATTAATTTGATATTGTACATCAAAATACATAGTTGCGTTTGTAGCAGTTAAAACAATAGTTGAGGTTGCTGCACCGTTAGAACAAGAACCAAGACCTGTTGATACTGTGCCCTGTGCGCAAGATGATGTGTCAATAGTTATAGTACTTAAAGTCGTAGTTCCTGTAGTTGGTTTTCTTGTATCATAAGTATCATTTTCTGCATACCAACTTACAACAACTGCTGTGCCGTTTGATTGCGCAGGTATAGTTAAGGAAGTGTTGCTTGCACCAGAACTGACTGATTGTCCCGAACCCGATGTTAAAGTTACGGGACTAGCTCCATCTAATGTATATGTAACTACAAAGGTTGCAGCCATCTCAGATGCAGTATTAGTTAAAGTAACATCTACTTCCCTATTACTACCACTACAACTACCTTCAGCTGCACTTACTGTTGGATTAAAATCTAATGTAGGGTCACCACTATGACAGGCTGCACCATCGTTATTCGTACTAGCTGCTGATTCTCCTTTGTATGTTATATCAAATGCTGAACCATCCCATGTCAATTCACCCATTTCACCTTCTTGGTTGTTAGAGGCATATATGACAGACCCTCCAAAACCATACATTGCACCTACAGTATCTGACGAGTTCCAACTTGATGGTTTAGCATCAATGTCATAATCAACTAATTCAACTGTAGAGCTTGGTCCTGCCCATTTTCCAAGAATCACTGCATCGTTTTTTAAATCAACACCAACCAAGTTATAAGTGTCTGATCCTATTGTTAAACCATCTTTAATCCATGCAAAGTCTTTAGCTTGTTTCTTATTAGCCCCATCATTAAATGACGAACTTTGGCTCCATGTACCACTTGCAGAAACAGTTGTTGAATTACTTAGCTGTACATAATATCTTCCACCATCACCCATACCTTTAGAGAAAACAATATAATTACTACCTCCATGTTCAATATAAGATCCTGCATTCACATCACCGCTTGAACTAGAAGATATTTCACCCATATCTGTAATTGATCCACCATTTCCATCAACATAATTCAGTTTTACTAGACGCTTATTCCCACTTGTAGGTTGATAGATAACATACATATTTCCATCTCCATCCATAGTGTGCCCATTAATTTGATCTGTGGTCCCTGTTAAACTTCCTAAATTAAATGTTTCAGCTGTGGTATAACTTCCAGCTGCAACATTCCACTTATAAACTGTTACATTGCTTCCACTGAATTCCATGTGATAAGCATATGCAGCACCATTAGAGTCAAAGCAAGCAAATTCACCTGCAGCATAAGCTGGTTCCTCAGGAAGAATTGAAACTAAAGAAAAAAGCATAGAAAAGAGTAGTACCCAAGAAAATTTCTTTATAAAACTATTTGGCAACATTAACTACTCCGCTAATTAAATTTACTTTGAACAGAATCAACAATTGAATCAAGATTTGCATCTAATTCAACGTAATCTTCCCCCTTATTAATGTTAACTTCCTTATATTCTTTTATCGATTGAGTTATAGTCTGAGCAAATTTTTCAGGTGATGCTGTTGCAACTGCAACGGTAGTCATATTATTACTATTTTCGACTGCCATGGAAACAGAAGTTGCAGTATGTGGATCAAAAATAATCTCAAACTCTGAATATAAATCGCTAATTTTATTTTTTATTTCATCATCATTGAACGTAAAAGAAGAAAATATATGCTTTAGAGCTTTAAAAGATTCTTCATCTAGTTCTGCCTTTGAATTTTCACCAAAGCTTTTATAGAATCCTGAAGCATCTCCTGACAAGTCATATATCAACCTTTCTAAACTCGATGGTATTTGAATGTCCATGCTTGGAGCAACACTTGGATGAGTCTCTTTTGGTTCAAGGACTCCAGTATCAATAAATCTTTTTAGTACATCATTAATATTTGTACTGCACAAAATATTTTTAATAGGCAGACCGTGGCTTCTTCCATACCAAGCAGAGTATGCATTACCAAAGTTTCCAGATGGTATGGCAACATTAATTGGGGAAGTAAATTGTTTAGTGAGCCAAACATAATACGAAACTTGTCCCATCACTCTAAGCCAGTTAATTGAGTTAAGAGAAATGATTCTTCTTTTAAAAGGATTATCCTGTAAAAGTTCTTTTGCTAATCTCTGACAATCATCATATGAACCATTAATTGCAATATTCAAAACATTATCTTTAATGACAGATGTCATTTGTTTTCTCTGGTACTCACTTATCTTGTTTGCTGGATGTAGTACGACTATATCAATATTCTCCGAATCTTTTACAGCTTCTATTGCAGCAGAACCGGTATCGCCACTGGTAGCAACTATTACTAAACCTCTCTCTCCTAGTTCAGTTAATCTTTTATCTGCTATTGCACCAAGTGGCTGTAATGCATAGTCTTTAAAAGATTTAGTAGGACCATGAAATAATTCCATTACTAGAGTCGTATTATCAACCTCAATTAATGTAGGCTCGGGCGAATTCTCAAATCCTGGATATAAAGAAAGGCCTTCAACATAGGGAGCAGATGCTTTGTCTAAAGCTATAAATATTGTCTTAACAAAATCTTCATAGCTTAAATCTTCTTGAGTTAAGTAAGTTAAATTTTCTAAAGTTATGGAATCTGGAAGATAAAGTCCTTTATCTGGAGCAACGCCAGATAAAATTACATCTTCAAAAGATAAGGGGTCCTTATGACCTCTGGTAGAAAAGTAACTAACCACTTAAACGTAAACGCGTAATAAAGAAGTTACCGTGGTAACTGCATCCAGTGAAGATATTTGATTTATTGAATTATTTAAATCTTTCTCTGGTGCTTCGTGAGTTACTAAAACAAGCTCTGCTTTGTCTCCTCTTCCTTCTTGTATAACACTTTCAATGCTTACATTGTTTTCTCCAAAAGTTCCTGCAATTTTTGCTAGTACTCCCGGTTCATCTTTTACAGAAAGTCTTATAAACATGCTGGACTCAACATCTTCAAAGTTTTTATTTTCTCCTTTGTACTCTCTGAGTGGATACCAATTTGATTGATCACTATTTAATTGATGACAAGCACTTAAGACATCTCCCATTACAGCACTGGCAGTTGGATTTGCACCAGCACCTGGACCAGAGAATACTAGCTGATCAATATTTTCTCCTTCAGCAACTACTGCATTCAAGGCTCCACGAATTGCAGCAAGCGGATGTTTTTTATCGATCAGTACAGGATGGACTCTTGCATTAAATCCATTTTCATTGCTATCTATTTGTGCAACTAGTTTTATTGTTTTATCAAGCCTATCAGCCCAATCAAAGTCTTCTTTTGTAATATTTGAAATACCTTCAGTAAATACTGCATCATCATTCGGAGAAACTCCAAAACAAAGGAGTGAAAGAATCATTGCTTTATACTTTGCATCTATTCCTTCAACATCATTTGTTGGATTCGGCTCAGCATATCCAAGTTCTTGTGCTGTGGAGAGAGCATCTTCGTATGTGCTACCTTCTTCCATTGAAGTAAGAATATAATTACTTGTTCCATTGATAATTCCAAGTACCTTGGTTAGCTCTTCTCCCCTTAAGCTTTCAATGAGTGGCTTTAATACAGGGATTCCTGCAGCAACGGCAGCTTCAAAATAAAGACAGGTATTGTTTTCCTCCGCAAGGGTTATTAGTTCCTGACCACAATCTGCAATGATATCTTTATTAGCAGTAATAACTGCTTTGCCTTTTTCAAGCAATGACTTAATATATTCTTTTCCAGGATCAACTCCACCAAGAACTTCAATAACTAGATCTATTGAATCATCATTTAATATGTCATCGAAGTTATCAGTCAAGAGGTCTTTGCTCACACCTCTATCTTTGGATGTATCGCTTACTAAAACTTTTTTTAAATCAAGCTTTAAAACGTTATCATCTAGCTCTTGTAAACGAGTCAATACGGCAGAGCCAATATTTCCTGCACCTAAAACAGCAATTGAAAATGTATTATTTTGCATATTTAGTAAGGATAAATGTTATTTAAATTGAAACAACAATTAATTTTTAGGAAAGTTTTCCTTTTACGATTTTACTAACTGTTCCGCCATCGATACCGTCTCCTTTAGCCATGACAGCTCCAATTACTTTGCCCATTTGTGAAATATCTACTTCACCCATTTCACTTAATACTTCATCAACTATTTTTTCTACATCTTCATCACTTACTTGTTCAGGAAGCCATGTACCAAGGAAATCAATTTCAAATTGAATCTTTTCTGCCATTTCTGTTCCTCGATCGCCTAAAGATTGATACTCCTCAACAGCTTTTGTCATCTTTTTTACATAAGATTTTATAACACCTAAAACTAACTCATCAGTTATATCTTCACCCTTTTCAGCTCTCTTTTCTTCTATCTCAGATTTCACCTGTCTGATAGCATCTAGTTTTGCTTTTTCTTTTGTTTTCATAGCTTCTTTTAAAGCATCATTCAATTCATCAAGTATTGCCATATTCCTACTTTTTATATAATTGCATTGTATCAGGAATATCTGTAATTATTCCAAATAGGCCTATTTCCATAAGTCGTTTAAATTCATTCTCATCATTTACAGTCCAAGCTGCTGTTCTCTCTTTAGGCAAATCAAAATTTCTACTATTGATTAATCCTTTCTCGACCATAAAATATATTTTCTCATCATGGTTAGACATTGCCTTAGCCTCGAATAAATGATCTTCACTATTTAAAATAATTCCATATTCAGAAGTAAAAATATCCCTAAAGTTATATACCCCTTCCCAGTGAAAAGAAGAGATGATGTCATCCTTATTAGCAATTCCTGATACTTTTTGAAATAAAATATCAATATTGTTTGATGAAGTTTTATCTGTTTTAATTTCAAAATTAACTTTTCCTTTAATTTGATCTCTTGATTCAAGAATTATTTCATTTACTGAGATACCTTCTAATAATTTAGAAATATCTTCTATAGTTAAGTCTTCTATTAAATAATCATTTATATAAGGATCGTGAAATAGAAGAAGATTATTGTCTTTGGTTAGCCTTATATCTGTTTCAACAAATTCACAGTGCTCTAAAGCTTTGTTAAGCCCCGTGAGTGAGTTTTCCATATAAACATTTGGTAAACCTCTATGTCCAAAAATATAACTCAAGTTGTTCCTTATCCCTATAATACTACTACAATAGATTGTGAAATATTTCACAAAGTATTAGGGAATGTGCATATGATGAAATTTGAATTAGAACAGGAAAGTTGGATGCTTGAAGGCGCGTGTTCGTCTATGGATTCTGATCTTTTCTTCCCTATTGGATCCTCTATGAAAGCAATGAAGCAAATTGCAGAAGCAAAAGCTGTATGTAATGAGTGTTCCGTAAAGCTCGATTGTTTAGAATATGCAATTTCAACAAACCAAGATTCGGGAGTATGGGGTGGAGCTACCGAAGATGAGAGAAAAACAATCAGACGAGAATATAGAAAAACAGGTAAACTCGTTAGCTATTAGAGACTAAGCCTGCTTCTCTTTTACCATCATCATCCAAAAACTCAATAGAATTAATCTGAGATGTGTTGATTCCGACTTCACCTTTGTCATCTTTAAACCAGTACATTGAACCATCTTTCATCAATGCTTCAATCTCTTTCATGAACTTTTTCTTATCATCTACTTCTATTTCGTACTCTTTCATTACGCCAAGTAGTGTTATTTTTACTTTTTGTTTATCAGCCACATTGTCTCCTTATAAAACGTTTTCACCCATAAAGAGGGCAGAAACTGAATCGTCTGCAAATATAGATGTTAGTGCATTTGCAATTATTCCCGAAACACTTAGGACTACTACATTGCCAAGTGCTTCTGAATTACCGTTTTGTGCAAGAGTGTCCGTAACAACTATTTCATCAATTGGCGCATCTTTAAGTGTTTCTACTGAACCATCAGAAAATATTCCGTGAGTAGCAACTACACTTACTGTCTTCGCTCCCCTCTCTTTTAAGATTCTTGAAGCAGCAGCTATTGTTCCTCCAGTATCAATTATGTCATCAATTAATATCGCATGACGATCTTCAACTTCCCCAATTACAGTGAAGGCTTTAACTTCATTATGCTTACTTGGATCTCTTTTCTTATGAACAAAACCAACATAAGCTTCTAAATGCTTAGCAAATGTTGTTGCTCTTTTAACACCTCCAGCATCTGGAGAGATAACAGAAACAGACTCTTCATATTTGTTTTTAAAGTAATCAACAAAAAGAGGCATGGCAGTTAAGTGATCAAATGGTGCGTGTATAAAGCCTTGAATCTGTTGTGTATGAAGATCAATAGATACTAATCTGTTAGCTCCCGCAGCTATAAATAAATCTCCAATCAATCGGGCAGAAATTGGTTCTCTTGGTAGTGCTTTTTTATCTTGTCGTGAGTACGGATAAAAAGGAAGTACGGCCGTTATTCTTTTTGCTGATGCTCTCTTTAAAGCATCAACTATTAACAACTGTTCCATAATCGTAAAATTGATTCCACCTGAGTGACTTTGGAGAACGAAGCAATCAGCCCCCCTCGCACTATCAGCTAATCGAATGTAGATTTCTCCACTAGCAAACTGTTCTTTTTCAACTTCAGCAAGTTCTGTTCCTAAGTCTTTGGATACTTTTTTTGCTAATTCAGTATTGGAAGATCCTGAGTAAATGAGCATTCTCTTTTTTGTCGATTGCTCAATCATTTCTTATCCTTTGAACTTTTTTTTCTGTCCATATAACCATCTATATTCTTTTGTTGATTTCTTTCAATTCCTAATGACTTAGCAGGGACATCTTTTGTAATTACGGATCCAGCACCAACCATGGCTCCTTCTCCAATTGTGACAGGAGCTACTAGCATTGCATCTGAACCAACGAATGCACCCTTTTTAATCTCAGTTTTATGTTTTTCTTTTCCATCATAATTAACGGTAATTGCACCAGCTGAAAAGTTAACTCCCTCTTCTAAATCAGCATCTCCTACATAAGCTAAATGAGGCACTTTACTATCTTTACTTATTTTTGAATTTTTTGTTTCTGCAAATGCTCCCACCTTTACGTTGTCTCCTAATGATGAGCCCGTTCTCAAATGAGCATAAGGACCAATTTGTCCATTACTTTCTATATCAGATCCATCAACAACTGAGTAAAGAACTTTTGAACCTTCTCCTATTGTTGAATCGCTTATCAGAGAGTTGGGACCTATTTCACAATTTTCTTTAATTTCAGTGTTCCCAGTTAAATGACAGTTAGCAAATATTTTTGTTCCACTTTGAATTTTTACTGTTTCATCAATATAGGTTGTGGAAGGATCTTGGAAATAAACTCCATTTTCCATATGAGCAGAAATCAACTTTTCTTTAAGCGTATCTTCAACATCGTTTAGTTGACTCATCGAGTTAACACCTTTTATAGTATCTTCTATTACTTGTACTATAACTGCATCTTGTTTTTTTTGAAATGCTATCTCAATTAAATCTGTTAGATAAAATTCATTCTGAGAGTTGTCACTTTTAATGTTATTTATATTGCTCACTAGAAATTCCTTATCGATGCAATATATTCCGGAATTTATTTCACTTATTGATTTCTCATCATCGCTTGCATCAGATTCTTCTACAATCTTTTTTGCTTTATTTTTATTCCTAACTATTCTTCCGTATCCAGATGGATTTTTAACTTCAGCAGTAATCAAACCAAGAGTTGAATTATTTTTTGTTACTGAGTCTATCAATTTATCTATTTCATTTTTATCGATAAGCGGAACATCTCCAGGAATTATTATTAAATAATCAGAACTATCTAACTTAAAGTCATCACTTTCCAACAAAGTTACAACTGCATGTCCTGTCCCTAATTGTTCCTCTTGCTCAACAATTTTATAATCATCAAAGATATGGTCTCTAACAGAATCAGACTCGTGACCAAGAATTACATATTTATTATCTACATTTGTTAAAGCACTTTGTGCATAAGAAATCATTGGTTTGCCCAAAACAGGTTGCAATACCTTAGGTAGAGAGGACTTCATTCTAGTCCCCTTGCCAGCTGCTAATATGACTCCTGATATTTTCATTTATTTACTAGCTGGCGGAGAAGGACTCGAACCCTCAACGTTGGGACCAAAACCCAATGTGTTGCCAATTACACCATCCGCCATTGTTCTTTGCACATTTATTCTAATCTGCATTAAATAACAAACTACAATCAATTTTTTTTGTTATTTTTATCAATCTAAATCTTGTTTTATCAACTTTTTTAATACTGTTTTCTAAATTATCGTATTCACCTATTCCAAATAATGTTGAACCAGTTCCTGACATATAAAAATCAATATTAAATACCTCTTCAAGATGATCTTTATGGTCTTGTAATCTTGGCTCTATTGCCAAAGCTGGATTCCACATATTATTAAAAATTTCCATATTTTTAATTTTTGATTTCTTAAATAGATTTTTTTCACCTAATTTATCAAAAGCTTGAAAAGCATCCACTGTTGATATTTTCTCATGAGGTGTTGCAATTAATATATCTAAATCTCCAATACTTTCATCGATGCTTACTTCTTCACCAATACCTGAAATTACTCCCGGTTTACCTTCAATAAAATATGGAACGTCGCTACCTACTTTTTTTGCAATATCTTCATTTTTAGGAATCGCTAATTCATATGTACTACATATATATTTAATTACTGAACCTGCGTTTGAACTACCTCCTCCTAAACCGCCTTCAATAGGGATATTTTTAGTTACCTTTACTTCAAAATATTTTTCGAAACTATTACTCTCTCTCAACAAATCTAAAGACTTCTCAATAGTTGACTTCCCTTTTAATTCAATATCAGGAGTAAATATAATTTTATCGTTTTTTTCGTCTCTCTCATTAATTTCAATTACATCGTAAAAATCTATAGGTATTAAATATGAAGTAAGTGTATGTAAACCATCTTTTGTTTCAGAATTTACTTCTAAATTAAGATTTATTTTTGCTGAACTTAAAAACTTCATTCCGTCTCCATTGCTAATTCTAGATAGTGATCTGGTGTTAAGTTACTTGGTCTTAGATTTGGATCTATGTTTAAACTAATTAATTTATCTTCTGTAATTATTTCTTTTAATGCAGTTCTAATCTTTTTTCTTTTTTGTTGAAAAGCAACTTTAGCAATCTCAAAAGCTTTTATCCTCAAATCTGAATCTTCTAAAGGCTCCCTTTGTAAAGTGACCACTGTTGAAATTATTTTTGGTTCAGGAAAAAAACAATTTTTATTTACATCAAATTGAATCTTTGGTTCTGTAAATAAAGAACAAAAAACAGATAGGGCTCCATAATTTTTTGTCCCTGGTTCAGCAGTAATCCTCTCCGCTACTTCACGCTGAACCATCACAACGTACCTATGGATTACAGGCACTTCTGTTATCAGCTTTACAAGCAACCTAGTTCCAACATAGTAAGGAAGATTGGAAACCATAATCCACCAAGGACCTGTTAATTGTGAATAATCATACTCCATAGCATCACCTTTTATAAGTTCTATATTTGGTATATCACTAAACCTTTTTGAAACTATGTCCACTAATTCTTTATCAATTTCAATTGCTTTTATTCTGTAATCATCTTTTAATAATTCATTAGTTAAAGAACCTGTTCCAGGTCCTATTTCTAAGATTGGATCTCCAAGCTGGCCTTGTACAAGTTTTGTAATTTTTCTTGATATGTTTGAGTCAATGAGGAAATTTTGACCAAGATTATTATTAGCTTCATTTTCTAATTGTTTGACCCAATAAATTTCACTCATAGATTTTATATTCCAAGCACAGCATTTGAATTTGCTATTGTATGGTGAGATAACTCATCTAGACTAACTCCTTTGATATCAGCAACTTTATTTGCTGTATACGAAACATAGCTTGGTTGGTTATCTTCCCCTCTTTTTGGCACAGGAGTTAGGTAAGGAGTGTCTGTTTCTAAAAGCATTCTTTCTATAGGAATTTCCTCAACAGAAAGCTGAAGATCTTTTGCGGTCTCATATGTAACAATTCCAGATATTGAAAAATAAATATCTAAGTCCAAAAATTTTTTTGTCCATTTTTTACCACCTGTCCAGGAATGCAATATTATTGGAAAGTCTCCATGATATTGATTAATTAAGCTATGGATATCTTCGAAGCTATCTCGACAATGTATAATTATTGGTTTTTTATACTTTTTTGATGCATCTAAATGAAACTTTAAATTTTCTTTTTGCTCATCCTTCGATGATAAGTTGCGATAATAGTCCAAACCTGTTTCTCCTATAAGATCCGCTTCTGAAAACAACAATTCTAGTTCTTCTTTTTCTGTTGATAATTTTTTTGCATCATGAGGATGAAGTCCGGCTGACCAATATCCTTTTATAGGTAAAGAGCTGGATGCTTCTTTTGCTTTCTTAGAACTATCAACATCCACTCCAGGAATAATCAAATATTCTATGTTAGAAAAATCTATTTCACTAATTTTATGTTTTAAAAGCTGTAGATGGCAATGGGTATCAACCCATTTCAATTCTTGATTTGATAGAGATTTTTTCACTACTATATAAGAATAGGAGCAATAGAAATATGGTCAAAGGCAATAAAGGAAAGATTGATAATCTTGGAAGAATAGTTATTCCAAAATCAATTAGAAAAGCATTGGATATTGATCATAACGATGATATTTCAATGTTTGTTGAAAACAATCAGTTAATTATTACTAAAGGTTATAAAAACTGTGACATATGTGGAAATAAAAATGTAAATGTTCAGATAAAAGATAAATTTTTATGCTCTAAATGTATTAAAACAATTAAAAATCTTTAATCTTCTCATAAATTTCATTAGCAGTCTGGTTTGTTAATGATGAAAGTATTTTTGCTATTTCTCTTTTTGGGATATTAAAAGAAATCATACTTTCGACGGCTTTGAGAATATCAATATCAATATCAATTACGTTTGTTGATTTTGAAACAACTAAAGTAATCTCTCCTTTTAGATCAGAATCGCTTATCTTACTTAGTAAAGAGGCCGCATCACCTCTATAAATGGTCTCAAATTTTTTTGTCAGCTCTCTACAAATAACAATCTGATTATCTAATCCCATATTTACAAATTCATTTAAATCTTTCTTTATTCTCTTCGGCGATGTAAAGCATATAGAAGTCTCTTGTGAATTTTTAATATGATAAAAAAATTCTTCTCTCTCTTTTCCTGATTTTGGAATAAAGCCAGAAAACTTAAATTTATCAGTATCAAAACCAGATAAAGTTAAAGCAACTAATACACTTGAAGGTCCTGGTATAGAAACAATTTCCACATCGTTTTTAATTAGTTCTTTAATTAAATGTTCACCTGGATCTGATATTAATGGAGTTCCTGCGTCTGAAATTAATGCAATAGATTTTCCTTGATTGATTTCATTCAGAATTTCATTTACCTTAGAAGTTTCATTCCCAATAAAATATGAAGAAATTGGTTTTTTGATATCTAAATGGCTTAAAAGCTTCTTGCCTCTTCTTGTGTCTTCAGCATAAATAACATCCACAGTCTCGAGTGTCTCTATCAGCCTTTTAGAAATATCATCAAGATTTCCTATAGGTGTTGCGCAGATATATAAAGTACTCAAAATTTAGAAATCTCTTACGCAAGATTCCGATGAACACTCTGTTAGTATATTCTCTAAAATTTTAATATCTTGTGAAAGTACAATACGTAAGAAGTTACCATCGTTTTCAATCCAAAAATTTGTACCACCAATATATAATTTTCCAGAAAAATTATTATTAGTTTTTTCTGAAAATCTTAACTGTGCGTCTGCCCAGCTTATAAATGCATCATAAATTTCAATCAATTCTTCTGTGTTGTCGCCACTTATCTTTAAAGACATCAATAAATTACCATTTTTATCTTCATAATCTTTCCAAGATCCTCCACCAATCCCTACTGCTGCGTTGACAGCTGTGCCTTGTCCTATTTGTCCTTGTAGTAAATATACAATATCAAGTGAATCAACTGTTCCTTCGTCTACCAGCGAGTAGCCTTCAATTGATAAATTATCAATTAATACCTCCTCATATGGCTCTGAGGAAAAATATTTGTCGACTGAGTATATTTGTTCAGAAGTTGGAAGCAAGTAAAGTGCTTCATTTAAAGCTTCCATTCCACCTTCGTTGTAAATCTCTTTAACAACTCTTGGACCATATCCATAATATAAATCGAAAGGTATATATAGGTGGTCTGGCAATGAAATACCACATCCTGCTGGGTACTGAGATTGCATTGTTTGTCTATCATAAGAATCTAATCCAGATTCCCAACGTGCTTGAACTAAATCTGCTTGTCCCTCCATAAGCGACCTTCTTCCAGGGTAATCAGAAAAATCATCAGCCTCTTTCATTCCTTCATACCAGCCTTTTAAATCAATAACTTGTCCCTGTAAAGAATGTGTGAGCTCGTGAACCAATACAGACTGTTCAAAGAAGTTAAATTTCTTTTGATTCCTTTTTACAGGAACTCTTAAAATTTTATCATCTAGGCTGTATGAGCCAGAAGAAGCACACCTTACAAAATCTACATAAAGCTGCTTCATTTCATCAGGAGTTTTTGTTGTTAATCCCCACATATTTTCTGATAAAACTGCGCGTTCCCACTCGCCTTCTTCATAGTCTTCTTCAAAATCATCGAGATAAGAAACCTCACTGTATTCTCTGTATCCATTAAGTGTGTAAAGTTGATATTTTGGATATTCAGTAAATTTAATTCCTACTCTTTTTTCTACAAAAGCAATCAATTCATCAAATTGATCCTTCATTTCTGATTCCATTTCAATTAGCTCTATCCCATACTCGTCAACTATTGTCTCTTCCTCAATGACTGTTGTTGTAGTTGATGTAGAGGTTGAGGATGTTGAAGTAGAATCTAAAGTTTCATTTTCTACAGTCTCTTCTGGTGTTGAACAATAAGAGAATACCAAAAAAGATACAAAATAAATTTGAAATTTTCTCATAGGATTTAAGAATACTTGTAATCTTAAATAATGAAACAAATATTGGAGGGTTGATAAATGATAAAAGAATTTAGAGACTTTATAAATAGAGGAAATGTTGTTGAATTAGGGGTTGCATTCGTTATGGGTGCTTCATTTAAGTCATTAGTTGATGTCTTTACTAAAAGATTGGTTGAGCCACTTATTGGGTTAGTTTTGAATATGCCTAATTTAGAAAATCTAGGTTTATTTGGTGACGTAGATCCTTCCTCTGGTCTTAGGTCTGGAAGCTTTGGAGCTTTCTTAGGTGAAACAATTAATTATTTGATTATTGCTTTTGTAATGTTTTTAGTAATAAAAGCTTACAATCACTTTAACGAATTAATTGATGATGACGATGAAGAAGCAACAGCTTCGGAATCTAAAGAAGTTGTTCTACTTAAAGAAATTAGAGATGGGATTAATAATTTAACTAAAAGTTAATATTGAGCCTAATGAAAGAAAACAATCTTAAAAAATTATTTTTGTATTCTCAAAAACAAGATACAAAAATTAAAAGAGGAATAATTTACTCTATTCTGAATAAATTATTTGATCTTGCTCCTCCTGTTTTGATAGGAATAGCTATAGATATTGTTGTTGAAGGATCAGATTCATTTTTAGGAAATCTTGGTTACGAAGATAGAAGACAACAATTAATTGTACTGGCTGTACTAACTTTTGTAATCTGGGGTTTAGAATCTACTTTTGATTATGTTGCTGCTGTAACATGGAGAAATATTTCACAAGACATTGAGCACAAACTACGTACAGAAACTTTTAATAATGTTTTAGACCTTGATTTAGAATTTTTTGAAAATAAATCATCCGGAAGGCTGATGGCAATATTAAATGATGATGTAAACCAGCTTGAAAAGTTTTTAGACACAGGAGCAAATAAACTTTTACAAACAATGACTACTGTTTTGGTAATTGGAGGAACATTTATTTATATCTCTCCATTAATTGCAATATTTGCTTTTATACCTATACCAATAATTATTTTTGGTTCATTTAAATTTACTAAAACAATTGCGAAAAGATATACAAAAATTCGAAACACAATTGAATCTCTAAACGCTAACTTGTCTAATTCTTTAACAGGTATATTGACTGTTAAAAGTTTCAATAGAGAAGGTAGGGAGACTGAAAGAATAACTAAGTCATCTGAAGAAGTTAAGGCAGCAAACTACCATGCAATAAAACTTTCTGCTGCATTTATTCCAATAATTAGAATTGCTATTTTATTTGGATTTACAGCAACCTTGCTAATAGGAGGATTTATGGCTTTAGATGGTCAAATAAAAGTAGCAATGTATTCAGTTCTCCTCTTTATAACTCAAAGATTGCTTTGGCCATTAACAGAACTTGGTGATACTTTTGATTTATATCAACGAGCTATGGCATCATTTAAAAGAATTACCACACTAAAAGACACCAGGCCAACAATAACTAATGGCAACAGTGAATTAAAGAATTTTGAAAATTCTATAGTATTCAATGATGTAAATTTTTCTTACGTTGAAGGGTTTTCTGTTTTAAATAATGTTTCGGTGGAAATCAATAAAGGCCAAACAGTAGCGATTGTTGGAAGCACAGGTTCTGGCAAATCGACAATGATTAAGCTTATTTTAAGACTTTATGATGTGACTGAAGGAGATATAAAATTTGACAATATAAACATAAAAGATTTAGACCTTACAAGCCTAAGAAGCAATATTGCATTGGTTAGCCAGGATATATTTCTTTTTGAAGGATCTGTATTTGAAAATATTGCATATGGAAATCTAGATGCATCTGAAGATGAAATCTGGGAGGCTGCAAGGCTATCCGAGTCTGATGATTTTATAAATCAACTTCCAAATAAAGAACATACAATTGTTGGAGAAAGAGGGCAAAAACTTTCAGGAGGTCAACGACAAAGGATATCTATTGCAAGAGCCATTTTAAAGAATCCTGAAATATTAATTTTAGATGAAGCTACATCAGCAGTTGATAATGAAACAGAAGCTGCAATCCAGCGTTCTCTAGATACCCTTAAAGAAGGAAGAACAGTTATTGCAATTGCACATCGTCTTTCAACAATAAGAAATGCAGACAAAATATACGTTCTAGAAGATGGGAAAATTGTTGAAAATGGGACCCATGATGAACTTGTTACAATCGGAAAAGTGTACTCAAATCTTTGGGACGTTCAAACAGGTAATAGATAAAATACTTATCTCAATACTTTAGAAGTTATATGTTCTCCAATTGCTAAACATGCTGTTGCAGCCGGGCTAGGTGCATTCAGAACGTGTAATGAATTTAATCCTTCTTGAAACATAAAATCATCAACCAATTTGCCTTCTTTATCTACAGCTTGGGCTCTAACACCTGCTTCTCTAACTTTTATGTCTTTTTTAGTTACTCCCGGTACTAACTTATTAATTTCGTTTACGAAAGCTTTTTTATTTAATGATCTATACATTTCCTTTATTCCTGTTTTGAAATATTTTTTTCCTAACTTCAGCATTCCGCCATATGACAAACTACCATAAGTCTCTTTAAGATTGATATTTGTCCACTTATATCCCTCTTTTGCGAAAGCGAATACCGCATTAGGACCCGCTTCAATCTCACCATCAATATTTTTTGTTAGGTGGATACCCAAAAAAGGAAGATCTGGATCGGCAATCGGATATATCATATTGTTCACAAGTGAGCTTTTAGATTTATTAAGGGTGTAATACTCTCCTCTAAAAGGAATAATCCGAACACTAGGATCTAAACCATCTAACTTAGCTAGTTTATCTGAATAAAGTCCTCCACAATTTATTAAATAACTCCCAAAGAATTTATTTTTCTTAGTACTGAGAACTTTCCCGCCCTTTATAGATTCTATAGATACTACCTCTTCAAAATATTCAACTTCTCCTCCATGGCTTTTGAGTTCTTCTGCCAATGCTTCTGTTACTTTTCTATAATTTACTACTCCTGCTTGAGGCACAAATAATCCCTGTTTAAGTAATGAATTAGGTTCTTTTTCTAAAAGTTGATCACTTGTTAATATTTTTACACCTTCCATGTTCAAGTCTTTACTTCTATTTAAAAGATTCTCTATCTTTTTAATATTTTTATCAACTACAACTTTCCCTTCTAATCGGAAAGGTATATTTTTTATTTTAAGAAACTCAATTAGTAGCTCTCTACCCCTTATTGATAGCTGTGATTTAAATGAATTAGGTTTATAGTAAATCCCTGAATGGATAACACCTGAATTTCTTCCAGACTGATGACTACCAGGAGTTTTTTCTTTCTCTAATACTAAAACACTTTTACCTGATTTTTGTATCTGTACAGCTGTCGAGAGACCTACTATACCTCCTCCAACAATCAGGAAATCATAATTATTATTAACCATATTGGTGGAGGTGCGGGGAGTCGAACCCCGGTCCTTTTAAGCTATCAAACAGCTTCTCCGAGTGCATCTGGTGTAATACTATTGAGAAAGTCACCAGAACCTATATCTCAATAGTTTCTACCTTAAAACTTAAAAGTTAGTCGGTAGCCTAACTTCGCATCCCACATTTCAACGCCGATACTATCCGAGGTGGGAACCCCGATAGTCGACGAGTCGCAATTAAGCGGCTATAGCCAATTTAGGTTTGGCAGTTATATTTTTTTTCCTACGTTTTTAACGAGGCCCTAGGTCCCTCGACTCGCTACTGAGAGACTCACTTCAAAGTCGAAGCCAGTTCACCCCCATATAACTATTATGGTCTTACAATATTTATTAACCAAGACAAAAAAATAAGATATGAAAACAAGTGAAAATACTTTTGAATTAAACACTGTTCTTGAGGTTATTTTAGACTCTAATGACAATGATGGTTTAATTTTTGTGCCTAAGAATACTGAAATTAAAGTAGTTATTGAAAACTATTTTGGAAAAATTTTAATTAATGAAATTAATATTAAAAATGTAGAGGATGAGATGGCGCTATCTAAAGATAAGCTAGAAACCTCTTTACCATTGCTAGATTTAAAACTTTTAGATAGGTATTTGTTTAAACAGTTAAATGATAAAGCTAGTTTTAATTATTCACCATATAATTACTTTCCAAATTATGATTTCTCTGTATTTGAAAAAGGAAGAAGAGGTAATGATATTGACTGGGCTATGCTTTCATCACTGTATATTTTTTCATGTAATGTGCTACCAGAATCAATTAAAGTAGAGCTTTCTTTAGCTAAAGAGTTGAGAATCTCTGAAGAAAATGTAAAAAAGTTTATCAAAAAAATTCCAGAAAATATATTTAGAAAAACTGGACACTTAGAAAGCAGAGGAGGTAATTTAACTTTTGATGCTGAAGAATTAATTAAAAATAATTTAAATGAAGAAGATAAAAGTAACTTTGACGAAAATCCTTATTTAAAATTTCACTCAGGATCTGATTTGGCTTGAGGCCGGATCATAGAATTTAATTTACTCACTTCTATAACCCACAACTCTCTATCTTTGATTCCTGCCTCATCCCAAGAAACATCATCTTCTCTTGCATATGGATGGCTGGTATATCTTTGAGATAGCTTATCTATATGTTGATTTGCACTCTCATCTTCAATAATCTCAATCACTTTTCCCCTGGCTTCCCAACTTGAATACATTGCAGATGGTTCAAAAATTACTAATGTAATTAAATTATTGTTTCTAATATTTGAAGTTTTTTTTCTTCCTTTTTCTGTATTGATAAGCAAAAAATCATCTTTATAATCTATCCACATTAAATGATTTTGAATTTCATTATTTTCTAAATATGTAGCGATTGAACAAAATGCATTATTTTCAATAGCCTTTTTTAATTCCAAAGTTAGTTGCATATTATTAATTTTAAGCAAAAATAATTAAATATGGCTTTTATAAAAATCTTTAACTTTGAAGAGTCTTCTGGTCTCTTAAAAAAAGAATATGAAAAAGGAATGCGGAGAGCTGGAAGGATTTGGAAAATTCTAAGTATCCAATCTCAAACACCTCAAATACTTCAAGACTCAATGAGGTTGTACGGCTCAACTATGTTTGGTAATTCAAAATTGACTAGGTTTGACAGAGAGTTGCTAGCTGTAGTAACTTCTATTTCCAATGAATGTGAATACTGAATAACTGCACACCTATATGATCTCCGGTCGGAGACAAAAGATCAAAAACTCATAGACGATGTAGCTAATGATTGGAAAAATAGTTCATTATCTGAAAAACATATGGAGTTATGCAAGTTTGCAGAAAAATTAACAATGACACCAGGAAAAATGAATAAAAAAGATATCGAATCACTAAAAGCTTTTGATTTTACTGAATCAGAAATTTCAGAAATAGTCCAAGTTGTCTCTTATTTTAATTACATCAATAGAGTAGCTGATGGCCTAGGGCTAGAACCAGAAGAATTCATTGATAAATTAGGCTATAAAAAAAATATTGATGAATAATTAAGAATCTCTAACATAGTTTTAGTGGAAAAAAGAAAAACATTATTACTTTTTAATATTTTAATATTTACATTTCTTTCTATATTTGTGCTGTCCGAAAAGCTAAATATCTCAGGAAATACAATAATCAATAATAATGAAGAGATTATTGCAGTAGATAACTCAGTGGATATTCCTGACAATGAAAAAGTAATTACCAACATTACAACAACAACTGTTCCATCTTTGCAAGACAGTTACGAAGAAGAAATGCAAACAAATATCAACTTTAAACTACCTGATAGTGACGGTGTTGATATTTATACATCAAAGATCTCAATTTATTCAACTGAAGAACAAACGATTCTAAGTAAGATAATTCCCGGGATAAGCCTTGAACAAGGTTGTGTCATCGAAAATATTAATGAGACAGATAATCAATGGATTAATGTGCTTGAAGCTAATGTTTACAACGAAGAGAAGATTAATTTTTCTCTATCAGTTGAATCAAGCTTACCAATCGATGCTTATTGTCTCTCAAACTTTATTACTTCAATATTAAATGATAAGCGTGGATGGACAACAATAGTTGGAAAAGAGTTTCAAGTTGTTAATTATTATGATGCCGACTTTCATATTTTCCTTGCTAACCCAAATACTGTTGATGAGATGTGTTTTCCTTTACAAACAAATGGTATTTACTCATGTCGAAATGGAAATCAAATAATCTACAACTACTTTAGATGGCTTGCTGGTGCAAAAGATTTTGGACTTGATATAGCTACTTATAGACTTTATCTCATTAATCATGAAGTAGGACATATGTTTGGCTGGGGACACACTGATTGTCCATCACAAAATGCTCTTGCGCCATTAATGATGCAACAGTCAAAAACTACTGGTGGGTGTATACCAAATGGATGGCCGATATATGAAAGAATTACTTACTTATACGAATCTGTTGATAATTTTAAATAGGTATTTTTAACTATTTGCTTCAAAAACGTCTTGATCTTCTTGAGTATTGTTAATCAATGAAACAGTGTTTGTAGTATTTATAGATTTTGTATTTGGTTCTATTCCACGACTATTACTCCAACACATCCATGAAGTTACAAATAAAACCGCAATAAATGCAACACTAACTGAGTGAACTGGGACACTTGCCTCAACACCTCCAAGAAAATTGCTTAAAGCAAATCCTAGAAACATTATTGAGTAGAATCTCATAATTACTTTTTGAGCATAAATTTCATCAATATATCTAGCCCAGCTTGCCAATAGTGAAAGAGAGACACATACTATTGCAACTACTCTTGTTGAATTAATCCAAGAACCATCAGCTTGAGATAGATAATTAACATTAAAAACATTTGCTATTGTATTAGGAGCTAAAACCAAAATTATGGCTGTCAACCCACTAAAGATAGCTATAACGTTATTTATAGTCTTATAATCACTAATTTTGTTATTTAACATATGTACATTATGGAATAGAAGTTGAATATAAACAAGAGTTTTTTTACGATTCAAAAATTATATATTTGGTGCCAGCAAACAACTAAATCGTATATTAATTATGGTGCTTTCATTGAAGTAAGACAACAGTTATTTTAAATTTTTATTTACTACTGAACTCAAATCTTCATTCAAAATATTTTTAATATTCTCCACAAGTTGTTGGCCAGCTCTAGCTTGAGCTTCTTTAGTCGATGCTCCCAGGTGAGGAAGGGTAATTACTTTACTTCTGTTTTTCTCTTCATTCATTTCGGGAGGTTCTTTTTCATATACATCAAAACCTGCAGAATATAATTTATTTTCATTTACTAAATTAAATACCTCATCTTCATCAATTAATCCCCCTCTAGATGCATTAATAATTATTGAACCTTCTTTAGCAATGGATAATTTTTCTTTAGAAACTAGATTTATTGTTTCCTTATTCTTAGGAACATGAATTGAAATAAAATCTGAAGTTTTTAATAATTCTTCAAGCTCTACTTTTTCTTCATTTTCAGTTGAACTGTCTATAAATGGATCATAAAAAACTATTTTCATATCAAAGCTTTGCATTCTTTTTGAAACTAGTTTTGCAACTTTTCCAAAACCAATCAGTCCTAATTGCTTATTAAATAATTCAACCCCTATAAATTCGGATCTTTCCCATTCATTCTTTTTTACTGAATTATTAGCAACAGTTATATTTCTTGCAGCAGATATTAGTAAACCAATTGTGAGTTCAGCAGCCGAAATAACATTTGCCTCAGGAGTATTCGTTACATAAATATTTCTTATTGAAGCTTCCTCGATATCAATATTGTCTATTCCTACTCCGCTACGACCTATAATTTTTAATTTCTTGCTTACATCTAATAATTCTTTATTAATTTGGGTATCACTTCTGACTAGAACAATTTCTGCATCAATAATATTTTCTTTAATTTTTTTACTTTTATCTTTGTCCTGAGAGACATCAATACATGTACCTAAGTTTTGTAATTCTTCAATCGTAAATTTATCTAATTTGTCACAAATAAGTATTTTCATTATTCAACTCTTAATCTATCTTATGCTAACCAATGTATTTTGTTTGATATTTTGATATTAACTTTGATAACTATTAATTTTTTCTAATAGCTCAACATCAGTAGGCTCTACCAAATAACTACCATCATCAAATACAATTGTTGGTATCCTAGGTTTCCTATTTTGTAATTCACTAACTTTTTTATATGCCTCTTTATCAAAATCAATATCAATTTCTTCATAGGTGATACCCAATTTTTCTAGTAGTTTCTTAGACCTAACACAATCCCCACACCATTCAGTACTATAAAACTTAATATTATTCATCATTATCCTTCTGAGCCTAAAGGGTCTGTTAACAAAGAAATAATTTCTGATAATCTATTGAGGCTTTCAAAAAGGGGTTCCAATTGATTAAAGTTATCAATAATTTTTTCAATTTTTGGCATATACGTTCTTATTTCATCAATCAATACAAGTGCATTTTCAATCTCTGTTGATAATTTATTTAATTCATTTATAAAGTAGAAACCAACAATCAGAAATATGAGAAGTATTACTATTTGTAGAACTAATATAGCTTTTTGCATAATTAGCTAATAGCTAAAATTTTCTCTTTTATAACTTCTTTTGGCTGAACGCCAACAAATCTTTCTTTAATTTCTCCATCTTTAAGTATGACAACTGTTGGAACGCCCATTACTTGGTTTGCACCAGAAATTTCAGGAAATTGGTCCACATCTAATTTTACAAATTCTACATCATTCATTTCACCTTGAAGCTCTTCAAGAATTGGGCTTAATATTTTACAAGGTCCACACCAAGTTGCATGAAAGTCTATAACTACTGTATTTTTAGAATCTTTAATTTGTTCATATTCTTCAGCATTAATATCTTTTACCATTTTTATTTACTCCTTGAGTTAATAAATTGAGTATATAAATAAACCGTTTATATAAGAGATTGATAAATAAATTATTTATAATCTCTAATCTCTTTAGAAACCCTTTTCTCCTCTATCTTCTTTCTTTTATCGTAGTCTTTTTTCCCTTTTGCTAAAGCAACTTCTACTTTAATAAATCCATTTTTTTCAAATACTTTTGTTGCTATTAAAGTATTTCCCTTTGTTGAGGTCAGTCCTATTAATCTTTTAATTTCTTTTTTGTGTAACAACATCTTTCTTGGAGTCTTTGGGTCATAATCAACTAAATCTGCATATTTATATGGTTCAATATTCATTTCTCTAAGAATTGCTTCTTCATTCTCAATGATTGCAAAAGCATCAATGATTGAAACTCCGCCATTACGTATACTTTTTGTTTCTGGGCCAGTTAAAACAATCCCAGCTTCAAAGTATTCTAGAAACTCATAAGAGTTTTTAGCTTTTGAATTTTGAGCAAAAACTTTCATAATTTAACCATCAAGAAAACAGTATGGGTTCATCCTACCTCTTGATGTAGGGTCGAGATATGGACGACTACAGTTTACGGAACTAGGATTTTTTAATCTTACTTCGAAATGGAGATGTGGTCCTGTGGTCCTACCAGTAGTTCCTACACTTCCAATAACGTCTCCTGTAACTACTGTCTGACCAACAGAAACGTAGATTCTATTCATATGAAAATAGAGTGTTGTCATTCCTCCTCCATGATCAATAAAGACAGTTCTACCAGCTGCTCCATAATATCTAGCTACGATTACCACTCCTCCTGCAGCAGCTTTAATTGGAGTTCCAGTACTAGATGGAATATCTATTGCTCCATGAAAACTTGTTGTACCTCCAAGCCTCCTCCATTTATATCCACTAGAAACATAGCTACCTGTTATAGGCCACGACAGCTTGCCAGGTGCAACACCCCCAACAGACATTAATCTATCAATATCAGCCTGGATTGCATCTTCTAATTTCTCTAAATCGGCATGCTCTTTATCTAACTTTTCTAATTGTTGGTTAGCTTGATTCAATAATTTCTGAGCTTTTTGTCTCTCTGATAATACTCTTGCTTTTTTATTTTCAACTTGTTGTTTCTCAGATTCAACTATATTTTTTTTCCTTTCAACATCATCAGCAAATTCTTCTGCTTCAATAGAAATTTGATTTTTCTTTTCTTCCTCTTCTTGTAAGTTAGTAATAGATGTCTCTCGCTCTTCTTCACGTATTGTTAAAAATTCTGTCTGTGTCTCAGCAAGCCTCTCAAAAGCATTTAATTGTTCAACAATTTCATAAGCGGAGTCAACAATTGATGAGGCATACCCAAGCGCTGCCAAAAAGTCTGATAACTCATTTAAGTCTATAAATAATGCTGTTGAGGGACTCATCACTCCATTAATATAAAGCTCTACAGCTTGTTCTTGTAGATCTTCTTTCGCTAAATTTAAATTTTTCTGTGTTTCAAACAACTCATCTTTAACATCTGTAATTTCATTTTTTATTTTTCCTAATTTTGTTTGTTCTTGAATAATATTTTGTTGAACTGCTGCTAAATTTTCTAGAGACTGATCATATCCCGCTAGAGCTTCTTCTAAGGCTTCTTCTGCCTTAACTAACCTTGCTTGAACTTGAGCTAGTTCACTATTTACCTGTTTAAGAGCACTGTCATTAGATAAAATAGCTTTTTCTAAATTAGTTTTTTCTCCTTCATATTGATTTATTTGATTTGCAACAGCTTGCAATTGTTTTTCGACTTCTATTAATCTTTGCTCTGCTGTGTTGGCCTTTAAATCATCAACTATTACTAATTGACTTAGTATTGAAAAAAAAAGTATGAGAATAATAATTCTTTTACTCATTTAAAGCTTTCCTAATTCCGATAAAACTAGCCACCAAGCCAAATAAAACTGAAGCCAAAATGAGACCTAAGGTCAAATTTATTAAATAAGCATCAGATATAGTTATATCAAAAATACTCTCAGCAATTACTGAGCCTTTGGAATATTGGATAACAGCCCAGCCGAAGCCAATAGCTATTGAGGTGCCTACTAATGATTCAAATATAGCTTCAAAAATAAATGGAAGCCTTATATATGTTGAAGAAGCTCCTAAAGTTTTCATTATCTTTATTTCTTTTCTCTTTGCATAAGCTGTAAGCCTTAATGTATTTATTATCAAAATAAAAGCTGCAAATGCAATTAAAATCGCAAAAACTGAGGCTGAAATCACTAACGTATTAGTCAAGCTTAAAAGTCTATCAATAGCTTCACCTGAGGCTCTTATTTCTTTAACAGCTGGATTACCTTGCATTCTTTCAATGATTAATTCATAATCAGACGGATCATTTAAATTAACTCTTAATGATGATGGTAAAATTTCAAAATCAACTTCTTGAACTAACTCTGGCTGATCTTTAAACAAAAATTTAAACTCTTCTGTTGCTTCGGCCTTGCTAAAATAATCTACCATCCTAACTTCTGGATATGATTCTAAAGATTCTTGTAGCTGCCTGTGTGCAGTCGTAGTAACTCTATCATCAAGAAAAATTACAACATGTACCCCATTCTGCCATCTTGAAGTATTATTTTCTACTACAGCTCTACCTGATAGTGTTGTAAAAACTAAAAAACTGGACACCAATACAGCAAGCATTGTGGCAATTACCAAAAGAGGATTTCTTCTCATATTGATAAAAGTATTTTTTAATACATAAGAAAGTTTATTCATGAAGACATCCTAAATATACCTACCTTCGGCTGCATCACTTACAAGTTTTCCATCTTTAAGTTGAAGAACTCTCTTCTTCCTTCTGTTTACAATTGATGAATCGTGTGTAGCCATTAATACTGTTGTTCCTGCCCTATTAATTTTTTCAAGTAGAGTAACAATCTGAATACTTAAGTTTGGATCTAAATTTCCAGTGGGTTCATCACACAACAATAGTAAAGGGTTGCTGGCTAGTGCTCTGGCTATGCTTACCCTCGTTTGTTCTCCCCCAGATAACTGATGAGGAAACTTAAAGATACTTTCTTCAAGTTCTACTAGTTCTATTAAAGTGTTTGTTTTTTCTTCTATATCTTTAGATTCATATCCCAGTATCTCTAATGCAAAAGTTATATTTTCAAAAGTTGTTCTATCTTCTAATAATTGGGGTTCTTGAGTTACTATTCCAAGCTTCCTTCTCAGAATTGGTATTTTCCATTTAGGTAGAGAGGTAACATCCATGTCAACAACTTCTAAACTACCTTTTGTTGCAAAATGTTCTTTATATAGCAACTTAAGAAAAGATGATTTTCCACTTCCTGATGGTCCAATTAAATAGACAAATTCTCCCTCGGATATTGAAGTAGACACATTTGACAATGCAACACTTCCACCTTGGAAAACCAATGAAACATTTTCTAATTTAATCATTTAACCCCTGTCTACGCCATTTTAGATACTCTTTTATAAAAATGGAAATATCGCCATCCAATACAGATTGGATATTTCCTACTTCAATACTAGTTCTAGCATCTTTTACTTGTTGATAAGGTTGCATAACATAAGAACGAATTTGTCTTCCCCAGCCTGCTTCTACTTGTTCTCCTCTGATATCGTCTAATTTTTTTAATTGTTCTTCTCTTTCCAATAATGTAATTTTTGATTTTAATAAATCTAAAGCTCTAACCTTATTTTGCAATTGTGACCTTTCAGCTTGGCACGCAACTACTATCCCCGTTGGAATATGTGTAATTCTGACTGCTGAGTCTGTTGTGTTGACATGCTGACCTCCAGCACCAGATGATCTATAAACGTCTACTCTTATTTCATCATCTTTTATATTCACTTCGTCAGAATTTTCAATTAAAGGAACTACATCTATTCCAGCAAAACTTGTATGACGTCTTTTATTACTGTCGAAAGGACTTATCCTTACGAGTCTATGTACTCCTCTTTCGCTTTCTAAAAGACCGTACGCGCGATAAGACTTTACCCTAATTGAAACTGATTTTATTCCTGCCTCCTCACCACTTGAAATTTCTTCAATTTCATAATCCATATTTTCATTATCAAGAAATCTCGTATACATTCTAAATAGAATATCTGCCCAATCATGAGCATCAACACCACCTGCTCCAGCATTAATATTTAGAACAGCACTTAAATTATCGTATTCACCATTAAATAAGGATTCTTCTTCTAGAACTGCTAGTTTGGTCTCAAAATCTTTTATCTGAATTTTCACCTCTTCTAATTCAGAAATTTCGTCTTTGCTTAATTCAATTAATTCATTTAAATCATTTAAATCATTCTCTAGCTTATTTAATAAACTGATAACTTTTTCTATTGACGAGGCCTCTTTGGTAATAGTTTTTGCATCTTTGTTACTAGACCAAAAATCTTTATCTGATATTAATGAGTTAAGCTCTTTTAATTTTTTTGTTTTCGAATCAAAGTCAAAGATACTCCTTAGCTGAAGCAAGTCTTTCAAGAAGTTTTTCCAAACGGTTTAATAATTCTTTATACATAACTTATCCATGACACTTTTTGTATTTTAATCCAGACCCACAATCACATGGGTCATTTCTTCCTATCTTTTTATTATTCTTCTGTTTTTCTAGGTTATTAGGCTTTGGTTTTTTTTGTTCTTTTATTGCTGAAGAATCAAAATTAAGTAATAGTCTAACTACAGATAATTTAACATTGTAAATTAACTCTTCAAATAAATCATATCCTTCCTTTTGATACTCTACTAATGGATCTCTTTGGCCCATTGCTCTAAGCCCTATACCTGATCGCAAATAATCCATTTCAGAGAGATGATTTTTCCAAAGTTGATCAATAAAAGAAAGAGAAGAAAGCCTTGCTATATTCCAAAAATCTACATTATTTGATTCAGCATTCTGATCAAATAATTTACTAATTAAGCTAGAAATTTCTAATTCTTCATTTAATTTTGTGTTATTTAGTATTGATAACTTGTTAGATTCATTTAATAATAAATTCAATTCTTCATGAACCAAGCTTTCAAAATGATCTAAATTTTCATAGTTTCTTTTATGATTTTCGATATTGTTATGCAAAACTTCATTTACATCCTCCAACCACTCATAAATTAAGTCAGTTATATCATCTGACTTTAACAATCTTCTTCTCCATTTATAAATTACTTCTCTTTGTTGATTAAGCACCTGATCAAATTTGAGCACATTTTTTCTAATTTCAAAATTTAATGACTCAACTTGAGCTTGGGCTCTTTCAATGCTTTTTGTCACCATATTCTGCTCTATTCTTTCGTTGTCTGGAAGCTTCAGCTTGTCCATAATTGATTGGATTCTCTCACCCTGAAATCTTCTCATTAAATCATCTTCAAGACTGATATAAAATCTTGACTCACCTGGATCTCCCTGTCTTCCTGATCTTCCTCTTAACTGATTGTCAATCCTCCTAGACTCATGTCTTTCAGTACCTATTACATAAAGACCTCCTAGGTTTAAAACTTCTTTCTTTTCATCTGATGTAATTTTTTCATTTTGTTCAATTTGTTCTTTTATATATTGAGAATCATCTAATTTATTTTCATTTTTTGCTGCATGTAAAGCCATGTGCTCAGTGTTACCTCCTAATTTAATGTCAACACCTCTTCCAGCCATATTTGTTGCTACCGTTACAGCTTTCAACCTGCCTGCCTGAGCTATAATAGAAGCCTCCTCCTCGTGGTTCTTTGCATTCAAAACTGAATGTTTTATGCCTTTATTTGTTAAAGATTTTGAAATTTCTTCTGAAGATTCAACTGATACAGTGCCTACAAGTATTGGTTGCCCTTTATCATTTCTCTCTTTTATATCTTCAATAGCAGCTTCTATTTTTGCATTATTTGTTTTATAAACTGCATCTTGATTGTCAACACGAGCTATAGGAAGATTTGTTGGAATCTCTAATACTTCAAGATTATAAATTTGTATTAATTCTTCTTCTTCTGTTTTCGCTGTACCAGTCATCCCTGAAAGGTTTTCATACATTCTAAAATAATTTTGATAAGTTATTGATGCTAATGTTTGATTTTCATCTTGAATTCTTACATTTTCTTTTGCTTCAATTGCTTGGTGTAACCCGTCTGAATATCGTCTGCCTTCTAATATTCTTCCAGTAAATTCATCGACAATTTTTATTTGTCCTTCTGAAACAATGTAATCAACATCCTTCAAATAAACTGCATTAGCCCTTAAAGAAGCGGTTAAATAATGTATGAAATTTGTTTCTGTATTTTCATACATATTAGATATTCCTAATCTTGACTCTACAAACTCAATTCCTTCTTCTGTAGGATGAATTTGTTTTTTTGATTCATCAATTTCATAATGAATATCTTGTTTCATTGACTTAACAATCTTTGAAAATTGTTGATACCATTTTGTTGATTCTTCGACTACTCCTGAAATAATTAGAGGTGTTCTAGCTTCATCAACTAAAATTGAATCAACTTCATCTACAACTGCATAAAATAGTTCACCTTGAGTTAACTGTTCTTTATTTTGAGCCATATTGTCTCTTAAATAATCGAAGCCAAATTCATTATTTGTACCGTAAGTTATATCTTTTCTATAAGCATCTATTTTTTCTTGATACTCTTGATTTGAAAAAATTAATCCAACATCTAATCCAAGAAAGTTATAAATTGGCTTCATCCACTCAGCATCTCGTTTAGCAAGATAATCATTAACGGTTACAACATGAACTCCTTTTCCAAATAACGACATTAGAGAGATGGGCAAAGTAGATACTAAAGTTTTACCTTCTCCTGTTTTCATTTCAGCAATTTTATTTCTAAGTAGAACTAGACCTCCAAAGAGCTGCACATCATAATGTCTTTCATTAATGGTTCTTTTTGCAGCTTCTCTAACTAGGGAGAATGCCTCTACTTCAATATTATGCTTATCAGTTTGACCAATATCTACTTTTAGTTTTTGAAATGATTCTTTAATTTCAGTATCAGTTAATTTAGTAACTTCTTCTTCTTTTGAATTTATAGAATCAATTTGTGCATTAAGCTCAGTTGCAAGTTTTCCGCTTCCAATTGTTAGAGCTTTTTTAAATATATTCAAATTTCAGCTTGTGCCATGCTCCCAGGAATCTAGATATTTAATTTGCTCATCAGATAATATCTCTAACTCGCCACCCATTATGCTTAATTTTGTAGCAGCTATTTTAATATCTACTTCCTTAGGTAATGTGTATACCTTTGATTCTAGTTTTTTATGATTATCTTTTATCCATTCTGATGCCAAAGCTTGATTTGCGAAAGACATATCCATAACTGAGGCTGGGTGCCCTGTAGCTGCTGCAAGATTAACTAATCTTCCTTCTGCTAGAACTAAAATTTCTTTATCTTTATATTTATAGCTCTCTACATGTTCTCTTACTTTCTCTACTTTTGTACTTTCATTCTTAAGTGCTTCCAAATTTATTTCTACATCAAAATGGCCAGCATTTGCCAATGCAACTCCATCTTTCATGACATCAAAATGTTGTTTATCTAATGCATGTAAATTTCCTGTAACAGAAATAATGACATCTGCAATTTTTGCCGCATTTAATGACGTTTTAACTTCATACCCATGCATAAGTGCTTCAAGAGCTCTTACAGAATCTGGCTCAACAACTGTAACTTTTGCTCCCATGCCATATGCTCTCTCTGCTACACCTTTTCCACAATCACCAAAACCAATTACAACTACATTTAATCCTGCTATTAATAAATCTGTTGCTCTAACTACTCCATCCATTGCACTCTGTCCTGTTCCAAATCTGTTGTCAAACAAATGCTTCGTATCAGAATCATTTACGGCTACAACCGGAAACCTTAATTTATTATTTTTTTCCATTGACTTAAGCCTTATAACTCCTGTTGTTGTTTCTTCCATTGAACCCATTATTGGAATATCTGTTCTTTCAGTATGAAGTAATGAAACGAGATCAGCACCATCATCCATTGTTATATCTGGTTCGGTATCTAAAACAGAATTAAGATGTTTAAAAAATTCTTCATTTGAAACACCCCATACAGCATGTACTTCAATATCATTTTCTGCAAGATAAGCAGCAACAGAATCTTTCGTTGACAAGGGGTTGGATGCACAAAGAGCAACATTAGCTCCTCCCTCTTTTAAGGTAAGCATTAAGTTCGCAGTTTCTTTAGTGACATGCATACAGGCACCAATATTTAAACCATCTAAAGGTTTATTTTTAGAAAAATCATTTCTAATTTCTTCAAGAACGAGCATTTGTCTAGCAGCCCAAGCAACTTCTTCACTTCCTATTTCAGCTAATTTTACATCTTTAATTGTTGACAACTTAATCCTCCAATAATTTTTTTAAATTTTCTATTCCTTCAATATCTTCTGGAATCATATTTAGTTCATCTGCCAAAGATATACTAAAAAGATCCCCCAATAATACCAACTCCATAAGTTTAGATAGTGTTGTGGATTGAGATTTTGGTTCAATATTAAAAATTTCTACTTTTTCTCCAAGTAATTTTTGTGTTAAATCAAATCTTTTTGCAATTTGAGAATTTTCAGAATTATCTCTTAACAAAATTAATACATAATTTGACTTACTTCCTTCAACGTCTGCATCCCAAGATAAAATTTCATTATGATGAACTTCAGGCATTGATCCTACAAAAGCTTTTGATTTTGCATTCTCATTAATTTGAGTTTTCCATCTTGAAGCAACTAACTCAGTTAAATCTGTTCCACCATATATTATGCATGTTTTTTTATTTATCTGTTTAGCAATTTTTTTTGCTTCTATAAATATTTCTGAATCTTCTTCGTCATTAAGTATCCCGTTCAAATAATTACCAACGTCTCTTAACTCATTTAGGAAATTAGTCCCCTCAACAATATCTACAATTTTGCTTACAGCTTGAGTCAAGTATCCAAAAGCGGCTCTTGGTTGGAGACCATCTGGAATTTTAATATATTCTTTATTGTGCTCTATTGCAAGATCAATTAATTTGCCTCCGCTTGAGATAACAGCCCAGTCTAAATTATTTTTTATAGCATCGTTTAATCCTGATAATGTTTCTTCTGTATTGCCTGAATAAGATATAAATAAGCATAAAGGCTTTACTTCCATTATTTTTTTTGGAATTGAATATGACTTCCTTACAGTAATTTTTTTTGAACTTACTTCATTAGATAACAAAGATAGAACGTCTCCTGAAACTCCGGAACCTCCCATTCCCATTATCAATAAAGAATCATATTGAATTGAATCAATATTTTCCGAAAATTCAAGTTCTTCTTGAACTTGATTTCCTAATTCAAAAGCTACATTTACCATTTATACCTTAATTATATTTGTTATCTCGTTTATGAGGTTATTAAGAGTTTCTTCGTCTTCTGCCTCAGCATTAAGTCTTAATTTTGGTTCAGTATTAGACCCTCTCACATTAAACCAGTAGTTATCAGCAAAATAAGAGATTCCATCTAATTTATCAAAAGAATTTTCAAAAGAATTTTCAATTTTTTCCAGACTCTCTTGGACACTAGTAACTTCAAAATTTATTTCGCCTGAGGTAGGTGGAAAGTTATAGCTATCAATAAGCTCTGAGGCTTTTACATTCTTTTCTGAAAGTATTTGCAAAAATATTAACAACATAACAATTCCTGAATCAGCATAATAATTTTCTTTAAGATAAAAGTGAGCACTATGCTCACCACCAAAATCAGCTTCCTCTTCTCTCATGATTTGTTTTATATAAGAATGACCAACTTTAGCTCTTATTGTAGTAATCCCCTTTTTCTTCAAGTAGTTAACCACTGAAGGTGAGACGTTAACATTATGTACTATTTTTAAATTATCTTTTTTTTCATTTAACCAATCTGAAACAAGAGCTGTCATTAAACTGCCAGAAATTAAATTGCCTTTGTCATCCAAGAAAACTGCTCTATCAGCATCTCCATCAAAAGCTACTCCAAATGCTTTATTTTTAGAAATTACTAATTCTTTTAACTCTCTAAGATTTGCTGGATCAGAAGGGTCAGCAGGATGGTTTGGAAAGTTTCCGTCTACTTCCATATATAATTCATCAAAATTCAGTTTGTATGAATTATGAAGCTCTTCTATAACAGAACCTAATGCTCCATTACCTGCATCAATAATGAAGCTGATTGTGTTTTTTACATCTGCTGGATTGACTAAGGAATTAAGGTGTTCAATGTAAGAATCAACTATATCTTCTTCCTGGAACTCAGTTTGGATTTCGATATCAATGTCTAAATTTTCTACTTTCTCTTTGATGTCCAGTAACCCTGTCTCGATGCCTATAGGTGTTGCTCCTTTATTACAGAATTTTAATCCTGTCCATTCCTTTGGATTATGAGATGCAGTAATTACTATCCCGGGAAGATTTTCAATTCCTGATAATGAATAAACAACGTCTGTAGGGACAGTCCCAACATACAATATGGATTTATTCTTTTTGATTACACCAGATGCAACAGCATTAAGCATTTCTTTATTAGATATTCTTCCATCATGGCCAATAATTATTTTCTCAGAATCTACAAAATCAGCATAAGCAAAACCTATCTTAAATGCTATCTCAGGAGTTAAGGTTTCACCGTAAATTCCTCTTATATCATAAGCTTTAAAAATTAAATCTAGTTTATTTTCACTCACTATTTAGTTATTGTAATGATAATGGGAGCCAAGTTCACAATAAATAATTTTTCGGTAGTAGTTCCTATTTTTAACGAAGAAGAAATTCTTTTAGATTCGTGCAATAAAATTTTTGAAATTTGCAATAAAATGGATCTTGATTTTGAAATTATATTTTCTGAAAATGGTTCTACTGACAAAACGTTATCCTTAATTAATGATTTTGTACTTAAAAGACCTGAATGCAAAGTTATTTCAAATAAGATAGCTAATTACGGAACAGCTTTAAGGAATGGGTTCATGGAAGCAAAAAATGAGATGATTATTTCTTTTGATATAGATTATTTTTCTGAAACATTCCTTCATGATTCATTGTCTTTAGAGAAGAAATATTCTGTAATAACTGCATCAAAAAGATTAAATGAATCTGAGGATGGAAGGAAACTTATACGAAGAATAGCAACTAATTTTTTTGTCTTAATACTAAAATTTTTCTTTCAAACATCAATGTCTGATACACATGGAATGAAGGGTGTTAGAAAATCTTCTTGTGAAAAGCACATAGACAAAGTAGTTTCTACTCAAGATCTATTTGACACAGAACTTCTCTTAAGAATCGAGAGATCTGGTGAAAAGATTTATGAGGTTCCTGCAATGGTAAATGAAATCAGACCAAGCGTTTCAGTTATTTATTCTAGAATTCCAAGAACAATATACAGTTTAATTAAATTAAGAATTCAACTATTTAAAGAATCCTTAAAAACAAAAAACTTATAAATCAAATATTTTAGAGGAAGAATAGCTCCATGAATAATTATTGTTGCAGCTAAAAATTGAATTTCATTTTCTTGTATAGAAGGGTTAAATTTATCAATGAGATACCAAATAAATAATGGAACTATAAGATTTATTAAATTTGTAACTAAAAAATTTATAAACTCTTTAATTTTTCCCTTCTTAATTGAAAGTTTAAAAATAATTTTTCTAGAAATAAAATATGAGACAAGTACACCTAACGAAAAGGAAAATACATTTGTTAGATAAGTTCTAAGTGGAATTTCAACTGAGCTTAAAACTAGAAATTGAAAAATATAATTTAGTATTAGACCAAAAACTAAATTAAAACCACCAACTATATAGGTTCTTAGTAATTGTGCAGATGATGTATCTCCCGAAATAAAGGGTAATTTCCTTACTAATAAAAGTAATTTTTCATACATTATCTTTAACTCTCCAAAAAAGTATCAGTGATAAGAGTAACGAAAATATTCCAAAATAGAAAGAGTAGGTTTCAATGTTAACTCTCTCAAAAGATAGAACCACTTTATTCTCATAGGGAATAATTGACATAAATGAAGGAGAAATTCTATATGGGCCAAGACCTTCATCTATTTTCCAATTAGGAAAATATGAAACTTTTATAATATGAAGTTCATTAGGTTTGTTTGTAGTGAATTTAATTTCACTAGAAGAAATTTTTAAATCACTTATTACTAAGTCACTATCATTTGAGGAGTTTAGACTTACGCCTAAAGGAAGTTCAATAACTCTATATTCGTCTAAGTACCGAAAATTATCATAAGCCTTATTAAAAAAGTTATCATATTCTGTATCTCTGAATAGGGAACTACTGGTTCTTTCATAAAATGATATACGTGGAAATGTTTCTAATCTCTGGTTAACTAGTTCAATTTTTTTTGTATTAATTTGGAAAACTGAAAAAGGTTCCGAAACGAATAATAATTTTAGATCTTTATTATCAATTGCTTTATCTTTAATAGAATCTGTATAAGAGATAAAGTAATCAATACCGAGGTCTTTTAAATAGTCAACTCCTTTTTGAAAATCGTTATTTATATAAGACAGACCTCCCACAGGGTTTGAAGGTTTTTCAGCAAGCCCTGACACAGCTATAAAATGGAAAGGAGTAGTGAGGCTTGAGTCAAAATAAAGACCTTCCATACTTGTGTGTTCTGTAAATAAAGGTATTGTCATAAGCACCATTGGTGTTCCATACTTATTTAAATCTGAATTTGGTTCCCACATTATTCGTCCTGGAGGTAATTTTTCTAAGGAAGAATAAAGAGCCTCAATATCTGACCAGTCATCTTTACCTTCATACCCTGTAAAATTCCAGTTAACCCAATGAGGCAAAAAAGACATTGAAGAAATTACAAATACAAAAACTCCTAAATTAAATAAGTTATATGTAGAGTGATAAAAAAGTACAACTCCTAATAAACTTAAAATAAATAAAGACACTATGAACAATCTATATCTATCGTATTCAATCCATTTTTCATAAAAAACATAAGAACAAGCAAGAATCGAAGTAAGTATTATTAGGTTTGTTATTAAATTACCTTGTTGAAATTGAAGAGTCTCTTTAATAAGAAAGTTTAAAATTTTAAAGAAAATAATTATCATTCCTAAATTAAAAAAAGGAACCATTCTTCCATTCCATAAAGCTCCTTCGGGAACATAAAAATACAAAATTACTGAAACTATTAGTAAATAAAATTCAAAAATAGAAAATACTTTATTCTCTTTTAATTTTTTAAAATTGAATCTCCCTAAAAGAAATAGAAATAATAAAAATGTGTAGGGCAAAATATCTGCTTTAATTAAGTCCTTTACTCTTGTATAAGGGGTATACCCCATATTTGTAGTAAATTCTAAGTTATAAATCAATGGAACGATAAATCTAGTTACCAAAGTTGTAAATATAAAAATTGAGATTAACTTTAATTCAAATTTTTCTTTCTTAATAAGCCAGTAAATTGCGTAAGCAGGAAGATATAAGATAAATGGTATTAAATGTGATAATAAACAAAGGGATAAGAAAACTGAACTTATAGGAACTTTATATTTATGCGTTGATTTGATAATGTAGTAAATAGCTAGATTCGCAAAAGCCAGGGAGTAAGTAAAAGAAAACTGTCCTGCGAGAGTAGAAGCTAAATTACCACCATAGATTGTAAATGATTCTGTAAGTGCAAACATTAAACCCGCTACAACACCTACGTGTGAAAATAGATGGTCTTCTTTCCTAAATAATTTTTCAATTGAGTAAACAATAAGAATAATTGATCCAGCAACCATTATTTTAAAAGCTACTCCATAAGGTAGGATTAGGTTTAAAAAATATGTCAAAATAGCTGGGAATGGAAAATAAAAATAATAAGCAGGATATCCAGCAAACCAGTCGTTGGACCACCCGTTAATCTTGAAGCTTGATGCAAAATTCTCTATGAAATACTTTATAGGTACTACATGTGCACCCATATCTCCTCCAGTTGGAGTATTATCTAAAAAAATTAAATCTACTCTAAGAATGATTAGAACCATCGAATAATAAATTACTTGAGTTGCGTCAAATTTTGTTATTTTTTCATTCAATAATTTCATTTAATATTTTTCCTAAATATTTAGTTTTTCTTTTACCGGACTCAGTCCATTCAGCATACCAGTAAGGGCCATGGGGACAAGAATTGCATGACTCCCTACCACATTTTATATCCTTACTTCTATAGGATATTTTCTTTGGTTTTGAATCTCCGCCTAATTTGTTATCAATTAAAAGTTTGAGTCTTTTTAGATCTGATTCATCTAATTCTGCAATTGCTTCTATGATATCTTTATCTACCATTATTAAAATGTTACATGAATATCTAATAGAGTTAATTTAAGTATATGAAAAAAATTGTTTATTTATCAGGAGGTATAGGGGGAGCTAAGCTTGCAAAGGGCTTTTATCATTCAAAAGATGTAGATTTAACAATAATTATTAACACTGGCGACGATGAAGTAATACACGGAGTTCCTCTATCACCAGATATTGACTCTGTAATGTATGCATTAGGTGGAATTGAAGGCGAAATGGGCTGGGGCATTGCTAACGACACATTTTCTGTAAGTGATGAATATAAAAAATTTATTCCCCAGAATTTTAGTATCGGCGATAAAGACTTAGCATTAAACCTTTATAGGAATCAATTACTTTCGGAAGGCAAGTCTTTAACTGAAATCACAAAACTTTTTGCAGAACACCTAAATTTGGAATGTAATTTAATTCCAATGACAGATGACACTGTAAGTACAAAATTAAAAACTGATGATGGTTCATTATTAGACTTTCAGGAATATTTTGTAGAAAAAAAAGCAAAACCTAAATTAACTGAGGTTGTTTACAATGGTGCTGAAAAAGCAAAAGTTTCCGATCAATTAATTAAGAATATTGAAGAATCAGAAATAGTAGTTATTGGTCCTTCAAACCCAATACTCTCTATAGGGCCAATACTTTCATTAAATAAACTTAAAGAAAAATTGTCTGAACATAATAATGTTTATGTAATAAACCCTTTTATTGAAAATAAAGCAATCAAAGGCCCTTCAAAAAATAACTTTGAAGACTTAGGCTATACATCAGATATCCAAGGAATAAAAAATTTCTACAAAGATGTTGGGAATAAATATATTGTTCATCCTGGAGATTCAGATGGAGCTGAAGACACAGTTGAGCACAATATTTTATTTAATGAATTAGAAAATTCAAAAAAATTAGTAGAGTTCATTGTTAACCATGAATAAGGTTTCAATTTTTCCAATAATGAATTTACCTGAGTTTGATACAGGCCATGAAATAGTTGAAGAGTTAATTAAAAGCCTAGAAGAAAACAAAATTTCATTAGAAGATAGTGACGTCATAGTAATTACTCAAAAAATTATCTCCAAAGTTGAGGGAAGAAAAATAGATATTAATAAGGAAGATATAGAAGAAGTAATCAAAAGCGAATCATTACAAATTATTAGAAAAAGGGGAGAAACAGTAATCGCAAAAACTAAACACGGCTTTATATGCGCAAATGCTGGAATAGATAAATCAAATATTGAAGAAGGTTCTGCTCTCCTTCTTCCAGAAGACCCTGATAAAACTTCAAGAGACATAAGAAAGAAGATAGAACATAAAACAGGAAAAAAAATTAGCGTAATTATTTGTGATACTTTTGGTAGAGCTTGGAGGAAAGGCCAAACAAATGTAGCCATAGGCTCTTCTGGAATTGAACCATTAGAGAGCTATATAGGCGAAAAAGATACATTTGATAATGAATTATTTGCTACAGAGATTGCAATCGTTGACGAATTGGCTGGTGCGGCTGAATTAGTTATGAAAAAATCAGACAATATACCAATCGTAGTTATTAAAGGTGTGAAATATAATATATCTGATTTAGGAGTTGATGAACTTATAAGAGATGCTCAGGAAGACTTCTTTTTATAAACTGGTATCAAGAATTAAATAAATCTTCTATTACAGAACTTACATACTCTGAAAAAATTGGTTTTGCATCATTCCAAGATATTTCATAAATATTTTCAAATGCATCTTCAAAGTTTTTCCCATTAGCCATTAAAGAATACATACGCATAGCAGAATCAGATCCCGACATTGCACTCATAGCTTCAACAGTTAAATATCCAATAGAGTATCCAAGAACATAATCAGGATTTTTTATACATATGCCAGGAATGCTTTCATTGTAATAATTTAAAATTGTAGAAGCTGAATAGTCATTGTAAGGTGGCTGGATATGTCTCCCCGTTACTTGTGATTTACGAATTTCTAAATACTTTTCATAAGTGTCTACTCCTATTGATAGACCAGCTGCATGTGCAATCCCCTCATTTAACCAGCATGGAGAAGCATCATTAGCATTTTGTTGAGGATTCGTAGCATTTCCAATCCATTGAGCTGCAACAACTGAATGTGTTACTTCATGAATATGAAGAGGGCCATATCTATAAGCATCTATAGAGTCTGAACTATCAATACCAAATACACCTACACCAAAATGAGGTGGTCTATGATAAATTCCTGAATTAGCTCCATTACAAATACCGTCTTCATATCCGCATGGTGCTCTAGCCATACCACCTTCAAATCCAGAACTAGTTAATTCGTTTATAGCCCAATCAAGGTCGTTATAACTATAGAAAAATGCATAATATTTTTCGGGTAGATTAAAATTTTGCCAAAAATTTATACCTTTTTGAATATAGGATTCATTGTCTAAAAAATACAATTCTGTTGTAGGTCCAATATTTATAATTATTTCTAAATTTTCAACATTGTCTGTGTTTGTATTTTCATTTAATATCCTTTGTGAATCATCCCAAGCAAGTTTTGGAACTTCTGAGGGTTTTGAGCTTAATTCAGAAATACTTAAGTAAGTACAGGAATCACATAGATTTCCAACAACTGAGATTGTAGTTGTTGTATCTTGAACAGTTGTAGTTGTTGTATCTTGAACAGTTGTAGTTGTTGTATCTTGAACAGTTCTAGTTGTTGTATCACTCCCACCACATGAAGTAAAAATTACATAAAGAGATAAAATTATTAATGCTTTTTTCATTTACTGAACCAACTAATTAATTCATCTAACCCAGTGTCTAGTGTATATTTAGGCTCCCAACCAATCTGACTCTTAGCTCTTTCGTTGTTTAGTACACTTCTGAGTAATTCACCTTCTCTCTTAGGCGCATATTCTGGTTCTCCATCCCATGAAATTTTTTGTGAAAGAATTGAGACCAATTCATTTACTGAAGTCTCTACACCTGTCCCAATATTTAAAAATAAATTATCATCAGTTTCCGCAGATTTTATTAATGCATCTACTACATCTAGTACATATATGTAGTCTCTTGTTTGTTTTCCGTCCCCATAAATAGTTGGGGTTTCGTTGTTCATAAGCTTTCCTGTAAATATAGACATGACACCAGCTTCACCATGAGGATCTTGTCTTGGCCCGTAAACATTTGATAAGTTCAATATTGAATAAGACATTGTTTCATTTTGTAACATTACTTCGATCAATTCATTTAGCTTTTTCTTTGCTAAACCATAAGGAGATGCTGGTTCGCCTGCATAATCATCTTCTGAAGTAGGAATAACTTCAGGCTCACCAAAAATTGTTCCCCCAGAAGAAGTGAAAATAAATTGCTTACAATCAGTTTCTAACAATGTTTTAATTAATTGAACTGGCTGTAATAAATTATGTTCAAAATCAAGTAGTGGATCTTCTACTGAAATTACCACAGAAGATTGTGCAGCTAAATGAAAACAAACATCAGGGTTAAAATTCTTAATAATCTTTAAAGTCTCTTCTGAACCAACATCTCCATATATTGTGTTCTCTAAATCTAGTGAGAGTAAATTTTCTTTTTTTCCAGTTAATAAATTATCAACAACTAAAACCTCAATATTATTTTGATGTAGTTTCTCTGTTAAATGTGCACCAATAAATCCAGCACCTCCAGTAACAAGAGCTTTTTTATAATTCATCATTTTTTATATATCTCCTCATTAATCTCTTCATTACTTTCTATATTTGAATTAGTACATATTATAGAATTGTTGATTACAACATTATTTCCAATAGAGCAGTCTCCTAAAATTACAGAATTTTCTACTTTTGTATTTTCACCAATTATTACACCATCTGCTATCCAGTTAGATTTATTTTCAGTATGAGCAAATATATAAGACTCTCTTGTTCCTACATCTATCATTTCACCATCAACTTTATAACAATCTAGTAAATGACTTCTTGCTAGTTCTGGGAATAACGCTTTTTCAAACGAACAAGGTATTTCTAATTTATTTTTTACTTTTTGTATATCTTCTCTAAATAAACAATAAACACCCAGACTAATATTGTTCCCATATTCTAAATCTTGAGGCTTTTCAATGAAATTTATAATCTTGGATCCATCCAAATCTAAAACTCCGTATCTCGATGGATCGTCCACTGGAATGGAACAGATTGTAGAGTTTTTTGCATTACTTACTTCATTCACAAACAAGCTAAAGTCCATATTTATTAGCAGATCACCATTCATGCATATAAATTGATCTTCAAAATCATCAATATTTTGAACTATATAACCTGCAGTATCAAGTTTTTCTCTCTCAAAATGTAATTTAATGTTAAATTTTGAATTTTTTTGATATTGCTTCCACTGAGCCTCATGCTTTATTGAACAAATTAAATTTATATTATCAAAATTTGTATCAGATAAATTATCCAAAATTATATTTATTAAAGGTTCTTCTTTTATTGTTAAGAGAGCCTTAGGTATTCCTTCAGATAAAGGTCTTAGTCTTGTAGCTTCCCCACCAACTAGTAAATAAATATCTTTAATCATTACTTAGAAGTTTAATAACCTCTTTAAATTCAGAATCAACATCTATTAATAATATTTTTTCCCATATATCTTTAGCTCTTTCTTCGGAAAAATGAGATGACATATTATTTATAAATTTTTGTTTTAATAAAGGCTCCGCTTCTTCTCTTCTATTTGGATGCCCTATCGGAGTTTCAACTGTTTCTTTTTTAGAAAAAGAACCATCATTATATTCAAAATAAACTGTGTTGGCTATATGCCTTTTTGAGGTATCATAATAATTTTCTGTAAATTCTTTGTTCTCTTGTACTTTTATTTTTCTTCTCAAATTTTCAATTTGTTTTAATCCAGAAAAATTATCTTCATAAGTTTTGGAATTAACTTCCTTAAAAAGAAGTCCTGCTGCAACCATAAATTCTAATGAATGATCTCTGTCTGATGCATTCTTTAATTTATCTTTATTACTTATAATTCTTATTGCTGGTTCATGGGTTTCAATAATAATTCCTTCAATCTCTTGTTCTCTTTCTTTATACAAATCAGATAATTTTACTGAAGCTTCTATAGCTGATTGTCCATGAAACTCTGCCGGATAAAGGACTTTGAACAAGACATTCTCTATCACCCAATCATTTAAATCTTTACCAAAGCTTAAATTTTCGCCATTTAAAAATACTTTTTCAAATCCCCAATTTTCATCTTTTTGTATTTCTGAATAAATTTCATCTTCGAATTCACTTATTGAAGCTAACTCAATACCTCTAGAAACTGCATCTCCAGCAGCCCAACTCTTTCTTTTTCCTACATTTGGTTCATGTCGATATGCTCTAAGATTCAGGCCGTCTAGCAAAATATTATTTACCGTTCTCTTAATTATTTCTGAGTCATTATTAGAAATTAGTGAAGAAAATACTGAGGCTGATGCAAGTTTTACATTGAACACATGATCATACCCCTTTTTATTTAGTGAAGTACCCAATGCAAGACACCCTTGTATTTCATACATTTTTATTAATGAGTCAATAAAAGTACTAACTTTGAAACTATTGTTTTCTATAAAATAACTAAATATAGTTCCGATGTTATCTGAAGGGTGAGCCCATTCTTTTGCTAAGAAAGTATCGTTATAATCAAACCATCTAGTAAGTACTGAGAAAAATCTTGCTTTTTCTTTTAAAGATTTAATATCTTTCATATAAGCGATAGGGTTCTCTAAGGTATCTTTTAATCCATATGTAGCAAAAATTGTTGCAGACGTATTTAATGAAGCATTAAAAACACATCCTAATGTATCCAATAGAGCAAGCTTGGAAGCTTTAATGTTTTTTTCGTTAAGATGAATATCATTAGATAAATAATCAGAAATTATTTGATCAATATTTTTTTCATCCAATAGGATTATTCTCTCTCTTCAATACCAATGTATTTTGCAGCAGGTCTAATTAGTGTATCTTGTTCACGCTGTTCAAAACAATGAGCAGACCATCCCACAGATCTTCCTGCAACAAATATAGGTGTAAATAAATCTACTTCAAAGCCTAACTCTGAAAGAAGTAGGCCTCCATAAAAATCAACATTAGGAAAAAGTTTTTTTTCTTTTGTCATAATTTCGTCAATTTTTTTTGCAATTTCAAATCTATTTTTTGAAAAATCAGTTTCAATTAAGGATTCAACCCATTTTTTTACTACATCACTTCTTGGATCTTGGATTTTATAAACCCCATGGCCAAATCCCATTATTTTTTTCTTTTCTTCTAGCATTTTTAGAATTTCATTTTCTGCTTCCTCAATGCTGTTAAAACTGTTTACTAATTTTACAGCTTCTTCATTTGCACCACCATGCAACTCTCCTTTTAAGGTTCCAATTCCAGAGACAATTGCACTAGTCAAGTCTGATCTTGTTGATGCTGTAACTCTTGCAGCGAAAGTCGATGCATTGAATCCATGCTCAGCGTATAAAATTAACATATCATCCAGTGCTTCTATTTTTTCTTTATTTGCATTGTTAGGAAGCATTGAGCTAGCTACTAAATAGCTATCATCTAATTCATCACAATCATCCTTGTGATAGGAAGCAATAATATAACAAACTGTTGCATTTATTCTTGCAGTTAATTCAACCTTGTCTTGATTATCTAATTTTTTTTTCATTAATGTTGTTAGTTCACCCATATAAGAAACTACTGTTCTAATGACATCCATTGGAGATAGCTTTTCTTTAACTTCTTCTAAAAGTTGGTTTAAATTTTTATCTTTACTTATTTGTAAATAATATTTTGAAAAGCTCTTTTTATAATCTGCTTCATCTAGAGAATCATTAATTACTAATGATGCAACAGCTTCATAAGTACTATTTTTAGTAAGTTCTATAGCGTCATATCCTCTGTACCTTAAGGAGGTTCCCTCCATTCCTACAGTAGAAATTGCAGTTTCTCCTGCAACAACGCCTCTAAGTCCTGGTGAATAATCCATTGATAAATATATTTTACCTACATTTTTTATAATACGACTAATACAATTTTGAATTTTATAGATACTAAAATCGTTGCATGGCACAAATACATAATTTAGAATCCAAGTCAAGGTTTGGAACTAAATACATAGCAGGGTTACTTTTAATAATTTCATCACTCTTAATTGCTGGATGGTTTGGTTTCTTTGTGTTTCTTCCAATTAAATCAGGAATGGAAGTAGTTTCTACTCTAGAAGAAAAGTTTTTACCAAGAGCAGAAGGAATGGTTTTAGATTTTGTTTCTTTGTCAGAACCATCAATAATAATGACTGCTGATAATCAATTACTAGACGAACTGCATGATGGATTAAATAGAGACCCAATCAAATTATCAGAAGTACCACCCTTCGTAATAAATACTTTATTAGCAGCTGAAGATAGTAACTATTATCAACATGAAGGCGTTGACTTTGTAGCAATATTAAGTGCTGTATTGGACAACTTAAGAGGCGTCACAAGAGGTGGTTCAACAATTACTTCTCAAGTTGCTAAACAATCTTTTGTAGGAGATGAAGTTTCAATCAGAAGGAAGGTCGCTGAAGCAGTAGTAGCAGCAGAGTTAGAAAGAAGATATACAAAAGACCAAATTTTAGAATATTATATAAATTCAATATATTGGGGTTCTGGAGCCTATGGACTCCAATCAGCAGCTTATGAATATTTTAATAAAGAAGTATCTGATCTCACTCTTGATGAAGCTGCCACCTTAGTTGTCATAATTAGAAGTCCGGCATATTACAACCCAAGAAAATATCCAGAAAGAGTTCTTGAAAGAAGAAATGATGTTTTAGATATAATGCTCAAGGAAAATTTTATAGTTGATATTCAACATCGATCAGCAAGGTTAGCTCCTTTAGTAGTTGAAGAAAAAGTTGATGTTACTAGTAATGCTGAGCATGTTTCAGCAGAAGTTAAAAGACAGCTTTTAAATAACCCTCAGTTTGCAATATTGGGAAATACAAAAGAAGAGAGAAAAAAGAAATTATTTGGATGTCCCTCTGACGATACAACATGTACTGGAGGTGGAGGTTTAAAAATTTATATAACATTAAATCTAGAACTTCAGAATCATGCAATTACTGTATTAAACAAATGGGTTCCGTCGGAAGACTTAAATTCTGAAGAGGAGGAAGAAGAGCCTAAACCTACAGGCGTAATTACATTATTAAATAATTACACTGGAGCTATAGAGGTTATGGCCTCTGGAATTCCATTCAAAGAAGAACAATATAATCTTGCAACTCAGGGGAAAAGGAATCCTGGTTCTGCTTTTAAGCCTATAACTTTACTTGCAGCATTAGAAACTGGATCAAAACTATATAGCCATAGAGATTCTAGATCGCCAGTTGAAATAGATTGTGGATATCCATGTGCTCCTGATGGTATCGGGACAAAGTGGGTAGTTAGAAATTATGGAAGTTCAATTAAAGCTGACCGATTTATTAATAAGATACCAGCCCAAGATAGGGCTATAGAGCTTCAATGTTTAGGATTTCATATAGAAGAAATAAAAAATAAAGACTTTATTGAGCAATTTCCATTAGCTGAAGGCCTTGATGAACTAGAAGAAGAAGAGGAAAAAATTCTAGCTATAGGAGTGGCTCTTAATCAATACACTGAAGAAGGTGATCCCATAACATATCGCGAGCAAAATGGGAATGAGGTAATTAATCCTGAAGACAATATCATTACTGACTTAGAAAAGATTGAACAGCAAGAAAATTTAATTCAGATAGATTTAGAAAACGAAAAACAGTATATATTTAAACCTTGCCAAGATAAGTCAGAATACAATAGATCTATAAGACTACTTAGCACATCAGGAATGATCTCTTTAGAAGAAGCAACTAGAAGATCAATAAATACTGTTTTTGCACAATTAGCTTCAGAAATAGGGGGTGAAAGACTTTCAACCACAGCCAAAAGAATCGGTATAGAGTCTGAACTAGATCCTGTTATCTCACTAACGCTTGGTGCGGGTGCCGTAACTCCAATTGAATTAGCTTCTGCATATTCTTCATTTGCAACAAATGGTATATTAGCTCCTCCTTATTTAATAGAAAGAATAGAAGACAGCAAAGGAGAATTAATATATAGGCATATTACATCCCAAAGAGTAAGTATCCCAGATCCAGCAGCTGCAGTAGCAGTCCGTAAAACATTAGAACTTGCTGCTCAATATGGTACTGGTACCAGGGCAGTATTAGATGATAGAGGAATAGCTGGAAAAACTGGAACACACCAAGGATTTAGAGAAGCATGGTTTATAGGTTTTATACCCCAATACACTTCTTCTGTTTGGATTGGTTTTGCTGAAGAGCAATTGCCTTTGACCGATGTCGAGATAAATGGAGAAATAGTTTCTAATGTTTCAGGAGGAAGAGTCCCAGCACCTATTTGGAAAGAATTTATGGAAAAAGTTGTTGAAGACCTGCCTATTGAAGAATGGCCAGAAGATCCTATTGAGATCGATAGATATTATGAAATTCCAAAAGTAGAGATTCCTGATCTTCTAGGATTGAATGTTTTAGATGGCGAAGAAATAGCATTTTCAAATTATATATTGCCAGTTATTAATTTAATTGACTCTGAAGAAACACCTGGTTTAATTTTATCTCAAAATGTTGATAATTGTGATAGAGGTAATAAATCAGACAATACTGAGGATGAAAGCAATGATGAATGTATAGGCATAGAAATGCCAGAAGGTACAGTAGTGAATTTGGAAGTCTCTGGCAATAAGTTCAGCTCTGCAATTCCTAATATACCACCTTGTACTTTATCTCTTGAAGAAGGTCAGTCTTTAATAAAAGAATTTATGAGAGAAACCAATGTAATTTTGTTTCTTAAGAGCTCTTTTGAGTCAAGTGAACTTCCTGGATGTGAAGGTAAAGTAATTGGAACAAACTTTCCACAAGGAGGTACTGTATCAACTGGAGATACATTAATTTTTATTATTGCTAATTCTCAGGAAGATCAGTAGAAATATTTTTATAAAATTCATAAAGAGAAAGCACACCAAATCCTGTAGCCCCTTTCCTGTTATCTGACCTTGCAGGACCAGCAATATCTAAATGTATCCACTTGTTTTCATCTATAAATTCTTCAAGAATTAAAGCTGCTGTAATAGCACCCCCGTATCTACCTCCAGTATTCTTCATGTCAGCAATGTCTGACTCTATGAGCTTTTTATAATCAGAATATAAAGGTAGAGGATGATACGATTCTAAAGATTTTTCGCTAGCTTTCATAAACAGAGATTCAAGCTCAACGTCATTAGAGAAAAGTGCACCAACATCTAAGCCAAGAGCTGCAACTGCTGCACCTGTAAGTGTTGCAATATCACAGATTATATTCGGTTTTTTTTCGGCAGCATAGGCCAAGGCATCCGCCATAATCAACCTTCCTTCAGCATCTGTGTTCAAAACTTCAATGGTTTTTCCATTTCTAGTAGTTAGTACATCTCCTGGTCTTATTGCTGTACCACTTGGCATATTTTCAACAAGTGGGGTATAAACTGTTAAGCCAACATCTATTTTATTTTGAGCTACTAAATTAATAGCTCCCCAGGCTGTAGCGGCTCCTGACATGTCAGTCTTCATAGTTTCCATGCCTGAAGGACTTTTTAGTGAAAGTCCTCCTGAATCAAATAGAACACCTTTCCCAATTAGCGCAATCTGTATTTTTGCATCAGGATTATATTGTCCAGTTAGAAAATATGGTTCTCTTACGGAACCTTGTGCTACACCAAGAACTCCCCCAAAATTATTCTTTTCAAGCCATTCTTTATTATGGATCTCTACATTTATATCTTTATTAGATGTAAGTAATTCAACTTGTTTAATGAAATATTCTGGAGATCTATCAAAAGCAGGTGTATTTATTAAATCTCTAACCCAAAAGATAGAGTCTCTCTTATTTATGGACGCCTCAACCTCAAATGAATCATTGAAACTTATTTCAACAACATCTTTACCATCAGACTGATATTTATCAAAATTATATTTAGAAAGTAAAATTCCCAATATAATTGGCTCTGTTTCTCCTTTGAAATTAAGGATATTTAATTCACAATTCTCTTTTAGCTTATTTCCGATTGAATATCCAAGTTCTAATAATTCTTTGTTGTTTTGAGAGATATCTTCGCATCCAATTAGAAGTGTCTTGTTATTATTTGATGACATTGAAGGAGGCATAAATAATAACTCATTTGAATTTCCTTCAAAAGAATGGGTATTTATGTATTCCTGGAATACTTCCTGATCTTTTATATAATCTTCTTTTTTTTCAAAGCTTGATTCAAAGAACAGTAAATCAATATTCATTTGCTAGGCGTCCAATCTTCTTCAAAATCTCTTGCAAACATCCATAATAGGTCTGATAATCTATTTAAGTAAACTACAACTTTGGAATTATCAATTTCTAGTCTGTTTTGCCAAGTTACACATTTTCTTTCTGCTCTTCTTGAAACTACTCTGGACCATTCAAATTTTGCAGAAATTATATTTTCACCAGGAACAACAAAAAACTCAGGTATACCATTTTTTTCTTCTAAGAAGTCTATCTCTTTTTCTAATACTTCTACCATTGTCTCATCTACTAATGTTTTTTTAGCTTTTAATTTATCTCTATTCTCTTTAGCTGTTGCTAATTCAGCTCCTACAATGAACAACTCCCTTTGAATTCTTAACAATATTTCTTTTATTTCAATAGGAAGTTTCTCTTCAGCTCTAATTAAGCCAAGAGATGCAACTAGTTCATCTACTGAGCCATATGCTTCAGGAGCTAGACTATCTTTTGGTACAGTATCACCATACAATAATTTTGTATTGCCCTGATCTCCTGTTTTAGTATAAATCTTCATATTTTAAGAATAGATAATGTTAGGCCAAAAGTAAAAGAGTTCCAGACGCCCCAATTGATACTATTAGTGAAAGATAGCTTAATCCTGTTGCTGCCATAACTCCTGTGTAAGACTTTTCATTTAATGATTTGTAAGAAGCAAAAGATAGAATCCCTGTAGATAGATATAAAAACATTATTACTAATTTATAGATATCTCCTATCTCTTCAGATAAATAATTAAAGTAAACCAATGGAATAATTATCAAAGGTTGAAATGTGGTAAGTAAAGCCATTCTTTTCATCCCTTCTTTAGATATAGTTGGGTCAACTAAAAACCAATGTCCAATCATCATTAAGGAAAAAACACCGCTAACTAAAGAAATGGGTAGTGCATAATGAAGCAGATAATACGAAAATCCAGTATTAAAACTATTAAATAAAATATTGTTTAATAAAAGAAAGCTTAAAAAGAAAAAAGAAATCTCAATAATTTTATTTTTAATAAATATTGAAATAAGTATCAACAGTAAAGACACTATTACAAAGACATCAAAATTAATTAAGGCTATAGAAGAAATAATTGAGAGAAATAATATGCTAAATCCCCTTCTTGGATTGATACTGTTTCTTATATAACCTAAATAGGGAATACAAAAAATTAATAAAACAAAAACAAAAGTGCTCAAAGTCATGCTTCTTTTACAATAATATTTATATGAGAAACGAGACAAATAAACGAAATTTATTTATTGCAATAGGGTTTGGATTCTTATTTATTCTTTTACCAAATACTGGAATATCTTCAGAGAGCCTAATTATTAATCAAAATTTTATTCTATCTCTAGTTATTTATACAATTCTCTCCTATCTTGCTCTTTACTGTTATTCATCAAATAAAATTGCAGGAATTGTATTACTAATCAGTATTTCATTTATCTCTCCTAATTTATATAAAAATTTTAAAGGAGAACTATACCCAATAACAATTGTGATTTTTGCTTCTTATTTTGGTTATATTTTTGGAATTAGAAGGTTTAAAAAGTGGAAAAGTTCTCTGTAAGTAAGCAATTTATTTCTGATAATCTAAAATGGAATAATGGTGCGGGGCATTTTTAAAAAATTATTAATATTTATTGGTTTATTTTCAATATTTTTAGTCGTTAATGAAACACCATCGTATTCATATACTTTAACTATTCCAAATTCTTCCTTTAGTTGTGCTGATAATGCGGTTGCTCCTTTAACTACAACAAAGGATATACAGACATGGTTAAGTTGTAATGGTTATGATCCAGGGCCAATTGATGGATCACCTGGAGCAAAAACAACTGCAGCTGTTAAAAAATTTCAATCATCAAATGGTCTTTCTGCTGATGGTGTTGTTGGGCCAGCTACTAGGAGAGCGATGAGAGCTTACTCCAGTGTAACTTTTACATTTACAGGTAGTGGCTGGGGGCATGGTGTAGGTTTAAGCCAATACGGTTCTAAAGGCTTAACAGAACTAGGAGCATCTTTTTGTTCTAATACTTCTTCATGTACTTCAACTGAAGTAGTTGATTATTACTTTACAGATACTCAAGTTCAGCAATTAAATAGCCTGTCATTGTCTTCTCCAGACATTGCAACTTCAAGCGATGCTTTATGGGTAGGTTTAGCAAGAAATGCTAAGAATATATCTTTAACTACTTTACCTTCGTCAAGCCCACCAACCTTAATGATTTGTCAAGATGGACTAAACCAAACAGCTGGGGTACAGGCTTTCTTAACTTCAAGAGGGTTTGAACCTGGACCAATTGATGGAGCATTTGGTGAAAGAACATCTAATGCAATAAGAAATTACCAATCATCTGTTGGAATAAATCAATCAGGTGCAATTGACGATGAGACAGTTAACAGAATGAAGAGTGATGCAACCGCTGACGGACCATGTGAGTCTCCTTTTGGACCGCTTAAAATTTCAGGTGGTGCAACAATAAGCATAGTTAACAGTGGTAACAACTGTAGCATCAATGGTCATCCTTTAACTCCTGCCACAGCTGGAGGTTGTAACATAACTATTAAATGGTCTGATGGGGGTAGAGTAAGAATTGGTCCAAGAGAACATAAGCATGGTGAGATTAAACTAAGATCAAAAAATGTATCCTCTGGATTCCATGTAGTGCTTGCTGCAAATATCGAAAAATATCTTTATGGTTTAGCTGAAATGCCATCACATTGGAATGTGCAAGCTTTAGAAGCACAAGCACTTGTTGGAAGAAGTTATGCTGTTTATGCATACTTGCAACAAAATAGACCTGGAAATAAAACTGATATAGATGCAGGATTAGATACAAGCAGGCAGAAATATTGTTGGTGTCATATTGGTTCTACCGCTTCAAGCCAATATTATTATGGATACCTAAAAGAAATTTCAGGACCAAATTGGGTTCAGGCTGTAAACAATACTGGAGGAAAAGTTATAACTCATAACAATAGTGTTATTCAAGCTTTTTATTCTTCCTCAACTGGTGGAAAAACTAACAATAACTCTGTAGGTTTTGGTTCTCCAACAGTTTGGCCATATCTAAAAACAGTAGATGACCCATGGTCTGTAGACAATAGGGTTGGGAATCCCCAAGCTGCATGGTCTTATGACTTTACCACTTATCAACTAACTAGAAATATTTTATGTGGAGATATACCCTGTTTTGATTCATTAACTGATATATATATCTCAAGTTCTGCAGCGTCTGGAGCAGCAGTTGAGGTAACTATGAAAGGTTATGTTGGAGGTTCTCTAAAAACAGTTAAGAAGTCTGGACGAAATATTAAATCTCAACTTGGTTTTAAGTCTCATTATTTTAAAACTTCAAGCAGTTCAGATGCTTCAAGTTTAAATGTGGGGCCTGTAACTGTTTCTACGTCTTCAACATCTACAAGTACTGGTGAGACAACTTCAACTACAGGTGATACAGCACAGTATGCAACATCTACTCAAGGATTAACTTACTTGAGTAAAGCAGGCCTTCTTAATAAATGTTCAGAAACATCAACAGCATGTCAAGCAAAAATTTTAACAAGAGAAGAGGTAGCAGCGGTTGCTGCTATCGTTGGAGGCCTTCCACTTGATTCACCTAACATATATAGTGATGATGACGAAAGTATCTATGAAAGGGCAATTAATGCAGTGCCTTATAATGGAATGCAAGTATGTTTTAATAGTCCTTTTCAATACTTACCAAAAGAATCTGTATTAAGAGATCAATTTGCATGCATGCTTCATCGTGCGATTCTTAAAGGAACAACTAATAACCTAGAGGGAGGAATTTCAGATCCATATTCAGATGATGGAGCAAGTGCACACCAAACTGCAATTCACACGTTAACTGGAAGTGACCTTATACCTCCATGTAGTTCTCTATCTGATAAATTTTGTCCAAGTAGAAAAATTTCAATAGGAGAAGTTTCTTTCATAATTAATAAAATGGTTGATAGTAATCTAATTAGCTCAACTCTTTTTGATACATCTCCTTTTCAAGCAGGATGGAGCCCAGGTAGCGGTGAGGTAGAGGATGCAGCTTCTACAGCAGTTTCTAATCCAAACTCTGGTAACGATGACTGTGTTGGAACTGATAATACAAACGTAAAGCTGGATACCACTTTGGATATCCAAAGATATCTTTCAGATAATGGTTTTAATCCTGGCCCTATAGATGGTATTAGCGGCAGTAAGACAAGAGAAGCAATTAAAGCTTTTCAAACAAAAAATGGACTTGTCTCAGATGGTGTAGTCGGAAGTAAAACAAAAGCTGCAATGCGTTCCTATACCGGTTGTGAAGCAGCTAACACTTGCAAGGCAAGAGATAATACAAGTGCAAACTTAGATTCTGTATCTGATATACAAACATATCTATCAAATAATGGCTTTAATCCTGGAATAATTGATGGAAAAATAGGATCCTATACAAGAGAAGCAATTAAAGCTTTTCAAAGAAAAGTAGGTCTAATTCCAGATGGTGTTGCTGGTAATAGAACAAAATCTGCCATGCGTTCATATACTGGATGCTAATTTAAATACTTAATAATTTCTTTAGTAATTGAGGGTACGTCAAATCCAAAGTTTTTTTCAAGATCTTCTATAGGAGCTGACTCACCAAAACTATCAATAGAAAAAGTCTTTGTTATTCTCCCTAAATAACTCTCCCAACCAATTGATCTACCAAGTTCGATTGGAAAAACGTGTTTATTTTTTAAGAGTTCATTAATTTCTTCATTTTGCATGTTTGAAAGTTTATTTAAGATAGGAACACTGATAATCCTTACCGAATATTCAAGAAGAGCTGCTTTAATCTTAAAGGCTATTTCCAATTCGGATCCTGAAGCTACAAGTGTAAAATCATCTCCATCAGAAACCACATATCCTCCTTTAATAAATTCTTCATATTTAACATCAAAATCTAAATAATCTAAATCTTGTCTTGTTAATGAAAGTACTTTTGGATTTTTAGAATCAGAAAATGCATACCTATAAGAATGTTCTATCTCAATGCTATTAGAAGGTCTTATAACATCTACATTTGGAATAAGTCTTAAAGACATTAAATGTTCTATAGGTTGATGAGTTGGTCCATCTTCACCAAGATATATCGAATCATGTGTGAAAATAAATACAGAATTAATATCCATTAAAGATGCTAAACGAATACTTGGCCTCATATAGTCTGAGAAAACCAAAAAAGTTGAGGCATAGCCTATCAAATTACTATGTAAAGTTATACCATTTGTAATTGCCCCCATTGCATGTTCTCTAATTCCAAACTCGATGCTCCTGCCTTTATAATTAGTGGATGAAAAGTGACTTTCATCAATTATTTGCTTCGTAGAGGCAGCTAAATCTGCTGAACCTCCAATTATCGAATTAGTAGATTCTGATAAATTTTCTAGTATTTTTGAACCTAAAATTCTCGATGCATACTTTTCCCCACTGACTCTATCTAAACTAGGAAAGTCTTCAGAAGTTAATAAATCCCAATTATCTTTAAATGATGGATCTTCTTGATATTTGTTTTTAAAATTTTCTTCCCATTTCCTAAGTTCTTCATTATCTTTTTCTCTCTTTTCTTTAAAGTAATCATAAATATCATCACTATGAAGAAATGGATCTCCACTCCAATCTAAATTCATAAGAAATTTATTCATCTCATCACTCCCTAAGGGTGATCCATGGACTCCACTGGTATTCTCTTTATTAGGTGCAAATTTCCCAATTGTAGATTTTGCAATAATTAAAGTCGGCTTATCTTCTACTTTTCTCCCCTTTTCAACTGATTTAATTATTTCTTTCTCACTGTGGCCATCAATTTCTAAAACATGCCAACCTATTGATTCAAATTTCTCTTTTTGATTTGTGCTAGAAACTTTGTCAACGGAACCGTCTATTGAGATATTATTATCATCAAAAAAGTAAATTATTTTTCCTAACTTCCAGACTGCTGCAAGTTCTGCAGCTTCAAATGAGATTCCTTCCATCAAGTCTCCATCAGATACAATTCCAAATGTAAAGTGGTTAATAATATCTTCTCCTAATAAGGATGCTAAATATCTTTCTGCAACTGCAAACCCTACACCATTAGCAAAACCCTGACCTAATGGGCCAGTTGTTGTATCAATGCCTATAGAAGTATCGACTTCAGGATGGCCAGCAGTTTTTGAGTTAAGTTGTCTAAAATTTTTAATTTCATCCATACTCAAAGGAAATCCATTTAGGTGAAGGAGGCTATACAAAAGCATAGAACCATGACCTGCGCTTAAAACAAACCTATCTCTGTTGATCCAATCAGGTTTTTCATTTGATACTTTTAAAAAATTTTTATATAAAGCAACACCAACATCTGCCATTCCAAGGGGCATGCCTGGATGTCCTGAATTAGCTTTTTCCACAGCTGCTGCTGATAAAACTCTTACGGATTTAGTTACCTTGTCGAACATTTATATCAGTATATTTGTTATTTAAACAGAGGCAAAAGAATCTTTTGCGTGATATGAAGATCTTACTAAAGGACCAGATTCAATATGTGGAATACCAAATTTTTCACCAATTAATTTATATTCATCAAACTCATCTTGTGTTACATATCTGTGAATTGGTCTATGTTTAGATGTAGGTCTTAAATACTGACCTATTGTGACAATATCAATATCTATTTGGGATACATCTTTCAAAACTGCTATTACTTCATCAAATTCTTCACCCATACCAACAATTAGTCCCGTTTTAGTTTTTCCAGAAAAATTAACTTCTTTGGCATATTGAAGAAGAGAGAGTGACCTACCATAAGAAGCAGCTGTTCTTATTTCCCTCTGAAGTCTGGGGACAGTTTCTAGATTGTGATTTAACACTTCTGGTGCTTCATTAATTATGTTATCAATTGCTCTCCTGTCTCCTTTGAAATCAGGAATTAAAACTTCTACTGATGTTGAAGGGTTCATTAATTTAATTTCTTGAATGGTTTTTGCAAAAAATTCTGAACCTCCATCCTCAAGATCATCTCTGTTAACGGAAGTTACTACAGCATGAGTGAGTTTCATCGTTTTAACACTTTCAGCAACTCTCAATGGTTCTAGCTCATCTAGGTCAGAAGGCTTTCCTGTGTTAACATCACAAAAACCACAAGCTCTTGTACAAGTATCTCCCATGATCATAAAAGTTGCAGTGCCCATAGACCAACATTCATATATATTTGGACATGAAGCTTCCTCACAAACAGTGTTTAGTTTTTTTTCATTTATTAAATTTTTTAATTCAATATATTCAGAGCCAAGATTTGCCTTAACCTTCATCCATTCAGGTCTTTTAGGTTCTCCTGGTAATAATCCTTTTATTGTTACTGGTATTACATTCTTATTTTTATTAAAAACTCCTCTATCAACCATTTCATCAATTTCATATTTTTTTTCTTTCTTAAGTTGAGTTGGTGTAAATTGAGATAATTGACTATCAATAATCTCGTAATTAAAATTTCTTGAAAACTCTTTTGAGACCTCATTAACAATATCCTTAAATGAAACCTCTCTATTAAAAGAGTGTACAGATGAAATCTTTTCATCTGAATTACCACAAGGATTAATCAAATCAAATCCATTCAAATCTTCAAAAATATTTAGAGAAAATCCATGATAAGTAGTCCATTTGCTGACTTTTATTCCAATTGAAGCAATCTTTCCTTTACTTGTCCAAACCCCTGTGTCCTCTTCTTTTGAATAAGAATCTATATTAAAAGCTGCTAAAGCATTGATGATTGATTTTTCAATAGTTCTAACAAATGGAATAACTTTTTTTGGATCAGATAACCTAATTATTGGATAGCCAATAAGTTGCCCTTTACCATGAAAAGTTATATCTCCTCCTCTATCTGTTTCAAAATACTCTATTCCAAGATTGTCTAGCTTTTCTTTATTAGCGATAAGATTATCTTTATCTCCTGATCGTCCGAGAGTGATGACGTTGTTGTGTTCTAATAGAAGTAAATAATCTTCTTCATTGTTACCATCAGAAACTGAATTATGAAGCCCTTTTTGAAGTGTTAATGCCTCCGCATATGGAAGGTTTCCAAGCCATCTTATGTTTAAAGCTCTCAACTAATTTCTCCTGACCAATCATGATTTTCCAGTTTGTCTTTAATTGCGTTTAAAAACAATAAAGCAGTTGAGCCATCAAAAACTCTGTGGTCCCAAGTTAAACTCAAAATTCCAGAATGTCTTATCTCAATTGAATCCTCATCCTCTTCAGACTCAACTACTACTGCCTTCTTTTTTACTGACTCTGTAGACAGAATTGCAACATTAGGTTGATTAATAATAGGAGAAGTTAAAAAAGAATTAAAAGACCCATTATTTGAAATTGTAAATGTACTTCCTGAAACATCTTCAAGAGAAAAGTTTTTTTCTCTTAATTTTTGAGATAATGAAGTAATTTCTCTTGCTAGCGCTTTAACATCATATGAATCAGATTCTTTAATTGTTCCAACTAGTAATCCTTCTTGATTTATATCAACAGCAATCCCTAAATCAATATTTGAATGTATGGTATGTGATTCTTGATCTAAATCGAAAGAACTGTTTACAACAGGGTATTTCTTTAAAGCACCTACGGTTGCATTAGCTATAAAAGGAAGATAGGTTAATGAAAATCCTTCATCTTTCTTGAAAGCTTCTTTTATTTCAGTCCTTAGTTGTGATATTTTCTCATAATCAACTTCAATTGTTGTCATTACGTGAGCAGAAGTTTGTTTTGATCTAACCATATTTTCAGCAATCTTTTTTCTTAATCTTGGTATAGATTCACCGGTACTTTTAGTTGAAGATACAGGCTTTTCAGCAACAGGTTCCTTAACTACTTTTTCTTCACTGGGTCTTTCTCCAGTTGCTATATAAGACTCAATATCTTTTCTTGTAATTCTTCCATCCTTTCCAGTTCCATTCAAAGAACTAGGATTTAGATTATTTTTACTCAATAACTTTCTAACAACGGGAGAAAGTTTTTGATCAGAATCACTTTCTACAACTACAGAACTTACTTCTTCGCCTGTTTCATTTTCTACTATTTCTGGTTCTTCTTGTATCTCAGGCTCCGGAACTTCACTGGGTGTTTCAACTATATCTTGAGAATCTCCATCAAGTTCAAGTAAATTTGCTCCAACAGCTACTGTCTCTCCTTCTTCTACAAGTAATGCTGTTACCGTTCCGCTAAATGGAGAGGGAACCTCGGTATCTACTTTGTCTGTTGAAATTTCTAAAATTGGATCATCTTCACTTACAACATCTCCTGCTTTAACTAGCCAACTTAGTACAGTGCCTTCTGTAACTGTCTCTCCAAGTTGTGGCATTGTTATGATTTTGCTCATTATGTTATTGTAATTCTTTGATAGCTTTTATTAAATTCTCTGCACTAGGAATAAAAGCATCTTCCAGTATTGGTGCAAATGGGATATGAGTATTAGGTGATGTAACTTTTATAATTGGATTATCTAAATTCCAAAAACCTTTTTCAGCTACTACTGAAGAAACTTCAGAAGCTATAGATGAAAAAGGGACATCTTCCTGTAGGATTACCAAGTTTGATGTTTTTTCAATAGACTTCAAAATTATCTCTTCATCTAATGGGAAAATTGTCCTTAAATCAACTATCTCAACTGAGATATTATCTTTTTTTAATTCCTCAGCAGCTTCAATCGCTGTTGGCACCATTCCTGACCAAGCAACAACTGTAACGTCATCTCCTGTTTTAACAACTTTTCCTTTACCTAGTTCTACTTCATATAAACCTAGAGGAACATCCATTTTTAAATCTGGTTTTCTATACAACTTTTTATGTTCAAGATACATAACTGGGTTTGGATCAAAAATTGAAGCAACTAATAATCCTTTTGCATCATATGGATTAGAAGGAGCAACAACCTTAATTCCTGGGTGATGTGCTAACAATGACTCTGGACTAATTGAGTGAAATGGACCAGAACGAGTCCCTGCTCCAGTAGGACCCCTGACTACCAAAGGAACTGCTTTCCCTGCTTTCCAATAATATTTAGCTGCTTCTGTAGTGATCTGATCTAACGCTGGGTAAACAAAATCAAAAAACTGTAACTCAATGACAGGTTTTTTTCCCGCTAATGCTGCCCCAACTCCAGCTCCCATGAAGCCACCTTCCGATATTGGGGTATCTAGAACTCTTGATTCTCCATATTTTTCAAATAATCCCTTTGTAGCTTTAAATGCTCCTTCAAAAATACCTATATCTTCACCCATCATGAAAATATCTTCATCTTTCTCCATTGCTTCATCTAATCCATTATTTATTGCTTCAATAAAATTCATTGTTTCACTATTTGATTCATCATTTGTAAACACCGGAGTCGTACGAGTAGCAAACATATCATCAATTTCTTCATCAGGATTGGGGTCATCTTGTTCTTTTGCCCAATCAATTGTAGTTTTAATCTCTTTCTCAATTTCTTCTGATAGTGTCTCAAAATCACTATTAGTAAATAGGCCTTCTTCAAGTAAGGCATCTTCAAATCTTGTTATTGGATCTCTTTTTATCCAAAATTCTCTTACCTCATCTTCAACGTACTCAGCAGGGTCATGTCCTGCATGCCCATGATGTCTAAATGTAACAAGCTCAATTAGGCTAGGCCCATCGTTATTACTTGCTTTCTCGCAAGCGTCGTGCATTGTGTCTATTACTTGATAAATATCATTGCCATCTATAATTTTTGATTCTATGCCGTAGCCTGCTCCTCTATCCGCAACATTAGGTGTGCCAAATTCAACTTCATTCGGAGAGGAATAAGCGAATTGATTATTCTGTACAGTAAAAACAATAGGTAAATTATGAACGCCTGCCATGTTTATACTTTCATGCCAGGTTCCAGTAGCAGTAGCTCCTTCTCCACAATTGGCAATTGCAACCACGCCGCTGTTAGATTGCTGTGAAGCTAAAGCCCATCCAACCGCAACAGGTGCTGAGTCAGGCAGTGGAGAAACTACCATTAATGTTCCTTTATCTACAACTCCAAAATGGCTATTTCCATCCCTACCTTTAGAGGGTCCATGTTTCTTTCCAAAGAAATTTAAGCATATTTCCTCTAAAGAAACTCCTCTCATCATTTGAACACCTAAATCCCTGTGTGTTCCACCAAATATATCATCTTTTCCCATACCAGCTCCAATTCCAGCCATTGAAGCTTCCTGGCCTATTCCTGGATATACAGCACCAGAGAGTTGTCCCCCCTTATAAAGCTTTAATAATCTTTCTTCAAGAAGCCGCTGGGTTTTCATTGATTTGTATATCTCCCAAAGTTCTTCTTTGTTTAAACTCTTTGAGTAGCCTTTTCTTTTTATTGTTTCAATCTCCATTAATGCAAACCTTTCCCGCTTAGAGACATGAGTGATTCTCCTATAGCTTCACTTAATGTTGGGTGAGCATGAATAAATTCTGCAGCTTCACTAGGAAGAGCTTCCCATCCAACCATATACATTAACTCATGTATTAGCTCTCCTGCACTTGGACCGCATACACTTGCGCCAACGATAGGGCCATTTTCCTCTGCATAAACTTTAACGATTCCTTGGTTTTGGTTTTGTATTAAAGCCCTTCCCACGCCGACAAAACTATGCTGAGACTGGGAAATATTGAGCTCATTTACTTTTGCTTTTTCAGAGTTTGTACCTACTTCAGCTAGCTCTGGATTTGTATATACAACATATGGAATTGCTGAATAATTTACAGGGCTTTTCTCGCCAGTAGCAATATGTGTAATTGCAGAGATTGCTTCTGCAAAAGCTACATGAGCTAACTGTGGAGAGTCTTTTACTATGTCACCTAATGCATAGATATTATCAGTAGAAGTTTGCATAGTTTCAAGATCTACATTTATAAATCCATTTTCATTTGATATCCCAACATTATCCAGGCCAATATTCTGAGTAAAAGGTTGTCGGCCGATAGCAACCAAGACAGAGTCAAAATTTTCTTTTTCTCCGTCTGAAAAAACTATTTCATTATTACTGGTGCTTTCTATGGAAGTTTTTAATTTAAAATTTACGCCTCTTTTTGTTAATTGTTTTCTTAATTCTGCAGATGTTCTCTTGTCTAAACCGGGAAGAATTTCATCTTCTAACTCAACAACAGTAACTTCTGAATCAAGATCGATAAGTAAACTTGCAAATTCACATCCAATTGCTCCTGCACCAACTATACAAACTTTTTTTGGTGGCTCGTCCCAGTTCAATGCTGTATCTGAATTTATTATGAAATTATTATCAAACTCTAAATTAGGTAGGCTTCTTGGCTGAGAACCAGTAGCTAAGAGGACGTAATCTGAAGCAATCTTTTCTTCTTCTCCATTTTCTTTTTTAACAATTACAACATTTTTTGACTCTATCTGTCCCCATCCCTCAATGACATTTACTTTTTTACTTTTTAATAAAGTCCCTATCCCTGAAACTAATTTGTTAACTATCTCGTTTCTTTTATTTGTTGTATTTGCCCAATTAATATTTTTTTGATTTATTTCTATTCCGTAGTCATTGGCATTCTCAATTTCATGATTCAGTTCAGCAACATGTAACCAGTATTTTGCAGGGATGCATCCTCTATTTAAACAAGTACCACCTAAAACATCAGACTCTATAAGTGTTACGTCTAAATCGAAATTATTAGCATATAAAGCAGCCGCATAACCTGCGGGGCCACCGCCAATTATCGTTATTTTTTTCAAATTACCTCTTCCAAGATAGGATCTCTATCAAATTGAGATAATAACTACACCAAATATAGGGGTCCCCTAATTGGTGATCAAAGTTATTTTCAATACTAATTTTAATCGAAAAGAATAATTGTTCCCACTCAAGATAAAGCAATAATTGGATAAAATATATCTATGCAAACACGATACTTAATAATAGCTTCCCTTCTTACCGGTGTACTTATACTTGTCTCTTTTGCTGTTTGGTTGATAACAAATTAATGTGAAAAGTTTTAAATTATCTAACGGTATCACTCATATCCCACTTGAGCTACCTTGGACATCTCCTGGCTTTGTGAACGTTTATCTCATTGAAGATTCTGATGGTTACATAATGATTGATTGTGGAGTTAATGGTGAGAAATATTTTTCATTACTTAAAAACTACCTTATGGAAGAAAAAATAGAATTAAATGAAATAAAACTTTTAATTGGAACCCACATGCATAGTGATCATATAGGTTTGTCTGGTTCTTTAAGAAATGAAGGAATACCGTTTGCACTATATAAAAATTCAGTTGATTTCTTAAATGAATATAACGACTGGAGTTTAAGATTTAAAGATTTATTTATCTATTCAAAAAAAGAAGGTGCTCCTAAATCATTTTTATCAGATATACAATCTATAACCACACCTACATACGCTGGGAACGTTAAAAAACCAGATGTATTACTTGATGAAGGAAAAATAAAAAATATAAATAGAGACCTATCAGTAATTTTCACTCCAGGACACGATCAAAGTGAAATATCAATTCATGACTCTAAAAGTAAAGTTATCTTTTCAGGAGATCATATTCTTCCAAGGATAACTCCTTTTATTCCAACTATTGATAGTGAAAGTAATTTGTTAAATGATTTTATTATCTCTCTTGAAAAAATAGAAAGTATTGAGCATGAAACTATTGCTCCGGGTCATGGAAAAATTATTGATGAACCACATAAAAGAATAAGACAAATGATTCTGCATCATCAAAGAAGGTCTGAAAAAATTGTTGATTTACTTGGAAATAAAAAACTAACAGGATGGGAAATAACAAATTTGCTATTCCCAAGAAAATTGGACGCTTTGAATTTAAGACTTGCCTTTCAGGAGACACTGGCTCATTTAAAGTATTTGGAAAGTAAGAAAGTTTTAAAGCATAATATTCAAAAATATAATTCCTGGGAAGTTATTAAAAGGGCTTAAAACCTCTATTTTTTGCTTCATGAATATTATCCGGAGCAAAAGCTTGGATTAGATTGTTTATGATTAAATCTTTATCATTAATTAAATTTTCTATTTGAGCAAACTCATCTTGGTTGTCACAATCATAGACTCTCATGTTTTTTCGATTTCCAAGAAATCTATAATTTTCAAATTTAGCTATTCGTCCCAATTTTTATAGATTTATTAAGTTGGCTATTTCACTTCTTGCAGATTTTGATGTTCCAAACAATAATGAATCGGATTTTGCTTTTTTAAAATATAAATGTGCTGGATGCTCCCATGTAAAACCTATGCCTCCGTGAACTTGTATGTTATCTCCTGCAGCCTTATTAAATACTTCTGAACAATAAGATTTTGCCATCAGTGCACTCATTTCTAGTTCAACGTTATCTTCCGGGTCCACTCTTACAGAACTGTATGCAAGAGATTTTGCACTTTCAATTTGTAACAACATATTGGCACAAATGTGTTGAATTGCTTGAAATGAACCTATTGGTCGACCAAACTGGATTCGTTCTTTTGCATACTCTGTAGACATATCTAAGCAAGCTTGAGCTCCACCTACTTGTTCCATTGAAAGGAAAGATAATGCAATGTTTTTAACTTTGTTCCACTGACTTAGTTCCTCATCAAGTTCAATCATCATATTTTCTTTATCCACTTGTACATCTTTAAATTCAATCTCACACATTGGTCTTGTTTGATCAAGAGAAGTTGTTTCATTAACAGACACTCCATCAGCATCTTTATTAATTAATACAAATTTAAATTCTTCTTCTTCTTTTGCTAGTACCGCTAAATAATCTGAAGAATCTCCAAACATAACATATTTTTTTGTGCCATTTAGAACCCAACCATTATCATTTTTAACAATTACTGATCCAATATTTTCTTTATTAATTTCATACTTGTCATTTTCATAAACAGCATAACTACCTATTTTTTGACCAGAAATAATATCTGGAAGAACTCTTCCTTTTAATTCATCATTTGAATGCATAACTAATTGTTTAAAAACAACCCCGGAACTAAATAATGGAATAATTGGCATATAGTAACCCAAAACCTCAGAAAGTATTGCAGCATCTACTATTGAAAAACCAAGTCCTCCATCTTCTTCAGGCACATCTAAAGCTAGCCAACCTTGTTCAATAACTAACTTCCAAATATCTTCATCTAGACGTGTATTATCATCTATTTTTCTTATTGTTTCTAAATTATCAATTTTCTCTGAAAGTAGTTTTTCAGCATTCTCTTTAATTTCTTTTTGTAAATCTGTAAGAATAAATTGCATTATATAAGTCTAATTTTATTTTCATATTTAACTAATGAAATCTCGTTTGTTTTTATTAGCATTTAACATAGAGAATATGTTAAAAATTAATAATCTACATGCATCAGTTGATTCAACTGAGATATTAAAGGGAATAAACCTTGAAATAAATGATGGAGAAGTACATGCAATAATGGGGCCAAACGGTTCTGGTAAGTCAACTTTGGCAAATGTATTGATGGGAAACCCTGTTTACGAAATTACTAAAGGAAATATTGAATTTAAGGGTGAAGATGTTACAGAAGACCCAGTAGATGTAAGAGCAAAAAAAGGAATGTTTTTAGCATTTCAATACCCAGAATCAATACCTGGTGTAACGATTGTAAATATGTTAAAAACAGCATTAACAAATATAGAAGAAACAGAGTATACCGTTGTTGAATTAAGACTTAAAGTAGCTGATGCAATGAAAGATTTGGGGCTTTCCCCAGATTTTGTTGATAGATATCTAAATGAAGGTTTTTCTGGCGGTGAAAGAAAAAGAAACGAAATATTACAGCTAGCTGTTTTAAATCCTAAATTAGCAATACTTGATGAAACAGATTCTGGTTTAGATGTGGATGGTTTAAAAATCGTTGGAGAAGGTATAAATAATCTCAGAACACCGGAAAGAGGATATTTAATTGTTACTCATTATCAAAGACTTCTAGAGTATGTAAATCCTGATTTTGTTCATGTGTTTATTGATGGAAATATTGTTGAAACAGGAGATAAGGATTTATCTAACAAGCTTGAAAAAGAGGGTTACGAGTCATACTTATGAAAAGTTTTGAAAATATTAAAAGTGATTTTCCTATCTTTGAGAGAAAAATTAATGGGAAGCCATTAACTTATCTTGATTCTGGTGCAACATCACAAAAACCAAATGTGGTCTTAGAAAAAATGAATGAAATTTATAAAGTATCCAATGCAAATGTTCATAGGGGAACATATGCCCTTTCAGCTGAAACCACTCTGGCTTATGAAGGAGTGAGAAACAAGTGTAAAGATTTCATTAATGCATATGACTCTGACGAAATCATTTTCGCAAAAGGATCTACAGAGGGTTTTAATTTCCTAGCTAACTCTATATCAAAAAAGTTTATGGAACCAGGCGACGAGATAATCGTTACTGAAATTGAGCATCATGCAAATATAATCCCTTGGCAAATGGTTGCTCAAGAGAATGACTTGGAACTTAATTACATAAAAATTAATGAGGATTTTACTTTAGATTTAGATGATTTAAATGAAAAAATAAGCTCAAAAACTAAGGTTGTTTCGATTGTTGGAGAATCAAATTTATCTGGATTGTTGCCAGAAATAGAAGAAATTACAAAAATAGTAAAAGAAAAATCAAATGCCCTCATAATTATTGATGGTGCACAGCTAGTTCCGCATAGAAAAATTGATGTACAGGCTTTAGGAATTGATTTCTTAGTATTTTCAGGTCATAAAATGTTAGGTCCTACAGGAATAGGTATCGTATGGGGCAGAAAAGAACTTCTTGATAAGATGGACCCAGTTTATGGTGGTGGTGACATGATTGAAGAGGTTCATTATGATAAGGCAACTTGGGCTCCTGTGCCTCACAAATTTGAAGCTGGTACACCTCCATATGTTGAAGCAATAGGACTTGGAGCTGCAATTGATTATTTAACTGATTTAGATATGGAAAATGTTCAAAATCACTCTGATGAGCTCAGAGAGTATGGAAAAGAAATATTTGCTGACATAGATAAGATAAATATCATTCATTCCTCTGCAGAAAAAGCTGGGTGCACTTTTGGAATGTACGTAGATAATGTTCATGCAACAGATTTATCTTTAATGTTAGACACTCATGGTGTTGCTGTGCGGTCCGGCCATCATTGTGTTCAGCCTTTTCATAGAAAATTAGGAATAGATGCAACGATCAGAGCTACTGCATATGTTTACAATGACAAAAATGATCTAGATGTTTTCAAAAGCGCTCTAATTGATAGCATTGAAATGTTGAGTTAAAAATGTCAATTAAAGAAAAAGTAGAAGATTATAAAAAAACACTTGAGTTATTTCCAAATGATCAAGAAAAATATCAGTACTTAATAGAACAAGCAAAAAAAAGTGACGAATTCCCAGAAGAATTTAGAAAAGATTCATTTAAAGTTCATGGTTGTCAAAGCCAAGTGTGGTTAGTGCCAGAACAAAAGGAGGAAAAACTCCTTTTTTTAAGTGACTCTGATGCTCTAATCTCTAAAGGTTTAGTGACTTTAATTTCATCAATTTATTCAAATGAAACTGCTGAAGAAATTGCAAATTCAGACATTGACCTTATGGAAGAATTTGAATTAGGTGTAATTTTAAGCCCAGCTAGACGAAATGGTGCTTACAGTATGTTAAAAACTATTAAAGAATACGCTAAAAAGTTACTTTAACTGTTTTCTTTCCACCAAGATTCATGTGGAAAATCAATCCATACTTCATTAGAGTATTTTGCAATTTCCTTAATGAAATAATGAGGCTTAAATTCACATTCATTATTCCACCATAAAGATACAAATCTGACGTCGCATTCATGGTTAATATTCTCTTTTATGTACTGTGAAAGCTTTTCAAAAGTTTCACCACTATCACATATATCATCAACTATTAATACTTTTGAATCTTTTGGTTTAGGTAAATAATTTTCCCAATGTGGAAAATCTCTTGTAGATGCGTGAACTGGTTTAAATGGAATATCTAATTTATGAGAAATCATAACTCCTGGTATCAAACCTCCCCTACTTATTCCAACAATAACATCAGGCATGAAGTTATCTTCTTCTATCAACTTACAAACAGTCTGTGTGTCCTCTAGTTGCTCATCCCATGAATAATATAATTTTTCCATTTTCGTAAGTGCTAATTCTATCAAAAATTAAAAAATGGAAGTTGGAATATAAAAAGAAAATTTACTTCAAAAAGAATTAGGTATTTAAGCGTTCATCTATAATAAAAAATATGAAAAGGAGGTAAGGATGCGCAGAAGTTGGGCAGCAGGCCTAATTATTATCAGTATTCTTACTATGGCATGCGGTGGAGCCGCATCCGTAGATGATTACAAAGCTGCATTTGTGTATGTAGGTCCAGCAGACGATGGTGGGTGGTCACAAGCACATGATGTAGGTCGACAATTTCTTGTAGATGAAACCGGAATCGAAACAGCTTATACAGAGCTTATTCCAGAAGATGCTACAGAATTCAGAACAGTTGCAGAAGCTTATATTGAACAAGGATACAATATAATTTTTGGAACTACATTTGGTTATATAGATGCAATGGCGGAAATGGCTGAGGAATATCCGGACGTTATATTTTTACATTGCTCAGGATATTTAAGTAATGATTCTAACTTTGGGAATTATTTCGGAAAAATGTACCAACCTAGATATTTATCAGGTTTGGCAGCTGGAGCAATTACAGAATCCAACAAAATTGGTTATGTAGCTGCTTTTCCAATACCTGAAGTAATAAGAGGAATTAATGCTTTTGCAACAGGTGTTAAAGAAGTAAATCCTGACGCAACTGTTGAAGTTGTTTGGACATTTACTTGGTTTGGACCAGAAGAAGAAACACAAGCAGCGAATGCTTTAATTGAAACAGGGGTTGATGTTTTAGCTCAACATCAAGACTCACCTTCAACTGGAGTTGTTGCAGAAAGTAATGGTGCTAAATGGATCTCATACAATACAGCGTATGGTAAAGATGCTGCTCCAGGTGCTTTTGTTACTGCTCCCGTTTGGGCGTGGGGACCATATTATGTTGATGTTGTAAATTCAATAATAGATGGAGAATTTTCAGGTGGAGCTTACTGGGGAGGAATGGATACAGGATTAGTTTCTTTGTATGACTTATCTTCCGATGTACCTTCTGATATATCTGATTTAATTTCACAACGATCAGATGAAATAATTAACGGTGATTTCGATCCTCCAATAGTAGAGGAAGAATTCATTGATAACGTTATTGGTACAGTAAGTCCATAACAATTATATTTAAAACACTCCAGCTTTTATGCTGGAGTGTTTTTAACTATCATCAATAAATGAACCATAAAATTCTAGAAGCAAAAAATATTTCTAAATCATTTGGAAAAATCCAAGCTTTAGATGATGTTAATTTCCATCTTTATAAAGGAAAAATTCACGGACTGCTTGGAGAAAACGGAGCTGGTAAATCCTCTTTAATGAATATCTTATCTGGAATTTACCAACCTGAAAAAGGTTCAATAATTTTTGATGGCGATAAGCAGAAAAAAATTAATCCCGAATCAGCGGCAAGATTGGGTATCGGAATGGTTCATCAAGAATTTAGATTAATTGAAAACTTTAGTATTAAGGACAACTTAACACTTTCAAAAGCAAACATCTATATTGATGATTTTGAAGATGCTTTTAAAAAATATTCTGAGATTTTTTCGTTAACAGTAAATCAAAACACTTTAATTTCAGAATTATCTGTAGGAGAAAAACAAAAAATAGAGATTATCAAATTAATATTTAATAACAACAACATCATGTTGCTAGATGAACCTACTGCTGTCCTAACACCACAGGAAACAAATCAATTAAAAAACTCTCTTGAGACTCTTTCTAATGAAGATGAAAAAACAATAGTTTTTATTACTCATAAGTTAAAAGAAATTAAAGAGTTTACAGAGACTATCTTTGTTATGAAAAATGGTCAAATGGTTGCTGAAGATTTAGAGACAGCATCTGTTAGTGACAAGGACTTAATTACCTTAATGATGGGTGAGATCAATACTGCTGTTGTTGAAAAAAATAATGAAAAAGGTGAGGTTAAGTTAGAAGTTGAAAACATTAGTTTAGAAACTGATGCAGGAGGTTTTAATAATTTAAATGACATTAATTTATCAATTAAAGCTGGTGAAATTTTAGGTATTGCTGGCGTATCTGGAAATGGCCAAGTTGAATTGGCAAATATTGTTTCTGGGATTCAATCAAACTTTGATGGGAAAATAACAATAAAAGGTCAAGATGTTACAGAAAAAGGTGTAAGAGCAAGAAAGAAGCTTAACTTATCTTACATTCCTGAAAATAGACTTGGGGTTGGTCTTGCTCCAGGTGTTTCTATATTAGATAACTCTGTAGTTAGAGAATACTTTAGTGCCAGTTATGGACCTCATCTCTCTAAAAACAAAATGGTAAATTATTTAAATTTACTAGTTAAGGAATTTTCAATAAAGACCGGCGAGCCAAAAGCAGAAATATCTACATTGTCAGGTGGAAATATGCAGAAATTACTTATGGGGAGGGAGCTAATATCTAATCCCGAAGTAATTGTTGCTGCTCAACCAACTCGAGGTTTAGATGTAAGCGCTGTAGAAACTTTACACGAATTAATTGTTGATCAAAGAAATAAAGGTTCTGCAATAATGTTAATTTCGGAAGATCTAGATGAATTATTTAAATTAAGTGATCGAATAATTGTTTTATATGAAGGAAAAATTATCAAAGAATTTGAAATAAATGAAGCTAACACTAACAATGTTGGCTTAGCAATGGCTGGTGTAATTGAATAAGTATATTCTCTCTAAAAAAACTGTTGTTAATGATTTAGCAACGTTTTACTCATTCTTAATTGGATTGTTCATAGCTTTTTTTATTGGATCATTAATTTTATTGATCCAAGACCAAAATCCAGCAAATGTATTTTCACTAATGCTTAAGCTTTCCGTTGGTAGTATTAACAGCCTTAGTTCTTCATTAAATAAAGCTATACCTTTAATACTTGCTGGGTTAGGAATTTCAATTATGAACTCCGTAAAATTATGGAACATAGGAGCAGAGGGTCAAATATTTTTGGGAGCAATTGCTGTTAACTTAATTTACATCAATATAAATATCTCTAATTCAAGCTTATTTATTGTAATTCTTTTAGCTTCAGGCTTCATTGGTGGTGCAGTTTGTATTTTATTTCCAGCAATTACAAAAGTTATTTTTGGAGTAAATGAAATTATTACAACTCTTCTTACTAACTATATAATTATCGGCTTAACTATTTATTTAGTAAACGGTCCATGGAAAGATCCAAAATCATTGAACTTTCCTGCTGCAGCTTATGTTGGTGAAGAAGTTTATTTACCAACAATATTTGGAAAGCTGAGTAGCGGTTTTCTTGTATGCATTCTCTTTGTAATTGGAGCTTATTACTTGAAAGAAAAATCTGTATTTGGATATGAAATGAGAATAGCTGGAGGATCAGCAATGACTGCTATTTACGCAGGTATCAATGCTAAACAAAAAGCATTCTATGCGATGTTAATTGGTGGCGGTTTTGCTGGATTAGCAGGAGCCATTGAATTACTTAGTCAAACACATAGAGTCTCTACTGGAATTTCGCAGGGTTTTGGATATACAGCAATAATTGTTGCAGCAATTACAGGAATGAGGCCTGTCGGAATATTTCTGGTCGGATGTCTATTTGGAGCATTGACAATTGGTGGTGCTGTTATACAAACTATTGGAGTAAGTTCTTATATTGCTGAAATTATTCAAGCATCAACATTAATTGGAGCTCTTATAGCTCAGTTCTTTTTTACTTATGAAATAAAAGGAGTCCAAGATGGCTGATGTTCAATTAATGGGATTATTAAATGCTACCTTGCAAGCTGCAACGTTATTATTTATTGCTGCACTTGGAGAATTAATAACCGAGAAATCAGGTATCTTAAATCTAGGTGTTGAGGGAATGATCTCTATTGGTGCAGTAACTGGTTTTATGACGGCAATCAATACGGAAAATTTATTTCTTTCAATAATTGTTGGAGTTTTATCAGCTTCTATTTTTTCTTCAATACATGCTTTTGTAACTGTCATATTAAAACAAGACCAAACAGTATCGGGACTAATATTAACAATCTTAGGATTGGCTCTATCTTCTCTCTTAGGGAAGAAATATGTTGGAAAAAAATTAATGGTGAAAATTGAAAGTATCAGTGATATAACTGAGCCAAGTAATGTACTTGAAGTTTTATTGAATCAAAACTTTATATTCTACTTAGCAATTTTGCTCATGATTACAACAAGCTTTGTACTTAAGAAAACTATGTTTGGAAGAAGGCTCGAGGCTGTTGGTGAAGACTCAAGAGCAGCTGATTCAATGGGATTAAAAATCAATAAAACACAATTTATCGCAACTTGTGTAGGAGGAGCCTTTGCAGGCTTGTCCGGTGTCTATCTGACCTTATCTTATGTGCCTTACTGGACAGATAATATGACTTCCGGAAGAGGGTGGATTTGTCTTGCATTAGTTATCTTTGGTGGTTGGAAGCCATACAGAACAGCAATTGGTGCAGTTCTATTTGGATTTCTTGAAGCTCTTGTTCCTCGTTTACAAACTTATGGATTCGATTTAAGTCCATATCTAGTAAAAATTGCACCTTATTTAATTACGATTCTTGTTCTAGTAATTTTAACTATTTACAAAGAAGGTAAAACTGGAGCGCCGGGAAATATTGGAAGGCCCTTCTTTAGAGAAAATAGGTAATTAATTATTAAATAAAGTTTTTTTTGCTATCATTATTAGAGCTTTAATTGATACCTGTGAGTATCGAAAGGAAAAATGTGGAGATAGAAAAAACACTCTACCGTCTAAGTAAAGAAATCTCAGAATCAGATTTATCCAATCCTTTATTAATTGGTATTCCAAGAAGAGGCGATCTATTAACCAAACGAATATCCAAACATTTAATTGAATTTGGATTCGAACACGATATAGATACTGTAAATTACAGGCCTTTCAGAGATGATCTAGATGAAGAACTAGAGAAAAGTAATCTAAATATATCCCCAGAAGATAGAGACATAGTGCTCATCGATGACGTTATCTACACTGGAAGAACATTAAGAGCATCTATAGAGGCCGTAATGCATTCCGGAAGACCAAAATCAATAACTTTAGCATGTCTTATTGATAGAGGCCATAGAGAATTGCCAATAACACCAAAATTTGTTGGGAAAAATATCCCAACTAATGAAAGCGAATACGTCTCAGTATTTTTAGAAGAAATAGATAAGGAAGACAGAATTGAGGTTAGTTAATTGAGTAAACATCTTTTAGATTTTAAAGATATAGAAAAAAAAGATATTGAAAAATTAATTGATGTTACAGGAAAATTAAATCCAGAAAAAACAGATGAAATTTCTTCTATTAGTTTATTGAAATTTGATGAACCATCCACGCGAACTAGGCTTTCTTTCTCTGTAGCTGCTTATAGATTAGGAATTAAAACATTTGAATCATCTGATATAACCTCAGCAAAGATGAAAGGTGAAAACCTTAAACATGAAATTGAAACTTACAAAAGTATGGGTATTGAGTCTTTAGTTATTAGAACTAAAGAAGATAATATTGATGAATATAGAAAATTTGAAGACATCTCCGTTATAAGTGGTGGTTTTGGAACTTCTTCACACCCAACTCAAGCAATTTTAGATGCTACAACGTTAGATAAATTTAACAAATTGGATAAAGATACTCCTGTTGTCTACATAGGAGACGTAAAACATTCAAGAGTTTTCGAATCGGGAAGGGAATTATTTTCTTTGCTTGGAAAAAAAGTTGGAGTTTTTACACACGAAAGTTTTTTACCAGATGATTTGTCAAATATAGAAGTCTTAAATAGCTGGGATGAAGTTTTAGAAACCACGGAAGCCATTGAACTCTTAAGAGTCCAAAAAGAGCGTATAAAAGATCTTGGAGACTCAGATCTTGATGAATATATTAATAAATATCAACTTACAGATGAAATTCTTGATAAAGCAAGTGAGGATTTAATAACTCTTCATCCAATGCCTATGAATGTTGGTATTGAAATATCTGAAAAAGCTTCCCTACATAAAAAATTTAAATATAAAGACCAACTTTCTTTTGGTGTGCCGTCAAGGATTGCATCTTACATGTACGTAATGGAGAAGATATGATTGAAATAGAAAGCTTTATAGATCTTCATACCCATACTAGATATCCAGATAATAATAATTTTCCAGCAGTAGATATAGAATTTGCATCAATAAATGGTGGCTATAGCGATATCTTAGCTATGCCTAATTCAGAAATAGTTATTGATAATATTAAGAATCTTAATAAGGCAAGAGCAATGGATAATAAATTAAACATAAATGTTCATAGAGTTGGTGCTTTAACAAAAAATCTGGAAGGAAAGGAATTAGTTAACTATAAAGAGTTTATTGAAAATCGGGTTTTTATTTTTTCTGATGATGGTAAATCACTGATAGATAACAATTTAGCTGATGAAGCGTTTAAATTAATAAGTTCTCTAAATGCAGCAATATTTCAACATTGTGAAAGTAGTTGTCACTCAGAACCTGGTGATATAGCAGCCCCAAATGATGATGAAACATTAATAACAATAGATGAAGCGGAAGAGTCAGAGGTGCTGCTTAGAGATATAGAACTCGTAGCTAAATATGGTACTAGATACCATGCACAACACTTATCCTCAAAAAAATGCGTAGATTTAATTAAAGAAGCTAAAGAAAACAACTTACCAATAACAAGCGAGGTCACACCACACCATATATTAGAAAATAATGAAAATTTAGATACTACCAATGGTTTATTCAAAATGTATCCCCCAATAAGAACAGAAGAAGATCGCCTTTCTTTAATAGATGGATTATTAAGTAATGTTATTGATGCAATAGCTACTGACCACGCTCCCCATCCAGAAAATACAAAAACAGTAGATTTTAAAAGCGCAGCAAGAGGAGTGGTTGGTCTTGAGTCTGCCTTCCCAATGCTCTACTCATCTGGAATATTATCTCTTGAAGAAATAAAGAGATTCATGATTGAAAACCCTAGAAAAATACTATCTGAAGCTGGATACGAAGTAAAAAAGTCTCAGATTAATATATGGCAGCCTTGTGATAAAGAATTTACAACAAAATCAAAATTTAATAATTCTATTTTTGAAAAAAGAAACACAAAAATTGAAAAGGTCTCACAAAATGTATAAAAAAGCTCTTCTTGTAAATGAAAATGGAGACGAATTCATTGGATGGAGTACAGAAGAATTTAAACCAGTAACCGGAGAGCTTATTTTTAATACTGCAATGACTGGCTTTGTTGAGATATTAAGTGATCCCTCATACATAAATCAAATAATAACTTTCACATCTTCACACGTTGGTAATTATGGAATGTCTAAAACTGATTTTGAATCGAGTGAACCAAAAATAGAAGCCGCTATAGCTAACTCTTTTACTTATAATCCATCATCTTGGAGATCAGAGAAATCAATTACAGATTGGCTAAATGAATACAATATCCCATTCAGTGGAGGTTTTGATGTAAGAGCAATAACAACTCACTTAAGAGACGTTGGATCAGATATGTATGCATTTGGAACAGATATTGACGCAAAAGATTTAAAGAAATTACTTAAGAAAGCAAAGAGCATAATAGGTGACGATTCAGCACTTAAAGCTGGGTCAGGAAACTCAGAATTCAAAAAAACCAAAGGAAAAATAGGAATTCTCGATTTAGGAGCAAAGACAAGTATCGCTAATGTTCTTAAAGAAAAAAATTTCGATACTGTTTTAATTAATCCAGAAACTAAGCCTGATGAAATTTTATCCTTAGAGCTTTCTGGATTACTTATTTCAAATGGGCCAGGAGACCCAAGGTCTTTAACTCAGGTTATAGAGAATGTAAAAAACCTAATTGGAAAGTTGCCTATATTCGGCATCTGCTTAGGGCATCAAATTTTAGGATTGGCTTGTGGATTAAATGTTGAAAAATTGGATTTTGGACACCACGGGTCAAATCATCCCGTAAAGATTGATGGAATAAAGAAAGCTTTAATTACTTCTCAAAACCATGGGTTTAGTGTTGAGAGTTTAAATGAACCTATTAAGCATGAAAAATATGGGAATATAAAAGCGTACGCAACAAATTTAAATGATGGAAGTAATGAAGGTATCAGCCTTTGGGATTCAAATGCCTACTCAGTACAATTTCATCCTGAATCAGGACCTGGAACGACAGATGGTTTACAAATTTTTAATCCATTTATAGAAATGATTGAGGAAAGACATGCCAGCTAATAAAGAAATCAAAAGCATCTTAATAATTGGTTCTGGACCAATTGTTATAGGTCAAGCCTGTGAGTTTGATTACTCAGGTTCTCAAGCAGCTAAAGCTTTAAAGAACGAGGGCTACAGAGTGATTCTTGTTAATTCAAATCCCGCAACAATTATGACTGATCCGGGAATGGCAGATGCAACATATATAGAGCCTTTAACCGCCAACTTTGTGGAAAGAATTATTGAAAAAGAAAAGCCGGATGCTGTGTTGCCTACTTTAGGTGGTCAGACAGCTTTAAATCTTTCTATGGAGTTGAGTGAAAAAGGTATCTTTGATAAAAATAATGTTCAATTATTAGGAGCTTCAGCAGATGCTATCGAAATTGCTGAAAATCGATGGAAATTTAAAGAGGCAATGGAAGAAGTAGGGATAAAAACACTTACCGCTACTTATGCAAAGAGTTTTGAAGAAGGACTTGAAGCTTCAAAAAATATGGGTTATCCATTAATGCTCAGACCATCTTTCATATTAGGTGGAGGAGGAACTGGAGTTGTAAATAATGAAGAAGAACTAAATAAAAAATTAAAAGATGCATTCACTGCATCCCCTACCCAAGAAGTATTGATTGAAGAGTCCGTTTATGGATGGAAAGAATTTGAACTTGAGGTAATGAGAGATAGTGATGGTAATGGTGTAATCGTCTGTGGCATTGAAAACTTTGACCCTATGGGAGTCCATACTGGAGATTCAATTACTGTTGCTCCAATACAAACTTTGTCAGACAAAGAATATCAAATAATGAGAGATGAAGCATTGCTTTGTCTGGATACAATTGGAATCGCTACAGGAGGTAGTAATGTTCAATTCGCAGTAAATCCAGAGAATGGAGATAGAAGAATTATTGAAATGAATCCAAGAGTTTCTAGGTCTTCAGCATTAGCTTCAAAAGCTACTGGATTTCCTATAGCAAAATTTGCAGCTCTTTTAGCTGTTGGATATAACTTAACTGAACTAAAAAACGATATTACAGGAACGACTCCAGCTAGTTTTGAACCGGTTCAAGACTATGTAGTAGTAAAAATACCTAGATTTGATTTTCCTAAATTCCCTTCTACTGATGATATTTTGGGAACATCAATGCAAAGTGTTGGTGAAGTCATGTCAATTGCATCAACTTTTACAGAAAGTTTAACAAAAGCTATACGTTCATTAGAAATTGGTAAAACAGGGATAAGAAATATTGATAATAGATTTATAAATCTAGATAAGCATCAACTTCAGGAAGAGATTAATGTTCCTCGTCCAAGAAGAATATTTGCTATTTTTGAAGCAATAAGAAGAAACTGGCCAATTGAAGACATTGCAGAGTTATCAAAAATTGATATATGGTTTCTGAGGGAAATTGAGAAAAGCTTTAATGTTAATCCTGAATCGACGCCTACAACAATATTGAAAATGCTAGGTTGGACAGACGAAGATCTTGATAACAAAGATTCAAAGAAAGAACTTGAAAATAATAGAGTTTATAAGTTGGTTGATACTTGTTCTGCTGAGTTTGTATCAAAAACTCCTTATTTATATTCAACAAATGGAACTTCTAATGACGATACAGCTACAAAACAAAAAAAAGTTGTTGTAATTGGCTCAGGCCCCAACAGAATTGGTCAAGGTATTGAGTTTGATTATTGCTGCGTACATGGAGTTAGCTCATTAAAAGAAAATGGGTATGAGGCAATAATGATAAACTCCAATCCTGAAACTGTTTCGACTGATTATGACACCGCTGACAAGTTATATTTTGAACCATTGTCTTGGAATGAGGTTAAATCCGTATTAGAAAGAGAGAAACCTGATTCAGTAATTATTCAGCTTGGAGGTCAGACTCCTCTTAAGCTTGCAAAAGAAATTCACAATGCAGGATTTAATATTGCGGGTTCTTCATTAGATGTAATTGACTCAACAGAAGATAGAGATTTATTTCAAAAATTATGCACATCTCAAGATATAAAACAACCAATTTCAAAAATTGCCAATAATGAAAAAGAATTGGTTGAATCAGTCAAAGAGATAGGATTTCCTGTTTTACTTAGACCAAGCTATGTTCTCGGAGGAAGGGCTATGAGGGTAGTACAAACTGATGAAGAACTAAATAATTACCTTAATATTCTTGCAAGCGCTGATGAAGATGGTAATCCATTTAAGTCAGGACCATTATTGGTTGATCAATTTTTAACAGAAACAGTTGAAATAGATGTTGATCTTATCTCTGATGGAAAAGATGTATTTATAGCTGGAATTTTGGAACATTTGGAACCTGCTGGTGTCCATAGTGGAGACTCTACCGCTGTTATTCCTCCATATAGCATTGACAAAGAAATGGTTAAAGAGATTGAAGATAAAAGTAGAAAGCTTGCATTGGGTCTCAATGTACAGGGGTTACTTAACATACAGTTTGCAATAAAAGACAATGAGCTATTTATCCTTGAAGCAAACCCAAGAGCTTCGAGAACAATGCCTTTTGTAGCTAAAGTCACTGGCAATCAAATAATTAAAGCTGGAACTCTTTTGATGCTTGGGTACACCATTAATGAAATAAAAGATAAAACAAATTACTTAAATAGTTCAACAAAGAAAATTGCTATTAAAAAGGCTATCTTCCCTTGGTCAAGGTTTCCTGCCGAGGACACAATGTTGGGACCAGAGATGAAAGCAACAGGAGAGGTCTTGGGAATAGGTAAAGATTTTGGAACAGCATTAAATAAAGCATACGCTGCAGCTGGTGTCGAAATCGGTGATAAAGAGAAAGGTGTTTTTGTTACATTAAGTGACGCTGAAAAGCCAAATTTTATTGAGGTAGTGAATAAATATATTGATTTAGAGTTTTCTATTTATGCAACTGAGGGAACAGCAAGCTTCCTAAAAGAAAATAATATAGAATCCATAATTGTTGGAAGGGCGGACGATGAATCACCAACTTCATTAACAATTATTGAGGAGAAATTAATCTCTATAGTCATCAACACACCTACATTTGCAAATGAATATACAGATGGTTGGAAAATTAGAAGACTATCTCATGAAACAGGTGTTGCTGTTGTTTCTTCAGTTAGAGAAGCTGAAGCATTTCTAGAAGCTTTCTTATTACAAGAAAAAGTATTAGACGATATGGAGGCTATACAAAATGTCAGTTAAACCTATTTTCTTTGCATTGGATGGCAAAGAGCTAAGCGAATTTACAGAAACCCTTGAAAAACTGAAAGGTGTGATTTATGGAGTAAAAGTTGGATTAGAAATGTTTACCGCCGAAGGCCCTTCTTCAGTTGAAAAGCTAAAAAATGACGATTGGAAAGTATTTTTAGATCTTAAATTACACGATATTCCAAATACTGTACAAGCAGCAACAGTAAGCGCAGGAAATATTGGTGCTGATTATTTGACTATTCATATAGCATCAGAAAAAGAAGCTTTGCTTGCAGCAAGTGAAAATAAAACAGAGAATATTAAACTCCTCGGTGTTAGTAGTGCTCTAACAAGTAAGGCAATGGATGAAGAAACTAGCAATGATGTTAAAAAAGATTTTATAGTTGCTAAAGAATCAGGAATTGATGGTGTTATCTGTCCAGCTTCAGAGATTAGTTCTACTGAAGAACTCTTTGATCTAATTGTTACCCCTGGAATTAGGTTAGAGAGCGATAGTAAAGATGATCAAAGAAACACCACAACCCCAGAAAAAGCCATTGAATTAGGTGCAAAATATATTGTTATGGGAAGATCAATTAAAAATAACCTGGACTATGTAATAAATAACTTAACTATATGAAAAAATTTATTGCTGCACCGTTTGGTAATTATATAAAAACAAAAAATACTATCTCTGTATCTGGTAGTTGGACAGTAGAAAAAAGAACTGGTCGAATCATACAAATTGTAAAGACTCTAAGATACACAAAACGCGGATGGGTAAACAAAATAGGCCTGAAAAACCCTGGAATTACTATTGGTTTGCCAAAACATAAAGAGAATGAAATTTTTTCAATTGCAGGGATAGAAAAAGAAGACTGGAGAATATTTGCTGAAAAAATACCTGAAGATTTCAATGTTGAAGTAAATATGTCATGTCCAAATATTGATGAACATCATATTGAAGGAATTGAAGATTTTAATCCTAGCACTAGAGAATGGTTTATTGGAAAAATCTCCCCATTAACAACGTTTGAGGAATTAGATAGCTACATAAATTCCTTTAAATTCAAACAGATCCATGCCTGCAATACTCTTCCTGTAGAAAAAGGTGGACTCAGTGGAAAAGAATTAATGCCTTATACGACAAAATTTGTAGAACATATTAAAGAAAACTATCCAGAGATAGAAGTCATTGCTGGTGGAGGTATTGATAGCATAAAAGACGTCGAATATTACAAAGAAATAGGCGCAGATCATGTAAGTTTCGGAACTGTTTGTTTTAATCCACTAAAATTAAGGAAACTAGTATGAATTTATTTATTAGAGAAGATTTTATTTCGCATGCCGGCCTTCCTCTAACGTGGAAGGTTGAATGCGATGCGTTGACTGATAATGATTACGAAGCTTTAGCAAAAATAGTAAGTGAAAAATTAACTTTTAGAGATGTAAAAGGTATACCAAGAGGAGGTATCCCGTTTGAAAAAGCTTTAAAACCATACTCTACAAATGATGAAAATGATCCACTATTGATTGCAGATGATGTCTATACAACTGGTACTTCTATGAGAGAAGTATATGAAGAAGGTGCTATTGGAATTGTTGTTTTTGCTAGAAATGAAATAACAGATGATTGGATAAAAGCAATCTGGCAATTATCAATTTAAGATGACTGAAAATAAATATGCTTCAGCTCTAGATGGTCTAACAATTGAAGACCCTGTAGAAAGTTTTTTTGCATTCTGTCGTGAAAGAGAAAATATTCGAAAATTAAGAGAAAGTGGAGAGCCTTCTCCGTGGAGCGAAGATCCTATATTTCAAAAAGGAAGGTTTCTTAATGTTTTTCGTGAAGATGATAGGGGTAGTAAAGCAATATTACGTTTTGCTGCTGGCCTAGAAGATGACTTACCAACATTAATTAATGCTGTATTCTTTGGTCGCTGGTGCAATAGACAAGAAACACTTGATTTATTATCTCCAGAAATGCTATCAAACCCTAAAGAACTTGAAGAAATGTTAAATAATATTGAATCATGGTGTAATGAAACAGCATATCCTGTGCAGCCTATTGAATGGGGAGGAAAAGAGTACTCAAGAATGGATGCAGCAACCAAACTATTCCCCCGCATTAAAGAAGAACTTGCAGAAATTATTAAAAATTCAAAAGGAAATGCCATAACTGCTACAAATGCAGTGAATCAAGAGTTCAAAATGGAGAATGATTTCCCAGTATTTATGGCTGTAATAGATATTGCATGGTTTCGTCCAGATATTATTGAGCCTGAAACTGATGTTCCAACAGGAATTGGTGCTGTAGCTTATTTAGATCGATTAGAACAATTTCTTAATCTCAATGATCATCAAGAAACGAGTAGAAAAATGATTGAATTACAAAAAGTGTACTGGCCAGAAGCGAAAAGACCTTTGAATCCAATAGATGTTGAATATCTTTCATGCGAATGTAGAAAATATTACAGCTATGTCAATGGAACAAAAAAGTTTGAAGGTAAAAATATATTTTACCCAGTAGAAAACTAATTTTCGCTCATAGAACAAGATGAAACTTTTTCCCATTCGCTTGTTTTGATTGAAAATGTTCCAATAACATCTTCTGCTGGTGCACTAAACACTTGGTCAGGGTCAAAATTTGTATCAAAATTATTAACAATGTGAAAAGTAACAATTTGAGAAACTGGCAGAAAATAATAAAATATTTTTTCATCCCAAACATCTGTGTCGCTAAAAAATGGTAGATAGGTAAGGAGATCAATAGTAATTATTTGCTCATCGTTTTCGTAAACAAATTTCAATTCCTCAATTTGACCAGAAGGTATAGCGTAAAACATCATAAATTCACTAAAAAAAGGATCTGTTTCGTATACTGAAGTTTGACAAACTACGCCAGCATCATAAGGTCCATCCCATTGAGTGTCAAAAATATAAAAAGCTAAATCTTCATGCACAATCGACCAATCAAAATTTTCTTTATTGTAAAAAGTTTCATTGTTAAGAAGAAGTGAATCTGTTTCTTCCCCTACAGGTTCTAAGTAAGCACTACAAATTATTGAATCTTGGTCTCCTAGGCTAACAGCAGTTTCGTCAAAAACACTTTCTACTCGAAAAAATGTAGTTTCATACTTTCGGTCAACAAATTCAATAACATCAAAGAGACTTCGTGCCTGATTACAGCGCAAACCTGCTTCTACTTTTAGCATAAGCACGTCTAAATATTGATTACTAAATTTTGCTTTGTAAACAATCTCAGAATTGTGATCTTCATCACATGGGACTTTATGAACTTTTTCATAAAAATAATCAGGATCTAAATTTGTCCGAAAATCTTTATAGCAGTCACCCACACTTAGCTCTCCTATTAATGCTTCCTCAAATTCCTGGGCACCTAAAAGCTCCACTGTGCTTGAACTAGGAATTGTTGTAGTGGTTGTAGAAGTAGTTGTTGTACTTTCTTCAACAGGCTTTTCTGCTGTAGTTGTAGAAACTAATTCTTGGCTGCTTGGACTGCATACAATAAAAACTCCTACAAATAATATTCTAAAACGGCGGGCTATTGTCGTCATCATCTCCTCTTTTCTTTCGTCTTCTTTTAGGAGGTTGTTGTGATTGCATTTCAAGAAATCTAAACAACCTATCAATCGAATCTTCTTTAATTTGCTTTGGTGAAAATAATTCTTCATTAAAATCTTTAAAATCCTCAATATTATTTAGTGCTAAAGAAACTGCTTCTAAATTCCCAGCTTCGAGAAACTTATCTAAAACTTCCAAAGATTTTGATCTAACATTTAAATTCTTTAAATAAAGACTGTTTTCTTTTAAAAAGATTTCACTATTAAGCGCAGCTATAAATAAAGAATTCGTGTACATCCAACGAGTAACATCCTGTCCTTTTAAATCAAGGTCAAGAAGTATCTGTTCAATGTCAATACCTCCAACAAACATCCGTATAAAATGGGACTGCTTCTCTGTGATCTTTCCTAATTTTTTTCTTGGTTTACTCATATCTTTCCATCTTTCTTATAAATCTGATAAATCATCCGGGACTGGAGGAAAATTATTTTTTGATATTTTGCTATAAATTTCTACAGTCCAGGGAATTAATTCTTCATAACCTTCACGATTTAATGTATCAATAAGCGCTTGGTGCAAATCAGATTTATGAGTTTTTGTTTTTGAAATAATTGCTATACATAGATGTAACCAAGTAAGGACCCCTGTTCTAATCCTTGGTAAGCCATCCTTGCAGACCTCATAATCTGGGCCTGCCAACAACTGATACAAAGGCATACCAAAAAATAGTTTTGTATTCATCTTTATAACTTTTACATATCCAGTTTCAGGATTAGATATGGTTTTTCGGTATTGCTTTTCTCTAAATACAAAAAAAACAAATAAAAACAAAGATAAAGAATAAGGAATCAAATATAGCTCATTGTTAGTTGCCCAAATAAAACAAATGGTTAAATTTAGAAAAAATACAACTGCTATTAAATTTATTCGAAGAAATAAATCTCCATCAATATCTCGGCCTATTGCTTTTATAGAAGACATTAAGTTTTTTATTTTTTTAAGCTTAAAATATTTCACCGCTTTATCCTTTAAGAATGATCTTCTAAGTCAATTCTTAAAATAAAACCCTCATCTCTGGTGTCGAGAGGATTAAGTCTTCCTTTTAAGAAAAAATGAAAATTTTTCATTTTAGATACGCCCTCTTTTGAATCAAATTCATGTGTAGGGCTAGGCATATTAATAAGGTCTTTATACCTGTTAGGGTTTGTTATTTGGTCCTTAATTTCTTTTGCTCCAGCAGATGTTAATTTTGAGCCAACATATAGATCGTGGTCAAAAATTCTTTTGCGTATTTTTTCATTAATAGTCATTGGATCTGGAGTTGCGAGCCAAGCACTAATACCCTTACTGCGATAGGTCTCAAGCATTTGATAAAATTTCTCTATTGTCTTACGCTCGTCCCCACTAAAATTGTCGGTATTTCCTGAAGGAAATAGTCTTTGCGCCTCATCAATAACAAAACAAACATTAAATTGCTTAATGTTTTTGTATTTTCCTACTGGATAACTACAGTGATTTTCAACTTTTTCGATAATTTTAGAAACTAGAAATTTGTAAATAGCATCAAAATCATCTTTTTTAAATAAGTTATTAACTTCTTTAAATTTTGGAATAATGTAGGTAATGGTTTTATGACCAAGTAAAAAATTATCAACAATTTCATCAATTGTTTTTACATTTTTCTTTTCTGCAAAGAGAAACTTAACTTTAATTAAGTTCCTTGCCATACTTTTAAGTTTTGAATTATTGTTTAATAAGGCTCTGATTGATCCTTCTAGCTCTGTCCTTGCGTTTCCAGGAGCATAAATTCTCTGCATATGATTATCAACCAATTCTTGTAATACATTTTTCAAGAAATCAATATCTGACATATCACCTTGCATCCATTGTTGATAAGATTTTTTTTGTTCATCAAAAATGATGTCAGCAAATACATCTGTTGCTTGGACCTTATCACCCTTTTTCATTTTGCGAACATACTTTGAGTCCCATAAATTATTAGTATTAACTAAATTCTTGAACGAATGAATATCAGGCTTAATTTGAAATTGATCTAAATAAATCGGTAATAATTCTCGACCTGTTTCTTTGATTCTTTTTCTGAAATTTTTGCTAGTACCTAGTTCACCATTTATTATTTGTAACTTAGGCTCAAAAACGCAGAAGCTCATTTCTGTATCTAGATATCGGACAAACTCAGAAGCAACCATATGGCTTTTCCCGCAACCTGTTTTACCAAAAAAACCTTTATGTCTGGCATCTTGATTTAATAATTTATTGTCAAGTAGGTATAGCAAAGCAGGGATATTTGTTCGATATACATAACCTGCTTTAGAAGTAGGGAGTCCACCAGTTGGTATCTCCGATAAGTCATTGCATTTAAATATTTGTGTATTAAATACAGGTCCTCGGTCTAGCTCTGTCATAACTGCTATAGGTTCAGTACTGCCTATTGGAAACTCAATTACAGCTATTACCTCTGCCTCAAATGTCCAGAAACTACTTTTTTCCAAAAGCACATCTGTTACACCAAGTTGCAGATCTTCATCTGTTGTCCAAGAACGTTGTACAGCATAATAACCAGGATTTTCTGCATCTAGTGTGCTTTGGTTCATGACCAATGTTGGTCTACAGTAAACTAAAGAATTAGTTAGTTTAATTGGATCATGTTGCGTGAATGTTAAAAAATCACGCTGGGTAATTTCTGGTGTAGCATTTTCATCACTTTTTCTTAATTGTCCAGAAATATTTATACTGTCACCTGCAGTTATAAAGCCAACTGCCAGCTTATCTTCGTTTATATTATTCATTTTTTCTCCTTAATCTCTAAATTTTATGGGTCTTGTAAAAACCCTCTCTTGTAAGCTCTTTCCTAATGCTTCTTGAGCATTTAAAACAGAACGAGCAATATTTATGACATTTCTTGATAAATTATCAGCCTGAAAAATTGGTAAAGGCACTGCTGTTATGCCTCGCATTTCTATACCGAGTGCCTTAAAAAAATCTAGATCCTTAATATTAATTGAATTAAGAAACTCAACTTTTATGGCATGAGGGTTGTCTGATGATTTAAAGAAAACTGTCGTTAATTGATTTTCAAGCAACTCTGCATAGTCTTGCATAAGTTGAGCTATCAAAGGGTCAATACTTGTCTTGCTTGTCAGTAACTTATTATTGAATCCAGAATTTCTAAATTGTTCTACAGCCAATGATCCTTCATGGTTCTGTACAAATATTTCTTCAGGATTAAGTAATACCGAAAAAATCTCTTTCTGGCTAATCATTTCAAGAAACTCTATTTCTTCTTGAAGCATTGCATGAACCATAGATCCTTGATTAGAAATATCCTTTGGGAAAGATTTTATTCTTCCGTTTTGAGCTAACTTTATTCGACTCTTTATTATTTCTGGATTCTCTAAAGTAGAGTATTGTTTATCAAAATGCACCATTTTTGCAACATCCCACAAAAGTTGTTTGAAGCTACCATCATCAATTAAAGTAAAACTCTGTGAATTAAAATAATCACTATTTCTAATAGAAAAATCATATGAAACATCGTATTCACAGTCACGCATGCTTAACTTAATGAGTTCATTTAAGTTATTTCTTGAATCAGATTCAAATAAGTCCAGAGTTACTAAATCTTTTTCCTTGTTTAAATTTGTTCGTCCGCCTGTCACACAGCCGCTTACAATTCCTCTATTTAATAAACCCACATTGTTTTTTAATTTCTTCTGGCTACCATCAGCCCCGAATAATTGGGGAAATGTATTAACGTCTTCTAATACTTTTGATAAAGAAAACATATCAGAACTAGCTTTATTTATTAATAACTCTCTAAGATGGTCTCGTCTCTCATTGAGGTTGAACCTTGCTTGCTCTTCTTGTTTAAATGAACTCTGGTCAAGAGTTTTTTCATCATTACTTTTAAACATCTTTTTCCTCCTTAGGAGGTGCCACCTTTTGCTGTCTAAGGCCAGAAAGGTAACCATCTTCAGCAAAAGGTGGGCTATGAGTGTCTGATTGCTCAGAAATAATCATCTCAAGTTCATCTTGAAGTAACTGATTCATTGATAAAATGTGATCAAATAACTCTGATTGCTTTTTTTTAACTAAACCTACAGAGCCCATATAAGACCTGATTTTTGTAAAACAATTATGTAGTATTGTTGAATTTATTTCAAACATTATCATCTCCTCCTGTAACACTTTCAGAGTGAGCTGGGATAATATGTCTGAGTAAAAATTTTGGCGGATAGCGGTATGCTCTAAAGTTAAATGGATCAACATCTACTAAGACAACCTCTCCTTCAAAATCATCTTCAAGTTCGTCTTGGTCTAGTGTTGGAGTAAGAATGCTGACAATTTCAGCCGTTTCAACCATATCAACACAGCCTGATTCATCTATTAGAAAAATTGGATTAATAAATCTAACAGTTTCACCAATCTTACTTTCAAAAAAACTCCAGACATCTTGCTTTCTAGTAGTAGCAAATTTAACATTTACGTGTGCTATTATTTCTGCAAAATCTTGAGTTGAACAATCTTCTAAATCTTGTACAAATTGATCAACAGTAAATTTACTCTTCTTCATTTGTCTCCTCCATCATCATTAATAGGTAAGGTAATGTATCCCCTCACCCTTGGATAGGTTTTAGGAGCATGGTTGAAACAAAACTTCTTTTTATTGTAAGTTGAAAGAACTATTTCACATTGTTCAAATGCACACGTTCTTCCAGCAGGATACGTTTTTGGCTTCCTGCCTTTCCAGCTTCTGTGAGCTTCTATGCTCATTATTTTCTCCTTTATATTTGGAATTCCTTATTTTGGTATAACTTGGGATATATGTGACCCGTTTTTATCATTTTTTTGTCTTTTTTGAGATACCTTATTTATTTAGATTTTTCTTTATTTATAAGAAAGTCTTGATTTTTCATTTTTAAATACTATCTTTATATATATGAAAAAGAAAAAAACTAAAGATATTTATACAAGAGAACAGTTTGATAAATTAATTGAATCAGAAGATTTAACCGTAAATAAACAACAAAAAGTAACCGATGAAAGTGGTAACCACTTTGTAGCTGACTTTGTAGATAGTGATGGAAATATATATGAAATTAAAAAAATAGACTTCATGGGTATGAAACAAGAAATTGTATTTAAGTTAGATCCAGAAGATTCTACTAGAGAGACTAAACACTTTAAAAATTTTCTAGGAAGAGCAAAATTATATGATGAAGCATATAAAGAAGAAAAGAATGTCTTTACTCAATTAATAAATGATGAAAATGTAAATCAATTATTGAGATTTTTAAATAAAAAAACATTGAATAATCAAAAGATATTGTCGCAAGAAAGTGAATTATCACCAAAATTTATTCGTGAAATAAATAATGAATGGCATTTTGCTCCTTTTTCTTATAATAAAAGAAAAGAAACTTCTATTAATAAGATTACAAAAACAGCTTTTGATGGTCCCCCGAAAGATTTTTTTACACCATCTTATTTGAACTTATTTTCAGAATTATTTTATGACAATGATTCAAAAATAGGTTCAACAGTAATATTTAATATTGCTCATAGAGACAAAATGCAACATCTTTACGATCCGCAAATGAAAGATCACGAATGGTGGCGTGTCTCATTAATATTTGATAAAAACTTAGGAGACAAACATCCAACTACTACTCCAACGTTTATAAGAGAACCTTATCTTGGGGCGGTTCCAGACTCGCCAAAAAATAAAAAATATAAAATATACAGTGATGAATTTGAACATTTAAATGAATCTAATCATATACATATCAAAAATTTTTATGATGGAATATGGAGCGGGTGGGGTATTGAATTGCACCTACACAATCATTCTAAATATTTACCTACAAAATCAGATCGTTTAAATTTTCTAAGAAGATATATTTGTAATTTATCACAAAATGAATTTTCAGCAACAATCAATGATCTTGGAGTAACTGCTACTAGCACAACCATTAATAGATGGGAAAATGATAAAAGTGACAACCCTTTATGGTATAGAAAACATTTTCCACTGATTATTGATTGTTTAGCCAATTCAGAAAATTACTTTGGAATTCTTGCACAGCATTACGACTGGTTCATTAGTGTAGATGTTAATGAAGTCTTTGAAGATTTTATTATTTATGATGACTATAAATCATACAGACATGTACCTGATCCAATATTTCAAATGTTAGTGAATTACAATCAAAAGGAATCAAAAACACCTAATGAGTTTAATAAACGTTTTAATAAATTATACAAAGAGACAAAAGCAACTTTGGAACATCAAGATGATCTTGAACTTAATGCGAAAAAGGTACAGGATATATTTAAATACTTTATTGTTGTGTCAGAAGAAATACTCTTTGACAATATGAAATCTTATAGCTTTAGTGAAGAAAAGATGAAAAAAATATATAGAATATGGTGGGATTTAAAAAGTAAATATTAAATTAGTTAAAAATCCTTTGAGGCAGGGCTTGTAAATAATTTATCGTAAAGTACATATACTGGATCTTTCTTTTCAACAACCATATATTTCCAATGCTCAATGTTTTCTTTCTTATATATTTTATCTGCATCTTTAGGATCCATACCCTTATCTATGTTTAATAGATACGCTTCTTGAGGAGCTGAAATCCCTATCTCAATAAAGTCAGCTAAGGCTTGTTTTAAAATACTCATTTCTTTGTTTGTAAATTTAAATTCCATATTTAAATACTAGATATTTAATAAGACAAATTTTTATGAGTGGTTTATTAACCTTCGAATTTATTAACTCTTTTAATATACTTTTCTTCATTGAGAAATGAAGCTGAAAGAAAAGAATTCACTATTGTAACTGCTTCTCCTTCATTTACATTATTTGAACCTAGACAAAGAACATTTGCATTATTGTGCTCAACACTCTGTACTGCCGTATCAACATCAGAGACATTTGCAGCTCTTATCCCAGAGATTTTATTTGCAGCTATAGACATGCCTACTCCACTACCACAAATTAATACTCCCTTATAATCTTCATTATTTAATACAAAATCAGAAACTTCAGAAGCAAAATCTGGAAAATCACAACTTTCTTCACTATCGGTTCCAAAATCTTTAATAGTTATTTCTTCCCCAAGATTATCTATAAGATACTGTTTTAATTTATATCCAGCATGATCAGATGCAATGGCAATATTATTAATCATTAAATTAATTTTTCGATATCTAACAATTCGTCTATTTCTGCTTCAGAAAGTAAGTCTTTTTCTAGCAAAACTTCTTTAATGGTTTTGTCATTAGACATAGCTTCCTTAGCCACTTCTGCTGCTGTGTCATATCCTAACTTTGGTACTAAAGCTGTAACTAAGATTGAATTTTTTTGGATATTACCTTCTAACTTTTCAGTATTTGCTTCTAATCCTTTAATTAGCTTCTCTCCAAAAACTTTTGTACTAGTTGAAAGAATTGCAATACTTTCTAATACGTTATGGGCCATAACTGGCAACATTGTGTTGAGTTCAAAGTTACCATTTGCAGCTGCAAAAGTTATTGCTGTATCGTTCCCTATTACTTGTGCAGATACTTGCATCATCATTTCAGGTATTACTGGATTAACTTTTCCAGGCATAATTGAAGATCCAGGTTGTAATGCTGGTATTTTTAATTCATTTAAACCAGATATTGGGCCACTCCCCATCCATCTAATATCATTAGCAATCTTAAATAAAGAGACAGCTAGTGACTTTAGAGCCCCTGATAGCTGAACTATTTCATCTCTTGAACCTTGTCTAGTGAAGTGGTTATCTACTTCTTCAAAGTCTGTACTTAAAGATTTCTTTATTTCTTTAGCGACGTCAGCTCCAAAACCATCTGGTGCATTTATTCCTGTACCGACAGCGGTGCCTCCAATTGCAAGTTTTCTAACATTGTCTAATGAATTATCAACATCTTGCATTCTTTCAGAAACTAATGCTGCATAACCCATAAATTCTTGACCTAAAGTAACTGGTGTTGCATCCATTAAATGAGTTCTTCCGTTCTTGTAAACTTTATCCCAATCCTTGCCCTTTTCTTCAAGTAATGACACTAGACCCTTAAGTTCAGGAATTAATCCCTCTGTTGCCTCTAAGACAGCAGCAACGTTCGTCGCAGTTGGTATTACATCATTTGAGGACTGACTCATATTTACATGGTCATTTGGATGTACTTCACTTCCACTTTTCTCTGATGCCAAACGTGCAATTACTTCATTTGCATTCATATTTGTTGAAGTACCTGAACCTGTTTGAAAGATGTCTAATACAAAATCATCATCATGTTTTCCATCAATTACTTCTTGAGCACTTTCTACAATTGCTGTTGTGATATCTTTTTCTAATAATTTATTTTTTTGATTCACTAGTGCACAAGCTTTTTTAATTTCAGCTAAAGATCTGATAAAAGTTCTAGAAAATTTTAAGTCTGAGATTGGAAAGTTTTCTACTGCTCGAGCTGTAGATGCTCCATATAGTGCAGATTCAGGGACTTCGAACTCCCCCATGGAATCCTTTTCAATCCTTGTATTCTTTTTATTCAATTTTATTCCCTATATTGAGTGTATCCACCAGAATCGACTTCTTCAATCAATTCATTTCCACCAGACTTAACAATTTTACCATCAACAACAACATGGACTTTATCAACATCTAAATATTTAAGTATTCGACTGTAATGAGTAACCAATACATAAGATGTTGAGCTCTCCCTTGTTTCATTAATTAAGTTTGCAACTGATTTAATTGCATCAATATCTAACCCTGAATCAATCTCATCTAAAAGAGCAACTTTAGGATTTTTAAGTGAGAGCTGGAAAAGTTCAGATCTTTTTTTCTCTCCTCCAGATAGGTCAACATTTACTTCTCTATCTAAAAATTCTTCCATATTAAATCTTTTTGCTAATTTAATTATTTCTTCATCTGATAATTCACTATTGATGTTTTTTGAAAACTCCATCAGTGTTACTCCATTTAGACCCACAGGGTACTGGAAAGATTGAAACACTCCAGAATCTGACCTCTCATTTTGCGGTAAAGAAGAAATATCTTCATCTCCAATAGAAATTTTTCCGCCTTGTGAGTAATCCTTATTGCCCATTACTACATGGCATAAGGTTGATTTACCTGAACCATTTGGTCCCATAATTGCATGAAGCTCACCAGGTCCTACTTCTAAATCAATACCATTTAGGATGCTTACATCCCCTATTGAAGCAGTTAAATTTTCAACTTTAAGCATCTTCACCTACTTCTAAATATAAATACTCATCATCTAGATCTGTTTTATAACTTACAACAGGCTGCGTTGCAGGAAGAGTTTTTGCTTCTCCTGTTTTTAAATCAAACTCAGCACCATGAAGTGGACACTCAACTAGACAGTCAAACACTTCTCCTTCTGAAAGTGAAGCCTCTGCATGAGAACATGTATCGTCAATTGCATAAATTTCACCATCTACATTAAAAACGGCAATTTTCTTATCTTCAATTTCTACTAATTTTGAAGTATTTTCAGTAATTTCTGAAAGTTTTAAAACCTTAACCTTTTCCATTATTTCCTCTTTTTAAAACATTTTCATATTTTTTTTCTAAAATTCTAGAAACTTGATCATGTATAATTTCCCAGCTTTCTTCATTAATTACTTCATTAAAAAAACCTTTTATTAATATTTTTTCAGCAGTTTCTTTCTCTATGCCTCTTGACATTACATAGTGATATAACTTTTCTTCAATTGGTCCAACTGATGAACCATGGCTACAAATAACATCATCACAAAGAATTTCTAAATTAGGCACAGATTGTGCAGTTGCTTTTTCACTAAGAAGGATGTTTCTGTTTTGCTGATGGGAATCTGTTTTTTCTGCTCCTTCACCAATATGAATAGTTCCTGTAAAAATTGAGCTGCTTTCATCTCCTAAGACGCCCTTTGTTATCATGTTTGATGATGTATTTGTACCAAGATGGTTGACAAATACTCTGTTGTCATGAACTTGATTTTCCTCACCGAAGTAGACGCCATCTATGTTAAATCGTGAACCATTTCCAACTAAGTCTATATCCATTCTTGATCTTGAAAACGTAGCTCCAGTACTGACTAAATGTATTGATAAATTTGCATCGTTTAAAAGCTTTCCGTATAAAGTGTTTATTAATTGAATTTCACTCTCTGTTGTAGCGCTGATAATTAACTCTAAACTTGCATTCTTGTCTAGAAATAACTCAATTATTGGATATGTGTTTCCTTTTACTGCTTCGGCAAAATTTAAAAATACTTTTCCTGAAGTATTAGTGTTTACATTTATTCCAAGATATGGGACCACTGTTTCATCAGACTGATAATTGATTGAATAGTACTCAGAAAAATCTTTTTCAATATCTAAACGAAAACCGCCTGTTACTTTCTCAAACTGTTCAACAACAAATTTATCCAGAGGACGTTTAATTGATTCATCAACAACAGGAGAGGTAACCTCATCCAGGCCTGTCAGAGTTATACCCTCTATTACATTATTAACTGAATGACTGTGACAATTACTGTCTACATTAAATTCTTTATTAGTAGTTAGCTTTGATTCTTTTCCTGTATCAAAATTATTAATATCAAATACATTTTTTCCAACATATTTCCAATCTTCATTTTTAACAGATATATCTTCGAAGTCGCTTGAGGATTTGTCTTCTATATTTTTTTCTATAATTTTTGTATTCAATATAACCCTAAATAATTAGCCTACAGCTCCGGCTTCAATCATATTAAGTTCTATCAATTGGTTAAACTCCATGGCATATTCCATCGGTAAAGTTTTAGTAAATTCTTCAACAAACCCTGCAACAATCATTGATGTTGCTTCTTCTTCGCTTAATCCTCTGCTCATGAGGTAAAATAATTGATCTTCGCCAACTTTAGAAACAGTAGCTTCATGACCAATTTCTGCAGTAGATTCCTCAATCTCCATATATGGATACGTGTCAGAGCGAGACTCATCATCAAGTATTAAGGCATCACACCTTACAAAGCTTTTTGCAGTTTCAGCTCCATCTTCTACTCGAACTAAACCTCTATAAGCACCTCTTCCACCACCTTTTGATACTGATTTAGAAGTTATTAATGATGTTGTATCAGGTGCAAGGTGGACCATTTTTGCTCCTGTGTCTTGATGTTGTCCACTATTTGCAAAAGCAACTGATAAAACTTCTCCGTGAGCACCAGGCTCCATTAAATATACTGAAGGATATTTAACAGTTAATGAAGAGCCAAGGTTTGCATCTATCCACTCCATTGTTGCATTTGCATAAGCTTGAGCTCTTTTAGTTACAAGATTAAAGACATCATTTGACCAATTTTGAATTGTTGTGTACCTACATTTTCCTGATGGCTTTACGACAATCTCAACAACAGCAGAGTGTAAAGCATCAGTTGTATATACAGGCGCAGAGCAACCTTCTATGTAATGGACTGAGGCACCTTCATCAACAAGAATTAAGGTTCTTTCGAACTGACCCATATTCTCAGCGTTGATTCTGAAGTATGCCTGTAGCGGGTCTTCAACATGAACTCCTTTTGGAACATAAATAAATGAACCACCTGACCACACAGCAGAGTTAAGAGCAGCAAATTTGTTATCTCCTGGTGGAATAACGGTGCCAAAATATTCTTTAACTAATTCTGGGTATTCTTTTACCGCAGTGTCCATATCACAAAAAAGAACTCCTAACTTCTCTAAATCTTCCCTATTTTTGTGATACACTACTTCACTTTCATATTGTGCTGTTACTCCAGCTAAATAGGTTCTCTCAGCTTCTGGTATTCCTAACTTTTCATAAGTTTGTTTAATTTCCTCTGGAACTTCATCCCATGAATCAGCCTGATTTTCAGTTGGCTTAATATAGTAATAAATATCATCGAAATCTAATGAGGCCAACTTTTCTTTAGCTACCCATTCAGGCATTGGCTTATCAAGGAATCTTTTATATGCTTTAAGCCTGAAATCGAGCATCCATTCGGGTTCTTCTTTTATTTCAGACATTCTTCTGATTATGTCTTCATTCAACCCTTTTTCTGGTTTGAAGACATTTTTTTCAGGGTCAGACCACCCAAGTGAATATTTACCAATATCGATATTAACGTCAGCCATACTCTTATTGTAGTTCTAATCCAGTTCAATAATAAGTACTATCTAACTAGATTTTTTAACAAATTAAAATAAATATATGCCAGTTATATGTGTAAACCCAACAAATGAAATTGAAGCTGAAATTATTAACAAGCTAAGCCTGCAAAACCAAGATTTAAGACTTTTTGTCTCAAACAAAAATGATGAAAACTATATTAACAAATTAAAGGGTAAAAAAGCAGTTGGTGACGTTACTGATGATACCCATATATCTACTGCATGCAGAGGCGCTTTTTGTGGGGTCTTCTTTGAAAATAACGAAAGAGATATATTTATAAATGCAATCAATGAGAGTGGTTTAAAAAGAATAATTTGGGTTTCTGAAAATGATACGAATAAAAATATTTTGGAATTAGATAATCTTATCTATTTAAAACATAAAGATTACAAAGGCGTAGAAGAAAAAATATTAGATTTAGAAAGTCAAGAAACCGTTGAGTATGGTTTGATAGACTTAGATACATAATATGGTCAAAAAATCAGTATTTAAAGAAGGCTCGGGATCAAGAAAGGGTTTTGTATCTGAGTTTCAAGATGAACTAGTACCAAAAGATACTTCAAGTAACAATATTTCTAAAGTAAAAAATAAATTAATCAATAAAAGTTCAGAAAATATGGAAGAACTATTAGATAATTGTGTATCTTTAACAATTACCTCTCCCCCTTACAATATTGGAAAGTTGAGTGACGTCGAAATGAGTGATGAAGAGTATTGGGCGATGGTTGAAAACTGTTTTAGAGAAGTATATAGAGTTACAGAATCAGGAGGCAGGCTTGTCGTTAATGTAGCAAATCTTGGAAGGAAGCCATATATTCCATTTTCTAATAAATATACAAACCTTTTAACAAATCTTGGATTCATAATGAGAGGTGAGATAATCTGGCAAAAATCAAAAGGAGCAAATGCAAACTTTGCATGGGGAAGCTGGCTTTCAGCCTCTAACCCGGTGATTAGAGATGTCCATGAATATTTATTAGTTTTTTCTAAAGAATCAATGAGCAAAAATAATAAAGGCAAGTCAACTATTGAAAAAGAAGAGTTTATGGATTCAACCCTCTCAATCTGGAATATACCTCCAGCAAGAGCAAAAAAAATTGGACATCCTGCGCCATACCCTACAGAACTTGTAGAAAGGTTTATAAAACTATATACATATGAAAATGAACTTATTCTTGATCCATTCATGGGAAGTGGAACAACAGCTCTAGGAGCTCTTAACTTAAAAAGAAATTATATAGGTTATGAAATCAATAAAGATTACATTGAATTAGCTAATAAAAGAATTCAAGAAGAAGCTAACTAAAAAACTTTCTTAGTTGTTTTCCAATACAGCAAGATATACAAAACCAAATATTCCCATTCTTTCTAGTGTAAAGCTAGTGAAGTTAGTTTTTTTAAGAAAGATTTCAGGGGCTTCGAACTTATCTAAAGATGTATAAAGAAATCTATATTCCTTAAATTTAAGTGTCACAATACCAATGAAATGTAAGGTAATAAATGTACCTAACATATGGAGCATTTTGGTAAATCTGTTTAATGGTCTTGTCATATCAAGTAATACAAAATTACCACCATCTTTAAGAACTCTTCTTATTTCTTCAAAAGCCCTATCTACATCAGAGATATTCCTCCAAACAAAAGCACAGTAGACACTGTCAAAGGTTTTATTTTCAAAAGGTAGAGCCTCTGCAGATCCAATAATCTTGTTGGAAAAATTATTTAGAGACAACATTTTTTCATCAGGATCTAATGCAGTTACTTCATAGTCAACAAGTTGTTTCTCAGCTGCACCAGTACCGCTCCCAAGGTCAAGAACTTTTGTACCAGCTAATTTTTTTGAAGCTTTTTCTCTCCAAGACTTATCAAATCCAAGTGTGAGAAGAGAATTTATACCATCATAAAATTTGTATATTTTAGAAAAATTAGCAGATTTAGACAATCTAAAGTATGTAGGCTACCGAAAGTAATATTCCTGTTAAGAAATGAATTCCTATGGTAGAAACATTTACTAATAAGAGTTCATAGGGAACTTTTTGTCTGTCAGCATCTGGATTATTCCATTTGATCATCCACTCATCAGCCATTTTGAAGGCTTTCCATACAAGAATGACTGGTAGCAGAGCAATAAATGCATAGACTGTTCCATAATCAGTGAAGAAACTAATTACACCAATTACACCTACTGAAATAAAAGCCTCAATCATAAATTGTTTGTACAGTGATAATGGTTTTTCAAGTCTCATCCAACCATCTTCAACAGCAGTCCTTACTACCCAAGTGTTCTTTCCTACTGCAGCATCCGACGGTGCGTCTTGGAACTGATTAATCCAAACAATCAACATAACTAATATTCCAATTGGTACTGAAGCTATTAGAGCTTCTACCCAATTCCAAGATGACAAATTATTATTGTGTAATGGTGAAGTCAAAGCATAGTGAGCTCCCATAACCATAACTGGTCCAAACCCTAAAGCGATGGCTATTTCTCCTAATCCTTTATACCCAAGCCTTATTGGATCTCCTGTATATCCAAGTGCAAGAAAAGTGCCAATAATACCTGTCCAAAGAATTGGAGTATTTCCAAAGAACTCACCACTAATTTGTTGATTTATATATAACCCTATAGCAACTGTTCCAAAAATACTTACCAAAGCTGTAAGTAAAACCTGACCAGGTGTCATTAGTCCAACTTGTATTACTCTACTTCCACCGTTAAAAGGACTTGCAACTTTATTTATCTCATCTGCATTAGAAGTATGATCGAAATAATCATTTGATGAATTAGTAGCTATTTGAGCTAAAGATGCACCAAGAAGAACTAGCCAAAACATATTCCATGACCATTCACTTATTAAGTTACTTGATTTCAAATCATTCCATGCAACTGCAGATCCAATAAAGATTGGAGCAAAAGTAGCAGTTAAAAAAGGTGCTCGAATGGTTCTTAACCACAGACCTACTCTTTTTAAAGCCATTCTGAAGGCAAACTTTAATGCTGAGGTTTTATTGGCAGGAAAAGTTTTCCATTCAAATTTTTCTTCCTGATAAAAATCTACATATTTTATTGTCGTTGGCTTTACTCTGTAATAACCGACAACATCGTTCTTGATTAAAAAATCATCATCCATGAATTCTTTAAACGCATCTGTTGTTTCGAGAACTAATTTGTAAGCTTTCTTTTTTTCATCTTCATCTTTAATTTTGTAAGCTTCGCCGTCGATCTGTAAGCCTCGAATTCCTTCTTGTCCTTTAGGCCAAATAACGGCATGGACTCTTGGGTTTAATCTAATTTGTTCTGCTTTTCTTGTTGGATTAAAAGTAAAGAAAATTAAATCATCTCCATCGCGGTTGAAGAAAACAGAAGCGCCTGAAGAATTTCCACCAACACTTGTAGCTATAAACATTCTGTCAGCTTCATCTAAAACATCTTGAATTTTGTCATCTAATACATCATTCATAAACTTAACAATAATACGCTTGTGAAATAATGCACAAAGTCTTTACTGTTTCTTTTCTTTTGATTTATCATTAAAAAGTATGTTTAAAGTCTTTAGAACACCAGAATTTAAAAAAGCATTAAGTTTTTATTTTGAAGGTATAAAGGAAAACAAGAAGCATTTTTATATCTCAATATCATCAGCTGTACTTTGGTGTTTTCTTGTAGTACTTCACCCATATATCATTAAAAGAGTTGTTGATGACGGTATCCTTACAGGCAATGCTCGAATTATTGTGATTTTATTATCTTCATTAATAATCATTGGTTATACGCGTGCAATATCAATTGGAACTAGAAGATATTTTGGTATGTCAGTATCTTATAGTGTGGAAGCTGGAATCAGAAACAATATTTTTTCTCATATGCAAAGACTTGCATTTCAATATCATGACAAAGTTCCTACTGGAGAACTTATGGCAAGAGCATCTAGTGACGCATCTCAAGTTCGTCTTGCTTATGCTATTGCTCCTCTAGCTTCAGCAAACCTTTTCTTATTATTTATTCTCAGCATTACTTTATTGAGCATAAGCCTTCCCCTTGGATCTGTTGTCCTACTTTCTATTCCTGGAGTTTTATGGGTTGGTGCTAAATTTGCTGAAAAAGCAATGGTAGTTTCTCTAAGAGTGAAGGAAGCAGAAGCGACTATGACAACTGAAGTTGAAGAACAGCTAGGAGGAATAAGAGTAGTAAAAGCTTTTGGTAATGAAAATTTTGCCTCAGATAAAGTAGATAGCGCTATTGACAATATATATGAAAAATCTCTAAATTATCTAAATCTAAGAACTAAATTTGTTCCAATTTTTGAGCTTATTCCAATGATAATTACTTTGTTTGTATTAGTACTTGGAGGATATTTATCAGTAAACGAATTCATATCTTTGGGTGATTTCATAGCTTTTAACCAATACGTATTTTTACTTATGTGGCCTTTAAGAATAACTGCGTGGTTCCTTTCTGAGATACCAGGTAGTATTTCTGCAGCTAATAGGATTCTTGAATTACTAAATGAAAAACCTGGAATAGTAAATAAAAAAAATCTTCAAAAACTACCTATAGATGGAAATGGCACAGTCAAATTTGATAAAGTTAATTTTCAATATGGAAATGAAAAAATATTTAATGATTTATCTTTTTCAGTAGAAGGTAAAAAAACGGTAGCTGTTGTTGGCTCTACTGGATCTGGAAAATCTACCCTTGGATATTTAATTCCAAGACTATACCAAATTGATTCAGGAAAAATTGAAATTGATGGAGTTGATATTAATAATCTCGATTTATCAGAATTAAGAAACAGTGTAAGTTTGGCTTTTCAAGAAAGCTTTCTTTTTTCAAACACTGCAAAAGAAAACATTGCTATTGGATTAAAAGATGCAACACAAGAAGAAATTGAAAATGCAGCAAATGTTGCAAGAGCTCACGAATTTATTGCTGAATTACCTGAAGCTTATGAAACTACAGTTGGAGAAAGAGGCTATGGTTTGTCAGGAGGTCAGAGACAAAGGGTTGCGTTAGCTCGTGCAATTTTAAGAAATCCAAGAATCTTAATATTAGATGATGCTTTATCAGCTGTTGACGCCTCCACAGAGGAAGAAATTAGGAATGAACTTAACTCTGCAATGAAAGATATGACTACTTTGATAATTACAAATAGAGTACCGACTATTGAGCTCTGTGATGAAGTTATTTTTATTGAAAATGGAAAAGTTAAAGCTCAAGGAAAGCATGAAGATATGATCAAGAATGATGAAGCTTATATGAATCTTTTTCTTGAAGAAGAAAGATTAAAATCTACAAAATGAAGGAGCGAATATTCATTAGATCATATAAATTAGTTCCTGAAATAAGGAATCCTCTTATAAGAAGCTCCCTTATTGTTTTACTAGGAACTGGATTGCGAATGGTTGGGCCTTGGTTAATTTCAAAAGGAGTAGATGAAGGAGTAGTAAAATCTGATTATTCATATGTTCTTCAAATATCATTTTTTTACCTAATAACAGTTGTTGCTCTATATTTTGTAACTAGTAGAGCAATATTAGCTATTGGATTAGTTGGAGAGACATATGTCAGACAAATTAGAGAAAAACTATTTAGACATTTAACTTCATTGGATATAAATTATTTTGAAAAAAACAAAACAGGGGTTTTAGTAGCTCGTCTAACTTCAGACATGCAGAGTCTCAACGAATTTGCTCGTGAAGGTGCATCTAGTGTACTAACTTCTATCCTCACAATTTTTGCAGCAACAATAGCTGTATTTTTTGTAGATTTTCAATTATCAGTTGTTGCATTTATTATCTTGCCATTACTAGGAGTTGCAACAAGAATATTTCGAAAACATGCAGATACTGCTTATTGGGCAGTAAGAGAATGGATTGGTCAAGTTTTATCTTCTTTACAAGAGGGAATATCAGGTGTACGAATAATTCAAGCTTACGGTGATGAAAGTACACAGATTGATAGATTTGAAGATGTAAACCAATCACATTTAGACGCAAACTTAAAATCTGCAAAAAATATTGCTATTTATTTTCCATTTATTGAAATTACTAGAGTTACATCTATTGCTACTGTTATCTGGTTTGGAGCTCAAAGAATATTTGAAGGAACCTTATCAATTGGAGAACTTGTTGCTTTATTATTTTATTTAAACTACTTTTTTGATCCATTAATACAGCTTTCCTTTAATTATGATTTATTAAGATCTGCAGGTTCATCAATGAAGAAAGTATTTTCGATTCTAGATGAAAAACCATTCTTATCTGAAAAAGGAGATTCTATACCATCAATTAACAATGAGAAAATTATAGAATTTAAAAATGTTGATTTTTCTTATGGGAGAGACTTAGTTCTAAAAGATATAAATTTTGTAATAAATAAAGGTGAAAAAATAGCAATCGTAGGAGAAACTGGTGCAGGAAAGAGTACCATTGCAAAATTAATTTTAAGATTTTATCTTGCTAATGAAGGTAAGGTAGAGTTTTTTGAAACTGATGCTAGTGAGGTAAGCCAGCAATGGGTCAGAGACAATGTAGCATACGTACCTCAAGAAAGCTTTTTATTTAGAGGAACAATACGAGAAAACTTAATTTATTCAGACCCAGAGAATATAAACCTAGAAGATGAACTAGCATCTATTGGTGTTCTTTCATGGTTTGATAGGTATGAGAACAAACTTGATCAAGAAGTTGGTGAAAGAGGTGGAAATATCTCAGCCGGAGAAAGACAGTTTGTTGCACTGCTAAGAGCTGTTTTAGCAAAAAGACAAATAATAGTGTTTGATGAAGCAACTGCAAATTTAGATATTGAATCAGAATCATCAATACTTGAGGCAACAGATCAGCTCCTCTCTTTCCAGACATCTATTGTTATTGCTCACAGATTAGAAACAATATTAAATGCTGAAAAGATAATGGTTATGGAAGAGGGAGAACTTGTAGGATTTGATAGTCATGACAATCTTGTAAAAAATAATCCGACCTATAAAGAACTTTTCTCAGCTTGGAATTTAGTTAACTAATTATTGATTAGCTAATTGTATCAAAAGAGGTCCAATATAGCCTTCGGGGAGATTTCCTGCTCTACGAGCGATTACATTTAACTCTTTATCTAAAAATACCCAGTATGGAAAAGAAGTAAGGCCATAGGCATTTGCTATATCCTTATCTGTATCATAAATTTGAGTTTCACTCCAACCTTCACGAAATAACCAGTCTTGAGGAGGATAATTATCTCTTCCTTTATCTATCGATGTAGCTATTGCAATTATGTCAATGCCCTCTGGAACACCTATCGTGTCAATAATATCTTGAACTTGTGGAACTTCTTTTTGACAATGTGGACACCAATGAGCAAGGAATAAAAGTGCTTTGGCATTTCCATCTTTTTCCATAGATACTATATTTGAATTCTCATTAGGTCCTGAAAAAGTTGGTCCTGGTAGTCCCACAGCTACATTGTCATCATTTTCTCCAGCATATGTAGGAAGGTATTCACCATTTATTGTTGTCTCACCTTCTGGTAAAGGAGCCGCAACAGGTTCTGAACTTAGGGTAACACCGATAGCAACTGCTAAACCTATTACTAGTAATATTGCACCACCTATAATAAAATTTTTATTCACTGATTTGCTCCCTTGCATAGTCATAATACAAGATTGCAGCAAATATGGTAATAAATCCACTGCCAGCCATAACTGGAATGCTTATAAATCCAAATATATCAACATATCTTAAAGAACAAGGAACATCTAAGGCACAGGCTCCTCCATCTCCTCCTCCATTTTGAAGATAAATATGATAAAGGCTAAGAAAAAAACCAAATATACTAACGTATCCAAATTTAAATAAATTTTTCTTAAAATAAGAAGCTATTAAGACCAGAGCAATAGGATACATTAAATACCTTTGATACCAGCAATACTTACAAGGAATAAAACCTACAACTTCTGAATAAATTAAACTCCCAACTGCAGAAAATGAAGCAACACTTATTGCATAATTTAAAAACTGCTCAGTAATTAATTTGCTAAATGTTCTTTTAGTTATGTATAAATAAAATATTGATGCAGTTATTAACCATGAAACTATGGTCATAAAACCAAATAAAGTATTGAAAAATAATATTATATCCACTTAATTAATTGTACTCATTAAAGAATTAAACAAATATTTGTATCTAAACTATTGCGTTTCCAGAGACTGGATCAAAATAATGTAATTTTGATGGATCAATTGCTAAAGTAATTTTATCTCCCTCTTTAACAACTGAGTTTGGATTAACTCTTGCAATAAATTTCGTTTCATCTCCTAAAACAGATATATCTTCACCCTCATCAGCAAGAATCTCTTCTATAGCTTCTGTCTGCACAGGTTTTATATCTTTGTAAAAATGAATATAAGAATCCGAACCTAGTTGTTCAATTAAAGATACTCCAATGTTTAATTTCTCTGAAAACTCTTTTGAATTAGCATAATTTGAATCCTCAAATGCTTCCGGTCTTATTCCTAATACAATCTCTTGTCCATCAAATTCTTTTAATTTCTTATTTTCATCTGTGTTACATTTAATTGAATCTTCACCAAATGTTAAAGTTATATTCTTTGATGAGACTTTCACAGTTGCGTAAACAAAGTTCATAGAAGGACTACCAATAAATCCAGCTACAAAAATATTTTTTGGATATAAATAAATTTCTCTTGGTGTGTCTATCTGTTGAAGCTCACCTTTTCGTATTACAGCCACCCTGTCTCCCATTGTCATTGCTTCAACTTGATCATGAGTAACATAAAGCGTTGTCGTCTCAAGTTGAGTATGTAGTTGGCCTAATTCAGCTCTCATTTGAACTCTTAATTTTGCATCTAAATTCGAAAGAGGTTCATCCATTAGAAATGCTTCTGGATTTCTTACAATTGCTCTACCCATAGCAACACGTTGACGTTGGCCTCCAGATAATGCCTTAGGTTTTCGTTCAAGCAATTCACCAATTTCTAAAATTTTTGCAGCCTCTTTAACTTTTTCATCAATTTCACTTTTAGATAATTTACGAAGTTTTAATGAGAAAGCCATATTGTCATAAACCGACATATGTGGATAAAGTGCATAATTTTGAAAAACCATAGCGATATCTCTATCTTTTGGTGCTACCTCGTTAACTATCTTCTCTCCAATAGAGATTTCTCCTTCTGTGATATCTTCGAGTCCTGCAACCATTCTCAGAAGAGTTGTTTTACCACAGCCTGAAGGGCCAACAAGAACAACAAATTCTCCATCATTAATCTCAATATTTACATCTTCTAAAGCTCTTGTCCCATTTGGATAAATTTTTCCAACAGAGTTTATTTGTATTGCACCCATAATTACTAAATGTATTTTAACCAGATATCAAA